>NZ_JBCLVJ010000008.1:0-659323 GCF_048537925.1 Gordonia sp. CPCC 205515 | reverse complement strand
CAAATTCCGAATCATGCCCCGACAACCGCCCTAACCTGCGCAAACACGCCGCAAGATTCTCACGAACCGCGATCTACGGCTGTAGTACTAGCCGACACCCTGCCCCAACGCGCCGCCCTGGCACGCCAACACAAGACCTCACACCTGACGTTCCTACAGCAGTTGCTCGCCGACGAGGTCTCGCGCCGCGAGTCCAGCTCCGCCGCGCGGCGCTCGGCGAAAGCCGGACTCGACCCCGCCATGAGGATCGACACCTGGTGCGCGGCAGACGATTTACGCTACGACCGCACCCTGCTCGAGGATCTCACCACCCTGCGGTTCATCGACGCCGGCCACTCGGCGATCCTCCTCGGCCCAGTCGGAGTAGGCAAAACACACTTGGCAAATGCATTGGGCCACATGGCTATCGGCCGCCGCAAAACCGTACTGTTCGCCCGCGCGGACAAACTGTTCCACCGCCTCAAAGCCGCCCGCCTCGACAACAGTGTCGACGCTGAACTACGCCGCATCACCGCCGTCGACGTCCTGGTCATCGACGACTTCGCACTTCGCCCGCTCGACGCGACCGAAACCAACGACTTCTACGAACTCGTCGTCGAACGACATCAAGCCAAGACCACGATCGTCACCTCGAACCGGGAACCTGCTGAGTGGCTGACAATGACCGCCGACGCGCTGCTCGCCCAATCAGCCATCGACCGCCTCACCTCACGCGCCCACACCCTGGTCATCGAAGGCCCGTCCTACCGACAGCGACACCGCCCCGGACTTGACCGACCAGACCCGGCGGAGCATCCTCAGTAGCGCGCCAAGGTGGTCCCATGCTCGTGGCAATCCAGGTGGTCCCATAGCGGTGGCAAATGACAATTCTCGCTCAATTTGTCGGGAGCGGATGTTCTAGTTCATATTTCAAATGAAATATTCGAGTGGAATCCAAAGGTATCGGCAATCTGTATTGGCTTCGAATAATTATGCTATTTGGGGCGCTGCGAAAGTCCGATAAAACATGAGAGTCTGCAGGTCACGGTGCTGCGCTACTCTCGGTTTAATTCGGATCGGACAGGAGAAAAAGAAGAAGATTGATTCACAGTGCCCTCCACCCGGAAGCCGCGAACATCTTCAGGGCTCGCAAAGACGAGGACGACGTCGGTACCCGAGATCACCTTCCATCGGCACCAGACTGACGCGTTCGAGATCGCTAACCGGCGTAGTCGTGTCCGCTCATACCGATTCGCGGGCAACGATTCTGAAGGTGTCGTGATCGGTCGGCTGTCGCAACGCGGTGGGCAGGTCGCGGCCGAGAAGTTCCACGACTGCGCACGCAAGCCGTCGCGCCGCCGCGGCCAGATTCATCGAAATCGTTGTCAGCGCAGGCACACTGAGCTCGGCGATGGGCAGGTTGTCGATGCCCATCACCGCCAGGTCGCCGGGCACGCTGATGCTCTGGTCGCGGCACTGCGCGATAATGCGCAGCGCGGTGAGGTCATTGAAGGCCGCAATCGCGGTGACCCCGGTGCGGTGCCAATCGTCGATAGCCGACGCCGCCGATGCTCGATCGCCCACTGGCGTTTCGATGATCGGCGGCAGGCCCTGTTCGCCGCCCGCCTCGCGGGCTCCGTCCAGTCGTGGCCGACAGAAGGGGGCTTCGCGGCGGTCGGTGCTCGCGCCGTAGGCGATGCACCGGTGCCCGGCCGCCGCGAGGTAGCGGACCTGCATGCGTCCGAGTTCGCGCTGATCAATGCCGATGAGGTCGTCACTGTCGTGGCCGAGGATGTCCTCGATCAGTCCGATTCCCGCGTGCCGGATCGCATCAGCGTCCGCGGAACTCAGCTGCCCAAAGGTGACGATGACCGCCGGATGGACCTGCCTCCAGAGCTCGGCGAGAGGATGACGATTGCCGGCCAGGTGAAGATACACACAGGTCAACGATGCCTCGGCCAGTGAGCGACTCAGTTCGACCTTGAACTCCTCGGTCTCCTGGGAGATTGACAGATCCGGCAGTAGGCACAGCACCACCTCGCTGCTGCCCATGCGCAGCGACCGCGCCGCAGCCGAGGGCACGTAGCCCAACGCGGCGGCGGTGGCGAGCACGTGATCGCGGGTATCGGTCGAGATGCCCTGATCGTCACGGCCGTTGAAAACGAAGCTCACTGTCGTCTGCGATACCCCGGCGGCTCGCGCCACATCCTTGCTGGTCACCCGTTTCACGCCGCGACCTTTCTGCGATTGCCTATTGCCCACTGCCGTATCAGTACCGTACAGTCCCCATCACCTAATACGTATTAGGTGATGGGGGTCACCCTCGTCCTACTCGTCGACAGACACCACGGAGAGCCATGACTGAAGCGCTGATCAATACGGAGTCGGCGGTCTCACCGCTGACCGACCGGGTGCCCCTGCGGCGTCTGCTGGCCCTACTGCTGCCGGCGACGACCGCCATGTACGGTCTGTTTCAGGGCATCCAGCAGATCCTGCTGCCCGCCCAGATCGAACACATCGACCCGGCGAGCAAGGTCGGCAACCTGGCGCTGCTGACCACTCTCGCGGCGATCGCATCGATGATCGCGTTGCCGGTCGGCGGTGCTGTCTCGGACCGGACTCGGTCTCGATTTGGCCGCCGCACGCCGTGGATCGTGATCATGTCGGCGTGCTCGGCAGTCCTCATGGTCGCGATGGGCCTGAGCACCAGCCTGCCGGCACTGGCGTTGAGCTACATGGCGCTGTGGTTTGTCGCCAACTTCTACCAGGGCGCGATCTCGGCGATCCTGCCCGACCGTGTCCCCGTCGACCGGCGTGGTGTCGCCTCGGCTGTGATCGGTCTGGGCACACCGTTGGGCATCTTGTTCGCCGTCAACCTGGTTAGTCGCGTCAGCCAGGTCGCAGGCTACGCGATCGTCGGAGGTCTGTTTCTCGCGGCGAGCCTGCTGCTCGTGGCGGGCGCACCGGAAGGGTCCTCACGCGAGTTTGCCCGCAGCGCGGTAGACCCGTCAACAGGTCGTCGGCGCGACACCGTCGCCGCATTCTTCGCCGCGTTCGGGGCGCGGGATTTCCGGTTCGCGTTCTTCAGCCGTGCGGCCCTGTTCCTCTCCTATTTCACGGTCAGCGGTTACCTCTTTTACACCATGCAGGACTACATCGGCGCCCAGAACCTGCCCGGCGGCAACGTCGCCATCGCGGTGAGCACCCTGTCGACGATCTCGGTGGTCACCTGGACCGTGATCGCCACCGCCGCCGGCTGGTTGGCCGATCGACTCGATCGGCGCAAACTGTTCGTCGGTGTCAGTGCGGCCGGCATGGGCCTGTCGATGCTCGTGCCGATTCTGATGCCGACCTGGCCCGGCATGATCATCTACTCCATCTTGTCGGGAGCTTTTGTCGGGATCTACTTTGCCGTCGACCTCGCCGTGATGTCACTGGTGTTGCCCGACAAAGCCAATGAGGGCCGCGACTTCGGCATCCTGGCGGTCGCCACCGGATTGCCCCAGATCCTGTCCTCGGTGATCGCCGGAGCGTTGATCACCTGGCTCGGGGGCTACATCGCGCTGTACTGCTTCGGCGCAGTATGTGCGGTGATCTCCGGCGTCCTGATCATGCGTGTCCGATCCGTTCGTTGATCCACTACCCTCAGAAAAGGAAATACCATGTCCAACAACGTCATCCGTACCGACTCGGGCGTGCGCATCGCCTATGACACGTTCGGGGATCCCACCGACCCGCCGATGCTGCTGATCCAGGGGCTCGGGGCCCACTATCTAGGCTGGCATCACGAACTCTGCGAACTACTCGCCGACGCAGGCTACTATGTCCTCCGGCACGACAATCGTGATATCGGTCTGTCCGACAAGTTTCCTTACGGCGGCTACAACCTCGCCGACATGGCTGCCGACAGCGTCGGATTGCTCAGCGCCCTCGATATCACCTCGGCGCACATTGTCGGGCAATCGATGGGTGGCATGATCGCCCAGCAGATCGCCATCTCCCACCCCGACCGGGTGCGCTCCCTGGCCCTGATCTACACCGCCGCCAACACCGCACACATCCGCAGTGACGTCGCTGCCGAACGCGCAGATCTTCCCGACGCCAGCACCAGAACCGAAGCTGTTGCCCGCTACCTACTCAACGAATCACCCTGCGCGTCAGCCCAATACCCGCATGACGAAGATTGGCTCCGCCGCCTAGGTTCGGAGATGTTCGACCGCGACAATGACCTCGACGCCACCGACCGCCAATACGCGGCCATCGCCTCGTCACCGGACCGTCTCGACGACCTGCGGCATGTCGGCATTCCGACCGCCATCATCCACGGCAGCGAGGACCGCCTCATTGATCCCTCCGCCGCCCACGAGTTGCACGCGACCCTGCCGACCTCAACACTGACCATCTACCCTGGAATGGGTCACTCACTCCCCCGGCCGCTGTGGCGGGATATCGTGAACACCATCAGCGGCAACGCTTTTGCATCCGTGTCCAGCGAAGCGGTCGGTGCGACCCACCGCTGAGGCGTCCGCCCAATCGATCTCCACCGGAATGTGAACCGCGCCCGTCTGTCCCGGAGGGACGGACGAGGCGCGGTTTCGCCGGCAGGGTGAAGGCCGCGCTCGACAAGGTCACTCTGCGCCGATGACGTCCGCAGAAAGGTTCCGGTTTCTACCTGGGCGTCTCGGCGGGTGTCGGCTCGATCAGCTGGGTGGGGCGCTGATGCCGACTCCGTCGAGGACGAGGTCGACCAGGGCGGCGGCGAAGTGCGTGTCGAAGGGTTCTCGGACGATCAATGCGCGGAACTGCAGTGGGGCGATGAGGGTTTCAAGGATCAGTTGCGGATCGGCGTCCGCGGCGATCTCCCCACGGGCGATGGCCCGCTCGATGATGGGGCGAGTCCGGGCTAGTCGTGTGCTCCAGAACTCGAGTCGCACTGCGGCCCAGCGGGAGTCGTCGCCACCGGCGGCGAGAACCTGGTTGAGTGCGCGCCCTCGGTCGGTGGAGAGGTAGGCGATGATCTCGGTGACCAGCGCGGTCAGGTCTGTGCGCACCGCTCCGGTGTCGGGCACCGGAATCAGCATTTCGCTGTTGTCGAGCAAGGTCTCGACGATCAGGGCATCGCGGGTGCCCCAACGGCGATAGATCGATGATTCGTGGACACCGGAGCGTGTGGCGACGTCGGCGATGGAAAACTCGGCCATGCCCTTGTCGGCCATGACAGTCAACGTCGCCTCGATCACTGCTTGCCGTACCCGTGCTGATCGGCCGCCCGTGCGGCGTCGTGGTGTGTCTGTCAATGCCTCACCCCTCGCAGTGCCGACTTCACGGCCGTACACACGCGGCCACTAACACGACTGATACTTGCGTTTGATCGTAAACGCGCATGTCAGGACGGCGCAACCGGCACATCGGCAACTCTTGCGCTTTGTGACTCGCGTCTCTATAGTCGCATTAACGCGTGACGTGCTCGCATTAGTCACAACCGGCCTGGGACAGATCGACGAGGGTCGGTGCCCGCAATTACTGGACCCGCGCCTCACCTACGCGCCCACAGAGACAGAATCGCCACCCTGGGTGTGCATTACCCAGCATCCAAGGAGCATAAATGGTCACTACCAACGACATTCAGGCATTCATCAGCGGTGACGAAATTGCCACCGCCGAACTCAGGCGGTGGGAGGCCAAGCGCACCAGGACGGTGCTGAAGAAATTCCGCAGGCGTTTGGGCATTCAGGGTATGGCCGAAGTGCTCGCGGATCGCACGATCGACGATGTTCTGAGTCAGCCTCTGACCACACAGCGATCCACGCTGGCCGCCATGAAGGTTCGTCTTGGCGCGGGCGGAGTGCATGCGATGCTCAAGAACGAGCTCGTGATGTCGGAACGGATTGCGCGAATGACGGTTGCGATGAGCAAGGGCCGAACGAGGCACAGCGTTGTGCGGCTGCGGGTCCCGGGGTATTCGGCCGAGCACTTCGCGTCGTGGTTCAGCGCGCTGGCGGAGTCCTCCGACGAGAACGGACTCAGCGCATGCCCTGACCACTACCTCCTGCGCGGGTTGGGCGGCGGCCGGCAGGAAGTCATCGAAACCACCGGTGGCAGCCCGACCGCCACTCGATTCGTCGTCGACTACAGCGATGTCGACGGATTGACCGTGCCCATCGATCCGGCATATCCAATCCAGCTCGCCGGGCGCGCCTTGCTCGACGATGGGTGTGCCGTTGGCGGAGTGCGCCACCAGTTCCGCGACCACGACGGCGCACTCGAAGCACTGCTCACCGTCGAGTTCCCGGGCCGCTTCCCATCGACATACGTTGCGGCACACCGATGGCACCTCGCAGTCGAGTTCAGTAACTGGATTGTCGCTGCCTCAGACAGTGCCGTCGCTGTCTGACCGCGAGCACAATCTCAGTCGGTCCCGACACATGTACTCGAATGGTGATTTGTGAGCGAACGACCGGAGAAAGCGGAAACCCCAATGAGCTTGGACGCCAAGGAAGTTACCGACCGGATCGCCGCGTCGTGGCGTGGCGCGACGACCGACGACCTGCGTCGCCGGCGACTCGCGGCGCGCGCCGCCCTCGAGGCGGCAGGCACCCTGGACTTCAAACCGGTCAGCTCGGCCAAGTGGGTCGACATCACGATTCGTCAGGGTCGGGTGCGGGTGCAGATCGAGCACGATGTCATCCGTGGTGTCACACCCGAGATGATCAAGTGGTGGTTCCAAAACCTCGCCCGGACCACCACCTGGAATGGCGTCGACTTCAGTGGCCCGGAGGTCAGTTTCTATCACCTGTGGCATCACCGCGATCATATTGCCGTGACGCCTCTGACTTCGGTTGACGGACAGACTAATTCGGGGTTTCAGGTCGGCGCGCTGTCACGCATCGATGAGCAGTTCAACGATTATCGCGACCGGATTCATCAACCCATGCTCACCACCAGGCTCGACGACGAGGAATTCTCGTTCGATATCCAGGCCAACGGTCGCACCGCGGGCACGATCATCCACCGGTATCACGAGGAGAAGGGCGGGGTCCGTTTCTACGCCGAGACACTGATCGGACTCGACCCCTCCCCCGCAGGAGTAATCTTCAACCACGCCATCCGACCATTCGTCTACCGCAAAAGCTCTGCCGAGCACTGGATTCGCCACAATATCGAAGAGACCGGGCGAACCCAGGACATCCTGCCGGTGCTCTACGACGCCCATCGTGATGAGTACCAGTTGACCTAGTCCGACGCCGCATCGACGTGTGTCGTGGCTGCGGCCACCAAGGCTTGCGCGGGCGGGGTGAGGTGGCCGGTGCGGCTCACAAGAGCCACGTGGAGATTGGTCTCGGGATCGATGTGGTGGAGGGTGGCGCCCATCTGTTCGGCCATCTGCGCCCACGACGACGGCATCACCGCATCGCCGATCCCGTCCAGAACTATTGGCAGGATCGAGGTTCGGTGCGCGATCTCAGCCGCGATGGTCACGTCGACATCACTGGCGAGCACATCGGCGACGAGCGCACGTATGAGCGAGCCTCGTTGCGAAACAATCAGCCGCAGACCCCTCAAGCTGGTCGGGCTGCACTGTCGCCGGCACGGGTGATCGGGCCTACAGTGCACTGTATGGCGTCGCAACGATCCATAGCCCTTGCCGCTGACAGCGGCTCAACCAGGGGCGCCCGTTGATTCTGCCGGCCACCTTCGACCACGGCGCATACAACGAATCCTCTCCGCCGCCTCAGCTCGGTGAGACCGCGGCATGGCGGCTGTTCTGGAACCATGGATACGCCACACAGTGGAAAGTCTTCGACCGGATTGGCGATTCGAAGCGGATCTACGCCCCGCCGATATTGTGCAGCCACCGAAGCTCATCGGTGAGAAGCATCAGCGGCTGAGGGCAATCGCGCGCCGTGGCCCGGTTCAAATCGATTGCCAGGTATACGGTTACGTCCCTGAGACGCTGACTCTCACCGGTGCCGTACACATAACAGGCCGGCCACCCGTCGGCAGTGCGACAGCTCGCGCCGAATCCCATCCGGTGATCGCAACCGTCGTACGTCTCCAACTGGTTTCGATTGTCGTCGATCACCGACCAAGCGCCAACATCGATAACCCCGACCCCCGGGTCATGTTCACCAGGCCGGAACCGATTGCCGGCACCGAATGGTTCTACGAACTGGCCCAACCACCCGAGACGCTTCACTGGTACCGACCGCGCGAAGGCGAAACAGGACTGCTTCGCCAAGAACTCTTGCTCGTTGACCTCGATACCGAGTAGCTGCGCAGCAGCACCGACAGTATTCAGACTGCATCCCCAAGTTGTTATTCTGCTGATGTGTCGAACCTGCAGAAAGGCGCATGAGCCGCCGTACGCTCACCGTTTTCGTTGACGAACTGGCGATCGAGGATGGTGCCATCCCGCCTCCCCGAATCGGTTCGATCTCCGTACTGGTGCTCGACTTCACCGAGAGTGCCGCACGACCCGCCGAATCGATGACCGTCCACGCGGTCCTCGACCTGCACCGCAACCCGCGACGCGCCCAAGCATCTCGGTCGGCACCCGAGCACTGGTACTGGACGGGCGATCTCCACGGCGACGGTTGGCAAGCGACATGGCGCGGCGAACGCCCGCTGACGGGGGCCGTCACTCTGACCGGTCATCTCTGCCATTGGTATTCCATCAGCTATCGGGGAAACAGTGAGGTCCGTGGTCGTGTCCAGCGAATTCAGGTGGTGTCGATCCCGTTTCACGCTCCGGCAGGTGCTTTCTGGGAGCCGATGCCGGCAGGCTCTCGTCGGTATCGAGATGTTGCAACAGCTCCGCGATGGTTCGATCGGGACGCACTGCACAATGGTTCGGTGACGGCCGGCGCGGTCGTCTACGGCGAGATCGGGGTCCTCGTCGAACTTGATCTCGATGATCTCCCGCCGCGGCCGGCGCGCCCCCGCGTTGTGCCGCAATCTGTTTCGGCGGGCGATCAGGGTGTCTGGGTCGTCGACGAGAAACTACCCGTCGCAGCGCTGATCACCGATGAGTCGGCCACCGAGTACTTGTTCTCGGGTGCCGTCGCTTCTGGGCGAACCATCCGCGCCACACCAACCGGCTGCACGATCACCGATGGCGACACCACGTTCAGCTGCACCAACGGCTTGCCGATTCGACAGATCGCCGGCAGCCCGTCACCCACGATCGACGCCATCTCACTCTACGTCGAGCAGATCTCCGATACGGGATGGCGGCTCGTCCTCGCATCGTCGCGCGGTGCGCGCACCGAGATCGGCGCGATTCTCCCCGGTTACGCACCGGGTTCGGTCATCGTGCACGGCGGCGCGTTCATCGTCGCTGTCGATTCACATTCCCCGCATCGGCACACGCGGCTCCTGCGTATCACCACCGACGGCCAGATGACGCTAGGGCCAGCCCTGCCCAACGATGGACGGCACGGACTCCTCGCCAGTCGGGTGTTCTCCCACCCGCTCCGAATCTTGCTCGACGACTGGGTGTTTCCAATCCACGACGATCTCGGCGCCGGCACGCCGATCAGATTGGGCCGCAGTGTGCTGGCCGCCGGCCAAGCCGGTGACACGGCGTGGATCGTCACCCATCCGCCCATCCCGAACCCGCACCGCAACGACCCGCGTTCGTGGTGGCCGCTTCCCGGGCCCACTGACTACGACATCGCCCGCGGTAAGTTCTGGCTGCTTACCCTGCTCGACACGCAGACTCTGCCGCTGGCCAGCTATCCCGTCGCCACCGCACACCCGCACCTGACCAAAGACCGACACGGCATCTACTGGATCACCGACTGCGGACTACGCCGACTCCCCGACAAACCGATGACGTGGTCAGAACCCGTGGATCTCGATGCCGCCATCACCCGGACAGTTCCACCGGGAGTCAACGCCGACCCGACACGGTGACCCCACGATCACGATTCACGCCGGAGCGGTTCTCCTCGACATGGACGGCACCTTGGTCGACTCGCACGCCGTGGTCGAACGCGGCGGTGGCGGTCACCGCCGAGGACGTCACGGCCAGCAAGCCGAATCCGGAGGGATTCCGCACGGCAGCAGTCGGGATCACTGTTGCGGCCGTCGCGGGTGGTCGAGATCTCGCTACGTCCGACGGAGAGACGGGGCTGCGGCTCGAGATCGTCGAGGGTGCGCGTGCGGCCGCCGGAATAACGAGCCAGTCTGCGCAGTTGCAGTACGCGACGGTGTTCGGATTCTCTGCCCCGGGCCCCACCCCATTTGCCGCTGCGAGCGGCCGTTTGCCGAGAGGCGCATTGACCGGACCCGTCGACCACGCCATGCGCCGTCACCGAATCTCATTGGGTGACGGCGCATGCCCTTCTCGAATACCAGGCGCGTTTCTGGCACGGCCGAGCCCTTGTACGTTGGACGGCTCGAGGTCGTCCGAGCACATCGAAAGGACGATTTCCGGCACCATTCAATCGTCGATCTCGGCCGCGTCGTGTCGTCGTAGATCGTCCAGTTTCGGCAGCGCAACCAGCCCGCGCCACCGCAGATCATTTCTCGACGATCTGATCGAGCCAAGCCGTCCGCCGAGCCGCCTGTGGCTGCGTCTGTTGTCGGACCCGGCCGTTGTGCTGCAAGCGGATCGGCCATCACGGGTCGTCTGGTCGTCACCACGGATCAAACGTCCCGACGCGCGCCATCGCATTCGACCTGCCTGCCGGGCGTGGTGGGACGGACTTGCGGTGGACGCTGAACGAGGACAGCACCCGTCCACCATGCTGATCCGATCAGGACACGGGTGCGGTATCGGGTTGCCGAGAGTTACGGCGCACCTGCACGCCAAGGTGTGCGGCCGAAATCACCAGCGCAACAACAGTCATGGGGGCACCCGCGAGCAACAGTAGAATCCAGAAGCCTGCCCAGTGCCCGAGGCCGAATCCGGCAAGCACTGCGAGGGCGGCGCACGCCAGCCACGACACCCAGACCCGTATGCACACCGCGGCGACCACCGGCGCCACCGCCAACAGAACACCGAGTTGAATCAGCGGCCAGACCCCCAGCGCGTCGATCATCGAGTCGTCACAGGTTGCTCCGCTGCGGACGCCCGACTCGTACAACGTGCCACTCTTGGCACATGAGAGCGAGACGGTACCGACGGGTTGGCCGGCCTCCCAGACGGTGAATACCGCTGCGAGTCCGGCCAATATCCACCATGCTGCTCGGACTGCCGCCACCACAGCAGGATAGCCCGATCAAAGCACGGTGGCGGATATGCTGAGCGAGACAGGAAGGCGCGAACATGCGGGCTGGGGTCCGTCGATGGGACATCGTGCGTGAAGCGCTGACGGTGCTGATCCCGGCGGTGGCCTTCATCGTCGGTTGCGTGCTGGCCTTCTACTCGGCCGTGTGGGCGCTGGTCACGGTTCCTGACCTGCCGGGTGCCTATGCTGTTCCGTCGTACGAGCGGGCATCGACGTTGCCCGGCCCGCCCATCGTGTACTGGCTCGTCTGGGCGACGCCACCGGTGGTCGTCTGTGGTCTCGGAGGATTGCTGCTCTGGCGGTGGCAGCGTGGACGCTGGGCCGTCGGCGCTCTCATGGTGGGTTTCACTCTCGTGTTCATGATGCTGGCGCTGATCTGGATCTCGATGGACGTCGGCGGATTTGCGCCGGACTGAGTTCACGACAGTCCGATCACCCGTGACACAGGCACCGCTGGGCACCCGGTCAGTTCTTGACCAGTCCCCCGAGGCCCGGGTCAGCAGAGTTACGGGACAGCGAGATTCTCGTCCGATACTCTCGTGTTCGCCCGGATATTTAGAAGTGCGAATGTCCGCAAACATAAGAGTCTGCAGGTCCCGGCGCTGCGCTACTATCGGCTAAATCCGGATCTGACACTCGGTGCCGGCGCTACGGCTGAGGAGGATGAGCACGAGTGAGTGACTGTGACGGGCAGGTCCCGCCGACGTCATCTGGCACCCGGGTACGTTCGTCGCAACCCGACTTCTGGCCATGGGTCTACGTCGTCGCGTCACCATTTCTGGCAATCCTGGCGGGCATGGTCGCGCTCGGCCTGACCAAGGGCGGCGGCGACTTCTGCGATCGGAGCCTGAGCGTGGCCGAGCGTGCTTCCGACGCGGCCCGCTGGCAGTGGTTGCTCAGCTCCGTCAGTGTGGTGATGCTCTGCGGTGGCGTATTCATGATCGCTCGCATAATTCTGTTGCGGCACAAAATGGATCGCTACCGCTGGCTCAGACTGGCGGCATCTGCGGCGGCGGTTCTCGTCGTCATGCTGGGCTGGGTGTTTGTGCTCGTGATCGGCGATCCGCAGACTGATTGTGGGTAGCGATTCGCCGAGCATTGCCACGCATCCTCGCTGATCACCTCGGTGAGGTCCTGCACTGCCATCGACCCACAGTCGGTGGCCACGACGGTGTCGCGGCGACCGCCAACCCATAGCCAACCTGGCGGTCGTGCAACGTGTTGCGTTGCTTCGGATTCGCGCCAGACACCTCGTCGCCAGCGACCCGCGGTGCTCTCACCCCGGCATCAAGGGCGCGAGTGAGCGATACGTTGAGTGATGATGCCAATTGGCTCACCCTCTGGTTTCCACCAGACGCACCGGGTCAAGATTGCCGATCTCGTTGTCCGACTGCGTCATTTGCGTGGAGGCCGCGACCGCATAGGCAACGTCGTGGAGTCGCGTGCCGAAGTCGACCGATGGAGGGTGCCGTTGAACTCGGCACGAAGCAGATGTCCCAACGGAATGATATCGCCTGGCTCCCCGTTGCCCGGCAACGGAACTCGAGGGAGATCGGTGCCACGCAGGAGGCCCAGGAGTCGCCACTGTCCCTCTCGTTCGCGCTCTTCTTCTGTCTCTAGTTCGACGGAAGCGAGGCCGCGGCCCACATTACCGCACCGACGTTGGTCCTCGGTGGGGGCCAGGACCACCTGATCCCACGTGCCGACATCGTGGACCTGGCCGACCGCATCCCCGAAGCCGCACTGTCGGTGTTCGACGACTGTGGGCACTTGATCAATTTCGAGCAACCGCAACGTTTCGACACCGAGGTCGCCGAGTTCTTGGGCACCGGCTGGTAGACGACAGCGGTGACGCTACTGGTAGCGGCGATCCAGAGAATGTTGTGGCACACCATAATTACGCCACTGGTCTAACTCAACAACGACAAACCCGAGCGTCGGATGAAAGCTGCCAGGTATGGCATGGAGAGCGGCCGACGGTACTTTCACAGCCAGGCTGGTGTCGTCGGCGTCGTCGTGGCTGGTCGCCCAATGCCAGACATTCGACCAATCGGGAGAAACTGTCGATACTTGTGAATACCCCACGGGGGCATCCGGTTCGGGTGGTGACGTGTTCGGTCGTCAGAGTCGGCCGGAGGCCGCTGCGACGAATTCGTCGAGGTGATAGTCAGGGACGTCGCCGGCCATGGACACTGCAGTCAGCAGATCCCAATAGGGGTGGTATTCGACCTGGCCGCTGGCGTGCATCCAGCGCTGCAGGAAGCGGTCGGCGACGATTTGTCCGTGGTGTATCGCTAGGTTCACACGGAAGTGCGCGACATCCTCCTCGACGGGGCCTGCGCACGATGAAACCCAATCGACCACGCCGGATATGACGTTGCGCCGCCAAAGGATGTTGCCGGGATGGAAATCTCGATGTGAGAACACCCGGTCGTGGCTGGGGCGTTCATCGTGGTAAGCAGCCAACGCGACGTCCCATGCCCAGCGGTGGCGAGTCCACGGTGGCGGCGCGTTCTCTGGCGCATAGGGCTCCCATGGACGCAATTGCTGGGGTGCCGGTGTGGAGTGGATGGTCATCATGACCGCGACCGTGGCATCCAACCAGGGGTCCAACTCTGGTGGATCCCACATGGGGGTGCCCGGGAGTGCGGTCATGAGTATCGTGGGCGCACCCGTGTCTTGCCCGTCCAGGTCTGCGGCAATGATGTGGGGCGCTGGCACTGCCGTGTCGGCTAGCAGGCCCAGGACCAGGGTCTCGTTGGCCGGAGCCCACGGTTCTTCGGAGATCCAGTCCAAGACGAATCGCTGCAAAACGACGTCGTCTTGGCCATCAAGCACGAGTCGGTGAATCGCGGTGGATTGGCCGCCTTGCAAAGGCCGCTGCGCAACGACCCGATGCCTTGTCTCACGCTCAACCCACGCCAGCACGTCCGGAGGGACTGGCGTGCGCAGCTGGTGGTGCAACGCATCATCGATGTCGAATCCGTACGGCATCACCCCATTCTGCCGAAGGGGCGGCCGGATTTTATGAACCGTCGGAGCACCGCGGTGCGGTGAGTTTCCCGTCCT
This sequence comes from Gordonia sp. CPCC 205515, assembly GCF_048537925.1. Classification (NCBI taxonomy): domain Bacteria; kingdom Bacillati; phylum Actinomycetota; class Actinomycetes; order Mycobacteriales; family Gordoniaceae; genus Gordonia; species Gordonia sp. CPCC 205515. Next base: position 645,041 of record NZ_JBCLVJ010000008.1, on the reverse strand, counting down.
CCCCAAGTCAGTCTCATCATGGGAGTGAGACGACTGAGCGATGTCATCGATTTCCGCGACGCATGCGCGGACCTGAGCCGACTGGTGGAGTCGGTGTCCGACGACGTCCTGGCCGCGCCGACGCCGTGCGCCGACTACGACGTCGCCGGACTGCTCGAGCATGTCGAGGAGTTCGCCACCGGGTTCACCGAGATGGCCGGAGCCCAACTCGATGTCGACCGGATTGATGCCGTGCGAACCCCCGCCGAGCGTCGACTCGTGGCCGAACACGTGCTGGGACTCGGTCGCGCGTGGGCGGTCCCCGACCCCTGGGTGGGTGATACCGACAACGGCGGGCTCGCACTCAGCAACGCCGTTTGGGGTCGCATCGTCCTGACCGAGGTGATCGTCCATGGATGGGATCTCGCCGTCGCGACCGGTCAACCCTTCGACCCGCCCGCGGAGCTGGTCGCGGCGTGCCACGATCACGTGGCGGTGTTCGTCCCCGACGCCCCGGTTCCGGCTCTGTGGGGTACTCAGGTCGCGCTCGACGACGTCGACCTGCTCGAACGAACTGTGGCGATCACCGGGCGTGATCCACGGCCGTGGCGTGAACCGGAGCGCACCAACCGATCCGGCCGAACCGACGTCGCATCGCTGGTGGTCCGAGCACCGCTGACACGCGTGTTCGCGGCTCTCGTCGATCAGGACGCACTCGTCGAATGGCTTCCGCCCGCGGGTATGACGGGGCACTTCGCGCACTTCGATGCCCGCAGCGGCGGGGCATATCGGTTGACGCTGACCTACGACGACGCCCCCGCGTCGGGTGGCAAATCCAGCGTCGATTCCGATGTGGTGCAGGCACGTTTTCTCGAGATCGTGCCTGATGACCGGGTGGTTCAGGCGATCGATTTCGAGTCGGACGATCCATCGTTCGCCGGCACGATGACGATGACCTGGTCGGTCTCCGCCGTCGAGAATGGTACGCGTGTACAGATCACCGCCGAGAACGTGCCGCGGGGCATCGCCGCCCGGGATCACGAGGATGGGATGACCTCATCCCTACGTCAACTCGACGCCTTCGTCACGGGATCGGTCCGAACGTGACGGCATCCGAGACCTGCAGCGGGCATCACGTGTACAGATGTGCAGGTCGTCTCCGCGAAACCCGCATGTCACGCGCCTAAGAGCGGGACAATGACGACTGTGTCCGAGCCGAAACCGCCCGCCGACTACAGCGACTTGCGGGCGCTGGTCATCAACTGCACGTTGAAGCCGTCGCCCGAGGTGAGTAACACTCAGGGGCTGATCGACATCAGCACACGGATCATGGCCGCGCAGGGCGTTGACGTGGAGGTCATCCGGGCCGTCGACCACGACATTGCCACCGGAGTCTGGCCCGATATGCGTGAACACGGCGCGGCGACCGATGACTGGCCCGAGATCTTCGAAAAGGTGCTCGCGTCGGAAATCCTCGTCTTGGCCGGTCCAATCTGGTTGGGCGACAACAGTTCGGTGATGAAGAAGGTGCATGAACGGCTCTATGGTGGATCGCATCTCCTCAATGATGCCGGGCAGTACCTGTATTACGGCCGGGTCGGTGGGTGTCTGATCACCGGCAACGAGGACGGCGTCAAGCATTGTGCGCAGAATGTGCTGTACACCCTGCAGCACATCGGCTACACGATCCCGCCGCAGGCCGACGCCGGCTGGATCGGTGAGGCTGGTCCGGGGCCTTCTTACCTCGATCCCGGCTCGGGTGGTCCGGACAACGATTTCACCAATCGCAACACCACTTTCATGACGTGGAACCTGATTCACCTCGCCCGCGTGCTCAAGGATGCCGGCGGGATCCCTGTGTATGGCAATATCCGCTCGGGCTGGGATGCAGGGTGCCGCTACGATTTTCAGAATCCGGAGTACCGCTAGGCTGACTGCGTCCGAGTTGCGGCGCGGCACCGCAACGAGCTCGTCTGACTTCGGTGGCGCATTGTTACCAGTTGCGCTGTTCAACAGTCGATTTCGCTGAACGACGTGGTCGCTACTTGCGGAGCAGCTGCATGCGGCTGCTCATGCGAAACGCGTCGGGTCGACCGTTGGTCGCTGAGCTGAGAAACTCGGTCAACCTGTGGGGTGAGACGAATGAGACGCAGACGTCGGTCTCCACGAGGATGTCAACGAGATTGATGAAGCGTTGCTGGGCCTCCGGGTGTGCGTCGTCGAACCGCGGGATTTCAGAGATCACCCAGTGTCGGTAGGTCCGCGCCCACTGCAGATACTCGATCGCCGATACCGGTGACTCGCAGAGCTGAGCAAAGGTGGCGACCAGCTGTCCGGGACGCACGGAGAGGACCGGGAACCGACGATCTCGGACAGCAAGCGATGCCGGCTCGGAGGTGGCAGATATGGAATCAGCCGCTATGGTCCACTCACCAGCAGCGAATCCCCGATCGTGGCTGTGCTCGACGGTCCGGTAGTCAATTGTCCCAGTGAGTTCGAAGATGTCGAGATGCGTTTTGATCAACGCAATACCGGGCTCGAAGACGTGGTGCCAGATAGGGTTTGGCAGCAATGAATCGGGAGCGTAGTTCGACGTGACCACCACGGTGATTCTGCGCTTGCAGAAGTAGTCGAGAAGCCGCGTCAAGAGTCGAGCGTCTCCGGGATCGTGCACGTGAAGCTCGTCGAATAGCAGCAAACGGCTTCGCCCCGTGACATCGTCGATCGCCCGCTGCAAAGCCTGGCTCTCATCACGACGGTCATGAAGACGGCGGTGCAGATCGTCGAAGAAGCTATGGAAATGCACGCGAGCCTTCCGCGAGGTGGGCACTGCGTTGAAGAACGCGTCGGCCAACCATGATTTGCCGCGCCCAGCCGGTCCATGGATATACAGACCACGCCGTGATCCAGACAGACTGCGCAGCGGCGACTCCAGGTCAGCCAGCCGTTCAACGAGTTCCTGCTGCTTGGGATCCAAGACGATCCCTCCGCGCGCAGCGGCCGCGCTGATCCCGGAGATGACGACGCTTGGACGAGAAGACACCAAGCGATAGTGCCACCTACCTTCGACCAGATCGGGCGCATGTGACCGACCTCGCTCGCGGCGAGTTTCCGGCGCAGCAGGGGCCTACTCGTCCCACTTCAACTGCTACATATTAGGTGAGTTCCACGCCGCCGCCGCCGCGAGCAACGCTTGAATGCCGGTCTGCAGCGTGGGGTCGATGATCGGGGCGAAGAACGGGGAATGATTGGTCGGCACCGCCGCGGGCAGTGCCGAGCGTGCGCCGATTTCCTTGGTGTCGTTGTCGCCGAACAGCTTCGGGTCGGTGCCGCCGAAGTGCCAGAACACCGACGGGCAGCCGGCGGCGTCACCGAAGACGCCGAAGTCCTCGCTGCCCGCCAGCGGCCGCAGCATGGCCTGCACCCGGTCGGGTCCGAACGCGCCGGTCAGGGCATCGACGACCGTCTCGGTAGCCGCCGCGTCGTTGACGGTCAGCGGAAAGTTGTTCAGCGCAGTGTATTCGGGTTCTTTGGGAGCGCCCGACACGGTCGCCTCACCGTCGACGATGCGGTGGATCGCGTGCAGGACGTTGTCGCGCACCGCCTCGTCGAACGTGCGGACGTTGATCTTCAGTTCGGCCTCACTGGGGATGATGTTCTCCTTGTGGCCGCTGTTGAACGAGCCCACAGTGACCACCGCGGAGTCTCCGGCGGCCACTTCTCGCGCGACGATGGTCTGCAGCCGGCCGACGACGGCCGCGCCCATCACGATGGGGTCGACGGTGTTCTCGGGGCTCGAGCCGTGTCCGCCACGACCGAACAGCCGGATGCGGAAGCTGTCGGCAGCGGCCATTATGGTGCCGGGGCGCGTCACCACGGTACCGGCGGGCATTGGTCCGACGTGCTGTCCCAGGCACACATCGGGTCGCGGGAACCGGTCCAGGAACCCGTCGTCGATCATCGCCTGCGCGCCCTGAGCGGTCTCCTCGCCCGGCTGGAAGACCGCGACGAGGGTGCCGCACCAGGTCGACCGGTCGGCGGCGAAGATCGCGGTGGCACCGAGTAGGCAGGTCACATGCACGTCATGGCCGCATGCGTGCATGAGGGGCACCTCGCGACCGTCCGGGTCGATGCCGGTATCGGTGGAGGCATAGTCGAGCCCGGTGTCCTCCTGGACCGGCAATCCGTCCATGTCGGCGCGGAGCAGAACCACTGGTCCGGGCCCGTTCTGCAGGACTCCGACCACTCCGGTGCTGCCGACATGCTCGGTGACGTCCCAGCCCTGGGCGCGCAGTGTGTCGGAAACAATAGCGGCGGTGCGGGTTTCGGCCATTGACAACTCCGGGTGCCGGTGCAGGTCCTGGTACAGCTCGGTCAGGCCGGGCATCAGCAGGTCGATGCCGGACTCGGCCGGCGTGCCGGTGGGCAGGGTGTGGGCGTGGGGACTGACCGTTGTCATCGGAAACCCTTTCCTGGGAAGACTGATCGGTGGTGAGCTCTCACTGCCGAGGAGAGTTCATACTAGGAAGCATGCAAGTCAACTCCTCGCAGATGCTCGATTCCGACAGCACGACGTCGGATTCGCTGGAATCCGACAGTTCGTCGGGTGGGGCTGTGGACGGTGTGCGGTTCGACGAGGTCGACTTGGCGCTCATCGAGGCGCTGCAGATCAATCCACGGGCGCCGTGGGCGCGGATCGGGGCCGCGTTGGACATGAGCGCATCGACCGCGGCACGACGATGGGAACGCCTCACCGATGCCGGTCTCGCCTGGGTCACCGCTTACCACGACCCGACGCAGTCGGTGGTCGCCTACCTGGAACTCCAGTGCAGACCAGCCGACCTCGAACCGCTGATCGGGCACCTCACCGAACTGCCCTGGGTGTTCAGCGTCGAACAGGTGGCCGGCGACTTCGATCTGTTCCTCGGCGTCGTCGCCACCGATCCACCGGCGCTGGCTCGTGCCATCGGCGATCTGGCGGCGCTACCGGCACCGGCCCGGGCGGTGACCACCCGGATGTGCCTGCACCTGTATCGGGAGGGCAGTGACTGGCTCGTGCGGACCCTCGACCGCGACCAGCGCACGACCCTCGATCCGGCGACCACCCACCGTGATCAGGGTCCGGCCGCGGGCGCCGATGAGGAACTGCTGCGCGCACTGAGTGAGGATGGCCGCCGCAGCTTCACTGAGCTGTCGGCCATCACCGGCATCGCCGAACCGACTGCGCGCCGCCGGGTGCAACGCATGCTTCGCCGCGACGAGATCACCCTGCGGTGCGACTTCGCGCAACACCTCGCCGGCTGGCCGCTGGTGGTCACCTACCGGATGAACGTGCCCTCCGCACAGCTCGACACTGCGGGCCGTACCCTTGCCCGGCACCCCGACGTGCGTTTGTGCGCGTCGGTCACCGGACGGTGCAACCTGTTGCTGTCGACGTGGGCGCGGTCGAACGACGAAGGCGCGCACTTCGAAAGTTCTCTGGGACAGCTCATTCCGGGGCTGCAAGTCCTCGAACGCACGGTCACGTTGCGCACCGTCAAGCGGATGGGGCGACAACTCCTCGGCCCCGGCGGCACCGCTACAGGTCACGTCCCGATCGGACTCCACGTGTGACGATGAGCCTGGAGGTCTCTGCGGCTGTTCAGGTCGGTGTCGCGCAGACCGACTACGGACTCTCGGCGTGAACACACAAAATGCACCAACCGCACACAGAATCCCGTGTGTAGACGGGATAAATCGTGTGCCATTGGCTCCAAGGCCGGCATCACTGTCCTCAACCAGCCAGCCGCGCCATCAGTCGCTTCAACAACGATGGGCGAGGACGTATAGCGGTGCCCCAGAGTCGGTTCCAGGCGTCGGTGATTCACGCGGCGTCGGTCGGTGCCTACGACATGGCCGTCCACGCCGGCGCCGATTTCATCACGCACCTCCCCATCGACGGACCGCTCACCCCCGGCTCGCTGGCCGCGATGAAGGCCGCGGGTCAGATCGCGGTGCCGACCACGACGATGATGAGTGGCATCCTCGCCGGCCGCGCACCGCTCGACGGACTGCTCGGCAACCTACGCGCGGTGGTGGATTCGGGCATCGAGGTTTTGGCGGGCACCGATTCGAACGCGTCGCCGGGCGTGCCCGCCCAGATCCGGCACGGCTCGAGCCTGCACGAGGAGTTCGGATTTATGGCACAGGTCGGCATGCGCCCCATCGACATACTGCGGTCTGCGACAATCCTTCCCGCGCAGGCCTTCGGACTCACCGATCGCGGCGCCATCGTGGTGGGAAAGCGCGCCGACCTGGTGCTGATCGACGGGGGTCCACTCGCCGAGATAGCGGCGACAACCGCGATCCGCGCCGTGTGGTGCGGGGGTGCCGCGCAGTCGAGGATCAAGCTGTGAGGAATACCGGGAGATTGCTGTCCGTGCAACGACGGGTGGCTTACCACCGGTGGTACCATGTATGGCATGGCCAAGACCACCCTGTACCTCCCGGACGATTTGAAGCGTGCCATCGAACTCGAAGCACGCCGGCAATCGCTTCCGGAGGCAGAGATTGTGCGGCAAGCATTGCGAAAAGCTCTGAGTGGTAACACACCTCGGCCCCGGGGTGCGCTGTTTTCAGGCACTGAACCCATTGCGGAGCGTGTCGACGAGCTGCTCGAGGGTTTTGGCGAGTGATCGTCGACACGAGTGCGCTGCTGGCCTACTTCGACGCAGCTGAGCCACAGCATGAAGCTGTCTCGGTGGTGATCGATGCATCGGATGAGCCCTTGGTTGTGTCGCCGTACATTGTGGCCGAGCTCGATTACCTCGTGATGACCCGCCATGGCTCTCATATTGAAGGCATCGTGCTCGATGAACTGACCTCGGGTGCTTGGGAACTCGCCGTGATGCCGCGCGAGCGGTTGTCGGCCGCGGCGGCGATCGTTCGACAGTATTCAGACATACCCGTCGGTGTGGCCGACGCGTCAAACATCGTCCTGGCCGACGTGTATCGGACCAAGACGATCGCCACTCTCGATCACCGACACTTCACCGTCCTTCGCCTCGGCGACGGTTCAGCGCCATTGATCGTTCCGTAAACGGCCTGCCGAAACTTCCGCCACCGATCGACCGGACATTACTTCGTGTGGACCTTCTGTGCCCGTTGGACTTTGGCCTCGCATGTTCCCGGGTGCCAACGCCAGTGTGTAGGCGACGTGGATACCGTGGATGCGGATGACTCCCTTGTCGACGATTAGTGTGCCCGAATCTTCGGCAGTGAACTCTCCGACGGCCGTGCTCTGCCCGAGGGCGGCCAGCGGCCCACCGAAGGTTCCGCAACAGTCGGGGTTCGGCGATGCTGAGCTGAACCACGCTGTCAGCGCCGATCACACCAGTCCGGTGCTTCCACGGACTGATCAGCACGCACTCGGGGCGGGCGTGCGCGCGAAGCGTCCCGCGATCCAGTTGACGGCTCCGGGAAAGCCCGTCACCCACAGAGTGGCGTGATCTCCGGCTTCGGTGACCGACTGCACCTTCAGTCCTCGTGCGCAGTACCGGGCTGCGAGTTTGTTGACGTTGGCCGGTTCGACGAGTTCGTCGGCACTGGCGTTGTAGTAATAGCTGGGTGCTCGTGGGGCGCCGAGGGCACCGGCGTTGTTCTTGGCGAAAACGACCGTGACGGCCGGCACGAAGAGGGGGTCGATGCCATTCATTGTGTACGACTGGACGCGTTGAAATGCGTAGGCGGCGGTGTATTCGAAGACGCACACGGCAGCGATCCTGTTTCGGAGTTGCCTGCCCCTCGCGTTGAGCATGTCGCCGATTCCCATGGTGGGATAGGCGCGTTCGAGGCCGAATAACTTGGCGAACACGACCCCGGAGAAGAGTCGCCCGTTGGCGCCGCGCAGTACCTGGCTTTCCTCGGCCCCCAACCCTCCCATGGCGGCTCCGACGATGTTGAGTTCCGGTGGATAGGTCGGGGCGAGTTCGTAGGCGGCCTCCGTACCATGAGCCCCGCCGGAGTAACCGGTCAGTGCCACCGGTGTCGCCGGGCCGCCAAGTCCTGCTGGGGCGAAGTTTTCGGCGGCGCGGATGCCGTCGAGCGTGCCGTGGCCCTCGACGTAACTTGCGCCCCATGGGTGATCGGGTCCGAGGTAGTCCGGAACCACGACCGTCCAGCCTTGATTGAGGAGGACTGCGATGAACGGGATCTCGAGACTGCTCCCGGAGCGCAACTGGTACGACGGATCGCACCGGTGGGACAGACTGTCGATCGCGGGCTGATAGGACACCAGCTTTGGCGACGATGTGCGGGACAAAGGTTTGAGGACCGTGGCAACGTTGGCTTGGGGCGCACCGGTGGTGTCGGTGCTGACGTACTTGAGTTGGTAGGCCGTGTACGGCAGTTTGACTCCAGCAACACCGATATCGACGGGGCGACTGTTGAGGAGCTGCCCGTGTGTGCGGCCGGTGAACGACGCCGGCTGCGAGTAGAAGGGATCATTGCGCGGGTCTGGGACCGGCTCCGCGTTGGCAATGCCCGCAGGTGCGCACAACACCACGGTCACGAGGGCGGCCATCAACGCGCCCGTAAGATTTCGACGAAGTGCCACGGTAATCGGCCTCGATGTCAACGACAGTATGGGAGAACGTCTACGACCGCTTGCATCTGACCGGCCGCCGGGCCAGTGGTGTTGACAAGTCTCCTCCGGTGCTGCGGATATGTCACGGCTGGTTTGACTAGGTAACTACCCCTGCGCAGACCGATCACGATGAGCATCGCGCCGATCGCGCCCGCAGACCCGCCAGTTCTGACGTAAGGGTCAGAGCCTACGCACGTTGTCGATCGTCGGAAGTGGACGTGCGCATAGTTCGGCGGCATCCCCGGCCGACAGGCCCAGCCCGCGCAGCACCTGTCGTGTCACCGAATCGGCGGCTTGCGCATCATCGCGATCGGGCTGCACCAGGATAAGCTGCGCCAAACCTATTGCTGCACCGGCCACCACGGCGACGGCGGCGTCGAGATCGTCGACGGCGAAGCGGTCGGCATCGATGCCGGCCCTGATGTCGCGGGTGGCGCGCGGGACGAGACCGTGATCGGACGCGAAGGCCCGGCTTCCCCGCGCGAGGATGATCAGACTGAGTTCCGGTTGGCGCCGATGGATTCGACCGGTCAGTCGAAAGCTCTGGGCGAACGCCTCGGCGGGGTCGGCGAGGCCCGAAGTCAGCTCGTCCATGAGGGCGCCATGCGCTTCCAACGCCGCGTCGACGGCCGCGTCGAAGAGTTCCTCCTTCGTGCTGAAATGGTTGTAGAACGAGCCATTACCGACGTCGGCCGTCGAAGTGATATCGAGGACCGATACATTCGTCCGTCCTTCGACCAGGAATTTCTGGCCGGCCCGGATCAACGCCGCACGGGTGTTCGCCTTGCGGCGCTCGGTCCGGCTGAGGCTTTCGGCACCGCAGGCGTCGGTCACGCTCACATCACTTGTCACTTCCTGGCGCACGCCCTGAGACTATCCGATGGTCAGTTCTGACGAATTCGTCAGAAGTCCTTGACTGACGATCCAGCCGGATGTGACGATTTGGTCAGACACGTAGGGAGGTGGCGATGACCGCATTGCACGACGTTCACGATGGGCTGCATGCCGAGGATAGGGCGCTGCGCGGCGAGCATCCCGGCCGGCACCGTGACCCGGTGATCAAGGTCTACGATCTCGCATGGCTCGAGTTCGAGAAGCCTGATCTGGTCCAAACTGCCGGATTTGCAACAGATTTCGGGTTCACCTCCACCCTGCACACCCCGGACGAATTGCATCTGCGCGGTACCGAGGCCGGACCGCCGTGTGTGATCGTGCGCCGCTCTCATCGATCGGCGTTCGTCGGCCCGGCGTTCCGCGCGGCCGCTGATGCGGACGTGCATCGCTTCGCCGAGGCCGCCGGTGCCACGGTGGAACGACTCCCGGACACACTCGGTGGTGTGGCGGCGACGACCCGAGATCCGAGTGGCGCCCTCGTGCGGATCGTTTCGGGGTTCACCGAATACCCCGAGTTGCCGGCCCCTCCGGAGTGGGTCGACTACAACATGGGGCGCCACCACCCGCGGGTCAACCACACTCAGCGCGCACCCCGGACTCCTGCCCTGGTCGAACGCCTCGGCCATGTGGTGCTGCAGTCCAATCGCTATCTCGAGACGCTCAACTGGTACTTGGAACATCTGGGCCTGATCGTCAGCGACTTCATGTTCTATCCAGGGCAGCGTGAGCGTGGGCCGGTGATGAGCTTCATCCGGTGCGATCGCGGTGGCGAACCGGCCGACCACCACACGCTCGCAATGATGCTGGGACCAGCTAATCGCTATGTGCACTCGGCATATCAGGTCCGCGACCTGGATACGCTTGCCGCCGGAGGCGAATACCTCCGCGAGAAGGGCCGCTACCGGTCCTGGGGCATCGGCCGCCACATCCAGGGCAGCCAGATCTTCGACTACTGGCGTGATCCCGATGGATTCCTGGTCGAGCATTTCACCGACGGCGACCGCTTCGACGCGTCGGTCGAAGCCGGGTGGGCCGCGATGAGTGCGTCCGGCCTGGCGCAGTGGGGGCCGCCGGCGACCGCGGACTTCCTCGGTGTCGCTCCGGGCAAGGAGTCGTTGCGGGAATTGCGGGCGATGGTGTCGTCGCTGCGCTCGCCTGACAACGAGTTCGATGTCCAGCGGCTCCTCGGACTGCTGAAAGTGGCCAAGTCATGAGCTTTTCCGTGCTGCGGACCGCCGATTCGTGGTGGGTGCAGGTGCCCGGTGGGGCGCGCCCGATCGACACCGATGCCACGACCACCGCCGGACTGTTGGCCGACCGTCGCACGATCGAGGTCGCCGCCGGCGGCGACGGTCCCCTCACCGATCCGGCGATCCTGTCGCTGATCTCACCGGTCACCACGCCGTGTCGGGTGATCGCACAGATGACCAATTACGTGTCGCACGTCCGTGATTCCGGGATGGATCCCGACAAGGTGCCGCTCACCTTCTTTCGGAAGTCGTCGGGTTCGATCAGCGGACCCTACGACGACGTCATCCGGCCCGAGCACGTGACCCTCCTCGACTACGAAGTGGAGATCGGTCTGGTATTCGGCGAGACCGTCGAGGTCGGTACCTGCGTCGGTGAGGCTGATCTATCGAGGATCATCGCCGCGCTCGTCGTCACTGACGACATTTCCGCACGCGACGTTCAACTCCCCAAAACCCAGTTCTACGAAGCGAAGTCATACCCGACGTTCACCCCGACCGGCCCGGCGCTCGTGGTGTTGGAGGACGGCGACCTCGACCGCTTCACCGACCTGCGCCTCACCCTGCGGGTCAACGGGGAGATCCGTCAGGATGCCGGTGTCGACGACATGATCTATCCCCCGCTGCACGCCCTGCAGGCGCTGTCGCGATTCCAGCGTGTCGATCCCGGCGATCTGCTGCTCACTGGCACCCCCGGCGGTACGGCCCTGGTCGCCCCGCCCAAACCGGTCGAGGTCATCGGCTCCCTGCTACCGCCACATATCAAGTGGAAGAGCTTCTTTCGGCGTCAGTCCAGCAATCCTCGCTACCTACAGGACGGCGACATCATCGAGGCATCGATCGCCACTGAGGACGCACATCTCGACCTCGGCATCCAGCGCACCACCGTCAGGTACGCACAGTGAGCCGGTGGCCGGTGGTGATCGTCGGCGCCGGTCCCACCGGTCTGACCGCTGCTGCGCTGTTGGCCGATCTCGGCGTCGAGGTGCTGTTGGTGGAACGCTGGGACGGGATCTACCCGCAGCCGCGGGCCGTCCATCTCGACGATGAGGTCTATCGCATCCTGGACCGCATCGGGGTCGCCGACGAGTTCGCGCGGATCTCGCGAGCCGGGCGGGGACTGCGGTTGCTCGACCCACGCCATCGGGTACTGACGGAGTTCTCGCGGTCAACCACCGCCGGCAAGCACGGGTATCCCGCGGCGTCGATGTTCGACCAGCCCGCACTCGAGGCCGTGCTGCGGGACGCGGTGGCTCGCCGTGACTGCGTCACGCTGCGGTCGGGTGCGGAGGTGACCACGGTCCTGCACGAGCGCGACGGTGTGCGGGTCAGCATGACCGACCGGCGCACCGGCGCGGTGGACGTGGTCCGGGCGCAGTTCGTGCTCGGCGCCGACGGGGCCAACAGCATCGTCCGCGCCCAGATGGGAAGTCGTTGGGAGGAAATGGGTTTCACGCAGCGGTGGATGGTGGTCGACATCGAGACCACCGCCACCCTCGATCAATGGGAGGGTGTCCATCAGGTGTGCGACTCGCACCGGGCGGCCACCTTCATGCGCATCGGCGACACCCGGTACCGGTGGGAGTTCCAGCTGCGCGACGGCGAGAAGAGCGCCGACTTCCAGACGACGGAGTCGCTCGAACCGCAGATCCGTCCCTGGCTCGGTGACATTGCACTCGACCGACTGCACCTCGTCCGCGCCGCCGACTACACCTTTCGGGCCTGCGTCGCCGACCGCTGGCGGGACCGACGAGTGTTCCTGCTCGGCGATGCCGCCCATCTGACACCACCGTTCATCGGCCAAGGCCTGGGGTCCGGCGTGCGGGACGCGGCGAACCTGGCCTGGAAGCTGGCTGCGGTGCTGCGCGCGGACCTGACCCCCGACATCCTCGACAGCTACGAGGAAGAACGCAAACCCCATGCGGCAGCGCTGATTCGGCTCGCGGTCACCATGGGGACGGTGATGACTCGCGGGGGCGCCGCCGGCGACCGGCTGCGATCGGTGCTCGCCCCGCGGCTGGGCAGGATCGGCGGCTTCGTCGACCTCGTCACCGACAGCGTGACACCAGCCCTCGAGCCGTCGTACTTCGTGCGGCCCGGCGAGGTCGGCCGACGACTTCCCGCGGCCCTGCGCGGCCGGATACCCGGCGGTGCGCACCTGGCCGGGTCCTTGTGCCCCACCGTCGAGGCCGGCCGCGGGTCGACGCGACTGGATCAACTTCGGACGTGTGGGTTCCTGGTGATCACCGCCGACGAGCCGACAGCCTGCCAACGCGCCGAGATCGAGCGCCGCGGTGCCACGCTGATGGTGGTCACCGACGGCAGTGCACTGGGACGGTGGATGATCGACAGCGGTGCCCGCGCGGCGATCGTGCGTCCCGACCGAACCGTGATGATGGCCGCCGCCAGTGTGGCCGGAATCTACACCCATCTTCCGACAATGTCAGTGAGGCAATTGCTTTGAGCGCACCATCGTCCGGCGAACCGACCCACAACCATGGGCGCCGCGGCCTGAGTCGTCGCGCGTTCGTCATCGCCTGTGGGGCCTTGCTCGGCGCGGGTGCCACCCTCCGGGGCGCCGGACTCGGACAGGCGGCACCGCCCATCGGCAAGGTGATGCCCACCGGGATCGCCGTCGACGCACAGTGGCACGCCGCCGTCGCACGCGCCGGATACCGCGAGAAGGTGGCGACTGTCAACGGCGTGCGGTTCAGCTACCGGGAAGGCCCGCGACACGGCCCGGCCCTCGTCCTGCTCCACGCGCAACAGATGGACTGGTTCTCCTACAGTCGAGTATTGCCGACGCTGGCCCAACACTTCCATGTCTTCGACATCGACTACCAAGGCCACGGCACCACCCGCACACCGCACGGATACCCGATGACCGCCAACCGGATCGGCGCCGACCTGGCGGCGCTCCTGGAATCGGTGGTCGCCGGACCCGCCTTTGTCACGGGCAACTCCTCGGGCGGTCTGCTCACCGTCTGGCTGGCGGCGAACCGACCCGATCTCGTCCGGGCGGCCGTACTCGAGGATCCTCCCCTGTTCTCCGCCGAATACCCACGGATCAAGAAGACCATCGCCTACCGTGATTTCACCTCCAGTAACAAGGCCGTCGTGCATCCGGTCGACGACTTCCTCCTGTTCTGGATCAACGACAGTCGAGAGTTCTTCGATCAGAACGTCTTTCCGGGATCGAGCGTGGTCCTCACCGAGGCGGTCAAAGCGCAACGACTCATCCGGCCCGGCCAACCCGTCGAACTCGACATCGTCGGCAACGACATGATCCGATTGTTCTTGCGCGGTATGGATCATCAGTACGATCCGCATTTCGGTGCCGCGTTCTATCGCGGGACGTGGAACGCCGATTTCGACCATGCAACCGCGCTGGCCATGATCGAGGCGCCCTCGCTGCTCCTGCATGCCAACTACTCGTGGACCGACGGCGACATTCTCTTCGGCGCAATGGATCAGAAGGACGCCGACAAGGCGATGTCGTTGCTGCGCAACGGAACCTACCGGCGCATCGACGCAGAGCACGTCACGCATCTGGACAAGCCCGACGAGTTCCTGGCCATCACGCAGAGCTTCTTCGCCGCGCTTCAGTCCGGTTCACCGCGCAGGTAGCGAGAGGAAATCACGCAACCACTCGTCAACCTCGTCCATGGTCTCGACGTCGACGACCCCGATGACGTTGTGAAGTCATTCGCGAGTGACTGTGCGCGGTTGCTCCGTCATCGCGAATGTAGGTCGTGTCGGCGTGAAGGCGGGTCCGCGAAGGGGTACATGATTGGGCCATCCCCGCTCGATTGTCGTGGTGGGCAGGATGATTGCGAGTGAATCGGCCTGCTCCAGATAGAGGTCGCTGGCAACGATGAGCGCTGGGCGCCGCCCGGCCTGCTCACGCCCGCGAGTGGGGTCCAACTCGGCCCACACGACCATCCCCCTCCGTAGATCAGCCGACATCGTCACCCGAACTCAGCGCGGTGTCCCAGTCCCTGAACTCGTCCCAGTAGTCCGCGGTGGCCCCTCGAACTGCCCGGCCGAAGGCTTCCATGCGCTGTCGGCGCTCATAGCCGTCGAGCAGCTTCTCGATGAGTCCAGCTGCGGTGACACCATGTGCTTCGGCATCGCGATTGATACGGTCGCGAAGTTCGATGGACACCCTGGAAGGCCCGGCACGGGTCGCAAGTGCCCGAACTTACTCGATGGATGTCCGACGAAACTCTGTGACCGCATAGTCTGCGGAATCCCCGTCGTAGCGTCGACGTTCGGCGTTCTTCTAGCTGTGCTCGTTGTCTATGCGTGACCGTGCGATCCCCGCTGCTGACGCACCCAACGTCAACCACAACATAGTCAGGTCATCGGCGAGTTGATCACGGGTCACCGGCAGCGTGCCTTCGGCCCAGGACAGAAGGGCTTGTGCTGTACCGCCGATGACAAATGCCGGTGCGGTCCGAGCGAGGGAGTCCGTCTCGAGACCGACATCGTGAATTCTCCGGGCGTGCTCAATGAGGATCGCGGTCAGGCTGTTCATTGCCTCAGCGCGATGCATGTCCGCAGCGGCTGTGCCGGCGGCCCCTCCGAGTAGCACACGGGCTTTGCGGAGGTCTGTGCCGAGCACGCTGATCACGGCATCTACGGAAAGCCGCGCCTGCTGTTCGAGCGGGCAGTCCAGGGCTCCGAGATAGGCTGCGACCGCTGCCTGTCCGACCTCGGCGGACACATCATCGATCGTGCCGGTCGCCAGGTCATCCAGGCTGCTGAAGCTCTCATAGAAATACCGCTTGTTGAGTTGCGCGGCACTGCACAGACCTGCGACCGTTGCCGATCGCCACCGAGTCTCGGCCATCGCGGTGAGGGCAGCGTCGATCAATGCGGCACGTCGTCGCGCCACGCGCTCCGGAGCGGACTCGCCCGCATAGTTGCGCTCACCATTCATCGGTCTCACCTCGTCCATCCTTGCACCGTGGATCCCGTCGCACGGCATGCGCCGCGCGGGAACGCAGCAAACGGGGACGTCCGCGCGCCTGACTGATTCGGGCGTTGACAACTTCAGCGTCTATCTGGGACTGTTTGGTACCAGTTTGATCCGGAACCTTCATGCAGCCATAGGACGGTCGATGAGCGCAGCGTTGCCGAACACCGAAGATGTCAGCGAGACTCCCCTGCCGGCCCCGCTTGAGATGCTCGCGGAGTTGCGGTGTCTCGCCGCCGACAGCCCGACGCGTGCGCGCGTCGAGACGTGGGAGTACGTGCGAGGCCTTGGCAACAGGGGCGATCGCGCCGCGTTGTCGGAGTTGTTCGGGGCAGGTCTCGAGCCGCGAGATCTTGATGGCAAACTCGAGGGACAGATCGTCGGGAAACTCTTCGGCATTCCAGAGGCCAGCCTTGCGAACCCGTTGATGAAAATCGACCCCACCTGGCGAGGCAAGTCGTTCGACCTCGCGAGTGGTACTGGACTGAACCGCCTCTCGCCGATTGCAGCAGTGGTGATGCCCATCATCACCTTCGGATACTTCCGCTTACGTCCCAGAGACGGCGAGATGGAGGGGTTCAACTTCGATCACGCGGCCAGTGATGGTCTCATTGAACCGCGGGTCCGGGTTCGTGCGCTGGATTACGCTGTGCCGCAGTACCGGAACCCGGGGGTACGGACCTTCCCCATTCGCAAGACCCGAGATGAAATCGTCGAGTTGACGCCGGGTGTGTACCTCGGTCGTGCACTGCTGCTCGCCGCGCGTGGGAAGCCACGGTTGATTGCCTACTTTGCGTTACGCCACCCGGTGGGGAGTCGATTGTGATTGACCTGGCTGGTGCACGGGTGTGCATCACGGGCGGGGCCCGCGGAATCGGTGCGGCCACCGCGGCGCTTGCGATCGAGCGTGGCGCGAGTGTGTGGATAGGCGACCGTGACCTGCCGGCGGCGGCAGATGTCGCTGCGAACCTGGGAAACCAAGCGCACGCCATCCGTCTTGACGTGACCGACACTGCGTCCTTCCGGGAGTTCATCGAGACAGTTTCCGACGACGGTCCGATCGACATGCTGGTGAACAACGCAGGCGTACAGCACATGGGCCGATTCGTCGAGCAGGACCTCGATGCTCTTCACCGCGAGTTGGATATCAACCTCCGGGCAGTCCTCACCGGTACGCATCTGGTCTTGCCCGCGATGATCCGTCGCGGCAGCGGGCACGTCGTAAACATCTCCTCAATGGCCGGAAAGGTGACCACGCCTGGAATCGCGACGTACTGTGCTTCGAAATTTGGTGTCGTTGCACTGGATCGGGCCATCCGAGCGGAGCTTGTCGGAACAGGCGTCACTTTGACCACCGTCATGCCGGCAGCGACTCACACGGACCTCACGTCCGGCATACGCTTGCGCCTGCAGCCGACGCTTGAACCTCGTGAAGTAGCAACCGCCGTAGTCGACAGCGCACGCCATGGCCGCGGAGAGGTCACCGTGCCGCGCTATCTCGCACCGATGAGCCTGATTGAGGAGCTCATCCCGGCTCCAATCATGTGGCGGCTCAAGCGCTTCGTCGGTGGCGCGGATTACGGTGCGTTTGATGCGGACCAGCGGAGGTCCTATCTTGAACGCACCAAATCTGCACGAGCTGAGTCGCAATAGTCGGCCCGTAGTCACCGTCGACGAAACGTGTGCGCGACTGCCACCACCGCACGCGAATCGTCATGGAGAACCAACCGCCTCGCTACCAGCATTCGGTGAGCGCCGATGCTTGGCGCCGCCGACATGATCCGAGTGATCTTGTGCGGTATGGATCAGTACGATCCGCGTTTCGGTGCCGCCCTCTATCGCGGGACGTGGAACGCCGATTGCGGCCATGCAACCGCGCTGGCCATGAGGCGCCCTCACTGCGCCTGCATGCCAACCGACGGCGACATTCTCTTCGGCGCAATGGATCAGAAGGACGCCGACAAGGCGATGTCGTTGTGAAGTCATTCGCGAGTGACTGTGCGCGGTTGCTCCGTCATCGCGAATGTAGGTCGTGTCGGCGTGAAGGCGGGTCCGCGAAGGTACATGATTGGGCCATCCCCGCTTGATTGTCTTGGCGGGCAGGATGATTGAGAGTGTATCGGCTAGGGTCAGGTCGAGGTCGCCGGCAATGATGGGCAGTGGTGGTCGCCCGAGCTGCGAAGTGGCGCCGAAGCAAACCTTGACATTCCATAGCTACGGCTACACCATATAGCCATGGCTACGACACTGAGCCAAGGTGACCGACTCACCCGCCGTCGCATCGCGGCAATGGATGAGGCCCTCGGCCACGCGAGTGACATCGTCATCGCCGACGGTGTCGGTGCTGTCTCGATCTCCGAGGTCGCCCGGCGTATGGGCATGAAGCCTCCGTCGCTCTACAAGTACTTCCCCTCGTTGCATGCGTTGTACGACGCATTGTTCGCCCGCGGACAGAGATTGGAGAACGACTTTGTGGCCGAGGCGGTCCGCGCCGTCGAACCCGGACTGCAAGGCCTGCTCGCCCGATCGGAGGCGTGTATTCGCTGGGCCATGACTCGCGACGGTCGTGCGTTCGGGCCACTTCTCTACTGGCGTCCGATTCCCGGGTTCGAACCCAGCCCGGAGTCCTTCGAGCCCAGCGTCGAGATGGTCGACGGATTCCGGTCTGATGTGACGGAGGCCGTCCACCGGCGCGAACTCGCACCGTGGGCAGACAACGACGACACGGTGAGGCTGCTCAGCACTCTCGTCTCCGGCATCTGCTCCCAGCAGATGGCCAACCAACCGCTGGCCTCGTTCGAGGACGGCATCTTCTCAAGCCTGACGACATCGGCGCTGACGATGTTCGTCCGGTACCACCAGGAGGAAAAGCCTTGAAACAGCAACTCACCACCGACACCGTCGAGCGATTCGTGAACGCGACACCGCAGGCGGTCTACGACCTGGTGTCCGACGTGACCCGCACCCCCGAACTCAGCCCGGACGTCGTGAGCTGCACCTGGCTGGACGGTGCGACGGGTCCCGCTGTCGGGGCACAGTTCAAGTCCGTCAACGATGGTCGATCGCGGCCGAACTGGTCGAACAAACCGATTGTGGCCGTGTGTGATCCGGGCCGTGAGTTCGCGTTCCGGCGCACCGAGGCGTTCGCCGGCACGATCCTGTGGCGCTACGAACTCACGGCCGAGAACGGCGGCACCAGGATTCGCGAGTCCTATCTCGCCGAGAACCCGGTCTCCCCTGTCGGCTGGTTCATCATCGGCGTTCTCTACGGCCGCAAGGACCAGGCGGGCGACCTGCGTCGCGGCATGAAGGCCACCCTCGAGCGGATCGCCGAGATCCTGGAGCCACCCGTCTCCAGTGCGGAACCCACCACTGACGCCGCGGCGAGCTGAGCGTGCAGGTTACCGACATGACCGTTGCATCGAGATCTCGTCTGGCAATTGGTGTCGTTGTGAGTGTGGTGGCTGTCGCCGTTGCGGGCTGTTCGGCGTCATCGAGTTCGACGACGCCGACCTCCTCGTCGGTAGCGTCCACCACCTCGACGACGATGGACGCTGCTGACGCCGCAGCGTTGCAGAAGGTGCTCGACGATACGCGGGTCCGATCGGGGGCGCCGGGTGCGTTGGCCCGCATCATCTCTGTGGACGGCACCTGGACCGGCGTGTCGGGGACCACGGCGGCGGGCGGCACCTCGAAACCTGTTGCGACCGATCACACCCGCGTCGGGTCGCTGACCAAGACGATGACGGCGACGGTGCTGCTGCAGTTGGTGCAGGAGGGAAAGGTTTCCCTGGACGACCCGATCGGCAAATACGTGCCGGGCGCGCCGAACGCGTCGGCGACTCTGCGTCAGGTCGCCGACATGAGCAGTGGCATCCCGTCCTACACCGCGTCGAACTCCTTCACCGACACCTACTTCGCGCACCCAGAGCAACCCTGGCAGCCTCAACAACTCGTCGACATCGCCAAGTCCATGCCCATGGTCTTCCCGCCCGGGAAGGGATGGCAGTACTCCAACACCAATTACGTGCTGTTGGGCATGACGATCGAGAAGGTGCTCGGCCAACCGATCGGCGAGGTCTTCGAACAACGCTTGTTTGGTCCATTGGGCATGGGCGACACCAGCTTTCCCGGTGATTCGACCGCGATCGCGTCGCCCTATCTGTCGGGCCTGACCAACCAGGGCCAGCCGGCGGGACACAACGTCGACTCCACGCACTGGAATCCGTCGATGGCGTTCACCGCGGGCGCGGTGATCTCCACGCTCGACGACTTGCAGAAGTGGGGTGCCGCGCTGTTCACCGGGACGGGCATCCTCGATGCGAAAACCCAACAGCTGCGCCGGGATTCGATCCTACATTCGCCACCACCAAACGGTCCGACGGCCGGCTACGGAATCGGTATCGGCGACCGCGACGGATGGTGGGGCCACGACGGCGACCTCCCCGGCTACAACAGCGTGCTGTTCCACAACTACGACAGCGACACCACGGTCATCGTACTGACCAACACCGACAACAGCACCACGATCGATGGCGAGCCGACACCGGCCGCGCAGGCGATCTTCGCGGGCTTGTCAGCGGCGCTGCCGAAGTAGCTCGCCTGTCGGGCATCACCTGAGATCAGACCGGCAACTCCGGCGCGATTCGTGGGATGATCGATCGATGACGGTGTGGGATGTCGCGGACGTGTCTGTCCGGGATCGTTTCGCCTATTGGCACGACGTGCTGTGCACGGCGTTCGTTCCGCTGCGTCCGACGATGGAGGTCGGCGAGCGACCGTTCGCCGGCCGCGTCGAGAGCCGACCCATGGGGCCGATGGTCCGATCGGTGCTGTCCTCACATCCCCAATCGACCGCGCACGGGCCCCAGCAGGTCTCGGCCACCGACGGCGAATACTACTTCCTCAACCGTCAACTGCAGGGCTCCTGTCGAGTGCGCCAGCGCGGTGTCGACGTTGTGGTGGGTGCCGGTCAGATCGTTCTCGTCGACACGACGGAGCCGTATTGGTTTGACCAGGACGAGGATTGGTCGATCATGTCGTTCCGGCTACCCAAGTCGGTGCTTGACGATCGGTGCAACGGCGTGACCCCGCAGGTGGCGACGCCGCTTCCCGAGAACGGTGCGGGTGCAGTGGTCGGAGCGCTGATGTCAGCGCTCTGGCATGTCGACGCAGAGAGCATCGCAGCCGGTGAAATGACTGATGCCGTCGCCGCTGCGCTTGCGGCCCATCATTGCGCGCTTCCGGTGGCACCGAGCTCGACTCGTCAGGCTCGTCGGACCGAGGTGCTGCGTTACCTCCGCACCCATCTGGCCGACCCGGGCCTGTCGGTGGAAATGGCGGCGCGTGACCTTCACGTGTCGCCGCGCACGTTGCACGCCGCATTTGACGACACCGACGATACGTTCATCAGGACGCTGCGACATATGCGGTTGCGTCGAGCGGCCGATCTGCTGGCCGACTCCACTCGGGTGTGCACCGTCACCGAGGTCGCCGCGATGGTCGGATTTGCCGATCCGTCCACGTTCACGCGCGCATTCCGCCGCCAGTTCGGCATCACCCCTGCAGACATGCGCCGGCGGGCGCTGCACCCTGCCCAGGGCTGACCTCCCTCGGAGGCTGCAGTTTTTGCCGGGTCGTCGTGCACGCAGTGCCTGGCTCGGGAGCGGTTGGTGGGCAACGATGTCTCTGTGCGGCATCCACACTCCCAAATGCCGCTTGGCCCGTCGTTTAGGAGTTCGTCATGGCCTTCTCGTTCACGCTGACCCCGGAACAGCAACAGTTGCAGTCCTCGACGCGCGAGTTCGCGCGCACGGTGCTGCGTCCGCTGGCGCAACGTGTTGCGGCCGAGCCGGATCCGCTGACTCGTGCATTGCTGACGCGGCCGGCGTTCGAGCAGGGCGTCGCGGCGGGGATGCTGTCGTCGCTGATCCCGCCCGCGGTGGGTGGCACCGGTGGGAGGGGGATCGATGCCGCGGTGGCGATCGAGGAAGTGGCCGCGGAGTTCCCGGACTACTTCATCAATATGGCCGGTCCGTTGATCGCGTTGATGCCGGTGTATGCGGCCGGCACCCCCGAACAGATCGAGCGGTTCGTGCGGCCCTTCCTGGCCACGAGTCGGGCACCGCTGGCGGCGATGGCGTTCTCCGAACCCGAAGGCAGCGCCAATTTCGATGCCCCTCCCCCGGCCGGAGTACAGACAACGGCCGTGCCGGATGGTGATGTCTATGTGATCAACGGCCGAAAGGCGTGGGCGTCATTCCTGTCCGGGTGGGACGGAGACGGGCCGGACATCATGACCATCGTGTGCCGGGCGCCGGGTGGAGTGTCGGTGATCGTCGCCGAACGCGAACACCTCGCCGGTCACATCGAAGTCGAAGAGCACTACGACCTGCCCGGACTGCGGGGCTGTCTGACTTCACGAGTGCGGCTGCATGACATGCGAGTGCCCAAGACCAACCTGATTGGCGCCGAAGGCGATGGGATCAGACTGACGCGCAACGCTTTTCTGCCCAGCGGCGCCTCGATCGGTGTGTTCGCGACCGGCGCCATGCGTCGGGCATTCGACATCGCGTGGGAGTTCGCGACCACCGACAGCCGTGGTGGCAGTAGTCCGATCATCAATCACCAATCGGTCGCCGATGTGCTGGCCAATGCGAAAGGACGGATCGAAGCCACCCGGTTGCTGTCGTGGCGGGCGATGGACGCGGTCCTCGGCGGTCATCCGGCCGGAGCCGAGTGGGCGTTGCACTCCAAGATCTTTGGGTCCGATACCGCCTTGAGTGTGGTCAACGAGTTGGTGCAGGCGGTCGGGGTCACGGCCTACGACATGAAGCACCCGCTCATGACTATCCTGAACACGGTGCTCGCCTATCCGATCATCGAGGGCGGCAACATCGGCATCCGGCGCCGGCAACTCCAAGCGATGCTCGCTGACCCTTCCTACGATCCCTCCGCAACGTTGAGTCACTAGTTCGTCGCAGGTTGAAGTGGTACTGGTTAGATCAGCAACGGCCTCAGATCGCGTCGACCTTGGGCATGATGTCGTTCTTCAGCCGCTTCATGTCGTCCATCGTCTTCGGGGTGGGCACGTCCGCGAACGGCGGCCAGACGAGAACCTTTGTCAGGCCTGCCTCGCGGTAGCGCTTGAGCATGTCGGTTACCTGACGTTCGGAACCGACGAGCAGGTTCGACGCCTTGCCTGCTGGGGTCTGATCCATGTCCACGTCGGTGATCACGGTCCAGATCATGGTCGCGATGTCGAGGTCGTCGACCGTGCGAGCGGTGTCGAGGTCGGCGAGTTCGGTGGCGATTTCCGAGCGCCAGGTGGCGATCTCCTCGGGCGAATCCTGGATGCCGATCCACCCGTCGAGGCCGTACTTCGCAACGCGTTTCGCTGCTCGCTTCGCGTCCTTCAGGCCACTGAAATACATGGGGGGTCGCGGCTGCTGCAGGGGCTTCATGCCGAACCCGCTCGGCCCGAAATCAGCGAACTCCCCGTGGTATTCGAAGACATCGTTCGCCCAGATGCCCTGCATGATCTCGATGGACTCACGCAGGTGTTGGTGGCGCCGAGGGAAGATGTGGCTCGCGCTCGCGGCCGCGAACTCCTCGGGCATCCATCCCGATCCGACGGCGACGTTGAGTCGACCGCCGCTGAGATGGTCGATGGTGGCGAGCTCGGCGGCGAGAACCCCCGGCGAGCGGTAGGGCGTGTCGATGATGCTCATCCCGATCCGTACCTTCGAGGTCTTCGCGGCCAGCCATGGGATCAGCGGAAAGCCCTGCAGGAACTCACCTCTCGAAGAAACCGGCAGCTGTTTCGGGAGCTCGTGCATCATGCCGAACGCGTATTCCATCTCGGCACGGTCGGACGCTTCGGGGACGATGATGCGGTCGAGCGTCCAGACCGATTCGTAGTCCAGGTCCTCGGCGAGTTGCGTGAGGTCCTCGAGTTCGGCGACCGTGATCTTCTCGCGGAAGTTGGGTAGGTACAGGGCTAGTTCGAGCATGTGGTCCTCCTCGGTGGGGTCGGGAAATTGTTCAGTTGCCGGTGAGCGTCGCGCGGATGTCGGTCTTCAGGATCTTTCCGAGGGTCGATCGCGGGAGATCGTCCCACATCTCGATCTGTTTGGGAGCCTTGACACTTCCGATCTTGTGCTTCACGAAACGCACGAGGTCGTCGGTGTCGACGGAGGCCTCCTCGTGCAGCAGGACGACAGCGGTCACCCGCTCGCCCCACTTCTCGTCGGGCAGTCCGACGACGGCACAATCGCGCACGGCCTCGTGCGCCATGAGTGCCTGCTCGACCTCAGCGGAATACACGTTGAACCCGCCGGTGATGATCATGTCCTTGGCTCGGTCGACGATATACAGGAACCCATCCCCGTCCAGGTAGCCGACGTCGCCGGTGTGATGCCACCCGTGTGCCGACGCCTCGGCCGTCGCTTCAGGATTCCGGTAGTAACCCGCCATCACGAGCGGACCCCGGACACACACCTCGCCGCGGGTACCCGTCGGAACAGGTGTGCCGTCGTCGCCGAGAATCGCGACCGTCACCAGCGGCGACGGTATACCCGCACTGGACAGGCGTAACTCATCGATGCTGCCATCCGCGCGACGATGCTGCTCGGGCGCGAGCGTCGAGATCATCATCGGCGCCTCGGACTGGCCGAACAGCTGCGCCATCGGGCCGATCCGTTCGAGGGCCTCTGCCAGTCGACTCGTCGAGATCGGCGCTGCGCCGTACCAAAAGCATTGCAGCGAAGAGAGATCCGTCGAGTTCAGGGATGTATGCGCGAGGACCATGTAGATGAGCGTTGGGGGTAGGAACGTGTGGGTGATCCGGTGCCGCTCGATGAGCGTGAGGAACTCCCCCACATCCGGATGATCCATCACGACGATCTCCCCGCCGAGCGCCATGATGGGGAAGCACAGGACTCCGGCTGCATGGGTGAGCGGAGCCAGGGCCAGATAGCGTGGGCGTCCGTCGAACGGGTAGCGCATCAGGACGATCGCGGTCATGGTCTGCAGGTTCCGGTCCGTGAGCATCACGCCCTTGGGGCGGCCCGTCGTCCCCCCGGTTCCCACCAGTGCGACGACGTCGTCGACGGGTTCGAGGTCGACCGACTCGGCGAGTGCAGCAGCGGCGAGCCAGTCGTCGAAACCGACTGCGTCACCCAGCCCATCGCCGAAACGTACCAGCGTGGTGAGTGTGGGCAACTGTGGCGCGATCTCGGCGACGAGACCGTCGAATGCCGGTTGGAAGAGCAACGTGGTGCAGTCGAAGAGATCGAGCAGGTCGGCATTCTCCTGCGCAGCGTTGCGTGGGTTGATCGGGCACCAGACCGCGCCGGTACGCGCAATCCCGAACACACACGCGAACGACGTCGGGTGGTTGGCCGAGAGGATGCCGACCTTGTCCCCGGGCGCGACGCCGGAACTCCGCAGCGCGGCCGCCACCGAACGCGACAGGGCAACCACCTCGCCGTAGGTCATCGACTCGCCGTTCAGCGTCAAACACGGCGCGTTCTCCCCTAGCGATGCACCCTTGTCGAGGTAGAAGGCAAGTGTCACAGTCGAACCCGCACTCTCGGCGCCGAGGTCGGTTGTCTCACATGCCCATCCCGCCGTCGACCGGAAGGCCGGCGCCGGTGATGAACTTGGCGGCGTCGGAGGACAGGAAGACGACGGCATCGGCCATGTCGTCGATCTGACCGAGACGACCCAGCGGAGTGAGCTCGACGACCGCACCGACTGCGGCCTCGGGCGATTCGAACATGCCGAGCGCAGCGGTCTCGACGGCGAGCTTGTTACCCATGGCCGTCGGGGTGAGGCCCGGGTAGATGGAGTTGACGCGGACCCCGTATCCGAGCTTGCCGGACTCCATGGCGGCGACGCGCGTGAGGCGATCGATACCGGACTTGGACGCGGAATACAGCGCGATGCCCGGGAACGCGATCGTTGCGGCAACCGACGCGATGTTGACAACCGACCCACCCGAACCCGCTGCGCCACCGGGGCGCATGGTCCGGAAGGCGTGCTTGATACCGAGTGCCGTCCCGAGGACGTTGACCGAGAGCAGGGTCGACGCGGCCTCGGCGTCGAAGTCGACGAGCAGATCTGTGACCTCGACGCCCGCGTTGTTGACGACGATGTCTAGGCCGCCGAGCGCCGCGACCACTGCGGATGTCGCCGTCTCCCACCCGGCGTCATCGGAGACGTCGAGGTGGACATACTCCGCCTTCGCGCCCGACGAGCGGAGGTTCTCCACCGTCTCGCGGCCGAGATCGTCGTTGATGTCGGCTACCGCGACCGCGGCGCCCGCCGCGGCAAGCGCGGAGGCCATCCCGGCCCCAAGTCCTTGCGCGGCACCTGTGACCAGCGCCTTCCGGCCTGCAAGGTCGTAACTTGTCATGAAACTGCCGTCCTCCGTAGGAACCCAGCCGGTAAGAGACACCGGACGCGGTCGTGGACAAATGCGATCTGCATCACACTATGAACCGGTCTTGACAGTTGTCAAGAGAAATTTGGCCAGTCGTCAAGACGATTGGATTCGCACCAGGATGAATCGGGCGTCACCGTGGCAGCTCGCCGTATACTCGGCCAATGACCACCGCCACGCGACCCGAGGCTCGTTCGGGTGTGCGAGGGCCCGACAAGTTCGCGGCGCGGCGCATCGAGCTCGCGACCGCAACTCTGGTGACGCTCGCCGAGCTGGGATATGCACGGACGAGTCTGCGTGAGATCGCGCAGAACTCGGCGTTCTCGCATGGGGTCCTGCACTACTACTTTCGTGACAAGCTCGACTTGATGGCCGAGGCCGTCCGGATCTATGAGGACACCTGCGTCACCCGTTATGACGAGGCCGTCGCGAGCGCGTCGACGGCCGAGGAGCTCCGCGCCGAGTTCACGACGATGTTTGTCGGGACGCTCGCAGCCGATTCGTCGCTGCACCGACTCTGGTATGACCTGCGCAACCAGACACGCTTCGAGCCGTCACTCCGCGATGAGGTGGGCGAGATCGAGTCACACCGCGCAGACATGATCTGGAACGTCGTGAGCCGCTACTGCGAACTCCGCGGCCGGCGGGCGCGGCTGTCGAAACATTTGACGTACAACACCTTCGACGGCATTTTCCAGCACGGCCTCGACAACCTACTCAGCGGCGCCGACACCGAGCTAACTCGTGCGCGCGAACTGCTCGACGAGGCCTTCGACGCTCTGTGACCCTTGCGGTCAACGAATGAGTCGAGACGATCGATTCAGCCAAACACACGAGGCACCAAGATAATTCCGTTGCTCTTCTCACGGAATCATTGATGCTCGCCGTCACACGAGTCGACGTCGCGTCCGTAGCATCGGGACATGAGCAACTATGTGACCACGAATCCAGCAACCGGAAAGACCGAGCGTGAGTTCGAGGCCCTCGCCGACAGCGAGATTTCCACGCTCATCGACCGCACCGCCGCCGCATTCGCGAAGTGGCGTCTCGTCGCTCCCACCGAGCGTGCGGCAGCCCTGCGGCGAGCCGCGGACCTGTACGAAAAGCGTGCCGACGAATTGGCCGAGGTCATCACGACCGAGATGGGTAAGCCCATCAAGGAGTCTCGGGGCGAAGTCCAGCTGGCCGCAGATATCTACCGCTGGTACGCAGACCACGGACCGGCCTTGCTGGAGACGGAAACCCTTGACCCGCAGGGCGCTGAGGAGTCCATTGTCCAGCGGCGCCCGATCGGTCCCCTCATCGGCGTGATGCCGTGGAACTATCCGTACTATCAAGTTGCCCGGTTCGCTGCGCCGAACCTGTTGGCAGGCAACACGATTATCCTCAAACACGCTGCCATCTGCGGAGCATCATCGGCGTTGATGGCCGAGATCCTGCACGACGCAGGTGTGCCCGACGATGCCTACATCAACGCGTATGCGAGCAACGACCAGATAGCGACACTGCTGGAAGACCCTACGATTCAGGGTGTTTCACTGACCGGTAGCGAGCGGGCCGGCGCTGCGGTGGCCGAGGTGGCATCCAGGAACCTCAAGAAGTCCGTCCTCGAACTCGGAGGGTCGGATCCGTTCATCTTGCTCGACTCAGGCGATATGGCCCGCACCGCCAAAATCGCTGCTTCAGCTCGTCTTTCCAACACCGGACAGGCGTGTAACTCACCCAAGCGCTTTATTGTTCTCGAGCACCTCTACGACGATTTCGTAGCACAGCTGGTCGCGGAATTCGAGAAGGCCACTGTCGGCGACCCGTCTGACCCGGCCGTGAAGGTCGGTCCCCTGTCATCGGTGAAAGCCCGTGATGACGTGCTGGAGCAGATCCAGACCGCGGTGAAGCAAGGCGCTCGGCTTCGGACCGGTGGGAACACGATCGGTTCCGAAGGAGCCTATCTACAGCCCACGGTCCTCACCGACATCACGCCAGAGATGGACGCGTACTCAGAGGAGATCTTTGGTCCGGTCGGAATGGTGTACAAGGTGGCGAACACGGACGAGGCAGTCACACTGGCCAATGACGTCGGATTCGGGCTCAGCGGTTCGGTGTGGAGTGACGACACTTCTGCGGCCGCCGAGGTTGCTGATCGTCTGGAGGTCGGGATGGCCTACATCAACGAGCACGGCACGACCATGCCCGGCCTTCCGTTCGGCGGCGTGAAGCGATCCGGGTATGGGCGCGAACTGGGCCGTTGGGGTCTCGGCGAGTTCATCAACACTCGGTTGCGACGGACTTCCGCGAAGTAACCGAACTCGGGGCGGGCGACCTGCGTGGCCAGTCTTATGAGCTACGTCGGTGCATTGAGAATGTGTGCGGTGATCAGCCTTCCCCGAGCACTGCCGCACACATGGCCGCACCGACCCACTCCTGGTACTCGTCGCCCGACCACCCGCGCCGGTTGGCCAGCAGATTCCAGACCTGGACACTGTTGAGCGTCCAGATCGTGTCGATCGCCTGCTCGCGACTCACCGTGGGCGACAGTGCCTCGAGTTCGGTGAGTCGGTCGACGATGTGTTGGCAGCCGATGAGGCGCTCGCCGTCAATCGTTTCGATATGTGCGGCGAGGTCGGTGTCGCCGGCGGCGGCACCGGCTTCCAGAACCAAGACGAATGCGCCGACTCGGTCGATGAGTACCCGGCCGACCTGAGCGTAGAGCCGCAGTAGCTCTACGGGATTGCGCTCGGTCCGTAGCCCGGCCATGAGCGGGCGGTCGACCATCGCCACGGGGTCGTCGTCGCCGGCGAGTTGCGCGTCGTACACCGCTTTGAGCAGGGCCGGCCGGCCACCGAACGTGTTGTAGATGGTCTGTGTGGACACCTTCGCGGCCGCGGCCACCGCCGCCATCGTGGTGCGGGAGTACCCGCGCTCGCCGTAGAGCGCGATGGCCGCGTCGAGGATCCGGCCGCGAGTCAGGCGTGCCTGATCGTCGCGCACTTGACTGACATAGGACCGAGAAGAACCAGGCAATTGGTTGTGCTCCGTTTCAAATCAATTTAGACTGACTCTACCTAATTAGGGGGGGCAACGTCAGGAGTATCGATGTCCACCTTCCTCTTCGCCTCCATTCCGGTCCAGGCGCACAGCACCAATCCCCTACCGTTCGCTGCCAGGCTGATCGAACGCGGTCACACCGTGCTGTGGTACGCCGGATCCGCCTTCGCCGGCCAGATCGCGGCCATCGGCGCAACCCACGTCCCCTATCAACACGCGGCCGACTTCTCCGGGCACGACCTGTTCGAGTACTACCCGTGGCTGGCCGGCCGGAGCGGACCGAAAGTGATCGGCGAGGTCTTCGACCGCATCTTCGTCGGGCATGCGCCCCAACGGATCTCGGACCTCCAGCCTGTGCTGGCCGATCACCGCGTCAACGCGATGTTGACCGACGGGCTGATGTACGGCGTGGGCATGCTCGGCGAGCTCACCGGCATCCCGGTCGCGACATTCGGCGACGGCCCGCTCCCGCAGAGCGACCCCGACGTCCCACCGTTCGGTCCCGGCCTGCTGCCCATGGGCGGGCCGCTGGGCGGGCTGCGCAACCGGGCGGTGAGCGCCTTCGCCCGCCGTGTCCTGTTCGCCGACGCCGAGCGTCGCTACCAGCAGATCCGCACCGACCTCGGCCTCCCGCGCGACCCCTCGGGGGCGTTGGACGGATTGATGTCGCGGGATCTGCACCTGCAGGGCTGTACGCCGTCGTTCGAATACCCGCGTCGTAATCCCTTGCCCGCCAGTGTGCATTGGGTCGGTGCGCTGCAACCGGACCCGGCCCCGGCGTGGTCACCACCGTTGTGGTGGCCCGACGTGCTGCAATCGGAGCGTCCGGTCGTGCACGTCACTCAGGGCAGTCTGCGGGCCGACATGACCGAACTGATCGGACCCGCGATCCGCGGACTCGCGGACCGCAATGTGCTCGTGGTCGTCACGACCGGCGGACCGGACAGAGCGGAGGTGGAGCGCGTGATCGGCGGTCCCCTGCCCGACAACGTGCGGGTCACGCCGTTCGTGCCCTATGACCTCCTGCTCGGCCGGGCCCAGGTGATGGTGACCAACGGCGGCTACACCGGTGTGACTCTGGCTCTGCGCCACGGTGTTCCGCTGGTCCAGGCCGGCACCACCGAGGAGAAGTCCGAGATCGGCGCCCGGATCGAGTGGTCTGGAGTCGGTCGCCGACTCCGCACGACCCGCCCGTCTCCGCGGGCGGTCGCCGACGCTGTCGCCGACGTGCTGAGCAATCCGTCGTATCGTTCTGCGGCACAGCGTATCCAGGAGGAGATGGCGTGCCATGACGCCGGCCGAGAGGGCGCGGATCTGCTGGAGAGGCTGGCCGTCGACCGACTGGCGCCACGACCGTGACCTCGTTGGCCGGCGGTGCCGATCCCGCGGCTGACGGTGCTGTGGTGAGGAACGTCAGGGCATCTCCACTGTCTGCGCGCGACGAATCTCTTCTATGGCTCGCACCACATACGGCTTGGGGTCGAGGTCTGTACTCGTCACCAGGTCGGCGGCGATAAGTAGTGCTGCACAGATGATCTCGGGCTCGCTCAGCGTTGGGGCCGATTCCTCGCGGCTGTCGGGACCGACTCCCAGGGCTCCGGTGAGTACCACTGCCACCGCCGCGGGAGTGACCGGAGCCTGCCAGGATGCTGCGTCGGTGACGGTGCGGGTCAGCACCTCGGAAACATCGTCACCGCTCAACCCGTCCTGGTAGGAGGTTTCGAGGAGTTCGCGCATGAGGTGAGCGTGAACCTCACGGGCAGTGTCGGTGTGGTTCTCGAGGTGGTCGATGGACTCGGCGAGTGCCTCGAGGTCGTGCGCACGCGCCGCTCGGATGCCTTGTTCGGTTGCCGTTGCAATGGTGCGCGCCGTCGGGGACCAGTCGTCGTTGTCGGTCACTGCGCCGTCTCCTGTCTGAGCGTTCGGTCGATCGAGACCACTTTGCCATGGTGAGTGGTCGTCGGGTCGGTCTGCCGCCGGTTCTGCTCCAAGAGTTACTCGACGATGTGGCCGCCGGAACGATCTCGGTGGTTTCAGCGGAGACTGCTCAGCAGGTGCTCGGGGCGGGTGTACGCGCGAAGCGTCCGGCGATCCAGTTGACGGCTGCGGGATAGCCGGTGACCGCCAGCGTCGCATGAATTCCGGGTTCGGTAACCGATTGCACCTTGAGTCCCCGTGCACAGTACCGAGCCACGAGTTTGTCGACGTTTGCCGGCACGACGAGTTCGTCGCCACTGGCGTTGTAGTAGTAGCCCGGCGCTCTGGGGGTACCGAGGGCACCGGCTTTGGTCTTGGCAAGAACGGATTTGACGGCCGGCACGTCGAGCGGGTTGACGCTATTGATTGTGTACGACTGGACATACTGGAACGGGTAGGCGGCGAGGTATTCGAAGACGCACATGTCGGAGATGGCGTTGCGGAGTTGTCTACCCTTCGCGTTGAGCATCTCGTCGATTCCCATGGTCGGATAGGCACGATCGAGGCCGAAGAGGCTGGTGAATACCGCCCCGGACCAGAGTCCGCCGTTGGCGCCGTGCATGAGATCGCCCATGTCGGCGGGCAACCCTCCCAGTGCGGCGCCGACGATGTTGAGTTCCGGTGCGTAGGTCGGGGCGAGTTCGTAGGCGGCCTCGGTGCCGTGGGCGCCGCCGGAGTAGCCGGTCAGCGCCACCGGTGTCGCGGGACCGCCGAGTCCTGCCGGGGTGAACTCTTCCGCGGCGCGGATGCCGTCGAGCGTTCCGTGGCCCTCGACGTAACCGGCGCCCCAGTGGTGGTCGGGGCCGAGGTAGTCCGGAATCACGACCGTCCAGCCGCGATTGAGGAGGATTGCGATAAACGGTACTTCGAGATTGCTGCCGGTGCGCAACTGGTATGACGGATCGCACCGGTGGGACAAACTGTCGATCACGGGCTGATAGGACACCAGCTTTGGGGACGATGTCCGGGACAGTGGTTTGAGGACCGTGGCAACGTTGGCTTGGGGTGCACCTGCGGTGTCGGTGCTGACGTACTTCAGTTGGTATGCCGCATACGGCAGTTCGATTCCCGCGATACCGATATCGACCGGGCGACTGTTCAGGATCTGCCCATGGGCGCGTCCGGCGAAGGACGTCGGCTGTGCGTAGAAGGGATCGTTGCGCGGGTCCGGTACCGGGCCCGCGTGGGCAATGCCTGCCGCTGCGGCCAAAGCCGCGGTCAACACGATGGCGATCACTGCGCCGGTCAGGATTCGACGAAATGTCACGGTAGTCGCCTCGATGTCAACGACGGGAATGGAGTTCGTGTTCGTCCGTTTGCATCCGACCCGGCCCGCTGTGGCCCACGGTGTGGACAAGTCTCCTCCGCCATCAGGGATATGTCACGGCTGGTTTGGATAGGTAAAGGAACTGGGGAGCTCGCCTTTGCTCACGCACGCTATAGCGACGCTATACAAACCATTATAGCGTCGCTATAGTGATCGTGTGGATACGAAGACGGCGTTGATCGCAGCGGCAACCGAGGTTCTTGATCGCACAGGCGAGTCGGGCTTCTCGACACGAGCGGTGTGCGAGATCGCCGGCGTCACGGCACCGACCCTCTATCACCACTTCGGTAGTGCCGATGGACTTCTCAACGCCGTGATCACCGAAGGATTCACACAATTTCTGGCGCATAAGAAATCCGAAGTGCTATCGGACGATCCTCTGGTCGCGCTACGGCAGGGCTGGGACAATTACGTGCGCTTCGCGGCAGAACGTCCGCAGTTGTACGCAGCGATGGCGGTACGCGTCCTGCAGGGCGCTCATTTCCCGGCCGCGGACGCTGCGCGCGCCATCCTGATGCAGCGAGTGGAAGCTGTTGCCGCACAACATGCACTGACCGCCGACGTGCAGAGTGCGGCCGAGTTGGTGTGGGTCTCTGCGCATGCTGCGGCAAGCCTGTATGTGCTTGCCGCGCAGGGTTCGCCGAATTCCGCGGTGGTCGAGGCCCTCCGCGAACGAACGCTCGACTCCTTACTGACATCCAACGAAAGTGAAACATCGAAATGAAGATCCTGGTGACAGGCGGCTCAGGTTTCCTGGGCGCACATCTGATTCCGAGTCTGATCAGCAACGGGCACGACGTGTTCGCGCTTGCTCGCTCGACGTCGTCGAGCGACCGGGTGCGCGCACTCGGCGCGACGCCGGTGCACGGAGATCTCGACGCACCGGACACGCTGTCATTGCCGCCGATCGATGCCGTGGTGCACGCCGCAGCCCTATTCCGGTTCGCGGGCCCGCGCGAACCGTACTTCCAGGCGAATGTGGTTGGCACCAAGGCGCTTCTGGCCGCTGCTCGTGAGGCTGGCGCGGGCGCGTTTGTCTACATCAGTGCGGCCGCGGTGGTGATGGACGACCGGGGCACACCGATCCGCGGCGTGGACGAATCCGCTCCGACACATCCGGAGAGTTTCTCGGCCTACATCGCGAGCAAGTCGCAGGGCGAGGCCGAGGTGCTGGCTGCCAACGCACCGGGTTTCCGCACGATCGCACTGCGGCCGCCCGCGTTGTGGGGGCCTGGCGGTCCGTTCAGTGAACAGATCCCAACCACTCTCGAAGCGGGCCGCTTTGCCTTCATCGCACGCGGCGACTACCCATACGCCACCATCCACGTCGACAATGTCGTAGAAGCGATTCGATGTGCCCTTGACAGCGATGCGGGTGGACGGGCGTACTTCATCAGTGATCCGCAGACGATCACGTTCCGCGAATTCGTGGCCGATCATGCGACGGCGGTGGGACTCTCGATTGACGGGGTACGTTCGGTTCCCTACCGACTGGCCTTCGGCGCGGGCCGGATCATGGAGTACATCGCCGCCATACGCGGCGATCACGGCGATCCGCCGATGAGTCGCACCATGGTGCGCTTGATCGGGCGCGAGTTCACGCCCGACGATTCGGCCGCACGTGCCGACCTCGGATATGTCGGCGCCACAACGCGATCGGACGGACTGCGGAGTCTGGCCGATGGGGCCCACAAGGGTCGGTGATCACACTCCCCTGCTCGACAGCCACTCGCCGGGGCTTGACCATCGCGACGAGCGACAAGATCGTCCAAGATGGGACCCTTACTCCGGTGATCGACACTCGACGTTGACACTGGCCCGACGATGGAGTTCCCGTCGGCGCAGCTCGACGTGATCCTGTGTATAGAACTCGTTGCCGCGCAACGGTAATGGCCGCGGGTCGACGTTGACGATTACTCCTGTGGTCATACCTGGGTTTCTGGAAGGTCGACCTCGATTCCGTCGAGCGGTGCGCAGAGAGTGATCTGGCAGCCGAGTCGGGATCGGCGATCATCACGGGGAGCGGCGGTGCAGTCGAGCATTTCGTCCTCGTCCTCACCGATATCGGGCAGCCGGTCGACGTAGTCCTCGCGGACATAGACATGACACGTCGCGCACATCGCTTGTCCACCGCATTCGCCGATGATCCCGGGAATCGAGGAGGTCAGCGCAGCACGCATCACGGTGGTGCCGTCGGCGACGTCGAGGATGTCGCTGCGCCCATCGGGGTGATGCAGGGTCAGTTTCGTCATGATTGCCCTTCGGAAGTTTCTCAGTCGGTCCAGGTGACCGGGAGGTCGGTGATTCCGCGGAACACCCATCCGTCCCAGCGGGTTTCGCGTCCGCTATCGACTGATAGCGTGGGGAATCGTTGGTAGAGGAGCGGAACCGCTATATCGCCGACGGCCGATCGGGCTGCCCAGTGACCGGCACAGAGATGTACGCCGCTGCCGAACGCCAGGTGGGGCCGGCGCTCGCGGTGGATATCGAAGGTCGACGGGTCACCGGCGACATGCGATGCGTCGCGGTTGGCCGATCCGACGACGACTCCGATCGCCGCTCCGGCGGGTAGCGCAACGTCGCCGAGGACTGTTGCGCGCGTCGTTTGACGCGGGTACATGCCGATCGGCGAGAGCCACCGCACGGTCTCGTCGAACACTTTGGGCCACAACGACGAATCGCCGAGCGCTTCACGGCGAACGGTGTCATGATCAGACAGCGCCCACACGATATTGGTGATCATGTGTTGCGGCTCGTTCATGCCGCCGGCGATGGTCAGCTTGACGTTCGCGGTCACGGCGTCGTGCGTCAGACCGCTGTTGGCCAGCGCCGAGGTCATCGACTCGTTCGGATGCTGGAGGTAGTGCGGAACCAACTCGGTCAGGAGATCGTCGACCTCGGTGCGCGCCTGCTCGCAGCGGGCCCAGATGTCCGGATCGTCGAGGACGTTGCCGGTGCCGGCGATGAATGCGTGCGACCAGCGACGCATATCCTCCACTCGCACCCCGGGCAGGCCGAGGATGTCGATGAGGTTCTGCGATGCCACGGGCGATGCGTAGTCGCGATTGAGTTCGGCGTCCTCGGGTCCCACTGCTTCCAGGACGTCGAGATAGATCCGTGCGTTGCGGTCGAAGATCTCGGCCCATCGGGACTTGATGGCTTTGGGCCGCAACGTCGGATTGACTGCGGCACGCTCGGCCGCGTGCTCGGGGTCGTCCTTGCGCAGCATCGGGTGTCCCCCCAACGCGCGCTTCATGGTCGCGCCCGTCCCGCCGACGTCGGCTGTATACGTTTGCTGGTCGCATTCGACCTCATGACATTGCGCATAACCGGTCACCAGATAGCGACCCAGCGACGGCACCCAGGCCACCGGAGCCTCGCGGCGCAAACGCGCGTACGTGGGATAGGGATCGATGGCCAGAGCCGCCGGGTCCACCCAGTCGGCGCTCGGCGCTTCCGGTGCTTCGCTGGGCTCTTGGCGGGCCGCCGGTGTACTCGACGCCGATGCCTCGGCGATCGGGCACCCGCGTCGTGCGGTGCTGATGAGGTCAGCCATTTGCTGGTCCTTTCGCTTTCCCGTGCCCGAACATCCGGCCCGGTCTGTGATCCAGTTCACGGCAGACCTAACCTGTTGTAAAGTTAAGAAAACTGTGAAACTAATGCGGTTGAGGTGAAGAATGGCCAAACTGACGTTGCGTCAACTCGAGTTGGTGTCGGCGCTGCCCGGCTTTCGCACGATGGCCGAAGCCGCAGCAGCACTGCATGTCTCAGAGTCCGGTCTGTCGCAGGCGGTCTCTGAGGTCGAACGCATCGTTGGCGAGCCGCTCTGCGTGCGCCGCAAGGCCAAGGGTCTACAGATGACCCCGGCCGGCCAGTACTTCGCGCTGCGCAGTCGCCGCATCGTCGAGGAAGCCGCCGCTCTCGTCGACGATCTGTCGGCGAGCCGAGGTGAGATCACCGGACCTATCCGGGTCGGCTGCTACATGGGCTTCTCCGCGACTGTGCTCCCGCCGGCGACAGCACAGTTCGCCAACGCTCACCCTCGTGCGCAACTCAACGTTGATGTCGGCGGTGACGACGAACTGTTACCTCAACTGCGGCAAGGCTCAATGGATTTCGCGCTGCTCTACGATATGGCCCTACCCGCCGATCTCAACAAGAAGGTCGTGTACGGAACTGAGGTGACCGCAGTCCTACCGGCCGATCATCGGCTGGCTACACAGCGTGCGGTGTCGCTGACCGATCTCAAAGACGACCCGCTGATCCTGCTCGATACCGCACCCAGTACTGCCAACACTCACCGCGTCTTCGCCGAAATCGGCATAAGCCCGCGAATCGGCGCGGTGGCACCGACGATCGATCTCGCGCGGGCCTACATCGGACGAGGCATGGGATACGGACTGCTGATGTCCCGACCACACGCACCCGACACGTCTCCCGAGGGCCTCCCCTTGGTGACCATCCCCCTGCGTCCACGCACCGGAACAGCCAACGTAGTAGCCGTGTGGCCTCGGTCGATGAAACTCAGCCCACGCGCCGAGGCGTTCCTTGACGCGATCATCGACACCATGCAATCGGTCGACCGTCGTTCGTGAATGTCGGGTTGTCTGCGAGTCGGATGATTGGCAGCAGGCTATTGGCCTTCGTCTTTC
This sequence comes from Gordonia sp. CPCC 205515, assembly GCF_048537925.1. Lineage (NCBI taxonomy): Bacteria > Bacillati > Actinomycetota > Actinomycetes > Mycobacteriales > Gordoniaceae > Gordonia > Gordonia sp. CPCC 205515. The sequence continues at coordinate 607,875 of NZ_JBCLVJ010000008.1, read as the reverse complement.
GACGATGCAACTTCGCCTTGTTCGTCGGTCGTGCAATCGACCGCGATGTCCAGTCGAAGTATCCATGCGACGCGCTGCGCGAGTATCGAGATGAGCGGGCACGTTGAGCCGATCCCGCGTCCGTATCACTCACCGACACATGTCAGATCCTCTGCGGCACCTGACATCTTGAACCATTGCGGTGAAAGGGGGTTGCATCAGTTGCTGCGCGGGCGACGCGTCTCTGGCATTGTCGATCCAATGACCAATGAACGATTTGAGGTGGCCAGACAGATTGCGGCATCGCCGGCCGCGGTGTTCGACATCCTGACCAGGCCCGAGGGGCATGTACAGATCGACAGTTCCGGGATGCTGCAATCGTCCGACGGCGATCCGGTGCGCGCGGTCGGCGATACGTTCGTCGTCCACATGGACCGTGAGTCACTGAACGATCTCCCGATGGGCAAGTACGACGTCACCGTCATCATCACCCGGTATGAACAGGACGCCCTGATCGAGTGGACGATCTCGGGCACCATTCAACCGCCGATCAAACACCTCTACGGCTACCGTCTCGAGCCCTCCGAGGTCGGCACTGTTGCGACGTCGTATTACGACTGGAGCCAGATCGAGGGAAAGTACCGGGACATGGATCTCTTCCCGATCATCCCCGAAGCGGCACTTCGGGCGACGCTGGGCATTCTGGCCCGAACTGTCGAATCACGTCAGCACTGACACGCACCGGGCTGGCGGCGACATGGACCACATCTCTGGGCACCACTCGTGTGCACTGTGCACGCGAGCAGTGCCTACAGATGTGGCTGGTGCAGGTCGGAGTGCGAACAAACAACGCCCGAGTCGGGACGCGGTCTGGTAAGTAGCTGAGGTGACCCGGACAAATCGGACGGGCCGACCGAGGAGAGTCGATGGAATCATCGTTCATCAGCGTGGGACTGCCGGTCGCGCTCGCGGTGATCATGTTCGGGCTGGGGTTGTCGCTGACGGTCGCCGACTTCCGTCGGGTCCTCACCAGTCCCCGGGCCATCGCGATCATCCTCGCGTGCCAGATGTTGCTGTTGCCGCTTATCGCCTTCGGCCTGGCAGTGGTGTTCGATCTCGAGCCGTATCTCGCTGTCGGGGTGATGATTCTCGCCGCGTCGCCGGGTGGCACGGCGGCCAGCATCTACAGTCATCTGTTCCGGGGCGACGTCGCGCTCAACGTGACCCTCACTGCCATCAATTCGCTTCTCGGTCTGATCACCTTGCCGATCGTGATCAATCTGGCCTTGGGCCATTTCCTCGATTCCGACGAATCGGTGGACATGCAGCCCGCGAAACTGATGCAGGTGTTCGCCGCCGTGCTGATACCGGTGGCGATCGGCATGGTCGTCCGCAGCCGGTGGCCCCGGTTCGCGGAGCGAGCGGACAGGCCGGTCCGCGTCGCGTCGATCCTGCTCCTGGCCGGTGTGGTGGCCGGCGCTCTGTTCGGTGAGGAGGAGGCGATCGACTATTTCGTCCGCGTCGGCGTCGTGACAGCCTTGTTCTGCGTTCTGTCCCTGACTCTCGGTTATGTCGTGCCGCGGGTGAGTGGATTGACGCACGAGCAGTCGGTGGCGAGCGGCTTTGAGGTGGGCATTCACAACGCGACCCTGGCGATCACCGTGGCGCTCAGCGTGCTCGGCAACTCGGAGATGGGCATCGTCCCGGCCGTCTACGGCATCCTGATGTTCCCACTGGCCGCGCTGTTCGGGCTGCTGGTCCGTTACTCAACGCGGAAGAACTCTGAACTCACCGGAGGTAATCGCGCCTAGACTGGACCGATGTCACTCGTCTTGGGACCAGTTCTACGACACGTCAGTGAGACGACGGCATCGGTGTGGGTGCAGACCGAACATGCGGCCGACGTCGAGGTTCTGGGTTGTCGAGCAAGGACATTCGAGGTCCACGGATCTCATTTCGCGTTGGTCCAGGTCGAGGGACTTACACCGGACTCGGGGCACCCCTATCAGGTGATTGTCAACAATGAACAGGTGTGGCCGGAGGCCGACACGGCGTTTCCGCCGAGCGTGATCCGCACCCGCGGTCCCGAGTCCGAGCAGAACAACCGGGTGGTGTTCGGCTCATGCCGGTTTCCACGCACCGAGGACCCGAAACTCGACGACAAGCTGGGGATCGACGCACTTGATTCCTACTCGACGCGTCTCGCCGACCTCCCCTACGACCAATGGCCGGACGCGCTGCTCCTGCTCGGTGACCAGGTGTACGCCGACGAACTGACACCCCGGGCCCGTCGCCACCTGGCCGGGCGACGACGCGGTGCCGGTCATCCGGACGACGAGGTCGTCAGCTTCGACGAATACGCCAGCCTCTACCGTCACACCTGGGGAGATCCGGAGATCCGGTGGATTCTCTCGACCGTGTCGACCGCGATGATCTTCGACGACCACGACATCCGCGACGACTGGAACACCTCGGCGGTGTGGCGCGAACAGATCAATCAGAAACCGTGGTGGCGGGAACGGATCCGGGCCGGCCTGGTCTCCTACTGGGTGTTCCAGCACCTGGGCAACCTCGACCCGGCCACACTCGCCGACGACCCCGACTACCGCCGCGTCCGCGACATCGAGGGCGACTGCTGGTCTTACCTCGTCGACCTGGCGGACCGCGCCGACGGTGAGTCCGACGGACGCAAAGGACTCCGTTTCAGCTTCCGCTGGGACCTCGGACGTGCACGACTGATCATGGTCGACTCCCGCAACGGCCGGATACTTGCCGACGGTGCTCGAAAGATGCTCAGCGACAAGGAGTTCAGTTGGCTGGATGAGCAGATGAACGACACCCCTGGCGATGTCGATCACCTGATGATCGGATCGTCGCTGCCCTGGCTGCTGCCGCCGGTCCTCGGTGACGCCGAGGCGGTCAACGAGATCGCCGCTCACCGATCGGGATGGCGTGGCCGGGTGGCCGAAAAGATCAGGCAGGGTGCCGATCTCGAACACTGGCAGGCGTTCGGTGACTCCTTCGATCGGCTGACCACGCTGATCCGCGACCTCGCGTCACAGCCTACCGAGGCACCGTCGACCATCACGGTGCTTTCCGGCGACGTCCACCACAGCTACGCGGCGCGTGTCGACTTCTCGACCGCGGTGAAATCTAGTGTCTACCAACTCGTCTGTTCCCCGGTGCACAACGTCGTCCCGCCCTACGTCAAGCCGATGTTCATCGCGGGGTGGTCGAGCCTGCTGGGACGCCTGACGCGGCGGTGGGCCCGGCACAGCGGCGCTCCCGTGTTGCCGATGTCGTGGACCAAGGAGAACGGTCCGATCTTCGGAAACACCATCGCCGCAGTCGTCTTCGTCGGTCGGTCGGCTCGGGTGCTCTTCGAACAACCCGCCGACGACGGCACGCTGTCGGTGGTCTCCGACATCGCTCTGACCGCAGGCACCCCGGCCGTCAGCGGGGCACGACGATGACCGGCCGTAGTCGGTAACGGGACGCGCTCGACTAGTCGCGCCGACGTCGTCGATCCGCCCCCGGATCGACCCGCTCGCCGAGTCCCACTTTGGCGCCCTTGCGGATCCGGGCACCCTTGCCGATCAAGGTGATCTTCTCGGTCGGCACCGGCCTGGTCCGGGGATGGCCACCGACCGTCGCATCGTGTCCCACGGTCACGTCCTCGTCGACAATCGACCACGACACAGTGGCTCCGGAACAGACGACAGTGTCGCCGAAGACCACCGAATCGGTGACGGTCGCACCTTTCTCGATGCGGACACCGGGCCCGATCACGCTGCGACGCACCACTCCATCGATCCGGGCGCCACTGCTGATCAAGCTGGCGGCGATCGATGCACCCGCGGAGATGCGGGCGGCGGCGCGCTGCGGTTGGTGGGTCAGGATCGGCCAGCTCGGGTCGTCGAGCCCGATGGTGCCGTCCAGGAGGTCGCGGTGTGCCTGCAGATAGGTTTCCGGTCGACCGGCGTCGATCCAGTAGCCGCTCATGGCATGCGCCACGGTGTTGCCGCGGGCGACGAACCAGGGCAACAGGTGTTCACCGAAGTCTCCGAGACCGGTGTCCGCGTCATCGTCGGAATGCGGATGGGTCTGCGCCACAAGGTGTTCGAGCGCCTCGACGAGGACTTTGGGTCGGTAGACGAAGATCTCGGCGGCGATCACCGTGGTCGTCGGCTTATCCGGTTTGTAGTGAAATCCCCTGATCCGACCGTCTTTTCGAGCAACGACGGTGGCATGCGACGACGCCTCGGGCAGCGGACAGGTGGTGGTGACCACCGTGCATTCCGCGCCGGCGGCACGGTGGGTGCGCAGTACCTCATCGAAGTCGAGGGTGTAGACATGATCAGCGCTCATCACGATGACCGCCTCGGGGTCGCGGTCGCTGATCTGGTCGCGGACGCGGTAGAGCAGGTCGGCGTTGCCGGTGGCGAAACCGTCCTCGGTTTCCGGAGCGCTGGTCTGCTCGGGCAACACGAACCGGAGTCCGCCGCGGGTGCGGTCCAACTCCCATGGCCGTCCGCCGGCCACCTGTGCCAGCAGGGACTGTGCCTCGTACTGCACGCAGAGCCACACTTCGTCGATGCCGCTGTGGTGGATGTTGGAAAGCGGGAAATCGATCAGCTGGTAGTTCCCGCCGAACGGAAGCGCAGGCTTTGCTCTGGACTCCGTCAGCACCTCCATTCGGGATCCCTTACCGCCGGCCTGCACAATTGCCACCACGTCTGCTCGACTCATGACACCAGTCTGCGCAATCCGCGGCGTCAGAGTCGGACAAACCGGTCATTCACCACGAGTGTTCCGTGAAAGGCCGCTCCCCAACTGGCTCCGCGACCGCCGAGATCCGCTCTGGTGCCGACGATGATCAGCACCACCGACACCTGTCAGGCGCGTTAAGACAATGTCTCCGTAGCGCGACTCTGACGTGACGCCCATGCGTCCGCGGGTGCTTCCTGATTGCGGATCGACTCCGAACAGTTCATCCGGGACGTCCGAATCGCCGGGACCCGCGCGCCGATCACGCGCAATCCGCAGGCGACGGCCACCAGAGTGAGGGTGGCTGGGAGACGATCACACGGCGGATTCCCCTATTTGCCGGTCATCTCGGGGTAGAACGTCCAGAGTCTTTGCAGCACAACCAAATACCAGTCCCTGTGCGGTCCACGACCGCGTGCAGTAATACTCGCCTATCGGAGCCTTCGTCGAATCCTCGACCGACGGGTGGGAAACAACCTACGACCGCCTCATCACCTCCTGCTTATGCGAAGGTCCGAATTTCGATATTTGCATTTATGCCAGGACGAAATAGCGTGATGGGGGTCACGTGGAGCTGCAAGTAGCGCCACTCGAAGGAACGAAAAGGTCCCCTCATGAAATCGCGGTCGCTCGATCCGTCCGAACTGCACTTCGGCTACTTCTTTCCGTCCGGCAAGACGAACTTCCTGTACTCCGACGAGGCTGCCTCGACGCGGCCGGACATGAACAAGGCCAACCTGCTCGCGCTGGCCGGGGCGGCCGAGGAGGTTGGCTTCGATTCGATGTTCATCGCCGACAACTGGTCCGGACATCAGCGCGCCGCCGAGCGGGCGGGTCACCAGTCACCTGCCTACCATGCGCCGATGCTGGCTATGGCGCTCTTCGCCGCCACCGAGCACATCGGCGTGATCTCGACGTTCCACACCACGCACCACCACCCGGCCCACGTCGCGCGCATGGGTGCGACGCTGGATGCGTTCAGCGATGGCAGGTGGGGCTGGAACGTCGTGACCGGGTTCAGTGCCGATGAGGCGGCGTTGTTCGGGGAGGACTTCATCGAGCACGACGAGCGGTATCGGATGGCGGCGGAGTTCGTCGAGGTTGTCGAGGCGCTGTGGAGTGAAGAAGAACCGATCGATCACAGCGGCCAGTACTACCGGGCCAAGGGCCGGATCAAGTTGCCTCGCCCGGCAGCCAAGCCCCGACCCTTGCTGGTCAGTGCGGGCGCATCACCGGCCGGCACCGCATTTGCCGCCCGCCACTGCGACCAGCTGGTGGCGATGGGCAACACCGTCGACATGGTGGCCGGCGTGGGTGGGCGACTCGCCGAGCAGACCACCACGACGGGGCGCGATGTCGGGCTGTGCCCTTTCTCGATGGCGCTGATCCGGGAAGGTGAAGGCGAGGCCGAGGAGCTGTTCGAGCAGTTGCTCACATCGCTCAACATCGACGCGACCAAGGAGATCGCCACCGACGTCATCGGTTCCATCGAGTCGACCCAGGCCATGTGGGCCGACATGGGAGTCGAGAAGGCCGCGAAGGCATTCGGTGCGGCCGGTTCGATGCTGAAGTTCATCGGCACCCCGGCCGAGGTGGCCGATCAGATCATCGAACTGAAGCGCTCAACGGATGCGGTCAACCTGCTGATCAACTTCCCCCTGTGGAGCCCGGCGGAGTTGCGCACCTTCACCCCGGTACTCGAGATCCTGCGGGAAGCCGGGGTGTGGAGTCCGCCGGCGGAGCGCGACTACTCCTGGTGAACGCGAATATCATACTGACGCAACGCAGTACGAATCTCGGCAACAAGATCGCGCTGTAGCGGCGACGGGATTCGGTCCCGTCGCGCCAGCAGCACGATGCGTTCGGTGAGTGCCAGATCGGGTACATCGATCTCGTGCAGCCGTGCGTCCCCGGCCAGTGTGTACACCGGCGCAAAGATCGCCCAGTCGTTCGCACTCGCTGCGCGGATCATCGCCTCGGAATGGCCCAGACGCAGCATGAAATGCGGCTCGGCCGCATCGGCAGCGCGCAGCTGCTCCACGAGATTACGTTGGTAGACAACGTCACTCGGTGCGCCGATGAACGGCAGTCGCATGACCTCCGCCACCGTCATCGACGTCCCGGGAGGCACGAGACGTTCGGTGGCGAAGATCCCGAGGCGCGACTGGATCAGCAACTCCGACGTCATCGACTCGGGAATGTCGCGCTCGTCCCAGTTCAACACGGCAAAGTCGAACTCGCCGGTGTCGACACCGTGCACCACTTCGTCTGGTCGGCCGACGGCGACGGTGACGTCGGCCCGGGGACGTTCCTGGCTGATCCGCGCCACCGCCGGCGGAATGAGGTAGGTGCCGACAGCCATGCTCGAGGCGATGATCACCCGACCGGTTTGCCCGGAGGACAGATCGCCGACCTCCCGCCGGATCTGTGCCGCCCCGGCAAGCACCTCCTTGGCCCAGACCGCCGTGCGCTCCCCTGCTTCGGTGAGCACCAACCGATTGCCACGCCGAACGAAGAGGCTTGCACCGACCCATGATTCGAGGGCGCGAAGCTGTGACGACACGGCCGGCTGCGCGATCATCAGCACCTGCGCCGCCCGAGTCACGCTGCGTTCCTCCACGACAAGCCGAAAGATCTCCAGCCTCCGCAACGACAACTGCGCGTCCATCACTGCTCCATAACTTCTTACTTATGTATGTATCGAAAAGTCTGTCTTTGATTTATATCCGCAGAGCCACCAGTGTAAGTCACATCACCTGCGCATCCGGCCCACCTCGAGAAAGGTCACCGATGATCACGCCACTCGGTACAGACACCCGAACCCCGGTCCTCACCGATGACGACGTTGCCGCGCTCGTCGACCAACGCGACGCGATCGACGCCGTCCGGCGCATACTGCGGTCCGCGCATCGTGGCCACGCCCACGTGATCGCCAAGTCGATGGCCGCATGGGACGGCCCGAGCACCGCCCACACGCTCGGCGCGGTCGATGAGCAATCGGGACTGGTCGCGTTCAAGAACTGGGTGAACACCCCACGCGGGGCGAGCGCGATCCTCACGATGTTCGATGCCACCTCCGGCGAATTGCTCACGGCCATGAGTGCTGGGCGGCTCGGATCCCTACGGACGGCGGCCACCGCGGCAGCCGCGACGGACGTGATGGCCGACGAGCACGCCGACGTCGTCGCGCTGCTGGGCACCGGCCGCCAGGCCTATCAGCAGATGATTGCGCTGACGGTGGTGCGGACGATCAACGTGGTTCGGGTGTGGAGCCCCGACGCGACTCGACGCGACGAGTTCGTCCAACGCGTCCGCGCCGATCTCGGAATCCGCGCCGTCAACTGCCCGGACCGATGGGCGCGATCCTGCCGTCATCGGCCGAACTGCTCCCCGGCGTCGTCGAAGCCGGCGACCTGACCGTCGTCGACGATCTCGAGAACGCGCGACGCGCCTCGCGTGAACTCAAAGATGCTCTCGGCGAGCAACTTCCCGGAGTCCTGACACTGGGCGAACTCCTCGAGGCAGGAATCCGTCGTCCCGCCGGCGCCGCTCTGACCGTGTTCAAGGGAATGGGCTCAGGGCTCAGTGACCTCGGTGTCGCCGCGTTGGTCGTCGACGCCCATCGTGAAAGGAATAGTCAGATATGAGATTTCGTACCTCCCCGCAGTCCATCTCCGGATCCATTGTCCCGCTGATCACCCCGTTCACCGACGACGGAAAGCTCGACGAAGACAGTCTGGCCTCGTTGGTCGACTGGCAGATCGCCGCCGGCACACACGGCATCTCGATCGGTGGGTCGACCGGTGAACCCAGCGCACAAACAATCGACGAACGCATCCGGGCCATCCACTGCGTCGCCGCCGCGATCGGTGACCGGGTGCCCTTCATCGCCGGCACCGGATCCGCGAAACTCGACGAGACCCTCGAACTCACGGCCGCCGCTGCCACGGCCGGAGCCGATGCCGCCCTGGTCATCACGCCCTACTATGCGCGCCCCACCCAGGCGGCGCTCTACGACTGGTATGCCACGGTCGCACGCGAGTTCCCCGATCTACCGATCATCGCCTACAACGTCCCATCCCGGACCGCGGTCGACCTCGCACCGGAAACCATCGCACGCCTGCACCGCGACGTCGACAACATCGTCGGCATCAAGGAAACCACCCGAGACTTCGAACACTTCTCACGTGTCATCCACACCGCAGGCGACGACCTGCTCGTCTGGTCGGGCATCGAACTGCTGTGCCTGCCGCTCCTCGCGCTCGGCGGCATCGGATTCATCAGCGCCACAGCCAATATCGCACCCCGGGCATGTGCGCAGATGTACAACTTGTGGATCGCCGGCGATCACGACGGAGCACGCCGCATCCACTACGCACTGCATCCGATCGTCGACGCCTTGTTCGTGGAGACCAACCCGACAACCCTGAAATGGATTCTGGCGCAGGAGGGTCGCCTGTCTTCGCCACACGTTCGCCCGCCGCTGATCGAAACCACCCCGGCGGGTAGCGACCGGGTCCGGGAACTGCTCGCACAAGCCGCCGACCTCCTTGACCGTGAGCGGGCGATCCGATGAGGCTCGCGACCATCGAGATCGGTGACGCACAACGGGTTATCGCGACGACCGATGGCGACGTCATCCGCGACGTGACCGCAGCAGCGCCGCGCACGGGCCTGGCCGGGCTCCTCCCCCGCGATCGGCGGGCGACGCTGCGCCGAGACCTCGAGCAGTACCCCGTCATCGACATCTCCGGGGCCCGCTGGCTTCCGCCCGTTCCCCGGCCCGACCACATCGTCTGCGTCGGACACAACTTCGCCAGTCACGCCGCCGAAGTCGGTGCGACGGTCAACGCGCAGCCGACGCTGTTCACCCGATTCCCCTCATCGTTTGTCGGACATCATGATCCACTGATCCGGCCGCAGGTATCCGACTCACTCGACTGGGAGGGCGAACTCGTCGTGGTGATCGGCGACGGCGGACGACACATCAACGCCGATGACGCCGCGGCGCACATCGCCGGCTACAGCATCATGGGCGAGAACAGTGTTCGGGAGTACCAACTCCACAGCACCCAGGCCACCGCCGGAAAGAACTTCGACGCCTCGGGATCCTGGGGTCCCTGGATCGTCACCGCCGATGAGATAGGCGACCCGACCTCACTGGAGATCATGACGACGGTCAACGGACACCGCTATCAGCACGGCAAAGTCGGCGACATGCACTTCAATGCTGCCCAGATCATCGACTACGTCAGCACCTTCACGACACTGCAACCCGGCGACGTCCTCGCGCTCGGTACCCCACCGGGAATCGGACACCGCCAAGACCCACCGCGTTATCTCCGCGACGGCGACCATCTCGTCATCGCCATCCCCGGGGTCATGGAGTTGACCAACACAATTCAGGACGAAAAGCAGGAGTTACCAGCATGACCACCATCGTTTCCGGTCAGGCACTGACCGATTCACTGCGCGACGTCATGGGCGGTGTCTGCACGCCGGTGGCCGTGGTGACCACCGTCGTCGAGGGTCGACCGCACGGCACCACCGTCAGTGCCTTCACCTCGCTGTCGATGCACCCACCTATGGTGATGATCTCGCTGGACCGGAACTCCAACACACTCAGGGCGATACAGGATGCAGGACACTTCGGACTGAACATCCTCGGAGCCCGCGAGCACCACCTGGCGCGACAGTTCGCCACCAAGAACGACGACAAGTTCGCGACCGTCGACTGGCGCGTGAGCGGCCGTTCCGCCCGACTCACCGACGCCTACGGGTGGGTCGCCTGCAGCGTCCACTCCACCGCCGACGGCGGCGACCACGTGATCGTCACCGGCAACGTCATCGACGCCGAACTCGTTGACGGACAACCACTCACCTACCACCGCCGGAGCTTCGGCACCCACGCTCCGCTCACCGCATGACAGAGAACAGAGGCAGATAATGACATCATCGACCGAAGCACCCATCGATTCGCACACGACGATCCTCGACACCTCCGGTCAACCACTGGAGACCCCGACGCCATGGAAACCGATCAAGGTGTCACGACACGAGATCGATGCAACGATCGACCACCTGTCGTCAATTCCACTACCGGCCAACGGTCGCCGTGTCGCGCACTTCGTACACCTGGAATCGGCCGGACGAGGATTCGCACCCGGTGTCGAGGTCTGCGTCGAGGTTCTGCTGCCCGGCGAATCCACGACACCGATTCGCCGCAACTCGAGCTCGGTCCAGATCGCGATCGCCGGCGAGGGAACGGTCGACGTCGCAGGCACCGCCATCGGGCTGAAGCGCCACGACGTCTGCAACATCCCGTCGATGAAGCCCCACCGATTCCGCAACACCGGAACCGGCGCCTGGGTTCGCCTCGCCTATTCGAACGCGCCGCTGCTGTCGGTACTCGGCACTCACTACTACGAAGAGCTCGAAGACATCTGGGAACCGGAAGCCGGCACGGACGGACCGATCGACATGGACGAGTCGGGACCCGTCGCGGAAGGCACCGCCCCCGATCACGAGGTTTCTCCGACTGGCGCACGGTTGCGCGGGTACGAGTACCTCGTCGATATCGAACCGGTCCCGAACAAGGCGCTGCATTGGCCGCACGAGACCATGTCCGGGCTCATGTCCACGGAATTGGGTGATGGCAAGCGGACCATCATGGCTCTCTACAACCCGGCGACCGAGCGCAAACAAGGTGCCACCGGCAGCTTCTTCGTGACGCTCTCGCAGATGCCGCCCGGCGTCCAACCGCGCCCCGAAGGACGGGGCCATCGACACAACTCGGTTGCCATCAACTACCACGTCGACGGGGTCGGTTACTCGGTCGTCGATGGGGTGCGCATCGATTGGGAAGCCGGTGACCTGCTGCTGTCGGCGCCCGCCTGGCGGGAGCACGCACATTACTTCACCGAGACCGGCATGAGTGCCTACACCGTTCAGGACCACCCGCTGCACATCGGCATGGAGTCACTCATCTGGCAGGAGAACATGGACGGGCCGATCCTCGCGCTCGGCCTCGAGAAGGGGCAAAGCGGGTACGTGGCCCCACGCAATTGGGACGACTAGCCGCGTCCGCGCACCAATCGATTCGCCCCAGCCCACCACGAAAGCGGCCGTCCGACAATGTCAACCACACAAACCGCCCACGTCACATTCCCCATCGACCTCGGCGACACCGCGTTTCTGACCGGCGACCGCACCGAGGCATACCGGACCCTCCGGGATGCCGGCTCCGCGCTGCCTCTCGAACTGGGTCCCGGCGATCCCGCCTGGGTACTCAGCCACCACTCCGATGTTCGCGAAGTCCTGCGCCTACCCGAGGGACGAGTGCAACCAATGGGATCGGAGGCGCCGCCGTGGCTCGCAGGCCCGGCACTGGATCGGTTGCGCGCCAACCTGGTACAGATCAACAAGCCCGATCACACGCGGCTACGCAACATCGTCGGGCCGATGTTCATCCCGCGTCGCGTCGAACAGTTCCGCGAGTTCGCCACCGCGTCGGTGGACCGGGCGATCTCGCAGGTCCTCGGTCACGATGAATCGATCGATGCCGTGCACAGCCTCGGCGTAGCCATCCCTCGCGGCGTCATCTGCCAGTTCCTCGGTATCCCCGAAGACGACTGGGACCATCTGACCGCACGCCAGCACGACTTTCTGCTCATCTTCTCCCCCGCGCCGCTCGCAGGTGAGCAACTGGCTGCGCTGAACGAGATCACCCAGTTCTACCTCGACTACTTCGACACGTTCCTGACCAGTCGCCCCGCCGCCGATCACAGCCCGTTTGTGCAACTCCTCCTCGACGCCGAACAAGCCGGGAACCTGAGCCACATCGAAGTGCTGTCATTGATGCACACCATCTTGGATGCAGGCTACGAGACGACCCGCACATCGATTTCCAACCTCGTCGAGATCCTGACCCAACAGCCCGCTGTGCTCGACGAACTCCGCGCAGACCCCGCGCTGATCCCCGGTGCAGTGGACGAACTCCTGCGCTATCGGACCCCGCTGCATGTGCGGGAGCGCTACCTTGTCGACGACTTCCGCACCTCCGACGGCACGATCCTGCCGGCGGGCGCACGGACGATCCTGATGATCGCCGCAGCCAACCGGGATCCCCAGAACTTTCCCGACCCCGACGTGCTCGATCTGCGCCGAGACAACGCAAAATCCCATGTGGCATTCGGCGGTGGCCTCCACCACTGTCTCGGCGCACCGATTGCACGCATCCAACTTCAAGAGACCCTGCGCGCCTTGGTCGATCGTGTCGAGAGAGTCGAACCGGCCGAACCCGGACAGCGCTTCGGTGACCTCATCTTTCCGGCTCTCGTCTCGCTGCCGGTGCGGCTACACCCCGTGAAGTCTCGGTGACACCATGAGTCGTGACACAGGTCCGTTGGAGCTGAAACTGACGGTCGCCGCCAAGTCGTGGCTGACGGCCGACATCGTCGAGATCATCTTCACCGACCCCGACGCACAGTCGCTACCGCGATGGGACGCCGGCGCCCACATCGACGTCCAGTGCGGTGACCATCAACGCCAATACTCGCTCTGCGGCGACCCCGACGATCGACTGCAGTATCGGGTGGCGGTGCTGCGTGACGCCAACAGCCGTGGCGGCTCCACCTACGTTCATGACTCGCTGAACATCAACGACATCGTGCAGGTGTCGGGGCCGCGGAACACCTTCGCGCTCCAACCGTCCCCGCGGTACATCTTCATCGCAGGAGGGATCGGCATCACCCCCGTCCTGCCGATGATCGCCGCCGTCGTCGAGCACGGTTCCGACTGGGCGCTGCACTACGGTGGACGCACCGTGGGCGGCATGGCGTTTCTCGAGCAACTACGCGCGCATGGCGACCGCGTCACGATCTACCCTCAAGACGACGTCGGACACCTCCCGATCGGTGCGATCCTGTCGGCACCCAAACCCAACACCCAGGTCTACTGTTGCGGACCCGCACCACTTCTCGACGCCGTGGCGGACGCCGCGCGGCCCTGGGATGACGGGGCGCTGCATGTTGAGCGCTTCGCGCCGACCGACCTCGTCGCCGACGCCGAGCGGTCCTTCACGGTCGAACTCACCGACAGCGGCATAAAGCTTCAAGTGCCGCCCGACCGGACAATCCTGCAAGTACTGTCCGACGCGGGTATCGACGTGCCGTCGTCGTGTGAGGTCGGAACGTGCGGAACCTGTGAAGCGACTGTTCTGGCCGGCGTCCCCGACCACCGCGATTCGGTCCTGACTGCGGAGGAGCGGGAGGACGGCCACTTCATGATGCCGTGTGTATCCCGATCCAGGACGGACACACTGGTTCTCGATCTCTGATTCCGAGGTCTCGTGTGTCGGTGTTCGCGCCCAGGTCAGGAGTCGATCGGATGTGAATCGACAAGCATCTCGCGGCCTTTGGCGTCCTGATAGGCAATGAGATTCGCCGGGTCATAGGTGTCGACACGATCCAGTCGGCGTTTGGCGCTCGAGGCGGCGTACTCGTGTTCCCCGTCGACGGAGCCCAACTGTCGCACCAAGGGTTTGAAGGCGCGGTAGAACCCCTTTCGGGATTCCTGGAGCGGGACCGCGAATGCATCCGTGCTGTTGAGGAATCGCGCGATCACATCCGTGATCGAAGTTGCGGCGAGTTCGGTGGTCACCGGCGTGCCGGTCACTGGGTTCTCGGAAAAGAAGAGTCCGTGGTGCCGAGCACGTCCCATCATCCATACGAGTGGGATGTCGCTGATCCGGCTGTCGGCATATCCCCCGCCGACGTTGCAATGCACGCCACTGAACCACACCTGTTCGATGATCTGGCCCTCGGGCCGATCCGGCTGAGGCGTCCACAGGGTCGGTCCAAAGGGACGTCGCTTCTCGTCGATCGCCAACGCATGGTAGGCCGCCTGCACCGTCGTGCTGAGCTGAGTGTCGTGAAATGCCCACCGCCGGTTGATCTTCTCCGCGAACTTCCAGCCGTCGATCGGGATACCCAGCGACCCGACAGTGTCCCAGACCCCGATGAACCGGATCGGCGTTTCGTGGGAGTACTTCTGCCGGAATTCGGTGGCCTGCTCCTGTCTGGGCGCCGACGACTTGTCCCGGTCGCGATAGAGGTCAAAGGCTGCGTCGGCCTGATCCATATGCTCTCGTTTGAGAATTCCGCTATTTCGGATAAAGCCACCCAGACTGCGCGCGGTATAGGCACCACGACTGAAGCCGAAGAGGAAGATCTCATCCCCGGGTTCGTATGCCTCCACGAGTTTTCGGTAGGCCTCTTTGAGATTCTTGGACAGTCCCCACCCCAACACGCCGCCGCGGATGCGCTGCCAGGGTTTGGTTCCCACGCCGGCCACGTAGATCCGTTCCTGGCGGACGCCATCGTCGTCGGCACTACCGATCGCTTCGTAGAGCTTGACCACATTCGTCGGGTGCTTCTGCCCGAAGACGTTCCATGTGCCGTCGCAGCAGACGATCAGACGTTTGGTCATAACGCTTTGATCCTCTTTCTCGTGCTGGTGTCCGTCGAAATCCTACCGCCGGCGTGGGATTCGAGTGGCAACCGAACCCACGGTATCCGCAATCTTCTCGAGCGCGAGGTAGACGACCCACGCAAATCCCGCCACGAGGGCCGCCGGCACGATCCAGAACGCAGCGATGGCCGCAACGAGACTCGCTCCCCACTGGCGACCCCAGAGTGGCGATGCGAGGAGAATCAACACGAACGCGAGGGCGAGGGACAACGAAGGCGAGCCCGTCGGCCACGACCAGCCCAGGACTACCGATCCCACGGCGGACGCGATTCCGATGACGCTGAGCAGCAGCCATGCGAAGATGCTCCACCGCCGTAATGCGCCGGCGGCGTAGCGCGTCCGGAGCGCCACCGCCGACCAGATGATCCACCGCTTGAGCCATGGCACACCGGAGGTTCGCATCATCTCCCGGAAGAAGCGATCGGACAAAGCATCGCTGTGCAGAGGTCCGGCGTTGGCCTTGTCCGAAATCAATTGGTCGTGGATCAGCGCGGCCAGGGTGTGCTTGCCATAGGAGTTCTCGAACCATCGCAGGAAGCGTGGGACCGACGCCAGATCTGTCGGATTCTCGTGTCCCGGACTGAACGTCCGCGCGTCGTCGACGGCCTTCCGCGCTTCCTGGGCGGACATATCCTTGCTGAGCTTTGCCACAAAGTAGTCTTCGGTGGACTCATTGCTGTAGCGGAACATGTTCTGCGCGAGGAACTGCCGCTCATCGATCTGTACGAGCGCGACCCCGACCGACCGCTCAGGCGCGCATTCTGCGTACCCCATGCTGCCGCGCGGAACGGCGATCTGAAACCCCGATGACGGTGCCACGCGCCACGGGAGCCAATCCACGTCGGCTGGTGACAATGGGTCGTCTGTGTTGTCCATAGGGATCTGGATTGTTGACATGTGCCACCGCGATTCGGTTCGTCGTCCAGGGTCACCGGGTTTCCGATAGCGCTCACTGTGACACAAGACAAGGTTGTCGAAACGAGTAGTGCGCTACTCGATTTCTGCGCGCTCGCAACGTAGTCGGGGTGAGGGTCGGTCACGCCCACTCACGCGCGAGCGCACACAACACTCGAAAAGTCTTGGCATCGGTCGCCGACGGCCGCATTCCATGCTCGGTCAGCATCGACCGCAAAGCGAGTTGTTTTGTCAGAGCGCGCGTCTCCAGATCTCCGACCGACTCCCCGGGTCGCGGTCGCAGTATCGTGGATATCTCCAGCAGGTCGGCGTCGGGTACCGTCCAGCGTTCGACTGTGAGGTCGAGGCCGTTCATCGCGATTCCCTTCCATCGCGAGGAGTCGATCGGTCCCAACCGCATCAGATGGTCGATGGGCACGCCGGCGGGACTACAGGTGACGAGGAATTGGCGTTGTGCCGAATCGAGGACCTGCGCCGGATCGGTGCCGGCCGCCATCGCGGCGGCCACGGAACCGGTGGTGCGGCGGCTCACCGCGGACGCCGCGAGCGCCCGATCCGAGCCACACCAGTCCTCGTGGAGGTGGTAGCGGAAATCGGCGTCGGAGAACGGGTCGAGCCATTTGCCCACCAGCCGTCCGGGCGGGCACGGTCGCAGCCGTACGGTCACGTCGTCGTGGTCGCCGGTGCGCATTGCGATGCTGATGTGGCTCGACAGCAGCGGCAGCGGGGTGCGTTCGTCGGCGGATCTTGCCTCGGCGAACCAGACCTCGTGGCGCTCGGTAGGACGTGGCGGACAACCGAGGACATCCAGCGCGTGGGCTACGTCGTCGTCGATGTTGACTTTGATCTCGATCGGTGCGATCACGGTGGCCACCCTCCAGGTCGTTGACGCTCACTGCGCACCGATGTCTTCAGCCGCGCCGGTGTGCTCCATCGTTCCGATTCGCTTCGCCGTGCACACGAGTACGCCGCTACCTCATTCCGGGTGTCGTGGACCGATGCGACTTCGAGGCTCGTGCGGCGCGGACGTAGGGCATCTGTGCCCGATTTGCCTGCGGTTACGCGCAGTCGCGGGCGTCTGAGTCGGTATCGCGGGGCTACTCGCGACCAATCAAGTAGTCGACTACTCATGTGCCCGTTCACCTGCGATCTCATACTGATTGGGCAGCGACGATCACGACGACACATATTCGACGACCGGCGGATGATGACCCGCCACGGAGGCTGCTGATGGCCCGGATACCACGTTTGACGATACCTTCATTGACCACCTTTACCCCTTCACTTCAGGCTGCGCCGTCGGAAACGCAGCCTGATCGGCGTGGCCCGGTCACTCGGCATGCTGCCGGCTTGGCCGAAATCGTCGACCGTTGGCGGGGATGGTCGCGTGTGGGCAAATGGCCGGGACTTGTCGTGCTGATCGGCCTGCGCAGCCAACTCCGTGCCAACAACCTCGTCGACACCGGGCCGCACCCGGGTCCGGCGCCGAAACCCGGAACAGCTGAGGACTTTGCGGGCCGCACCGTCACCGGTGTCTACAACGACAAGACCGATCCCAGTATGGGTTCGGTGGGCAGCCGCTTCGGACGGAACATGCGCGGCTACACGAAACCCGCGCCCGACCATGAGGTCCTCGACCCCAATCCGCGCGAGGTCAGCGTGCGGCTGCTGAACCGAAGTTCCGGCTTCAAGCCCGTCCCCACGCTGAATCTGCTTGCCGCGGCCTGGATTCAATTCGAAGTGCACGACTGGTTCAACCACCGGACGGCCACACCGTCAAATCCGACCGACGACTGGGTGATCGACCGACCTCCGGGCGACCCACTGGGCGACGGCGCGATCCGCATCCCTCGCACCCCACTTCTGGACGCGGCCGGACCAGGTTTCGAGCGGACCTATGAATCCATCACCAGCTTCTGGTGGGACGGTTCGCAGATCTACGGCGACAACCAGGAGTACTCGGACGCAATCCGCCTGTCCGACGGGCAGATCAGGCTCGACACGAACGGGCTGCCGCCGGCCTCCACGGACAAGCTCCTGGACCCGAACGGCTCCGCACCGAACTTCTGGGTCGGGTTGGCGCTCATGCACTCGCTATTCCTGCGGGAACACAACGCCATCTGTCGTCGTCTGAAGGCCGCCTACCCACAGATGGATGGCGACCGGCGGTACACCGTTGCGCGACTGATCAACTGCGCACTCATGGCCAAGATCCATACCGTTGACTGGACACCGGCGATCCTGGGCCATCCGACGACCGTCGTTGGTTTGCGCGGCAACTGGTTCGGCCTCCTCGGCGAGGACTTCGCGCGCCGCTACGGACACTTCTTCGACAACGAACTGCTCAGTGGTATCCCCGGGTCGCACACGGACTTCAACGACGTTCCGTTCTCGCTCACCGAAGAGTTCGTCGCCATCTATCGGATGCATCCCCTGATGCCCGACGGTGTCACCATTCGGGCCCTCGCCGACAACAGCGTCATCGCGGACCGCCAACTCCAGGAGCTGGTGATGCCGGATGTCCGGACACGACTCGGCGACGCCCCCATGGACGATCTGCTCTATTCGTTCGGCTGCGCGCATCCGGGGGCGCTGACCCTGCACAACTATCCGTCCGCGTTGCAGAACCTCAGCCGGGGCGAGGATCACCCACCGATCGACCTGGCCACCATCGACCTGTTGCGCATCCGCGAACGCGGGGTACCCCGCTACAACGAGTTTCGCAGGCAGCTTCGTCTCAAGCCGAAGAAGGACTTCACAGATCTCACCAAGGACCGGCGCCTGGCCGACGAGTTGGCGGCAGTGTACGGAGACATCGAACGTCTCGATCTGATGATCGGTCTCTACGCCGAACCGACTCTCCCGGGATTCGGGTTCAGCGACACCGCTTTTCGGATCTTCATCCTGATGGCTTCGCGGCGCCTGTCCTGCGATCGGTTCCTGACCGACGACTTCAACGCCGAGGTCTACACCGAAGTCGGCATGGCGTGGATCCGTGACAACTCCATGCGGTCGGTACTACTGCGCCACTTCCCCACCCTCGCACCAGCCCTGTGCGGCGTCGCAAACCCGTTCGCCCCCTGGAACGTTCAGAACCCACCCAAGGATCAGCCATCATGACCGATATCGCGTCACCCACCGATGACCTGACGACGGCGACCACCATCCGACCCCCGATCGAGTACCGCGAGCACATGGAGCAGCCCCGCCCCGACGAGGACCGCGACATCGAGCGGATCATGCGAGTGCTGCGCTGCAACAACGAGCACGCCTACCGGAAGAACAAGCACGGCCTCCGCGACGCGCACGCCAAGAGTCACGGCATTTTGCGCGGCACCCTCGAGGTCACGCCTGACCTGCCCGACGAACTCGCCCAAGGGGTCTTCGCCGAGCCGAAGTCCTATCCGATCATCTCGCGGCTCTCGTCCACGTCCGGAGCGATTCGCAGCGATCAGATCCGTGGGGTCCGAGGTCTCGGGATCAAGCTCATCGGCGTGCAGGGCGAGCGCGCCCTGCCCGAGGACAACGCCACCACCCAGGACTTCATCATGGTGACGCACAAGGAGTTCCTGTTCGCCAATGCCCACGACTACAGCCTGAAGGGAATGGCGTTCGCTTTCGGGTTGGCGCGTCTGCCGGACCCGGCGATGAAGGCGCTCACCACTGGGCTCGGCGTCGTCGGCGAGGATCATCTGTCCGACAACCTCAAGGTCTTCGTCAAGCCCAACACCCACATCCTCGGTGACACCTTCCACACCTCGGCACCGCTCTTGCACGGCAAGTACATGGCCAAGCTGCGCTATGTACCCGCGTCGCCCGAAGTCCGTGCCCTGGCCGAGCAACCAGTCACAGATCGACCCGGTGTCAACGCATTCCAGGAGATGGTCGTCGACTTCTTCGCCTGCCACAGCGCCGAATACCTCTTGCAAGTCCAGTTGTGTACCGATATCGACAGGATGCCGATTGAGGACGCGACAAAGGAGTGGAACCAGGACGAATCCCCCTATCGGACAGTGGCAACGATCAAGTACCCGGTCCAGGACCCCTACACCCCCGCACGTCGCGCATTCGGCGACGACGTGCTCTCCTACAACTCGTGGACCGGACTGGCCGCACACCGCCCCCTCGGATCGATCAACCGGCTCAAGAAGCGGGTCTACGAGGCGTCGAGCAACTTCCGCCATCAACGGAACAACGCGCCGCGGTTCGAGCCGTCCGACGAATCGGATCTCCCGACATGACGGTGACCGCTCGGACCGATAGCGATGCACGACGTCCCACGTCGGCGATGTCGCCGCACCTGCATCACGAAAAACGACAGGACGAACGGCCCGCACGGGCCCTATACTCAACCTCCATGGGCGGCCGCTGGCAGCTGCTCGGCCGGCCCACCGAGCATCAGGCGATCCGATCGGCATTGACCAGTGCCGACGGCAGCGGAGTGGTGCTCGTCGGCGTTGCCGGGGTCGGCAAGACCACGCTGGCCCGCACAGTCTCCGCAGACGTCGACGGGCCGGTCCATTGGGCGGCCTGCACCGAGTCGTCGAAGGCGATTCCCTTGGGGGCCTTCGCCCCATGGGTCGAACAGACTGGATCGCGTGACCCTGTCTCCGCGCTCGGTGCCGCCCGCAAAGCGCTTGTGGCCCAGCCGGACACGGTTCTCGGTGTCGACGACGCCCATCTCCTTGACCCGCTGTCGGCGACCCTGCTACACCAGCTCGCGGTCGAACGGGCCGCGCGCGTGATCGTGACCGTGCGATCCGGGGAGACGGTGCCCGATGCCATCACGTCCCTGTGGAAGGACGGCTATCTCACGCGGATTGAATTGTCGCCGTTGGGCAAGGACGAGTGCACGGCCCTGGTGGAGAAGGTGCTCGGCGGGACGCTCGAGGGGCTCAGCGCGGACGTGATGTGGGAATCGTCGAGCGGTAATCCGCTGTTCTTGCGGAACATGGTCGAAGGGGCGCTCGACGCCGGCACTCTCGCGGAGGTCAACGGTGTCTGGCAATTGCGCGGGCCCACCGCGGTGCCCTCCGGGCTCGTCGCACTGCTCGACGACCGGATTGATGCCGCCGGTGATCACGTCGTCGATGCGCTCAAACTGCTGGCGCTGTCCGAGCCCCTCGATATCGACACCCTGATCTCGCTGTCGAGCGACGACGCCGTCGACACGGCGGAGGTTCGTGGGCTGATCCGCATCTCCCGGGACGGTGCGGTCGAGAACGCGCGGTTCAGTCACCCGCTCTACGGCGATGTGATCCGGCGACGGATCGGGACGATCGCCGGCCGAAAGCTCCGCGCCCGGATCGTCGAGGTGCTCCGCGAGCGACCCGTCGGCGGCGCCGCCGACCGGATCCGGCTGGCCAAACTGTGCGTCGACGGCGGTCTCGATCTCGATGTCAACTTGCTCATCTCGGCAGCCAAAGATGCCGTGGCCCTGACGAATCTTCCGCTGGGCGAACGGCTTGCGCGCGCCGCGACCGAACGCGGCGGAGGCCTGCGTGCCGTCGACGTGCTGTCACGAGCTTTGTTGTGGCAGGGGCGGATCGCGGAGGCCGACGAAGTGCTCGCCGCGTTCGATCCCGACACCCTCGACGAACTCGCGCTCGTGCAGTGGGGTGTGCCCCGCCTGGGCCTGTTGTTCTGGTCGCTCGGCGACATCGACCAGAGTGAACGCCTTCTCGATCTGCTCCGGTCGCGAGTGCAGCACCCCGCCCTGGTTCTGATGGTCGATGCGATCGGGTCGGCGATGGCGGTGCATTCGAACCGAATCGCCGAAGGAATCGCGCTCGCCGAGCACGTTCTGGACGACGCGGAATCTCCAGTCCAGGCAGTCGACTTCGCGGCGTTTGCCGCGGGTCTGGCCATGCCGGTCGCCGGTCGGGGCTGTGACTTCGAGGCGATCGCCGACCGATGCCGGCCCGAGCACAAGGCCACCGACGGCATGATCAAGGTGATGATCCGCTATGGAGATGTGCTGGCGCTGACCACCACCGGCCGGATCGACCTGGCGGAACGTCGCGCGGTCGAGTACGCCGAGTTCTCCTCTGCCGGGCAGTTCGCGGGCTGGGCGTTGGCGAAGATCATGGCCGGGCTCGTCGCCACCTACCGGGGCCGGTTCCGCGAGGCGATCGACACCTTGGAGCAGGCGCTGGCGGCGCTCAACGCGGACAACTCACTGCCCTGGAAACTTCCGGCTCGCCTGGTATTGATTCGCGCCTACGCCGCCCTGGGCGATGTGACCAACGCGGAACGTGTCCTCACCGAGGCCGACGAACACGTGGGTCCTCACGAGGCGATCCACGACCCGCAACGACTGATCGCGCGTGCCTGGCTGGCCGCCGCACGCGGGGGTGAGCGACCGGCGATCGAATTCGCCCATCGCGCTGCCGATCTCGCGCACGACGTGGGTCAGTATGCGGTTGAGGTGGAGGCGCTGCATCATGCGGCGCGATTCGGTGATCGTACCGTCGCGGAACGACTGGCACAGGTGGCGCCGGACGTGCAGGGCGTGCTCGCACCGCTGTACGTTTGCCACGCGCGGGCGGTGGCCGATGCCGATGCCGACGCGCTCGACGAGGTCAGCCGGGCGTTTGCGGACGCCGGCTTGACGTTGTCGGCGGCAGACGCAGCAGCACAGGCGGTTCCGCTTCATGACAGCTGCGGGCATCGGCGCCAGAGCGCCGAATCGAGTGCCCGCGCGATGGGCCTCTCGACGAGTTGCGACGGTGCAACCACCACGGCTATCAGGTCGGCCGCACGGCCGCTGCCCATCACACCCCGGGAACGCGAGATCGCGGCGCTCATTTCGCAGGGACTCACCAGCCGGGAGATCGCCGCCCGGCTGACCGTCTCGGTCCGCACCGTGGAGGGACACATCTACCGCGCGTGCATCAAGCTCGACGTCGCCGATCGCGACGAACTCGCGCGGATCGTGTGGCAGGGCGGGGATCGGGGCACGCGGTAACCGAAAGCGCCGCACCCCACCGTCTTCGGGTACGTTGTGTCGAGGACGACAGGAGCGCGCATGACCGACAGTGCCACAACGGCGCAGCGAAAAGTATCCGTGGTGCTCTTCGACGGCTTCGAACTCCTCGACGTCTTCGGCCCGGTCGAGATGCTCAGCGTTCTGCCCGACCAGTTCCGCGTCGCGATGGTGGCCGCCGAGGCGGGTCTGGTCGCGAGTTCCCAGGGCACCAGGGTGGAGGCAACCGAGAGTCTCGCAGCGGTCACCGATGTCGACATCGTCCTGGTGCCGGGTGGTATCGGATGGCTGAAGATGGTGCACGACAACGACTTTCTCGACCAGCTGCGCACCTATGTCGCCGATGCCGCGTTGGTGACCTCGGTGTGTACCGGTTCGGCCGTCCTCGCCGCCGCGGGACTACTGGAGGGGTACCGCGCCACGTCGAACAAACGGTCCTTTGATCGCGTTGTCCAGCACGGTGATTCGGTGACATGGGAGCGTCGGGCGCGATGGGTGCAGGACCGGGATCGGTGGACCTCGTCGGGCGTGGCCGCCGGCATCGACATGACCGCGGCTCTCATCGCCGATCTCTTCGGGGACGAAGTGGCCCGGCACGCCGGAGAGGTCATCGAGTACGAACCGCAGACCGATCCGGACTACGACGTCTTCTCCGATCGGTAGGTGCGGACGGTGCATGGCGAAGTCAGTGCGCGACTCCGCACCCTGGAGGCCGCCTGCAGCAATGCCGGGCGCTGGGGTGCCGACGACGAACTCGGCACCCTCAACCTGATCACGCCAGAGGTCCGGATTCGGGCGGCGCAGTTGGTCACCGAAGGGCTGTCGGTGTCCCTCGCATCCGATCTCGGTCTGCCGGCCACACAACGCAGCGATCTGCTTGTGACCCACACGATGGGTTCGGAGGAGTCGGTGCCCGATGCCCTCGTCGACACCGTCGGCGTGAACGTGCACGGGTGGGGAACCCACATCGACGCATTCGGACATTTCCACCTCAACGGGACGACCTACAACAACCGGAATGTCGACGCCATCGTCGGATCCCCGGGCCTCACCCATAGCGCGATCACCCCGTTGCGCGACGGCATCTTCACGCGCGGGGTGCTCCTGGACATCGCAGGTCTGCGTGGTGTCGACTGGCTGGATCCCGCCGAATATGTGACCGCCGACGATCTTGATCGTGCGACTGCCGTCGCCGGGCTGACGATCGAGCCGGGCGACGCGGTCATCGTCCACGTCGGACTCGATGCCCGTCTGGCGGCCCATCCCGATGCGGAGCCCGGTCGTCGGGCAGGCCTGGACACATCCGCGGTGCTGTGGCTGCGCGACCACGACGTCGCGATCTTCGGCGGCGACTGCATCGAGCGGATGCCGAGCGGCGACCCGGACCTCGACCTGCCACTCCATCAACTCGGCCTGGCGCGAATGGGCCTCACCTTCCTCGAGTGGTTGCGTCTGGACCGATTGCTGCCGGTGGTACAGCGCCTCGGCCGCAGCGAGTTCCTACTCACCGCCGCACCTCTACCGATCACCGGCGGTACCGGGTCCCCGGTCAACCCCATCGCAGTCTTTTAGGGTTCACCCCTAGGGTCATCCGGGAACAACCGGCCGACGATCAGATGGTCACTGATCAACCGACCCGAGGAACCCCGATGACCACCAGATTCGCCCGAGTCACCGACGGCACGACGACGCGGCACGGCGTCGTCACCGTCGTCGTCTGCCTGGCCCTTGCCACCGTCGTGGCCGCGATGTCGTCTCTGAATGTCGCACTGACCGACATCGCACGCAGTACCCACGCCACCCAGACCCAACTCGAATGGATCATCGACGCCTACTCCCTGGTGTTCGCGTCGTTGCTTCTTCCTGCCGGTGCCCTCGGCGACCAATTCGGACGCAGGCGCGCGTTGATCGGGGGCCTCGCGATCTTCGGGATCGGGTCGGCGATCGCCATGACCGCCGGGTCGCCGACCGAGCTGATCGCGCTGCGCTGCGTCCTGGGCTTGGGTGCGGCATTCGTGATGCCCGCGACGCTGTCCACGATCACCGCGACCTTCCCGCCCGCCCAGCGGACCAAGGCGGTGAGCATCTGGGCCGGCGTCGCCGGCGCCAGCGCCATCCTCGGCGTGCTGTGCACCGGAGCGCTCCTCGAGTTCTTCTCGTGGCGGTCGGCCTTCGCGCTCAACGTCGTCCTCGCGGTCATCGCATTGATCGCCGCACTCCGGTTCGTGCCGGAATCGGTCGGTGACAAGGTGTCCCGCTTCGACGTCGGAGGTGCGCTGCTGTCGGTCGCCGGCCTCGTCGTCCTGGTGTACTCCATCATCGAGGCACCCGAAGTCGGCTGGGTCGCTACCCGCACCTGGGTCGGAATCGCCTGTGGCCTGGCCATTCTCGCGGTCTTCGTGGTATGGGAGCTGCGTCATTCCGCACCGTTGCTCGATCCCCGGGTGTTCACCCATCGAGCACTCGCGGCCGGTAGCTTCTCGATCTTCGTGCAGTTCTTCGCGTTCTTCGGCTTCATCTTCGTCGTGCTGCAATACCTTCAGCTGGTGCGTGGCGACTCGGCACTGATCGCCGCACTGAGCATGCTGCCGATGGCGGCCACCCTGATGCCGTTCGCCCGGTCCGCGCCGATCATCGTCGACCGCGTCGGCGCCCGAGCCACCTGTGTTGCCGGACTGGTCCTCATCGCCGCCGGGCTCGTTGTGCTGGCCCAGCTCGACACCGACAGCAGCTATTGGCTGCTGCTGTCCGGACTGCTCCCCCTCGGGGCCGGGATGGGGTGGGCGATGACGCCGGCCACCAGTTCGATCACCGGCGCACTGCCCGATGCACAGCAGGGAGTGGCCTCGGCGCTGAACGACCTGTCCCGCGAAGTCGGTGGCGCTCTGGGTATCGCGGTCATCGGCAGCATCCTCACCTCGACCTACCGAAACCACCTCGAGCTGCCCGTTCGGGTGCCACCGGCAGTCGGCGACATGGCACGCGACTCCTTCGCCCTGGCTTCGCATATGGGCGGACAGGTCGCCACGGCCGCCGACACCGCATTTACCACCGGCCTGCACAATGCATTCCTCACCGGTGCTGTCGCGGCGGCAGTCGCAGCGCTCGTCGTCGCCGTACTGCTCGGCCGCAAGACAATTGCGGAGCGCACCGCTCCGACAGCCGGCCTCGACGAATCCTCATCCACCCTCGGAACCAGGTGAACACCATGACAACAAACAGCACGACAACGAACACCACGACAACGACTGCCAACTACGCCCGGCTCATCCTCGATCGACTCGACGCCGACGAGGCCGACCACATCGTCTGCACCGACTCGACACGTGGGTACACCGCACCAGAGTTCGCGATCCGGATCCGTCGATTCCGGCGGGACCTGGCACAGCAGGGAATCGGCGGCGGGCACCTCATCGCCCTCGTCGCCCCGAACACCACGGACGCACTGGCTATTCGCTACGCCGCCGGCCTACGCGGTTCGGCCACCGTGCTGTGCCCGAACGCTGACACCCCGGCGAGA
Organism: Gordonia sp. CPCC 205515; assembly: GCF_048537925.1. Lineage (NCBI taxonomy): Bacteria > Bacillati > Actinomycetota > Actinomycetes > Mycobacteriales > Gordoniaceae > Gordonia > Gordonia sp. CPCC 205515. The sequence continues at coordinate 581,179 of NZ_JBCLVJ010000008.1, read as the reverse complement.
CTCAACGCATTCCTGGCCGCCATCGACCCACACGCGGTCGTGGTGTTCGACCCGGCTGTCGCCGCCACCGTCACCGACCCCGAGCACCGCCGGCTCATCCTGGTGGGCGGACCGGACGGAGATCTACGGTCGGACCGCGAACCGGGCGACGACGAGGCCGAAAATATCGCGGTCGCACCGAGCGACCCGTGTGTGCTCGTGGCCACCGGCGGAACGACCGGCGTCTCCAAGGCCAGCGTCCGCGACGTCGCGGCCTACCTGCGTCTGATCGACGGCCCCGCCGATCCGACGCGCCGGCAGTTGGTGTGCACACCACTCGCCTACATCGCCCAGACCGCCGCAGACCAGACCCTGCTCGCCGGAGGCGTCGTCTTCTTGCACGACACCTTCGATCCGCGGCTCGTTCTCGAAGCCATCGACCACGACCGCATCACCCATCTGGCGCTGGTTGAACCGCTCCTCGTCGAACTGGTGGACTGTCCCGCACGTCCGGGCCACGACCTGTCATCACTACGCGCCATCAGCCACGTGGGCGCCGACGCGCCGCCCGAGCTGCGACACCGACTGCTCACCGCGCTCGGACCGAACGTCCTCGTCCACGTCTACGGTGCCAGCGAGTTCGGTCCCGCGTGCGTGCTCGCCGGCGCCGACTACGCTCTCGACCGCCCCGATCTCCTCGGCAGCGCGGGTCGCGCGATCCCCGGCGTCGAGGTGCGCGTCGTCGACGAGACCGGCACGCCACTCGATCCGGGACAGCTCGGACGCATCGAGGTGCGATCCCCCGGCGCGGCGAGCACCTATCGGGGATCCCGGGCGGAATCCGTGCGATTCCAGGACGACGGCTGGTTCCGCGGCAGCGACTTCGGCGAGATCGATGCCTCCGGATACCTGCGGGTGCGCGGCCGCGAAGGCGACCGGCGAATGATCGACGGCCGCCCGACGTGGCCCGTCGACATCGAGAACGCCCTGAGCAGTCATCCGGCAGTGCGGTACGCGGTCGCGGTCCCCGCTGACGCAACATCCTTTGCCGCGTGGGTCGTCCTTGCGCCCGGCAGTGTGATCGACGACGACGAACTGCGGCAACACCTGTGCGCGGTCGGCGGTCCGCAATTCGCGTCCATTCCGGTGACCTCGGTGCCGACCATGCCGGTCACCGAGCAAGGTAAACCCGATCGTCACGCGCTGCTGCACGGAGTCGGCGTCACGGCCGACCAGCCAGCGCTCTGAGTTCCCGGCGACCACGAATACCCAACTTGGCATAGGAGTTTCCGAGGTGATACTCGACCGCCTTGACGCTGACGAACAGTGTCGCCGCGATCTCCTTGTTGGTTCGGCCCTCGGCCGCCAAGGTGACCACATCGCTCTCCCGATCTGTCAGTGTGGCAAGGGCGGCGACCCGCCCTTCCGGTGCGGAGCCGGATACGACGGTGACTGCCTCGTCGTCGAGCGCGGCGAGATAGGCCACTGCTCCCGCGGCGGTGAGCAGGCGCCGCGCCCCGGCCTCGTGCTCATGCGCCGGTCGACGCCGACCGTTCGCACGCAGAAAACCAGCGTACGAGCGACGCAGCGCCGCCCGGTCCACGATGGGCTGGTCGATCGTCTCGGCGTCGATCGCGGACGCGAATTCCGTTGCCGCGGTCTCGGCGTCGCCTTCCATGACGGCGATTCGAGCCGCCAGCCAGTGCAGCTGCATCCGAAAATCGAGTCGGCGGCGCAACGCACCCGCCCGCAGTGCACCAAGCTCGGATCGGGCACCGTCGAGGTCCCCGAGATCGAGGCGGGCGGCGATCATCGAGGGCCAGAAGAACAGTGGATGGGCCGGTGGCAACCGGGCGCCGCCGTCGTGCGTCAGCGGCGCCAAGGCCTCGATCACCGCACTGCTGTCCCCGCCGGCCTCGGCCAGTGCCGCACGCGCGCAGGCGATCATGCCGATGGCGTCGAGGGTTGCGACCACCCGCGTGACGTCCGTTCCCTGCTCGAGGTGATGTTGCGCGGCCGCATCGTCACCGCGGCCGGCGTGGATCATCGCGGTGATGGCGTGGGCCTGCGGAGTGATCCAGAGTTGAGACTCGTCCGCGGCGATATCGAGTGCGGAATGCGCGCTCACCAGTGCGCGGTCCCAGTTCCCGAGAACGTAGTCGCAGCGTGCCAGGATCACGTGGGTCTGCGCCCGCCGATCCCCCATCAACGGGGAGAGTTCGTCTGCCGCGAGCGCGCCTTCGGCGAGGCGCAGCCATCGCGCCGATTCGGTGACCCGGCCGGCGAAGTGGCTCAGCATTCCCCGCCCCCAAGCCAGGTTGACGTCGGTGTCATCGGTGGTCCAGGGGTCCGGGTATCGAGACAGCAGCAGGTCCAGTCCGGCGGCGCCGCCCTCGGCCTGTCCGGTCGCGCCCACCGCCATGAAGGTCGCGAACTGCGCCTCCGGTGAGTCGGGCGCGCTGAGAACGAGTGCGGCGTTCGCGTGCCGGATCCCGTCGTCGCCGCGGGTCTGGGTGTTGGACAGCGCGCTCAGCGCCAGATGGGCGCGGGCGCGCTCTTCGGCCGGCTCGTCGAGTCCGGTGGCCTCGAGAAGATACGTCTCGGCCTCCGGAATACTTCCGGATTGCCAGGCAAGCCAACCCAATTCGATATTGCGCCGGGCAGAGACCGGGCACGCGCGCAGCCGGGGCTCCAGGGCTCTCATCGCCGCGAGGTGACGACCGTTCATGTACTCCCGGCCCGCCGCGAGGACGCGACGCGGCATCTCCTCGCCGGTGCCGATATCGGCGGCCGCGGTCAGATAGGCGGCCGCTCGGGCCGGGTCGGCGTGGTGGGCGGCGGCGTGGTCGAGCTCGGCAGCCAGGTCGGGGTCGACATGATCGGCTGCCGCGATGCGGTGATGTAGCCGTAGCGCGGGGTCGGTCGTCGCAGTTGCCCACGCCAGGTGCAGGTCTCGTCGTCGCGCCGGGGAGAGGTCGTCATAGACCGCGGTTCGGTAGAGCGGATGGACGAAGCGCACGCGGTGCATCGGATCGCGGGGTGCGTGGTCGAGGAGGCCGCTACCCATCGCGTCGGCCAACGCTGCCGAGATGTCCGTGGGTTCACCGGTGATCTCCACTGCCGCACCGAGTTCGATGAGCCCGGCGGCTCCGCCCGCGACCGCGAGTGCCTCGATCAGTCGCCGCGCATGCTCGGGCAGTGACCGCACGCGGTCCTCGACGCTCTGCGACAACGATCGGGGCGCAGGCAGCGGCGCCACGCTGTTGAGGTCGGCAGCACCGAGTTCGGTGAGCAGAGTGCGTACGTGTAGCGCATGCCCTGCCGTGTGATGGTGCAGGCGCGCAGCCGCATTCGGCCCCAGCAACACGCCGCTGGCAGCCGCCATGTCGGCGACCTCGGAAACATTCAGAGCGCCGACGAGCAGGTGCCGACCACGATCCGGATCATCGACGAGTCGTCGCCACGGCGACTCGGGCGGCAGCCCGCCCGGTCGCGTGGTGACCAATGCGAACACCCGGTCTCCCGTCGTGAGCCTGCGCAGCGCGGTCAACAATGCACCCGACGATGTCTCATCGGCCCAATGCAGGTCCTCGATGACCAGCGCCACCGGTCCGTGGGCCTGCCGGTCGCTCAGCAGCCGAAGGAGTTCCTGACCGGCGGTCAGCGGTGTGCGCGAATCGAACTCGCCGAGTTGCGAGAGCAACCACATCGATGCGTCGGTGGCCAGCTCGTCGGCGTCGGCGCGGAGCACGGTGAACGAGTCGAGGTCACCTACCGCCGCGCGCACCAGACTCGATTTCCCGACCCCGGCCTCACCCTCGAGCAGTACCACACGTGGCCGCGCGTCGGCGGCGTCTCGAGCGAGCTCGGCCAGCGTAGCTCGCTCGGCCTGACGGCCTACTGGAATGCTGGTGGGCGGACTCATCACGTCAGTATGTCCTCGGTGGTGGCGAAATGTTCGGCGAAGCTCAAGGTGCAGCAGTGGCCGACGCGGCGGGGCGGCAGCGAGTGCACTACTCACCTCTGATCGATCCGGATCTGCGGGGCTGCCTGCGGACATGCCCGGTGTGCCTCCGAGTGCCCGGCCTCGCGCATGCTGGTCGGTCTACCCTGGACGAGTGCCCGCTGCGTCTGACTCTCCCACCCGTCCGAGTTCGGCGATCAGCGGTTTCGATCGCACGTTCGTCGACGAACTGGCACCGCTGACCGTGCCCTGGCGCGGTGCCGACGTGCCCGACCCGGCGCTGCTGGTCCTCAACGGGGATCTCGCGGAGACGTTGGGTCTGGACCTCGAGGCGCTGCGATCCGTCGACGGTGTCGCACTCCTGTCCGGCGCGGCGTCACCCGCCGATGCGACACCCGTCGCCACCGCGTACGCCGGACATCAGTTCGGTGGTTACGCGCCATTGCTCGGCGACGGACGGGCCTTGCTGCTGGGTGAACTTGTCGACCTCCATGGGCATCGAGTTGACCTGCAGCTCAAGGGTTCAGGGCCGACTCCGTTCTCCCGCGGCGGCGACGGATTCGCGGTGGTGGGTCCGATGCTGCGTGAGTACCTGGTGAGCGAGGCGATGCACGCCCTGGGTATCCCCACCACGCGTTCCCTGTCGGTCGTCGCCACCGGACGAGGTGTTCATCGCAGCGGGATCGAACCCGGCGCGGTGCTCGCCCGAGTCGCGGCCAGCCATCTCCGCGTCGGGACCTTCGAATACGCCGCCCGCAAGCCCGAACTCCTGCGGCCACTCGCCGACTACGCGATCGCCCGTCATTTCGCTGAATTCCTCGGGTTCCCCGCGACCGAGGCTGAAGCCGGCGATCGGTACATCGCATTCTTCGAGGCGGTGCTCGATCGGCAAGCATCGCTGGTCGCGCAGTGGATCCTCGTCGGGTTCGTGCACGGCGTGATGAACACCGACAACACCACGATCTCGGGCGAGACCATCGACTACGGCCCGTGTGCCTTCATCGATGCCTTCGATCCCTCCGCGGTGTTCAGTTCGATCGACCATGGTGGGCGCTACGCCTTCGGCAATCAACCCGCTGTCCTGAAGTGGAATCTCGCACGCTTTGCCGAGACACTGCTGCCCCTCATGGGTGCAGAACCGGACGCATCGATCGCCGCAGCGACCGCGGTGCTCGACACCTTCGACGATCGCTACAACCGGTACTTCGTCGAGGGTCTCCGGACAAAGATCGGGTTGGTCGACACTACCGATGCGAGCGACCTGATCGATGACCTGTTGACCATGATGACGGAGCATCACGCTGATTGGACCGGAACGTTTCGGGCCCTCGCCGATGAGTTGCGTGGCGCACCTTCATCTTTGGCGACATTGCTCCCGAACGACGACAGCTCGCCATGGTTGCACCGGTGGCACACGGCGCTCGACCGACTCGGTCGTGACCGACGGCAGACCGCAGACACGATGGATCGCATCAATCCGCTCTACATTCCACGCAACCATCATCTCGACGCTGCGTTGCGCTCGGCCACCGACGGTGACATGACCTCGTTCGAGCGACTCCTGGCGGCGGTGACACACCCCTTTGAGCACCGAGACGAGTGGGCGCACTACGCCGATCCCGCACCCGTATCATTCACTGACACATTCCAGACGTTCTGCGGCACCTGAGCACCACAACTCAGCGGCGCGTGCCCTCGGTCAACTTATGGCGGTGCGCGTACACGACCGCCTGAATACGATCGCGCACACCGAGTTTGGCCAACACGTGGGAGACGTGCGTCTTGACGGTCTGCTCGCCGACGAACAGCTCGCCGGCGATCTCGGCGTTGCTGCGGGCATCGGCCATCAGGAGTAACACCTCGTGCTCGCGGGCTGTCAGCGTCGCGACCTCGGGCGGCACCGGCACCTCGGACAGGGTATCGGCGACGCGGGCGGCGAGACGACGGGTCATCGCCGGATCGATGACCGAATCACCGCGCGCCACAATGCGAATCGCGCCGACCAATTCCTCCGGGGGTGACGACTTGAGCAGGAAACCGGCAGCGCCGGCGCGCAATGCGTCGGCGAGGACCGTCTCACTGTCGTAGGTCGTCAGCATCAACACCCGGGCGTTGGTGCCGTCGACGATCGGCGCGATGGCGGCCACACCGTCGAGTTTGGGCATCCGCACATCGAGCACCACGACGTCGGGCCGGACCCGTAGCGCCTCGTCGATGGCGGCGCGGCCATCGCCCGCCTCGCCGACACACGTGGTGTCTGGGCTCGCGTCGATGACCGCCTTGAGTCCAGCGCGGAAGACGGCGTGGTCGTCGGCGACGAGGACGGTGATGGGGTCGGTCATGATGCTCCGATCGGGATCTCGACGACGGTGCGCCAACGCCCGGATTCATTGACGCCGCACTCGACGTGGCCGTCGAACAACTCCGCGCGACGGCGCATACCGTCGAGCCCACGATGCAGCGAGCCGCCGGTGTAGACCTCGGTGGCGACCGCGTTGGACTCGTCGATGACGATCTGCGCCCGATCCCGGCGGACCTGCAGGCGGGCCGATCCGTCGCCGTGGCGTAGCGCGTTGGTGAGCAGTTCTTGGACGATGCGGTACACGGTGACGTCGAGCGATTTGGGCAGGGCAACCGTGTCGGCGGGAAGGTCAAGCTCGACGTCTAGGCCAGCCTGGCCGACCGCCTCGACCAACTCGGAGATATTCGCCAGACCGGGCTGCAGGTCGCCGGCCTCGTCGTTGCCGTGCAGGAGGTCGAGTTGCCGCCGCAAATCCATCATCGCCGCGCGACTCGACGTCTCCACGGCGCGCAGGGACCGGGTGGCCGCCTCGCCGTCGGAACCCATCGCCATCCGGGCCGCGCCGGCGTGAATCCCGATGGCGCTCACGTGATGGGAGATCACGTCGTGCAGGTCGCGGGCGATGGCCTCCCGCTCGTCGGCGAGCGCTTTGTCCAGGGCGGCCCGGTCGGTCTCCCGCTGCATCTCCAGCTTCGTGACGTAGGCGCCGCCTGCCGCGGTGTAACGACCGACGAGCCACGGGATCAACGCGTTGGAGACGGCGATCGCGGGCACCATCCACCATGTGTCGGCGGCACCGTTGATGTAGGCCGCTGCGGCGACACCCACCATCAGGACGGGCAGGACGGTCGCCGATGCCCGGGTGGGCAACCATGCGCCGGCCCGGTAGCCGGCGACCAGGACGCCGACGTCGCCGACACCTTCAGCCAACCCGTGGTGTTGAAGCAGCAGGCACGCACAGATCCTCGTGATCACCTGGATGTAGGCGACCACGGCCGTGGTCGGAGGGCGGAGGGCCAGAGCGAGGTCGGCGGCGATCAGCGTCATGGCCATCGCGAGGGCGGCGGCCGGCGCAGCGCCGAAGATGCCCGAGGAGGCGAACAGCGCCGCATCGATCACCGCGGCGAGGAGCGCCACCAACAGCGACTGACGCTCGAGCGACTTGCGAACGGCGACCAGCCCGGACTCCGGCATGGGTGAAGGCTAGCCGACATCCCCCGTGAGAGGGAGGCAAAATCAGTTCGTGGCGGGATGTTTCCGCAGGTCACGGCTCATAGGGTTCTTCCCATGAACACCACAACCACCCTCCTACTCGCCGCCATTCCCGCCTTCATCATCTTGTCCCTCGTCGAATACATCGACGACAGACGCGATCCCGACAACGCCGGCAAGCCCTCGGCACGCTCGATCCGCGACTACGCCGGCAACTGGGCTACCTACCTGATCAACACCACCATGAAGGCGGTGACCCAGTACATCCTGCCGTTCTCGACGATCGTCATCGCGTCGACACTGACACCGCTGCACCTCTCCGCCAAGCACTGGTGGGTGTGGGTGGCGTGCCTCGTCGTCACCGACTTCTGCTACTACTGGGCACATCGCGCCGACCATCGCATCCGACTGCTGTGGGCCGCGCACAGCGTCCACCACTCCAGCAACTACTTCAACCTGTCGACCAATCTGCGGTTGCCGTGGTTCCACCCGGTGTCCTACACCCTGCGTAGTCTCGCCTGGCTGCCCGCGGCGCTGCTGGGCTTCCCGGTCTGGCTGATCTTCCTGCTCAACACCGCCGGCCTGATCTTCCAGATTCCCTTCCACACACAGCGCATCGGAAAGCTCTGGGCGCCTTGGGAGTTCCTGTTCAACTCGCCGTCGCACCACCGCGTCCACCACGGCTCGAACCAGCCCTACATCGACAAGAACTACGGCGGCGTGTTCATCATCTGGGATCGCCTGTTCGGCTCCTACGCCGAGGAGGTCGAGCCGGTGAAGTACGGACTCATCCACGACGTCGAAACGCAGAACCCGATCAAGTACAACTACGTCGAGACCGTGGCCATGCTCCGCGACACCGCGCGTGCCCGCACCTGGCGTGGCCGACTCGGGTACATCTTCGGTCCTCCCGGATTCACCGAGGACAAGAAGTCCGACTCGGATCTCATCGCTGCCTGAGTCCGACATCCTGCAGTGTTCTTCCCCGCGAACTCGAAGGTCCCCCGGAAACTTCTGGGGGACCTTCGAATTCGCGGGGAATCTGCGCATGGCGACTCGCCGACCTGGCCCGAAACGGTTGCGCGCACCCGCCCGGCCCGTAATGCTCATAGCCGAAGCACCGCACGCAAACGTTTCTGGACCGAAAGAGGACACGGGGTACCGATGAGAGTCACAGGGTCACGCGCTTACCGGATGTCATCGGACCGGCGTCATGGGTGAGGGAGGCGTGGCGCCGTCCAGCATCGGCGTGCTGACCAGTGGTGGCGATGCGTCGGGCATGAATCCTGGGGTGCGGGCAGTGATCCGTACAGCCCTGCACCACGGCATCGACGCCTACGCGATCCACGAGGGCTACCAGGGCCTGGTGCACGGCGGCGACCTCATCCAGCGGATGGAGATCGCCGACACCGACGGCATCCTGCACCGCGGCGGCACGGTGATCGGCACCGCTCGCTCGCAGGAGTTCCGGACCCGTGAAGGACTACGCGCGGCCGCCCGCAACATGCTCGAACGCGGCATCGACGCGCTGGTCGTCATCGGTGGCGACGGCAGCCTCACCGGCGCGAACATGTTCCGGACGGAGTGGCCGGAGTTGCTCGCCGAGTTGGTCGAGGCCGATGAGATCACCGCCGAACTCGCCGACGCCCATCCGGTCCTTCGTGTGGTGGGATTCGTCGGGTCGATCGACAACGACATGTCCGGCACCGACATGACGATCGGCGCCGACACCGCATTGCACCGCATCGTCGAGGCCATGGATGCCCTGCGCAGCACCGCGTCGAGCCATCAGCGGTCTTTCGTCGTCGAGGTCATGGGACGACACTGCGGCTACCTCGCCCTGATGGCCTCCATGGCCACCGCCGCCAACTGGATGTTCATCCCCGAACAACCACCCGCCGACGGATGGGCCGAGCGCATGTTGCGCGACATTCGTGCCGGCCGCCAGATTGGGCGGCGACAATCGGTGGTGGTCGTCGCGGAGGGCGCCGAAGACCGCGCCGGCAACCCGATCACCGCGGAGCAGATCCGCAAACTCCTCGAGGACGAACTCGGCGAAGACACGCGCATCACCATCCTTGGCCACGTCCAGCGCGGTGGCGCGCCGAGTGCGTTCGATCGTTACCTGGCAACCCAGTTGGGGCACGCTGCCGTCGAGCGGCTACTCACCGACGATCCGCAGGCGCCCGCCCAATTGATCGGGCTGCGCGGCAACCGAGTGGTCACCTCGCCGCTGATGGAGTGCGTCGAACAGACCCACGCCGTCGCGGATCGTATCAAGGCCGGGGATTATGACGGCGCGATGTTGTTGCGCGGCGGTAGTTTTCGACAGTCGTATCAAATCCTGCAGACGGTGCAGCAGGCTGCGGCGCGACCGACACAACCCGGCCGTCGGCGGTTCCGCCTCGCGATCATGCACGGTGGCGGTCCGGCCCCCGGGATGAACACGGCGGTGCGTGCGGCCGTCCGACTGGGCCTCGACCGTGGCTACACCGTATTGGCGGTGCGCAACGGATTCCGTGGACTGCGGCGCGGCCAAATCCAGGAGATGGGCTGGATGGACGTCAGCGGATGGGTGTCCGACGGCGGCGCCGAACTCGGTACGAACCGATATGTCCCGACCGGTGAGGCGATCGGCCAGATCGCCGAGCAGATCACCGCCCACCGGATCGACGGTCTCCTGATGGCCGGCGGCTGGTCCGGGTACGAAGCCGCCTACGAATTGCACCGGCACCGCGAGCAATACCCGGCGCTCGACATCCCGATCGTCTGCTTGCCGATGACGATCAACAACGACGTCCCCGGGACCGAACTCAGCATCGGCAGCGACACCGCGCTGAACAGCATCGTCTCCGACGTCGACAAGATCCGGCAGTCCGCGGTCGCCACCCGGCGGGTGGTCGTGGTCGAGGTGATGGGTCGCGACTGCGGGTACCTGGCGCTGCTGTCCGGCATCGCCACCGGAGCGGACCGAATCTACATGCCGGAGAACGGCATCACCATCGACGACCTCACCGCCGACATCCACTCGATGGCCGAGAGCTTCCGCTCCGGGAAGCGACTGGGCTTGATGATCCGCAGCGAGGGCGCTGATCCCGTGTACAACTCGTGGTTCCTCACCTCGCTGTTCGAGAAAGAGGGCGGTGAACTGTTCGACGCCCGGCAGGCCATCCTCGGACACATCCAGGAAGGTGGTGACCCCTCCCCCTTCGACCGCATCCACGCCACCAGCCTCACCGCCCGCTGCATCGAGTTCCTCTCCGAACAACTCGAGGCCGGTGGCCGCGCCAGTGCGATGATCGGATTCCAGTCCGGCCGACTGCAATTCACCGACCTCACCTCCTATCCATCGCTCATCGAAGCCGATGTCCACCGGCCGGTGGAGCAACGGTGGATGGAGAGCACCAGGCTGGCGGAGATCATGCGTCGGTGATCTGACCCGGCCCGACGTCGACATGAGCCACAAGTCTCCGCACTGCTCGCGTGCACTGTGCACACGAGTGGTGCGTGGAGATGTGGCTGGTGTCGGCCGACTGTCCGGTCTCACCCATCAGACCGGATAGAACTCGAATCCCTCTCGTGCGAGCGAGAATCCGTAGCCCGCGGGGTTCTCGCACGCGACACCGGCCGAGCGCGAATAACAGATGATCTGCAGATTGGAACGTGGCTCGAAGCTGACGGCCTGACCGTACTCGAGGACGGGGCCGACCTCGAAGTATCGGCCTTGGAGGATGGTTCCGCAGGCAGGTTTGTCGTAGTCCAACCAGCCGAAGTTCTTGGCGTTCGTGGTCTCGTATGGCTGGTAATCAGGGATGCGACAGGTTTCGGATTGCGCGATCGGAACAGGTTGGTGCGTCTGGCACACCAGAGATGAAGTGCTTACGATGCAGGTGATGTTGCCCGATGGAAGGCTGAACCGGTAACGGCCGCTGACGCTTTGGTCGATGAAGTTGCCTGCCGGTTGCATCGAGTAGTGCGAGTTGTCGCCACGCGCGCCGGGCACCGCGGCGGGTTGAGTCGGCGGGCGTGCGGTAGACGGGGTGGTCGACGGTGTGGCAGTCGCGGTCACCTGCACCGTGACGGTCGATGGAGCGACCGTGGTTTGGTCGGTGCCGCACCCGGCCAGCAGAAGTCCGAACATCGCAACGACAATCATCACGGCGGTACGCATGATCTTCATGATCCCTGTCCGAACACCTCTGGCACCAGCACAACCACCCATCCATCAGGATCCTCGAAACAGACCGCGCGGTGGGCAGTCCAGTACGGGTTCGCGGCCGGCACCGGACGATGACCACGGTCGACGAGCCGCCGCGTCGCGGACCGGACTGCCTCAGGCGTGCCGAGGTAGAGGACCAGTTGATTCTCCGGGTGCGGCTCCGGGATCCGGTCGCCATGCCGGAGGAGCTCCATCTGCACTCGCGCATCCGGTAGACCGAAGACCACGCCGTCATAGCCGTCATGGTTGAGCCAGTGCGCGAGGATCGGGAGGCCGAGGTCGTCGCCGTAGAAATGCACGACGGCGTCGAAGTTCGCGGTCGGTCGCGCGAACGGACCGCGCCGACGTCGAGGTGGGGTGGCCAGCCTGCGGACATGCGTCATTGTGTGCCGCCGCCGACATGAGCCACAAGTCTCCGCACTGCTCGCGTGCACAGTGCACACAGGCGGTGTGGAGAGATGTGGCTCATGTCAGGTCAGAGCTGGTTGGAGTCCTCGCCAATGGCCGCGAGCACCCGCCGGAAGGCGGCGAAGTCGTCGGCACCGACAAGTCCGGCCCACTCCGCCTCGATCTCCGCGATTCGCCGCAGGCCACGAGCGAGCGTCGTGGAGCCTTGGCGGGTCAGTCTCAACTGTCGCGTTCGCCGATCCCCGGCGTTGTCGGAGACGGCAATGTATCCGTCGTCGGTCAGCTTCGAGATGTGCTGTCCGGCACCCTGTTTGGTCATCCCCAGCACTCGTGCCACATCGACGGTGCGCACGGCGCCACGGTCGATCGCCTCGAGGATGCGGAACTGCGATGCCCGCAGGCCTTTCCAGACCTCGTTGTCGAAGGTGCCGGCGATCTGTTCGATGGCACGCCCCAACAGGGTGGCGATGTGCTCATCGCCGGCAGGCACCCCATTGACAAAACTGGACAAGTAACTTACCTTTCTTGGTAAAGCTGCTTGTCTAAGGATAGCTCATGAACACCTCGACCTGGCCGGAACAACTCGCCATCGACAACTGTGAACTCGCCGAGCTACTGGGGGTTGCCGAGGTGCACTCCGTCGAGGCGGCCGAACTCCCGTACGGGCTCGTCGCCCTCACCACGGACTCGCGATGGTGCGTCGATGTTGCCACCTCCGACGGCCCGGTCGCGCTGGTGGTCAAGGTCGCCCGCGACGTCCGGCGGTCGCCGTTCTTCCACGTGATCCCCGTCGAACTCGCCGAGGCGGCGGCACGCGGATTGCCCTGGGACATCGAACCGAACGTCTACCGATCAGAGTTGGGAGTTGCTCTACCGCAGGGGATGTCACTCCCCCGGTGCTATGCAGTGCGCCCGATCGACGACGATTCGGCGGCGATCTGGATCGAACGCGTGCCCCACGCGGCGACCTGGACCACGCAGATGTACGCCGACGCGGCACGCATGCTCGGACGGTTCGCGGCGTCGCCGGAGGTCGGCCGAATCGCGGACGGCATCGGCCATCCGTCGGGTCCGGTACAGGCCCGTACTTACTACCTCGGTCGACTGCGATCACAGTTCGTCGACACCTACCGATCCGGCGAGATCTGGTCGCATCCGGTCGTCGCGCGGTACGTTACGCCGGCACTTCGGGCGCGACTGTTCGCTCTCATCGACGTCATGCCGTCGTTGATCGACGAGATCGAGACGTTGCCGTTGCTGTCCGCCCACGGCGACGCCTGCCCGAACAACCTGCTCAGCACCGGCGACGGCACGTTCACGGTCATCGACTGGGCATTCTTCGGACGGTCGCGGGTCGGCTTCGACCTGACTCAACTGGTCAACAGCGGCATCGACCTCGGCCACATGACGGCCGACCGACTCCCGGAACTGCAGGATCTCTGCCTACGCCACTACCGAATCGGATTGGCCGACAGCGGCTTCGACATCGAGCTCGACGCACTCACCCGCGCCCACCGCATCCAGCTGACGGCGTTCAGTGCGCTCTCCGCGATCCCTCTCGAGCAGCTACCCGACAACGACACCGACGACCAAGCGCTCAATGCGCTGATGCATGAACGGATGCGCGCACTCGACCTCATGCTGGCCGGCATCGGTCTGCAATAAATCTTGAAAATGTTGCAGACGCGTGTAGCCTCATCTGTGTGAGTGAGCCGGATCACACCGCTGTGCGTGCCGTGCGTGCGGCGCGGCACGCCCTGATCGCCGGCGAAGCTGTCGATGTCGGCAAGGTCGCCGCCGCGATCGGTGTCGATCGCACCACCGTGTTCCGCCGCGTCGGCAACCGCGACATCCTCCTCGCCGAAGCGCTCTGGAGCGTCACAACCCACTCGTCGTGGCCTGCTGCGCTCACCGCACATCCGCCCGGGACCGAGCATCGCGCCGCAGAAGTCCTCACCACCTACGTGCGGATGCTGATCGCCGAACCATGGTTCCGCACCTTTCTGCATCGAGATCCCCAGCGCGCGTTGCGGATTCTCACCACCGCCGACACGGCCATCCAGTCCCGGATGGTCGATCTCGTTCAGGAATTGCTGGCGCCGGAACCCGCACCGCCGGTGGACCTGACTCGAGACATGTTGGCGTATCTGGCAGTACGGGTCGCCGAGTCGTTCATCTACTCCGACCTCATCGCCGCCAAGGAACCCGACGCCGACCTCGCCCGCGTCGCCTTCATCGCACTTCTCGGATAATCACCATCGAAAGGACACCCATGCCGACCTCCGGACACCACGACAACCGATTCGACCAGCTACGCACCATTTTTGAGGCCAACCTCGACTCCGGTGAAGAACTGGGCGCGGCGATGTCCATCGACATCGACGGCGAAACCGTCGTCGACCTGTGGGGCGGATACGCCGACGCCGACCGCACCCGAGAGTGGGAGCGCGACACCATCATCAACGTGTGGTCGACCACCAAGGAGATCAGCGCGCTGGCGGTGCTGGTGTGCGTGGAACGCGGACTGCTCGACGTCTACGCGCCGGTGGCCCAATACTGGCCGGAGTTCGGCGAGAACGGCAAGGCGGGCATCGAGGTTCGGCATCTGATGTCGCACACGTCCGGTGTCTCCGGGTGGGATCAGCCGTTCGTCGTCGAGGACATGTACGACACCGAGAAGGCGACGGCGCGCCTGGCCGCGCAGGCACCGTGGTGGGAACCGGGCACGGCGTCGGGCTACCACGCGCAGAACCAGGGCCACCTGCTCGGTGAACTCGTGCGACGCGCGAGTGGAAAGTCGTTGACGCAGTTCGTCGCCGACGAGATCGCCGCACCCTTGGGCACCGACCTGCAGATCGGCGCCAAGCCCGAGGACGACGACCGGATCGCCGAGATCATTCCGCCGCCGCCCCTGCCGATCGACATCGCATCGCTCGACCCCGACTCACCGGTCTTCAAGACCTTCACCGGGCCGGCCGCAAACGCCGAGGCTGCCAACACGATTCCGTGGCGCCGCGCAGAACTCGGCGCGCTCAACGGCCACACCAACGCGCGGGCCCTGGCCCGGACGTTCTCGGTCATCTCCCGCGGCGGCACCGTCGACGGCGTGTCACTGTTGTCGGAGAAGACAATCGACCTCATCTTCGACCAGCAGTCCCGCGGGGTCGACCTCGTCCTCGGTGTCCCGCTGCGGTTCGGCATCGGCTTCGCATTGCCCGAACCCGAGACCCTCCCCTACCTTCCGGACGCACGGATCTGCTTCTGGGGCGGCTGGGGTGGATCGATGACGGTGATGTTCCCCGAGCACAAGACCACCGTGTCCTACGTGATGAACAAGATGGCGCCGGGCATCATCGGCTCCGACCGATCGGCGGCCTACCTCACCGAGATCGTGCGGGTGCTGGACCTCTGAGTCCTCACGCGCCGACGACGGGTGCAGTCGGAACCTGTTCGTCGGCGCGGAACGAGTGAATCCAGTCCAGATGCCGGTCAAAGGCATCCGGTGCCGCCAGTCGCTTGTTGCGTTCATCGGCGCGGGGACCGTCGGGTAGATGGAGCATCTCGCCGACGGTCACCGCGGCATCGGTCACCTTACGGGTGCGGAACCGTCGTCGTTGCTCGTATTCGGTTCGGGCGGTATCCCAATCCGATGACGCGGACAGCAGATCCGACAGCACGATCGCATCCTCGATGGACTGGTTCGCGCCCTGACCGTGGTGGGGCACCGTCGCGTGGGCGGCATCGCCGAGCAACGTCACCCGACCGTCGGACCAGTGCGTCAGCGGCGGGCGGTAGAACAGCGCCCACTGCTCGAGAACCGGGACGGCCGACACCATCTCGAGCACCGGCTGCGCCCAGTCGGCGAACGGCGCGATGTGCTGCTTGTCCTCGGCCGGCACCACCCAACTCTTGTCCGCCCACGGCAGCGATTCGCGCTTGACCAGGAAGAAGTTCTGATCCCCGTTGCCGATCGGATAGTGCAGCAGATGCCCACCCGGACCCATCCAGAACTGGATGGCGCCCGGATCCGGCAGCGACGGCATCAGCTCGGGGGCGACGATGCCGCGTGCGGCACTGCACCCCGAGTAGCGCGCGTCGTCGTAGCCCAGCAGGAGTCGACGCGTCAGTGACCGTGCGCCGTCGGCGCCGATGACCAGATCGGCCTCCGCGACATCCCCATCCTCGAAGGTCAGGCGCGCGGCGGCACCGGTGTCATCGATGTCGGTCAGCCGCTTGCTCAGATGCAGACTGTCGGTGTCGAGCGCGTGGAACAAGATTGCCTGCAGATCCGCCCGATGGATGCCGACATACGGCGCGCCGTAGCGTCGGCGATAGTCCTCGCGGGAGGACAGTCGGGCGATCTCCTTGCCGGTGCGCCCATCCCGGTAGATCAACCCGTCGACCTCGGCCCACTTCTCGCCGAGTTGTTCCCCCAACCCGAAGCGGCCCTCGAAGAACCGGGTGGCGTTGGCCGACAGCGCGACCGCGGCCCCGACCTCTTTGAGGACTGCGGTCTGCTCGTAGATGTCGACCTGCATGCCCTTACGCTGCAGATCGATGGCAAGGGTGAGGCCGCCGATCCCGGCGCCGATGATGGCGATGCGCTTGGACATGTGCTGACTCCTTTGGCTTGGCTGACTTCGAGCCTATGGAGCGACCGTGACGCAGCGCACTAGACATTTGTTCATATTCGCGCGAACATCTTCGGACAGTCTGTCCATATAGGGTGGTGATTTCGGTGTCGGCGGCGAGTCTGGATGACGCCCTGCAGGATCTGTCCGAGGCTGCGGGACGGCGGCTGGTGGTGGTGGACTGGACGATGGCCGTGGTCGGCTACTCCATCCACGAGAACGAGGCGGATCGGTTGCGGCTCTCGGTGCTGCTGGCGCACGCGGGCGGATGGACACCGCCGCCGGCGGCCGCGACATCGGACGACGTCTATGCGGTGTTCCCGCAGGTCGGCCGGTGCCTGCTCATCCCGCTGACCGACCATCGACGATTGGTCGGATACCTGCTGTGCGTCGTCGACGACGACCCGCTCGACGACGCACAGCTGCAGACTCTGCGGCACGGCGCCGCCGGGCTGGGTGTGCTGCTCTCACTGCGGCTGCTCTACGACGAACACGATCGGTCGCGGGCTCGGGAGTTGCTCATCAAGGTGATCGGTGATGATCCGGTGCAGCGACGCGCCGCGGCCGAAGCCCTGATCGCCGAGCGGCACATCGGGGCGGCCGCGCAGTACTCGGCGGTGGCCATCGAGGGCGATCCCCGTCCTGGTCACTCGCCGGACAGTTCGGCGCTCGCGGTGTGGACGACCCTCGATTTCGTGGCCCGGTCGTCGACGGCGTCGGTCGTGGGATCCACCCTCGACGACGGCACCGGCATCCTGATCTTCCCGCGGCCGGTGGTCACCGATCGCCTGGCGCGCATCCTCGACGACATGGACGTGGGCGATGTGCGGGCCGGGATCGGGCCGGTCGTCGGCCGCCTCGAGGAGATACACCAGTCAGTTACGTTGGCGCGTCGGGCATTACGCGCGAATTGGCTGGCCCCGGCCGATCATGGGCGCGCCCTCACGTCCGACGACGCCGGACTCGACGGGCTGCTGGCGCTGCTGCCGATCGAACAGCTGACGGTCGATGACCTTCCCCGATCGGTGCAGACGCTGCTGGCCGCGGATCTGTCGTCGGACATCGTGGCGACGTTGCAGGCCTATCTGGACTGCGGCGGCGACGCGGCACGGACCGCGCGCACTCTCACCATCCAACGTTCCACGCTGTACTACCGGCTCGGCCGGGTGCGGTCGGCGTTGGACCGTGACCTGAGTGACGGACGGCTGCGGGCCGAGCTGCAACTGGGTCTTCGCCTGCACGGGATGCAGCAGGACTGGTCGACGCGGTGACGCTCTCGAAAACCCCGGCGCCAGCACAAGCTTGAGCGAAGCTAACTATTCGACACCGGTCTCTGCTTGGGTGAACTGTGGACGTTCAACCCCGGACGTCTCCATCCATGCTCGAAAGGCTGTGAGGTTTCCAATGAAGCAAACCGTCCGTCGCCTGGCCGGAGTCGTGGCCGCAGCGTCCCTTATCACTCTCGGCGTCGCCGCATGTAGCGATGACGACACCAACGACGCCACATCCGCGGCGACGTCGGCAGCCTCGGCCGCCATGTCCGCAGCGGAAGGCGCAGGTTCGGCAGCACAATCCGCCGCCGCGGACGCCAGTTCGGCCGCCGGAAGCGCGATGTCAGGGGCGCAATCGGCCATGTCATCCGCCATGGCCGGGGCTCCGGTGATGTTGACCGCGGCCGACGGCACACCGGTCACACTGACCGGTCCGATCGCGGCGAAGTACGCCTCGGCAACCGACCAACAGAAGACCGACCTCGGCAAGCCGCTGGCCGGCGCCGGCACCGGAACCAGCCCCAACGGCGTCGTCTTCCAGCAGTTCGACGGCGGTGTCATCACCGCCAAAAATGCTGACGCATCGACCCCGGCCTACATCACCTGGGGCAAGATCCGCGACGCCTGGAACGTCCCGCGTAACGCCGAGGGCGTTCCGGCGTCCGACGGCAAGGGCGGATCGGAGGGTCCGCTCGGCGCCGCAACCAGCGACGAGACCCAGGACGGCGATATGAAGACGTCGACCTTCGAGAACGGCAAGATCACCTACAACACCTCCACCGACACCGTGGAGGTGACTGTCAACGGCAAGGTCGTCCCGACTTCGTGATGTCGTGGTCGGCTTATTGCGTATTCGCTCCCTCGTTATGGATCCGCTCCATCGATCGAGGGAGCGAATCCGTAATCGAGGAGCGGATATCGGGTATCGCTCCATCACACAGACTCTTTCTCCATCTGTTAGGTCGTACTAACCTCAGTACCGGGTGACACGGTCTCGGCGACACTGCCGGGCGTGATTCGGGAGGGACAGATGGCGTCTCGGGGATTTGGTGGCGCGGTCATGCGCGCCTACGGCATTCGTGATCATGCGGCGACGGTGATCGGGCGATCGGATGTGACGCCACACTGCGTCCGCATCCGATTCCACTCCGACACCGTCTTCGACGACGTGGTGTTCGGTGCGACGAGTTGGATTCGCGGCTGGTTCCCCGACGGCAACGGCAAGGAACACCAGCGCGGCTACACGTTTGTCGACGCCGACCCGGCCACCG
The DNA here is from genome assembly GCF_048537925.1 of Gordonia sp. CPCC 205515. Taxonomy (NCBI): domain Bacteria; kingdom Bacillati; phylum Actinomycetota; class Actinomycetes; order Mycobacteriales; family Gordoniaceae; genus Gordonia; species Gordonia sp. CPCC 205515. The sequence goes on along the minus strand of NZ_JBCLVJ010000008.1, from coordinate 561,922 downwards.
GGGACTTCTCGATCGACTTCGTGCTGCACGAGCCGTCGGGCCCGGCAGCGCAGTGGGCCCAGACCGCCGAGCCCGGCGATGTGATCGAGATGATGTCGGCAAGCTCCACACCGTTCGAGGTGCCCGACGTTCCGCCGTCGGGGTACCTCCTCATCGGTGACTCGGCGTCGCTGCCGGCCATCCGCACCATCCTGGCCACCGTCCCGCCCGAGGTACCCGTCGAGCTGTATCTCGAGGAGCACGACGCGCTGGACCGCGAGCTGCCGTTGGTTGCCCATCCTCGGCTACGGACCCACTGGGTCAAGCGCGCCGACGTCGGATCGCTTGCCGCCGCGCTGGAATCGCGGGACTGGTCGGACTGGTACTTGTGGGCAGGGCCGGAGGGCAACTCTCTCAAGGAGATCCGCAAACGGATCAAGGAGTTCGGCTTCCCCAAGTCGGAGACCCATGTGCAGGCCTACTGGTCGCAGGGCAAGGCGATGGGCAAAGACCGTGATCCCGACGCGGCACCGGTGGTGGACACCGTCGAGCCGGTGGTCGGCGCCGCGACCGAAGACGTCGCCGTAGAGCCGGTCTCGACGAGTCCCTCGGAGTTCCCCACCCAGGGCACCTGGCGGGCCGCCGGCGCAGGGCGACTGCTTGCGCCACTGAAGGGGACGCTGATCACCGCCGGCGTGCTGCAGGCCGTGGTGACGTTGCTCCAACTGGCGCCGTACGTGCTGCTGGTGGAACTCGGTCGCCGGCTGCTGTCGGGCGCGGACGCGAGCGAGTTGTGGGCGGTCGGCATCCTGGCCGTCATCCTGTTGGGCGTGGGAGCGCTGCTGGAATCGGCGATGCTGCTGTGGCTGCACGCGGTCGACAGCAGTTTCTCTCGTGACGTGCGACAACGGCTGCTGACCAAGCTGGCTCGACTTCCCTTGGGCTGGTTCACCGATCGCAACGCGGGCAGCGTCAAGACCCTGATCCAGGACAACACCCTCTCCCTGCACTACCTGGTCACTCATGCGGTGATCGACGCGGTGAGTGCGGTGGTCGCGCCGGTCGCGGTGTTGGTGTACCTGTTCATCGCCGACTGGCGGATCGCACTGTTCCTGTTGATTCCGGTGCTCGCGTACGTGATCACCATGGCCCGCATGATGGTGGTGTCGGGTCCCAAGATCCCCCTGGCGCAGACCTGGGCCGAGCGGATGAACGGCGAGGCGAGCGCCTATCTCGAAGCGCAGCCGGTGATCCGGACGTTCGGCGGTGTCATGGCCTCGCGGTTCCGACGCAACCTGGACGGATACCTGTCGTTCCTGAACAACTGGCAGCGTCCCTTCATCACCGCGAAGACGGTGATGGACCTCATCACGCGTCCCACCACCTTCCTGTGGTTGATCGCGGTGGTCGGGACACTGTTCGTCGTCTGGGGGTGGACGCAACCGGTCCACCTGCTGCCGTTCCTGTTGTTGGGCACCACGTTCGGGGCGCGGCTACTGGGCATCGGTTACGGGCTGTCGGGTCTGCGCACCGGGATGGTCGCCGCCCGCGACATCCAGGAGACGCTCGATGGGCCCGAGTTGGCGCTTCTACCGTCGTCGCCGGTCACCCACGCGGTGCCCGGGGAGGTGACCTTCGACCATGTCTCGTTCGGCTACCGCCCGGGTGTGCCGGTACTCCAGGACATTTCGCTGACACTCGCACCCGGCACCGTGACCGCCCTGGTGGGGCCGTCGGGATCGGGCAAGTCGACGCTGGCGGCGCTGCTCGCCCGCTTCCACGATGTCACCGACGGGAGTATCCGGGTGTCCGGCCACGACATTCGGTCGCTGAGCGCCGACGACCTGTATCGCAGTGTGGGTTTCGTGCTGCAACATACACAACTGGTGCGCGGCACCGTCGCCGAGAACATCGCGCTCGCCGTGCCCGACGCCGACCCCGAACAGATCGTCGCCGCCGCCCGCGCGGCCAACATCCACGACCGTATCGAACGAATGCCGCAGGGCTACGCCACCGAACTCGGACCCGATGCCGCGCTGTCCGGCGGTGAACGACAGCGCCTCACCATCGCCCGGGCCATCCTGGCCGACACCCCGGTCATCATCCTCGACGAGGCCACCGCCTTCGCCGACCCGGAGTCGGAGTTCCTGGTGCAGCAGAGCCTGAGTCGACTCGCCCAGGGCCGCACCGTGCTGGTGATCGCGCACCGACTGCACACCGTGACCGACGCCGACGCCATCGTCGTGCTCGACGGTGGGCGCGTCGTCGAGCGGGGCACCCACGAGCAACTGATGTCGTCCGGCGGGCGATATCGGACCCTCTGGGATTCCGCCACCACCGATGCGACGCAGACAGGAGCACTCCGATGATCCGTACCCTCTTCGCGCTCCTACCCGCCGCCACCCGCCCGCAACTCAACCGCTTCTTCCTTCTCGCCGTTGGCTCGGTGATCCTGCGCGCCGTCGGAGTGGTGATGTTGGTGCCGCTGATCTCCACACTCTTCGACGGCCGGCACAGTTCAGCACTGCTGTGGTTGACCGGGCTCACCGCCGTCACCCTCCTCGGCTGGTTCGTGGACTCGGCGGCATCGAAACTCGGTTTCGTCCTGGGCTTTTCACTGCTCGACGACGCCCAACACACGGTGGCCGAACGGCTCTCGCGCATCCGGCTGACGTGGTTCAGCGCCACGAACATGGCCGACGCGCGCCAGGCGATCGCCGCTACCGGTCCCGACCTGGTCGGCGTGGTGGTCTACCTGCTGACCCCCTTGGTGAGCGCGGTCCTGCTCCCCCTGGCCATCGGTCTCGCATTGTTCGGCGTGGCATGGCAATTGGCCCTGGTGGCGTTGGCCGGTGTGCCGCTCCTGCTGGGCACCCTGTGGGCGACCACGGCCATCAGCCGTCGCGCCGACCGTGTTGCCGATGAGGCCAATTCAGCGCTCACCGAGCGGGTCGTGGAGTTCGCTCGCACTCAGCAGGCGCTGCGGGTGTCGCGGCGCGTCGAACCCGAACGCAGCCTCGCCGGCGATGCGGTCGCCCACCAACACGGTGCGACGGCGCGGTTGCTGCTGATGCAGGTACCGGGGCAATTGCTGTTCAGCATCGCCGCCCAGATCGCGTTGTTCGCCCTCGCCGGGGTGACCGCGTGGCTGACGGTGCGCGGTGACCTCTCCACTGCCGAAGCGGTGGCGCTCATCGTGGTGGCGGTGCGCTACCTCGAGCCGTTCTCGGTGATCGGCGAGCTCGGCTCCGGGCTGGAGATCTCGCGAGCGACGCTCGCCCGGATCCAGACGGTACTCGACGCACCGCTCGATCCCACCGGCACCGAATCGACGACGCCGGGACGCGCGCCACGCATCGAATTCCAGGGCGTCGGATTCGATTACGGCGACGCCCGCCATCCGGTGCTCGACGGTCTGGATCTGGTTCTCGACGCCGGTGCCACCACCGCCATCATCGGCCCGTCCGGGTCGGGTAAGAGCACGATCCTCGGGCTGATCGCGGGACTGTACTCGCCCACCTCCGGGCGCATCCTGTTCGACGACGTCGACGCCGCCACCCTCGACCACCACACGCGACGTGCCGTGGCAAGCATGGTCTTCCAGGAGCCATACCTGATGGAGGGCAGCATCGCTGAGAACATCGTCGCCGGCGATCCCACCGCCGACCCGCCCCGCATCGACACGGCCGCACGACTGGCCCGCGTCGACGAGATCACCGACCGTCTCCCCGATGGCCGGGACTCCGCCGTCGGCGAAGGCGGCTCGGTGCTCTCCGGTGGCGAACGGCAACGCATCTCCATCGCCCGCGCGCTGTTGAAACCGGCGCCGGTGCTGCTCATCGACGAGGCGACCAGCGCGCTGGACAACGAGAACGAGCGAGCCGTGGTCGATGCCCTGTCGGCCGACGACATCAGTCGCACGCGCGTCATCGTGGCCCACCGCCAGGCCGGCATCCGGCACGCCGACCGAGTGGTGGTCCTCGACCGCGGCACCGTCATCGAATCCGGCACACCGAAGGAACTTCTGGCCGCCGGCGGCTACTTCGCCGGGTTCTGGGAACGGCAGGGCAAGGTCGCGGGGTGGAAGCTGACGGCTGCCGACGCGTGAGCTGAAGGCAGCGATGAGTTTCGCGGGTGTCTCGGGTCCACCACTGCGACGATGTTCGACCTGAGGACATCGCAGACCGCAGGAGACCTCCGATGATGCACACCACGATGTTCGTGAACCTGCCAGTTTCCGACGTCGCGCGATCGCGCGCCTTCTTCGCCGACCTCGGCTACAGCTTCAACGAGAACTTCTCCGACGACCGGGCGGTATCTCTCGTCCTCGGTGAGAACCTGGTCGCGATGCTGCTGCAGCGCGACTTCTTCGACACGTTCCACCCCGCGCAGACCGCGGACGCCACCGTCACCAAGGAATGCGTCGTGTGTCTCGACGCAGAAAGCCGCGACGCCGTCGATCAGCTCGTCGACCGCGCGATCGCCGCCGGCGGCAAACCCGGCGACACCGAGGACCACGGCTTCATGTACGGCCGCAGCTACGACGACCTCGACGGCCACTCGTGGCAGATCATGTGGATGGATCCGTCTGCCGCGCAGGCCGAGTGACTCACCGCGCTGGTTGACGGATTGGAGCTCGCCGTGAATACTTAGGTATGTGCCTAAGTATCACGAGGAGGTCGACGCGGTGCTACGTGCACTCGCCGACCCGACCCGACGGGCCATCGTCGAACGGTTGGCGAAATCCCCGGCGGTCGTATCCGAGCTCGCGGCACCGTTCTCGATGGCGTTACCGTCGTTCATGCAGCACCTGCGGGTGCTCGAGGACGCCGGAGTTGTGCTGTCGCACAAGCAGGGTCGGGTCCGCACTGTGAGCCTGCGCCCGGGTGCCCTCGACGTGCTGCACCTCTGGCTCGGCGAACAACGCACGCCTGCCGAACACCACGCCGACCGGCTCGGCATCCACCTGACCCGTGCCACCACCAAGGAGACCTGACATGACCCGTGTGCGCCTCGATATGTTCACCTCGCTCGACGGCCGTACCGCCACCGCCGGCGTCTCCCCCGAGAACCCGATGGGTGAGGACTGGGGACGCCTCACCGCGGCGTACTCGGCAACCCGCACCTTCCACGAACGCGTCTTCGGTGACACGTCCGGCACTGGCACCACCGGCGTCGACGATGCCTATGCCGCAGCACATTTCGAAGGTATCGGCGCCGAGATCCTCGGTGCCTCGATGTTCGGCCTGCATACCTTCCCCGATGATCCGAACTGGCAGGGCTGGTGGGGTGACGAGCCGCCGTTCGGCACCCCGGTCTACGTGCTCACCCACACCGCGCCCCGCCCGTCGCTGCCGATGCAGGGCGGTACGACCTTCCACTTCCGCAGCGGTGCCATCGAGGATGTGCTCGCTGAGGCGTCCGACGCCGCCGGCGGCCTCGACGTGCGGGTCGGGGGTGGCGTCGGCACCGCACGGGAGTTCCTGTGCGCCGGCCTCGTCGACCACCTGCACCTGATGATCGCGCCGATCGTCCTCGGCCGCGGAGCCTCACTCTGGGACGACCTCCCCGCGCTCGACCAGACACACAAGGTGACGACCGAAGTGGCCGAAAGCGGCACCATTCACGTCACTTTCACCCGATAGGACTCCGCCGTGACCGTCGAACGCAGACTCGCTCGCGCCGAGTTCACCCTGACCCGCGACTATCCCGCGCCCATCGAGCGCGTCTGGGATGCCTTCGCCGACGAACAGCAGAAGCTGTCGTGGTGGGGCGCCGGCGACGCCATGGAAGCCGGTGAGTGGGCCTTCGACTTTCGGGTCGGTGGCCGCGACATCGCCGAGGGGAAGTTCCACGACGGCCCGGTCTCCCGGTACGAGGCCACCTACACCGATATCGTCGAGCACAACCGCATCGTCACGACCTACGACATGTGGATCGACGGAGTTCACATGTCAACGTCGGTGGCGTCGTTGGAGTTCGAGCCCATCGACATCGGGACCCGGTTCACCCACGCCGAGCACGGCGTCTTCTTCGACCGGTTCTGGGCCGACGGACCGGGCCGGGAGACAGGCACGCGGGGATTGCTCGACGCTTTGGGTGTCTACCTCATGTAAGCGGTCGGTGGACGGACGCTTCAGTGCGGCTGTCGGTGCAGCCGTTTGCGCGCGGATGTGGTGGCCGACAGCGGCACCAGATGAGCGGCCCGACCCAGCCCGGTAGGCGGCATGTTGCCGTAGATCGCCTCGTACTCCCCGGCATGGACGAGAAACGTCTCGTGCCAGATACCGCTCCGCGAACTGGAACCGACCCGCTTCCAGTACTCCCGCCACACGGCGGCGTGCGGATCGTCGGTGTCTTTCGCGAACGCCTCGAGGTGAGCGAACGAGCGCCAGTACTGCACGTTGGTCAGACCGAAGCTCTGATAGCCGAGCATCCCTTTCTCCGGGTGTTTCATCAGGTACTTCAGCATGTACGGCATGCCCCGGCGGCCGCCGAGATCGAGGAACCAGCGCACCAACTGCCACGGGGAGTTGATGCGTGCGCCGATGATGAAGACGACGAAGTCGCCGTCGATCTCGGCAGTCCACCGCCCATGATTGACTCGCGCCATGTAGTGAAATTTACGCGTCATCCGCAGGGAACGGAATCGATATACGACCGACGGTGTGTGTTTCGGCGATGCTCTAACTGGCTGTTAGGGAAAGGAATTGGAGTTGGCACCGCCGAGGCGCATCCGGAGGAAATCGTGTTGCGTCCGACGGGGCGGCGGTGATCGAGCGCTCCCCCGAAGAGCCCGATCCCTGATCGGCGCCGACGTGCGCAACACCCGCGAACAGCTGAAGCAGCTCTGACCCTTCGACACGCACGGCTCCTGCGTCGCCGGGCTGCTCAGTGAGCGGGGTAGGGGTTCTGCGAAATGAGGTCGCATGCGACGTCGTTTTGGAATCGCGTACTCGGCTGAGTACGCGGGACCAAGTTGAGGTCGCATGCGACCTCGTTTCGCCGGGCTGCTCAGGCCCGACCTGCGGGTGACGTCGATCTACCCTGGCGACGGCTATCCCGACGAACCACTCATCACCTGATCGGCGAAGGCGGGATGGGAGTTGAGCCACTCGATGACCGCATTGTCCTTGGCGTCGCGATACTTCTGGGTGATCAGGTCTTCGAGGTTGGAGAGTTCGGCGTCGGACAGCTTCAGGTTGCGGAACATCTGCGCTGCCCGGGGTGAGCGCTCACCGAATCCCTTGTTGGCGAAGTTCCAGACGCCTTCGGTGCCGCCCAACTTCCCCTTCGGGTCCTCGAGATCACGAATGTCGAACTCCGAGTAAGCCCAATGCGGGCGCCACAGCGTCACCGCGATGTTCGCGCGATTGGTCTCTGCCTGCCGGAGGGATTCGAGCATGTCGGCGGTCGACGCGTTGCGCATCTTGAGGTTGTGCAGTCCATAGGCCGGGATCACCTGGTGGGCGATCACCGATGTCTCACCGGCGCCGGGCTCGATGCCGACCAGCGTGTTCTGATATGCCGCACCCATGGTCTTGAGGTCGCCGATAGAGTGCGCCGGAGACGAATCATTCACCGCAATAGTGATTTTGGCGTTGTCGTACCAGCAACCCAACGCCTCCAGTTGGTCGCCATATTGGTCGATGTAGCCCTGGTGCGTCGTGGGCAGCCAGACGTCGGTGAGGACATCGAGTTCATCGAACGCCGTTGCGGTGAAGGCCGATTCGATATCCATGGTCTTGACCTGGGCGGTATACCCATTGCGGTTGAGGAGGTTGCGCATCAGGTACGCCGAGGCGATCGATTCGTCCCAGTCGGCGAATGCGCCGATGAAGATGGTGTCGTCGCCCACGGGTTTGCTGCTTGCGGTGGCGACTTCATCGGTGCGCGAACACGTCGAGAACGTGGCGGCGGTGCTCTCGGCACCCGACTCGTCTCCGCCACCCCCGCAGGCGCTCAGGAACAGCGCAACGACCGTGAGTATCGCGGCCACGACCGCCGGTCTGGGCTTCATCTCGGTCTCTGGTCTTCAGTGTGCGGGTGTCCGCAGGTCCGCGGATGTTTTCAGGGTAGCGCCGGACACCTCATCGGTAGTTCTGAACGCCATGAAAGACCGTCCGAACCACCTCGGTCGCCGCACGCACGGCCGGCCGGGCGTCGGCATGGATCGAACGGATGAGGACGACACGTCGGAGGATCTGCTGGCGCAGGTCCAGTCGCACGATGGGCGCGGAGGGCACCAGCCCGACCATCATGTCCGTCATGGGTGCGACGCCGAGACTCTTGCCGACCAGTGTCAGCGTCACCGCGGTGTCCACGATCTCGTGCACGACGCGGGGCTCAAAGCCGTTCTGTCGGCACGCTATTCGCATCGCCAAGCCGTAGTACGTCGTTGCGGGGGCGAGAATCCACGGCCAGTCGGCTGCGTCGTGCAGGTCGATGGTGCTGCGGGTACGCACGCCATGAGCGCCGGTTGCGGCGGCCAACCCGAACCGTTCCTCCCGCAAGGTGAGAATCTCGACTCCCGGCACCCGAGGCAGCGGATGGGTCGGGTAGTCGATCCCGAACGCAAGGTCGACGCGATTGTGCGCGACCGCGTCGATGGCCTGGTCGACGTCGAGTTCGCAACTGGACAAACGCATCTGGGGGTAGAGGGAGTCGGCGACGGACACCACCTCCGGCAGCAGGATCGCCGCGGTACTGCCGAACGCTCCGAGCACCACCGGAGCCGCGACCTGGCCCTCGAGGTTGAGGACCGCATCGACGGCGGACCGTTCCGCGGCGAGAACGCGGTCGGCGTGCTCGGCCAACACCACGCCGGCGTCGGTCAGCATCACGTTGCGCCCCACCTTGGTGATCAGCGATGTGCCGACGCTCTTCTCCAGCGCGGCGATCTGCTGCGACACCGCCCCCGGCGTGTACCCGAGTTCGTCCGCCACCGCGACCATGGTGCCGAGTCGTCCCAGTTCGCGGAGCGCGGTGAGGTGCGCCAGATTCAGCGTCATATAGAAATCCTAAACGATTGATCGCAGTTTCTTTCGCTTGTTCTATCCGAACTCGCAGCGAAGCATGAGTGACGAAGCACACGTCCGGACTCCGGCCGCACAACCGAAGGACTGAAATCATGAGCACCAGCATTGCCGCCACCATCGCCCTGCCCACCAGCGATCACCTGCGTGACCTCGCGCAGGACAGCCTGCGCCGCTGCGGGGTCGACGTCGACGCGTTGATTGCCCCGTCGTCGAGCCGCATCACCGTTCGGACCCCGGTGACCGGCGACGATCTGTTCGACGTTCGCGCGGCCGACGCGGCAGATGTCGAGTCCGCGATCGATGCCGCCCACGCGGCGTTCCTGCAGTGGCGGACCGTACCCGCACCCGTGCGCGGTCAGCTCGTCAAGCGGCTCGGTGAGCTCCTCACCGAATACAAGGCCGACGTCGCTGCGCTGATCGGCGTCGAGGTCGGCAAGATCACCTCCGAGGCACTCGGTGAGGTGCAGGAGATGATCGACATCTGCGACTTCGCCGTCGGTCTGTCCCGTCAGCTCGACGGTCGCACCATGCCGTCCGAACGTCCCGGGCACCGTCTCATGGAGACCTGGCATCCGGTCGGCGTCGTCGGCGTGATCTCGGCGTTCAACTTCCCCGCTGCGGTGTGGTCGTGGAACACCGCGCTGGCCATCGTGTGCGGTGACGCCGTCGTCTGGAAGCCGGCGCAACTCGCGACGCTGACCGCCGCTGCCTGCTCGGCGCTGTTCGACCGCGCCGCCCGTGACGTCGGGGCACCCACGAACCTCAACGTCATGGTGTCGGCGAACCCGGCAGATTCCCAAGCCCTGCTCGACAGCCCCCAGGTCCCCGTCGTCAGCGCCACCGGCTCCGAACGGATGGGCCGGCAGATCGCCCCGCGGGTGGCCGCACGATTCGGCCGGTCGATCCTCGAACTCGGCGGCAACAACGCGGCCATCGTCACGCCGTCCGCCGACCTCGACATCGCCGTGCGCGGCATCGTCTTTGCCGCGGCCGGCACCGCGGGCCAACGCTGCACCACCATGCGTCGGGTCATCGTCCACGAGAGCATCGCCGACGAACTCACCACACGACTGGCCGAGGTCTACCGGCGACTGCCGATCGGGGATCCGTTCACCGAGGGCTCCCTGGTGGGCCCGCTGATCGACGACCGGGCGTTCCAGAACATGACGTCCGCGCTCGAGCGGGCGCAGGAGCAGGGCGGCACAGTGATCGCCGGTGGTGTCCGCCGCGACAGCACCGCCGACTCCTACTACGTCGAACCGACCATCGTGACAATGCCGGCACAGACTGAGGTCGTCTGTGAGGAGACCTTCGCACCCATCCTCTACGTGCTCACCTACTCGACCCTCGACCAGGCCATTGCCCTGCACAACGATGTGCCGCAGGGCCTTTCGTCGGCGATCTTCACCTTGAACCAGCGTGAGGCCGAGCGATTCATCGCCGCCGACGGATCCGACTGCGGCATCGTCAACGTCAACATCGGCACCTCTGGCGCCGAGATCGGCGGCGCATTCGGAGGCGAGAAGACCACCGGCGGCGGCCGCGAATCCGGATCGGACGCCTGGCGCGCCTACATGCGTCGCGCAACCAACACCATCAACTACTCGGCGGAACTGCCGCTGGCACAGGGCGTCAACTTCGGCTGAGTCCGAACCACCCCGACACGAGGAGCCGAATCATGTTGGAAACCATCGACGACTGGGGACCCGAGAAAGTGGTCTGCGTGTCCGACACACGCACCGGGATGCGCGGAGTGTTGGTCATCGACAACACCGCCCGCGGAATGGGTAAGGGCGGCACCCGGATGACGCCCACCGTGTCGGTCACCGAGGTTGCTCGACTGGCCCGGAACATGACGTGGAAGTGGGCCGGGGTCGACCTCTTCTATGGCGGGGCCAAGGCCGGCATCCGCTACGACCCGACCGCAGCCGACAAAGAGGCCGTACTCCGGTCGTTCGTTCGGGCCCTGCGCAACGAGGTTCCCGACGAATACGTGTTCGGCCTCGACGTCGGCCTCACCGAAGCCGACGCGGCAATCATGCTCGACGAGGTCGGTGGGCGTTCCGGTGCGGTCGGCACGCCGTCTGCACTGGGCGGGCTACCCTACGACCAGCTCGGTGTCACCGGCTTCGGTGTGGCCGAATCCCTGGACGCGGCAGCCCAGTTCGCTGGGCTCGAGGTGTCCCGGCTGTCGGTCAGCATCCAGGGATTCGGCGCGGTCGGTGCCGCAGCCGCCAACCGGCTCGCCGAGCTCGGCGCGACCGTCGTCGCCATCTCCACCTCCCAGGGCGGACTGCATGATCCCGACGGACTCGACGTCGCCGAGCTACTGCGGCTACGCGAGATCTACGGCGACGCGCTGGTCCACCACCACGACTCCGCCAAACCATTGGCGCCCGGCGACGAACTCCGGGTCACCGCCGACGTTCTCTTGCCCGCGGCACTGCAGGACGTGATCGACGAGCAGGTGGCCGGTGAACTCGCGGCGTCGATCATCGTCGAGGGTGCCAATCTGCCGACAAGTGCTGCCGCACAACAGGTTCTGCACCACCGCGGGGTCGTCGTGGTGCCCGACTTCATCGCCAACGCCGGCGGGGTGGTCGCGGCCGCAGTCGCCATGGATGCACGAACCTCCGGAATCCGACCCGATCCGTCGGCGGTGTTCGCACTCATCTCCGACAAACTCCGTGCCGGAACGACGACGACACTCGCCGAGTCCCGCGCACAGGACCTCACCACCCATCAGGCGGCGCGGCAGACCGCCGAGCGTCGAGTGCATGAGGCCATGCGTCTGAAAGGTCGGCTTCCCCGATGAACTCCATGACCCGAAGCATCCCCACCGAGGCGACCGTCGTCATCATCGGCGGCGGCGTCATCGGCGCCAGCATCGCGTTTCATCTGGCCCAGTCCGGCGTCGAGGGCGTGGTGCTGCTGGAACGCGACGAACTCGCCTGCGGATCGACCTGCAAAGCGGCGGGCGGTGTCCGTGCGTCGTTCTCCAACGCCGCCAACATCGAGATCGGCCTCCGTGGCCTCGAGATCTACTCGCAATTCGGGCAGCTCTACGGGCAGGAGATCGACTTCCACCGGGACGGCTACCTGTACTTGCTGTCGGATCCGACCGACGTCGAGGTGTTCACCGAGAGTGTCGCCCTGCAGAACGCGCATGGCGTGCCGAGCCGGATGGTCGATCCCGAAGAGGCCAAGCGTATTTCACCGCTGATCGAGACCGGTGGGATGCTCGCGGCATGCTGGTCCCCGGGCGACGGTAAAGCGACACCCGAATCGGTCGTCATGGGATACGCCGCGGCCGCACGCCGGCACGGCGCGACGATCATCCGGAACTGCGCGGTGATCGACATCGCGTCGACCAACGGGACCATCACCGAGGTGATCACCGAGCACGGCCGCATCACGACCCACCAGGTCGTGTGCGCGGCCGGTGCCTGGTCACGCGAGATCGGTGACATGCTCGGCGTCCACATTCCCGTCACGCCGATGCGCCGGCAGATCGCCTTCACCGAGCCCTTGGCCGAGCTCCCCGACCATTCCCCCTCCCTCACCATCGATTTCCCGTCCAACTTCTACTTCCACCCGGAGGGCAAGGGACTCCTGCTCGGCTGGTCCGACCCCGACGAGACCGAAGGGTTCAACCTGCGCTTCGAACTCGAGGACTGGCTACTGGGATTGGGTGAGATCGCGGCGATCCGCGCCCCAGCAATCCTCGATTACGGCATCAGCACCGGTTGGGCCGGACTCTACGAGATCACCCCCGACCGCAATCAGATCCTCGACCGCAGCAACGACATCGACGGACTGCTGATCGCGACCGGCTACTCCGGCCACGGCTTCCTGATGGGTCCGGCCAGCGGCGAGATCATCCGCGATCTCTACCACGGCATCACACCGCGCTACGACATCACCGACTTCCGCCTGGATCGCTTCAGCGACGTCGCTCTGGCCGCCGGCGAAACCAACATCGTCTGAGGAGATCACCATGGCCGAACCCATCGACGACCACTTTGTCACCACGCTCCGCGGCCTGGACTCCAGCACACGCCCACCGCACGGCGACCTGACGCCCTTCGCGCCCGGCACCACCCTGACCGTCGCCGACGCCCTCACCATCTTCGACGCCCAACTCGGCAGTCGCCACCTCGACCTCGCCGCGCGTGCATTGCGCGCAGAAGGCAAGGGTTACTACACGATCGGGTCGTCGGGTCACGAAGGGAACGCCGCGGTCGCCGCAGTCTGCCGGCCCACCGACCCGGCGCTACTCCATTACCGATCGGGTGGCTACTTCCTCGCCCGTGCGCAGCAGGTCGACGGCGCCGACCCACTGCGCGATGTGCTGGCCGGACTCGTCGCCGCGACCGAGGAACCGATCTCCGGCGGTCGCCACAAGGTGTTCGGCCGCCACGACCTCGCGGTCATCCCCCAGACCTCCACCATCGCCTCCCATCTGCCCCGCGCGGTCGGCGTCGCGCTGTGCATCGAACGCAGCGCCACGATGGCCGACACCCACCCCTGGCCGAGCGACGCGATCGCGGTCTGCAGCTTCGGCGATGCCTCGGCCAACCACTCCACGGCCGTCGGCGCGATCAACACCGCGAAACACACTGCGTTCCAGGGCGTCGCGATGCCGATCCTGTTCGTCTGCGAGGACAACGGAATCGGCATCAGCACCCGCACCCCGGCAGGCTGGATCGAAACCGCCTACGGCCATCAGCCTGGCCTCGGCTACTTCGTCGCCGACGGCTCGGACCTCGCGGCGACATTCGAAACCTCTCGTGCCGCAGTCGATTGGGTACGCATGCACCGACGGCCGGCATTCCTGCATCTCCGCACGGTGCGCCTGATGGGCCACGCCGGCTCCGACTACGAGCGGGCCTACCGCAGCACCCGTGACATCACCGAGGACTACGATCGTGACCCGGTGCTCGCCACCGCGCGCCAGTTGATCGCCGGCGGGCACCGCAGTGTGGACGACGTACTCGACATGTACGAGGCCAAGCGGATCGAGGTCGCCGGCCTCGCCAAGGAAGTCGCCGATCTACCGCAACTCGCCGACCGAGTGTCGGTGACCGAACCGCTGACCTCTGCATTGGACGACGCCATCGCCGCCAGCCGGGACGCGAACGGCCATCCGGGATCGGGTGCGACTCTGGCGCAATCGATCAACACCGCGCTCTCGGGGATACTCGAACGCCACCGTGGTGCGATGGTGTTCGGCGAAGACGTCGCCCGCAAGGGCGGGGTCTACGGCGTCACCCGCGGACTGCAGAAGAAGTTCGGCGCCACACGGGTATTCGACACCTTGCTCGACGAACAGGCGATCCTCGGGCTCGCCCTCGGCGCCGGACTGTCCGCGCTTCTGCCGATTGCCGAAATCCAGTACCTCGCCTACGTGCACAACGCTGCCGATCAGATTCGCGGGGAAGGTGCGACACTGCAGTTCTTCGCGAACCGCCAGTACCGCAACCCCGGCATCATCCGCGTCGCCGGGTACGGCTATCAGAGAGGTTTCGGCGGCCATTTCCACAACGACAATTCGGTTGCCGCACTGCTGGATATCCCCGGGATCGTCGTCGCCTCGCCGGCGCACCCCGACGACGCCGGCCCGATGCTGGCGGCTTGCGCCGACGCCACCGTCGCCTCTGGCATGCCGTGCATCTACCTCGAACCGATCGCGCTCTATCACACCCGCGACCTGATCGACGACGGCGACGACGAATGGCTCAGCACCGCTGACACCCCTATCCGTACCGAGATCGGCACCGCGAGAACGCATCGATCTGGCACCGACCTGACCATCCTCACCTTCGGCAACGGCGTACCGATGAGCCTGCGTGCCGCCCGGTCGCTGCACCACGACCACGACATCGACGTCCGTGTCGTCGACCTGAGATGGCTTGCGCCGCTACCGGTCGACGACCTGCTGCGCGAGGCAAACATCACCGGCCGGGTGCTGGTCGTCGATGAGACGCGACACTCTGGTGGAGTAGGCCAGTCGGTGATCACCGCGTTGGTGGAGAACGGGTTTCGCGGCGACATCGCGCGTGTGTCCAGCGCCGACAGTTTCATCCCGCTCGGCGACGCCGCGCTGACGGTACTCCTCGACGAGTCGGAGATCGTGAGTGCCGCAGTGCAACTCTGCGATCAGGCATGAGCACAGGCGTCCGACTCACCCGTCCGCTGGTTGAGCAGAGAGCGAGGCGCCAGCCGAGTGAACGTCCGTCGAAACCGTTTCATCCGAGATCATTCGGCAGCATAGGCGGTGCGAATGACGTCGATCAATTCGGTTGCCAGGCGTGGCTTCTCACCGCGCCTCCAGGACAACCACACTTGCACCGGTGCAACATCCCGTAAGCGACGGTAAGCAACGCCGGGCCGAGTGTACTGGCGGACCGTGCTTTCTGGCGTGATGCCGACGGCGCCACCGCCCGCGATGAGGGTGAGCCACTCGTCGATGTTGTGGATGCGTCGTTGCCGCGGTGCGGCGGTCTGTCCGGCCCACAGCTGGGCCGTGGTGGTCCCGGCCACAGGATCGATGGCGATCGTGGTGCCGGCCAGATCGGCGAGGTCGATCCGGCGCCGTCGTGCCAACGGATCCCGCGACGACAGGACGACGTAGCGCGGCTCCTCCCCGATCAGTTCGCCGTCGATGCGCTTGGTGTCGACTCGGCGTCGCAGGATCGCCACATCCACCGACTGCTCGAGCAGTCCGGCGGTCGGCGCATCGGACTGGACGAACACCAGTTCACGGTCGGGATGACGCCGTGCCCACTCCTCCTGTACGCCGACGGTGCGCGCGCCCAGGGCCGCCCAGGCGTAGCCGATCCCGATCTCTCCGCCATCGGACTCGACCGCCGCAACGATCTCGTCGATGTCCGCGAGCACCCGGCGGGCCGGCGCCACCACCCGCCGCCCGGCGTCGGTCAGCGTCGTCTCCCGCAGTCCACGCTGCAGCAGGTGCGCGCCCAATTCCGCTTCCAGCGCCGCCACCGACCGCGACACGGCCGCCTGCGAGACATCGAGCGCGATGGCGGCATCGGTGAACGTACCCTCTTCGACCACCGCGAGAAACGCTCGCAGGTAACGCAGCTCGACTCCCATACGGAAATCGTATAGTTAGTGCAGTCGACGCATTTTGTGGATTGGTTGAGCGCCCGCAGAATCGGCGACATGTCCGTCGAAGATCAGATCGCCCAGTCCCCCGTCGCCACCGGCCACGGCGGTCCGGACGCGCGTCGTTCGACGGTGGCAGGCATTTCGCTGGCGTCCACTGCAGCGCTGAGCAACCAGTGCGGAGCCGGGTTGGCGGCGCTGGCATTCCCGGCCATCGGCCCGGCCGGCGTCGTCGCCGTGCGGCAGGTGATCGCGGCCGTGGTCCTCATGGCGGCGGCCCGCCCAGCGGTGCGCGGTATGCGCTGGGCTCAGTGGTGGCCCGTGTTGGCGCTGGCAGGCACGTTGTCGCTGATGAACCTGAGCCTGTATGCGGCCATCGACCGCATCGGGCTCGGGTTATCGGTGTCGCTGGAGTTCCTCGGCCCGCTCTGCGTGGCGCTGTTCTCTCTGCGTCGGCTTCGGGACTGCCTGATCGCGGTGGGCGCAGGTGTCGGCGTCTACATCCTGGTGCTGCCAGGACCGACCACCGACTTTCTCGGCGTGGGGCTGGGTCTCGTGGCCGCCGCCTGCTGGGCCGCCTACATCCTGTTGAATCACACCACCGGCCAACGCTTTCCGGGCCTGCAAGGTACTGCGTTGGCGACCGTGATCGCGGCGATCGTCTACTCGCCCGTTCTCGCAATGACCTTGGCGTCGGGCGAGCTGCGGGGCCAGACCCTGATCTATGCCGTCGCGGCGGGGTTCCTGGCATCCGCGGTGCCCTACGCTGCCGACGCGATGGCACTCCGCCGGCTACCGACCGGCATGTTCGCGGTGCTGACCAGTCTCAACCCGGTCTGGGCGGCGTTGATCGGCATGCTCATACTCGGCGAGTTTCTCGCTCCGCACGAATGGATCGGCATGCTGTGCATCACGACCGCGAACGCGGCACTCGTCCTCGCCCGGCGACACGGCACTACACCCTGCCCAAGGCCCACCCTTGAGGAGTTCTCGTGATTACGGTCTTCACGTGATCGGCGTCATAGCCAAGACTTGAGTCATGCCGATGCTCGAGTACCACCAGACCACCCGCACTCTCGATCGCACGCATCTCGCCGTACAGGTTCGTGGCAGTGGACCCGTGCTCCTGCTGCTGCCCGGGCAGTCCAATAACCACCACTGGTGGGACCGGGTTCGCGCGGACCTCGACCGTGAGCACACCACAGTGACCTTCGACTACCGCGGCACGGGCGGCAGCGACGCAGGGTTGCCCGACGCCTACTCCACCGCATTGTTCGCGGCGGACGCGCTGACCGTGATGGACTCGCTGTCGATCGACCGCTTCGATGTGTACGGGACGTCGATGGGCGGTCGGGTGGCGCAGTGGCTCGCGATCACCGCACCGAGACGGGTCCGGCACCTTGTCCTCGGCTGCACCAGTCCGGGAGGGCCGAGCGCGGTGCGCCACCGAGACGACGTGCGCCGCGCACTGGTCGGACCGGACGCCGCGCAGGTCCTCACCGACCTGATGTACAGCCCCGGATGGCAAATGGCCAACCCTGGCCCGTACGCCGTCCTCGGTGATCCCGGGATGTCCCGCCAGGCACGCCGCGGACACCTGGTCGCCACCGACACCCACGACACCGGCACCGGGCTCGCCGACATCGTCGCGCCCACCCTGATCCTGCACGGCTCCGACGACGTACTGACACCCACCATCAACGCCCACCTCTTGACCGAACGAATCCCGAACAGCCGCAGCCACATCTTCGACGGCGCTCGCCACGCGTACTTCGACGAGTGCGCCGACGCTGCAACCATCCGCACCCTCGACTTCCTCGATTCACCGTCGGCGTGACCACGCACCCCGAACCGTTCGACGCCTTCCCGGCGGTCCCGTCGGCGTACTCGGTGGTCGACGACCTCATCGTGACCGAACCGCTCGTCGTCTCGGCCGATCGGGCGGTCGCCGACGTCGCACGCGACATGACCCGATGCGACCTGCCGTGCGCCATCGTCCACACACCCGACGGCCGATACGGCTTGATCACCGACGGGATACTGCGGCGGTCGGTCATCGCCGAGGGCAGACCCGGCACCACCCGGGTTGCCGAGCTGATGGTGCACGACGCGCCCACCACGGTGCTCGGCCGATCGGCCGCCGAGGCGTTGATCGATCTGCTCGACAGCCCAACCGAGTTCGTCATCGTCACCGACGAGAGCGGCCGAGCACGCGGTGTCGTCGCCGCCCGTGACTTCGTCGTCTCACCGACCACCGCCGGTGTCAGCACCCACGAGCAGATCCGCCGCGCCGCCGATCTCGAGGAGCTGGTCGAGCGCAGCAGAAAGGTACCGGCGACGCTCGCCGGCGCCCTCGACGGCGGGTTGGCGGCGTCACGGGTCATCGCCGTCTACTCCGCGATCGTCGACACAATCGTGCGACGTGCCATCACGCTTGTGTTCGAGCGTCACCCGGAGTTGTCGACCGATTGGTTCACCTGGCTCTCGTTGGGTAGCAACGGGCGTCGGGAGGCAGTACCGAGTTCCGACGTCGATGCGGCGGTCGCCTTCGACAACGCACGATCGCGCTCCGACATCGCCCGATGCCGCCAGGCGTTCGTCGAGGTGAACGACGTGCTGCAGCGGTGCGGCCTCAGCGTGGACGGACACGGGGCAGTCGCCGAACGAGAAGCATTCTCGCGCACCAACCGTCAGTGGCGTGCCGCGGCACAGCAATGGATTGCGGCCCCCACAGAGAACCATGGCGTAATCATGACGTCGCTGCTGGTCGACGGTCGCCCCATCCACGGCGATCCCGGTCTGCCCGAGGTGAACCGGGTGTTCACCGAGCTGCGGCGCCATCCCGGCACGATGCGTTTGCTCCTCGAGGAGTCGCTCTCGCACCGTGCGCGCCTACGGTCGATGCGCGCCGTGCTGACCGGTCGCGGCGATCGATTCGACGTGAAGAATCGGGCGTTGTTGCCGATCGTGAACATCGCGAGATGGTCGGCGCTGGCCACCGGTTCGACCGAGCTGCACACACCACAACGCCTCCGATCAGCCGCCGGATCGCGCTTTCTGCCGAACGATCACGCGCAGCGACTCGTCGAAGTCTTTGAGACACTTCAAGATCTGCGACTACGTCACCAACTCCAACTTCTCGACGAGGGACGTGCGCCCACCGACATTCTCGAACGAGATCGGCTCTCCCCCATCGACCGCGGCATCGTCGCCGAGTCCGTCCGCGAGATCGCGACCATCCAACGTCGCATGGAGAGCGTCGCCAGCTACACCCCGCCTGCCGAGTGGGGCTCGGCATCGGAACGCGGGTGAGCATGGGTACCGTGCGGGTTGCGCTCATCGGCGACGTGGGGGGTCACGCGGACGAGTTGTCGGCGGAACTCGCCGCGCTCGGCGTCGACGCGAACGGTCGTCTCCCGCACGACCTGGTGGTGATCCAAGTGGGTGACCTCATCCACCGTGGCCCTGACTCCGCCGGCGTCGTCGCATTGGTCGATCACTTCCTGACCACTCAGCCCGGACAGTGGATTCAGTTGGTGGGTAACCACGAAACGCACTACCTCCGTCCGCCGATGTTCCGCTGGGACGAGCAACTGGACCACCAGACGGTGGCCACGGTGCGTCGATGGTGGCTCGGATATCAAGCGCACGTCGCCGTGTCCGTCCGAACTGCAACCGAGTCGTATCTCGTCACACATGCCGGCGTCACCCGACCGTTCTGGCGACGCGTCCTCCGCAGTGCGACCGACACCGCGCACGCCGCCGAATTGATAAACATCTTCGCGCGCGTCGACGGCGACAAGATCCACCGTGCCGGATCGATGCTCAATGCCGGTGCACCCAACCTGTCGGCGGGGCCGATCTGGGCCGACACCGCCACCGAACTCGTACCGAGCTGGACCGGATATCGGTTGCCGTTCAGTCAGGTCCACGGGCACACCACAATGGTGGACTGGCGGATCGCCCATCCCGATACACATCCGAATACCACCGACACCACCTACGACTTCGACGCCAAACACGAGGTCATCGGCTTCGACGGTGGACGAATCGTCGGTATCGACCCCGGGCATCGCAGCGATGCCACCCGCCCGTGGCGTTCACTCGTCCTGCCGTTCTGTGAGTGGCCGCAGGTCCGGGCGGGCGGTATCTACGCCGAAAGCGTCTGACGCAGCGGGATTGTAAGTAGACCTGGGCCCCGCAGGCGGCCAACGTGAGCCGGGAAGAGTCTCGCCTTTCCGCTGGTCTCCCCATCCGCTGGTCGAGTAAGTGAGGAGCTTGCGACGAACGCATTTCCCGCTGGTCGAGTAAGTGAGGAGCTTGCGACGAACGCATCGAGGCCACAAGCCGCACATGTGATCTCGATGCGCACGCTCGCAAGCTCGCGGGCTGATCCGAAGAGTCTCCCCATCCGCTGATCGAGTAGCGAGGAGCGCCAGCGACGAGCGTATCGAGATCACCTGCCGTGTCAGGCTCAGTGGCCTCGATGCGCTCGCTCGCTGGCGCTCGCGGGCTTACTCGACCGGCTGAAAGTTGAGACTCTTCCCGGCTCGCGTTGGCCGCCTGCGGCGGCCCTGGCTACTTACTCGATCATCGGGTGGGGAGACTCTACGGATCAGGGAGGAGCCTGTCGATCAACGGGGTGGGGTCATCAGATCGTAGGTGCGGCGATCCGGTCGTCAGCGGGCGCGGAACCCGCCGTCGACGACGAGTTCGGTGCCGGTGACGAAACTGGCGTCGTCGCTGACGAGGAAGGCGACCGCGGCGGCGAGTTCCGTCGGGTCGGCGCGACGGCCCATCGGGGTTTCGGGGACCACACCGGTGCCGGGTTCGTTGGCGTTGAGCGGGGTGGCGACGCCGCCGGGCACGAGGGCGTTGACCCGGATGCCGTCGTCGGCGAGTTCGAGTGCGGCGGTGCGGGTCAGGCCGAGCATGCCGGCCTTGCTGGCGGAGTAGGCAGCGTAACCGATGGCGCCGGACGGCCCGAAGATCGACGAGGTGTTGACGACGGCCGGTCGAGTTCCTCGACGCAGCAACGGAATCATGGTGTGCAGGCCAAGGAATGCGCCCGTGAGATTGACCTCGAGTACCTTGCTCCAGGCCTGCGGGGTCTCCTCGGCGATCGGGGTGACGTGCACGATGCCGGCGTTGTTGACGAGGATGTCGAGGCGCCGGTGCGCGGCGGAGATGGTGTCGCGCACAGTTTCCCAGTCGGCGACGGCGGTGACGTCGAGATGCAGGTAGGTGACGTCGAGTCCCTTGGCCTGCAGTTCCTCGGCGGTGCGGTGTCCGTCGTCGTCGAGGACGTCGGCGATGTAGACGGTGGCACCTTCGGTGGCCAGGCGAAACGCGTGCGCGGCGCCCTGGCCGCGGGCGCCGCCGGTGATCAGTGCGACGCGCCCATCAAGGCGATGCGAGAGCTGTTCCGGAGATTCAGACATGGTGTGTACCTTTCACGTTCGGGTAGGGAACTCAGACGACGCCCTGGGCGAGCATGGCATCGGCGACCCGGGTGAAGCCGCCGATCGCGGCGCCGGAGACGTAGTCGTCGGGGTCGGAGGTGTAGGTGGCGGCGGTGTCGCGGATGTGACCGTGGATGCCGCGCATGATCTCGTCGAGCCGGTCCTGGGTTTCATGCCAGGTCCAGGAGGTGCGGGCGGCGTTCTGCTGCATCTCGAGTGCGGACGTGGCCACACCCCCGGCGTTGGCGGCCTTACCTGGTGCGAACAGGAGCCCGGCGTCACGGAACGCGGCAACCGCGGCGGCGGTGCACGGCATGTTCGCACCCTCGGATACCGCGATCACCCCGTTGCGGATCAGGGTGGCGGCGTGGTCGGCGCCGAGTTCGTTCTGGGTCGCGCTCGGCAGGACGACGTCGCACGGGATGTCGAAGACCGAGCCGACGGTGACATAGCGTGCCGAGGAGCGCTGCGCCACGTAGGTCGAAAGACGCTCGCGACGAACCTCTTTGATCTCCTTGAGCAGCGCGACGTCGATGCCGGCGTCGTCGACGACGTACCCCGACGAGTCCGAACAGCCGACGACGGTGGCGCCGAGTTCCTGCGCCTTCTCGATGGCGTAGATCGCGACGTTGCCCGATCCGGATACCACCGCACGGCGGCCGTCGAGGGAGAGACCGCGGGTCGCGAGCATCTCGCGAAGGAAGATCACCGCGCCGTAGCCGGTGGCCTCAGTGCGGGCGTGCGAACCGGACCAGCCGACGCCCTTGCCGGTGAGTACACCGGCCTCGAAGCGGTTCACGATCCGCTTGTACTGGCCGAACATGAATCCGAGCTCCCGGACGCCGACGCCGATGTCGCCGGCGGGCACATCGGTGTGCTCGCCGAGGTGCCGGTAGAGCTCGGTGACGAATGACTGGCAGAACCGCATCACCTCGCCGTCGGAGCGGCCCGAGGGGTCGAAGTCGCTGCCGCCCTTGCCCGCTCCGATCGCCTGACCGGTCAGGGCGTTCTTGAAGATCTGCTCGAAGCCGAGGAACCGGATCACGCCCAGGTCGACCGTCGGATGAAAGCGTAAGCCGCCCTTGAACGGTCCGAGCGCACTGTTGAACTCCACGCGGTAGCCGCGGTTGACCTGAACGTCCCCGCGGTCGTCGACCCATGGAACCCGGAACAGCACTTGACGTTCGGGTTCGCAGAGCCGCTCGAGGATACGGGCGTCGATGTATTCGGGATGGCGTTCGAGGACCGGCGCGAGCGCGGTCAAGACTTCGTCGACGGCCTGGTGGAATACCGCTTCGCCCGGGCTGCGGCGGTGTACGGCGGAGATCACCGAAGTGAGGTGGTCGGTGACATCGTCGGAGCGGACAACGGAATCGAGGACGGTCATCGTTCGGGGATCCTTACGGTTGGGTGCGGAGTGTCGCCACCCCCCCATTTGATCGAGATCATCTGTCGCACAAAGTCAGTGGACTCGATGCGCTCGCTCGCAAGCTCGCGGGCTTACTCGACCAGCGAGGGGTCGGCACTGTCGGTTCAGACTCTGGTGGCGTCTCGCTCGAGCGAGGACGAGACCTGCAGGGCGGTGAGCAGGCGTTCGGTGTCGGCCATCTGGTCGTTCCAGATGGCACGGACGATGTCCACGCGCAGTTCGGGATCCTGGACGGTGGAGAAGTAGTTGGTCAGGGCGAGTCCGCGGGGGCCGGCCTCGTTGTGCAGGTCGATCATGCGGGCTACGAGTTTCGCCTGCACCCCGTAGACGGGGATCTGCGGACCGCGGGGCGCGATGAGGCCGACGAAGTAGAGCTTCTCCACACCTTCGGGGAGGATGCCGCCGGCGTAGCGGACGGGGACGTTGTCGCGCCAGGTGATCAGGTTGTCGTCGAGGAACGGCAGTGACACGTTGAAGCCGGTGGCCCACAGGATGGTGTCGTAGTCCTTGGCGGTGCCGTCGCTGAAATGCACGGTGTTGCCGTCGAAGCGTTCGATGCCGGGGCGGACGTTGACCCGTCCGTGGTGAATCCAGTACAGCAGCAGATCATTCACGGTGGTCGCGCCGTCGGCGAGGGTGCGGACCTCGGGGTCGGGCAGACCGGGGTAATTGTGGTTCTCGCCGATGGACACCCGGGCGAGCAGTCGGGCGAGGAGGTCTTGTTCGTCGGCAGAGAACTCCGCGAGGAACGGCACTTCTTGGCGCGGCACGCCGAAGTACATCTTGGGCTGGAAGTACACGCCCTTGCGGATGACGATGTCGGCTTCGAGGCGGTGCTGGGCGACGTCGACCGCGAGGTCGCATGCCGAGTTGCCGGCGCCGACGACGAGCACGCGGGTGCCCTCGATGTCTCCGGTGTTCTGGTACTGGCTGGAGTGCAGTTGCTTACCGGCGAACGTGCCGGGCACCGACGGAATCTTGGCGTCCCAGAGGTGACCGTTGGCCACGAGGACGCCGTCGAAGACGCCTTCGTCGCCACGAGAGGTGACCACCCGCCAACCGGCGGAGCCGACCTGACCGTTGCCGGCATCGATGGGGGTGACCGAGGCGACCTCGGTGTTGAAGTTGATCAGGTCATACTGTCCGGTGCTCTCGGCGTAGGACTCGATGTAGGAGCGCACCTGGTCGCGGCGCGGGAAATGCGGGTACTCGGTCGGCATCGGGAAATCTTCGAAGTGGGTCATGTCCCGCGAGGTGATCAAGTGCAGTGCGTCGTAGTCGGTGTGCCAGTGGCCGCCGACCCGGTCGGTCTTCTCGAAGCACTCGACCTCGTGTCCGGCCGCACGCAGCTGCTGTACTGCCGAGATGCCGGCTGCCCCGGCACCGATGACGCAATAGCGGGTCATGGTCAATCTCCTTGTCTGATCGGGCCTTTCCGAGTGGCCGGCCGATGTGACAAGTGTCGTGATAATCCGATGCTCTCGTCCATACCGAGATCACGAGATCGACTCAAGGTTTATCCTTGAGACGCCCTTCTTTGAGACTCTCGAGCCCGGGCCCGAACGGAGGTCACCCCTCGTGTCTGCCACACCCATCACGCTGCAACAACTCGCGTACTTTCTGTCCGCCGTCGAACACGGCTCACTGTCTGCTGCGGCGGAGGCGAACTTCATCGCCCAGCCGAGCCTGTCCGAGCAGATCCGACGGCTCGAGAGCCATCTCGGGGTGTCACTGTTCATCCGGACCAACCGCAAACTGATCCTCACCGATGCCGCGCGCATGCTCATCCCCCACGCCCAGCGCACCATCGCCGCAGCCGAGGAGGCGGCCGCCGCCGTCGATCCGGTCCGCACCCTGTCCGGCGGCAGCGTCGCGTTCGGCACCTTCAGCAGCGCGCATCTGCTGCTCCATACCGACCTCGTCGCGAACTTCCGTGCCCTGTATCCGCTGGTCCGCGTCCGCATCGTCGAGCTGAACTCCGTCCAGATCGCCGACGCGGTGCGGGAGGGTGAGCTCGAAGCGGGGTTGGTCGCATTACCGGTCGACGACCGCGGGCTGGAGATCGGCGACGTCGCGTGGACGTCCGACGCGGTGTACCTGACCAAAGACCGCGCCCGCGCCGCTCAACCGATGACCATCAAACAGATCGCCTCAGCGGATCTGATCCTTCCCGACACCAAATGGGGCGAGATGGATCCGACCCGACGGCAGTTGCTCGCCATGGCACAGACCGCCGGAGTGTCCCTCAATCCGGTGATCGAGGTGGAATCCACCACCGTGGCCATGGAATTGGCGCAGCGCGGTATCGGCGACACGATCGTGACGCACGCGGTGGCGGAGAAGGTCGGCGCCACCAAACATCTGCATTGGGCCCCGCTGTCCCCCACCCTGAACGAGAACTTCGCGTTCATCACCCGGCGCTATGCCACCCTCTCGCCGGCGACGACCATCATGATCCGGCTGGCGCGGCAACTGCTCGCCGACATCCCTCGCGGTCGGGTTCCGGAGCGTTCGCGGTAGTCGTGCCCCGCGCCCTACCTGGTCTTTCGGATCTGTAACACACACGCAATGTGACGTGGACAACACCGCGACCTGGTCTTATAGCCATTCCCTTGAGCGGCTCGCGAATGTTGCCCCTGTACCGCGGGTACCGGTGGCCGCAGACTTTCGAACTATCCAACGTCGGATGACTACACCACCCACCTAACCGTCACCTGAGTCAGGAAGATCTCCAGGAGCGCCCGCCATGACAACGTCCAGTCCCCCCGTCACTTATGCGAGTGACACCAGATTCCAACGCAGAATGTCGCTGCAGGCCGCGATGTTCATCGGCGTCGGCGGCCAGATCGGCTCGGGATGGCTCTTCGCCGTGCTGGCAGCGGCCGGTATCGCCGGACCATCGGCGGTGATCTCCTGGATCATCGGCGGTCTGCTGACCCTGGTGATCGCGCTCGCCTGGATGGAGGTCGGTACCGCGCTCCCGTTCAGCGGCGCCATCGTCCGCTACCCCTATCTCTCCCATGGCGGCCTCACCGGCTGGCTGATGGGTCTCTCGTACTGGCTGGCGAACGTGTCGCTGCCGGCCATCGAGGCGATCGCGGCCATCACCTACGTCGGCGCGGTGTTCCCCGAACTCGGACTGCTGACCACCCGCGACGGGGTGTCCATGCTCTCGTGGCCACGCGGCATCGTGGTCGGTCTGGTGCTGATGGTGCTCTTCCTGTTGATCAACCTGTTCGGCGTCAAACTGCTCAGTGAAGCCAACCGGTGGATCACGTGGTGGAAGATCATCATCCCGACAGTGACGTTCCTGCTGCTGTTCTCGGTCTTCGAGTGGACCAACTTCACCAATCACGGCTTCTTCGGCAATGGTGGTGGAGGTCATTCCGGTGCCGGTTCGATGTTCCAGGCGGTGGCCACCTCCGGTATTGCGTTCGCGCTCATGGGCTTCCGCGGCGTCATCGACTTCGCCGGCGAGGTGAAGAAGCCGAGCCGCAACATCCCGCTGGGCACCGTCGGCTGCGTGCTGATCCCGATGACCATCTACATCGGGTTGCAGGTCGCCTTCCTCGGCGCCATCGACTGGTCCGATGCCGGTGTCGCACCGGGCGATTGGGCCGGACTCGCCTCGAGTTCGTGGGCCGACGGCCCGCTGAGCGCGGCGCTGCACGCTTCCGGATACGCCCTGCTGGGCGCGTTCGTGACCATGCTGCTCATCGACGCCATCCTGTCGCCCACCGCGGCCGGCTACCTCTATCTCGGTGGCGGTGCCCGCGTCGGCTACGGACTGGCCATCAACAAGTACTTCCCCGCCGCGCTCACCAAGATGAATCGCCATGGGGTGCCCGCGGTCTCGGCCATCGTCGCGTTCGTCGTCGGCTGCTTGTTCTTCGCGCCGGCACCGAGTTGGTACCGCCTGGTCGGCTTCATCAGTTCCGCGCTGGTCCTGTCCACACTGGCGGCGTCGGTGGCGCTGATGGTCATGCGCCGCACCGCCCCCGATCTGCCGCGGCCGTTCAAGCTGCCGGCCGCCAATGTGCTTGCCCCGGCGGGGTTTGTCGCCGCATCGCTGATCATCTACTGGTGTGGCTTCATCACCCTGGTCAACCTGATCACAATCCTGCTCGGTGCCCTCGCCGTCTACGCCGTCTGCTTCTCCACCTACCACGGGTGGA
This sequence comes from Gordonia sp. CPCC 205515, assembly GCF_048537925.1. Lineage (NCBI taxonomy): Bacteria > Bacillati > Actinomycetota > Actinomycetes > Mycobacteriales > Gordoniaceae > Gordonia > Gordonia sp. CPCC 205515. The sequence continues at coordinate 534,711 of NZ_JBCLVJ010000008.1, read as the reverse complement.
CGCGCCGCGCACCGGCCACCGCCCTGAGCGTCGTGTTCCTGATCGGCTGGGTCGTCATCGCCGGCCGCAGCGGATTCGTGCTCGCAACCCCGGACACCGCACTGCGCAGCAACGGACAACTCGTCGAATACCTGGTCGGCACCATCGCCCTCTGCGTCGCCTTCCTCGTCGGCCTGCGGCTGCTCACCTCCGATGAAGGTGTCCGACACCTGCGCGGTGGCTACTGGTTGGTCTTCCTGCTGCTCGGTCAGCTGACCGTGTCGGCCATCGGCGAGTACGGACCGATGAAGGACCCGATCCTCGGCTTCCCCGCCGACACCCTCTCGGCCATGGCCGTGGGTCTGATCGCGTACTACTGGGCCCTCAAGTCCGGCTTCAAGGTCCCCGAAATGGGTGCGCTGGAAGCCGAATACATCGCCAAGGCCGAAGCCGAGGCCATCATCTCAGCCGAGAACTCGAACCTCGACGAGGAACTCGAAACCGTCGTCGACACCACTCGCACCGTCAAGGAAGCAGACACCAAATGACCGACATCGCCATCGTCACCGGAGCCGCCAGCGGCATGGGACGCGCCACCGCCGAACTGCTCGCCGAATCCGGCTACGACGTCCTCGCACTCGACCGCACCGAGACCAGCTACCCCGCCGGAGACGGCAAGGTCGAGACCGTCAGCGTCGACGTCACCGACGGCGCCGCAGTGCGCGCCGCGATCGACGCCCGCGTCGCGGCGACCGGATCGCGAGTGTCGTTGGTGGCCAACGTCGCCGGCGTCTACCCGCCCACCACACTGGAGACCTTCGACGAGGCGACCTATCGGCTCATCTTCGACGTGAACGTGCTGGGCGTGGTCAACGTGTCCGCCGCGGCGGTGCCGCACATGACCGAGGGTTCGGCGATCGTGAACTTCGCCTCGGTCGATGCGTTCACCGTCTCACCCGGCCAATTGCTCTACGGCGCATCCAAGGCCGCCGTGGTGATGCTCACCAAGTCGATGGCACTCGAACTGGCCGCCAAGGGAATTCGCGTCAACGGCATCGCCCCCGGTTGGGTCGACACCCCCGGCAACAAGGCCACCGGCCGGATGGAAGCCGCCGCCGCATCCATCCCCCTCGGCCGCGTCGCGCAGCCGCGGGAGATCGCCGGCTGGGTGAAGATCCTCGGCAGCGCCGACGCCGGGTTCATGACCGGCGAAACCGTGGTGCTCTCCGGCGGAGACGTCATCCGCTGATCCGGGAACGTGTGGGGCCGGCGCCGATTCGGTGTCGGCCCCACACTCTGTCGTATCTGCGGACGGCGCTGTCGGTTGCTGCCTATAGTCGGTCTATGAGTGCACCGCAGATCCGCACGGTCGTGTCCGAGATGTCCTTCACCGAATGCCCGCGCTGGCACGAAGGTCGCCTGTGGTTCGTCGATTTCTACACCCACAGCGTGAACTCGGTGAACGCGGACGGCTCGGATCTGCGCACCGAACTCGAGGTGCCGGCGCAACCGTCGGGCCTCGGCTGGCTGCCCGACGGCCGGCTGCTCGTCGTCTCGATGAAGGACCGCACGATCCTCCGGGTCGAGGCCGACGGGACGGTGCAGGTGCACGCCGATGTGAGTGGGTTCGTCGGCGGACACCCCAACGACATGGTCGTCGACGAGCAGGGCCGCGCGTGGCTCGGGAACTTCGGCTTCGACCTCATGGCCGGCGCCGACCTCGACACCGCCGACCTCCTGCGCATCGACCCTGACGGCACCGTCACCGTCGTCGCCGAAGGGCTCTTCTTTCCCAACGGCAGCGTCGTCACGCCCGACGGCACCACGTTGATCGTCGACGAAACCTTCGGCAACCGCATCAGCGCGTTCACCATCGCCGCCGACGGCTCGCTGAGTGATCGACGCGACTGGGCGAGCTTCGCCGAACCGCCGACGACCCGGGTGCTCGGCGAGGCGTTGGCCGGAGCATCCGTCGGACCCGACGGCTGCGGCCTCGACGCCGACGGTTGCCTGTGGGTCGCCGACGCACTGGGAAATCGGGTGATCCGTGTCCGCGAGGGCGGCGAGATCGTCGACGAGATCACCGTCGGCACCGGGGCTTACGCGTGCATGATCGGCGGGGACGATGGTAAGACGTTATTCATCTGCTGTGCACCGGATTTCGACGAGCACGCTAGGTCGGCGGCGCGGGAGGCGACGATTCGGGCGGTCGAGGTTTCGGTCGGGCATGCCGGGAGGCCATGACCTCGGAGGAATCGGTGTGAATCCCACGGATGAGCAGTTGCGTGCGACGCTGATCGCTGAACGCGCGCGAACGCTGGCACTCATCGATTCGCTGTCCGCACGGTTGAAAGCCGTCATCGACGCCACCGCCGATCAGGCCGCCGACGACGAACACGACCCCGAGGGATCGACGCTGGCCGTGGAACGCGGCGAACTGGTCGCCCAGGTCGAACGATCGCGAGTGCGTGTCGAGGAGATCGACGGTGCGCTCGAGCGATTGGGCCACGGAAACTACGGGCGGTGCGAGAACTGCGGGAAGCCGATCGATCCAGAACGCCTCGAGGTGCTCCCCGCCGCCCGTCAGTGCATCGACTGCGCGATGCGGGGACCGACGAGACGGTGGTGAGTGCGGGTCAGTCGGTTGGCAGTAGGCGGCGCAAGAAGTCTTCGGTCCGCTGCCACGCCAGCGCCGACGCATCGGGGTGGTGGAACGCGGGATTCGGGTTGTCGAACGCATGGTTGGCGCCGTCGTAGCTGTGCCACTCGACGTGCGGCCCATCGATGGCCTGCCGCACCCTGTCCTGGACATCGAGCGGGATGAAGGCGTCGGCCGTACCCCAGTGATGCAGGCTGGGCACCGTAACCGCGCCCACCGAATCGACCTGGTCCGGGATCGACGATCCGTAGTAAGAAATGAGGAGGGCCGGATTGGTCTGCGCCGCAACAGCGAACGCGACTCCCCCGCCGAAACAGAAGCCGATGAGGCCGACCGGGCCGGTGACCTCGGGACGTTCCGGAAACCAGGCCAGTGTGGCAGTGGTGTCGGCGATCGCGTGCGCCAAACCGACACGATTGGCCGCGCCCATCCCTTCGGCCAGGATGTCATTGATGTCGCCGTCCTCGGCGGTGGCGACCACCCCGATCCGCCAATACAACTCGGGCACGGCGACTACATACCCCAGCGCGGCCAGATCGGCTGCCCGATCACGAATATAGGCCGAGACACCGAAGATCTCTTGCACGAGCACCAGCCCCGGCCCGGAACCCGATGGTGGGAGGAAGAGCTCGACGGGCAGTTCGCCGTCGTCGAGGGTGAGGTGCATGGTTTGGGTGGGAGTCGACGACATCCCCCGATCATAGGCAGAGCAATGCGCGCTCTACTCAGAATCGGGACTCACGCAGGTGAATCCCCTGTGGTCTCCGTATCTGCCGCGAGTGCTGGATCGTTGACGACCATGCGCCAGAACGAGTTCGGTAGCTCCTCGCCGCGCCGCAACACAATTGCCAGGCCGGTGGCCATGGCGATGCCCAGCAGACCCAGCCACAGTCCGGTCATTGCGATCAGCACCACGGCGATCGTTCGGGCGAGCGGCCACGGGTCGAGGATCGCCACTGCCGGGGCGAAGAAGAACCCGACACCGATGTACCACGCGGATCCGGCCTTGTCGCAGCGCATCACGGTCAGCAGCCAGGGCGGGGCAACGGTATCGGGTGGGGATGCCATGAGATGCTCCGTTCGTCGTCGTAAACCCAGTGGACTCCAGTGGAGGTCATCGTGTCGATTACCTGAGAGGTCATGCGCGACGCTGACATGATGGGTCGGTGACACGAGTTCGGTTGGCGTTCTGGGTCTATGCGACGGTCGCGCTCATCCATGTCCTGGCGCTCACGGTCGGTCCGGAGGGGTTGGTGTACTCCACCAAACTGCTCCTGATGCCGCTCCTCGCGGTCGCCGTTGTGCTCACGCCAGGGCTACCTGCGCCGCGGGCCGCGCGGTGGCTGTTGCTGGCCGGGATCGGCCTGTCCTGGCTCGGCGACGGCGCGGCGTTCTTCTTCCCGTTCGCCGACGAACTCCCCCCGATGCTGCTCTGTTTCGGCTTGGCGCACATCGCCTACATAACGCTGTTCGCCCGCTACCTGCGGCGCGGACCACTGCCCCGATGGTCGGTGATCTACGGCGTGTGGTGGGTGGCGATGGTTGCCGCACTCTGGCCGCACCTCGGTGGACTCGCTGTCGCAGTCGCCGCCTACGGGTTGGTGTTGGGCGGCACCGCCGTGCTGGCCAGCGCGTGCGGGCGGATCATCGCGTGGGGTGGCGCGTTCTTCCTCGTCTCCGACACCATCCTGTCGCTGCGACTGTTCGTGCCCGATCTGCTGCCGGAGAGCATCGGCAGTCCCGCCGTCATGGCGACGTATGCGCTGGGACAGGGACTGATCGCCTGGGGTGCGGTGCGCGAATGACGCAGTGCTCCATCACCGGAGTGCGGCGAGGTTGTCGATCGATTGGCGCACATCGGATTTGATGACCCGCGCGACCAAGCGGCCGACGGGCCCGCTCAGCAGCCCACCGTCGAGGCTTGCGTGCAGATCGAACTGGGAACCGGATTGGATCTCGGTGACCGTCATACGAAGGGTGATTCGAACCCCACCGCGTCCGTGCCCCTCGAGCGCTATCGCCTGGGGCGCATCGTATTCGGTCACCGTCCAGTGGATGATGTTGCGGAACCCCTTGACGCGGATCAACGACGACACCTGGGCTCCGGTCGCCAGTTGGTCGGGCAGGTCACTGCGCCACCCACCGAAGATGGTCATCCATTCGGGAAACCTCGAGAGATCCGAGGCCAACTCCCACGCTTTCTGCGGAGCGAGATCCGAGGCGATACTCACGTCGACGTCTGCCATGCACACCTTCCGAGCGGATTGCGGTCTGTCCTGCCGACAGTACCGATCAGGTGTGCAACGGGCAGCGGGGTGAGTTCAGATGCCGAACGTGCTGCGCGGATATGGTGCGTTGACGTCGGTGATGACGTTGACCAGATACGGGACGTTTGCGGCGAAGGCACGATCGAGGGCGGCGCCGATCTGCCCGGGATCGGTGACCGTCTCTCCCGCACCGCCAAGTGCCGTCACCACTCCGTCGTAGGCGGTGCGCGGTGCCAGATCGGCGGCCACGTCGTATCCGTAGAGCATCTGCATCGGCTGCTTCTCCAAGCCCCACGCGGAGTTGTTGCCGCACACCATCACGACCGGTAGCTGGTGGCGCACCAGGGTGTCGACGTCCATCAGCGACATCCCGGCAGCCCCGTCGCCGAGCAATAGCACCACCTGGGCCGACGGCCGGTGTAGCCGGGCGGCGATCGCGGCACCCAGTCCGGCTCCCAGGCAGCCGTAGGGTCCGGGATCGAGCCAGCCGCCGGGCTGCTTGGGTTCGACGAACTTACCGGCGAACGAGACGAAGTCACCGCCGTCGCCGATCACGATGGAATCGTCGGCCAGTCGCGGGAGCAGTTCGCCGTAGATGCGGGCTGGGTGGATCGGGTCGGCGGTTGCGGTCAGCAGGTCGGCGTCGCGGGCCGCGGCGGCCGCCACCGCCTGCTGCAGCGACTCGACCCACGCCGACCAATCGGGCCGATTGCCCCGTCGCTCAACGGCTTCTCGCAACCCATCGAGGATCAACGTGAGGTCGCCGGCGGCCGATCCGGTGAGTTCGGCATGCCCGGAAATCTGTCCCGGCGAATCGGCCAGGTGCACGACCCGCGCCGGAGACGTGCCGTCTTTGCCGCCGAAGACCCCGTACCCGAGCCGGAAGTCGAGTGCAGTGCCGGCCACGATGACGAGATCGGCGTTGTTGAGTGCCTGCCCGCGGGCTTTCGTGACCAGGAGCGGATGTCCGCCGGGAATGATCCCGCGTCCCATCCCGTTGGTGATCGCCGGCAGGCCGAGCCCGTCGACGAGCCGCAGCGCCGCATCCTCGGCGCCATCGGCCCAGACGTCGGTGCCGATCACAAGCACCGGCTGGAGCGCGGAACCGAGCAGTTCCCCAATTGCGGCAAGGGCGTCACCGTCGGGCTCGATGCGGGTGCGTGTCGGCGTTCCCGGACGTTTCGACGTTGCGGTGCTGAAGAATTCGTCCATCGGCACATCGACGAACACCGGGCCCCGATGCGGTGCGCCGGCGACGGTGAAAGCCTCGTGCACACCCGCGGCGACGTCGGCGGCGGTCGGTAGGGTACGGGCGAGCTTGGTGACGGGCGCGAGGATCGGCGGCTGATCGAGCTCCTGCAGCGAACCGGTCCCCCACCGGTTGGCCGGCGCCCGCCCACCGACGACCACCAGGGGCGATCCCGCGAACTGTGCCTGCGCGACGGCACTCACCCCGTTGGTGACACCGGGCCCCGCGGTGAGGACCGCCAAGCCCGGCGTGCGGGTGAGCTTGCCCGTCGCCTCGGCTGCAAAAGTGGCGGTCTGTTCGTGGCGGACGTCGAGGATGCGCATCGGTGGGTCCGCGTTGACCGCGCCGTCGTACATCGGAAAGACGTGTGCACCCGACAGCGTGAACATCGTCTCTACACCGTGGGCCCGGGCGACCGCGACCGCGTGCACGCCGGCGTGGGCTTCGATGGCCTCCGACGACGTGATTGGCTGTTCGTTGTGCTGGGTCTCGCTCATGATTGGAGGCTAAACGGCGGGAGCGGCGCTCGTGTGGGAATCCGACGGCAGCGTCTCCACCGTATTCGCACTGGGTCGCGTATGGACTACGACGCGGTCTGACGCTGGAGCAATTCGGCGACTCGTCGACAGACAGGACGGCCGGTTCGCTTGCTTGCGGTGAGCGCGACTTCCGCCGCCGCGACTCGTGCGCGCTGCAACGTTCGTCGCTACCGTACGAACTCTGGCGCGGCGGTGCGGTGTCCTGGTCGAGAACAATGAGTTCTTGCCCCACCGCGGCGACTCTGTGCTCACTGACGGTACGGCGGTCACCGTCCTTGAGATCGATCACCAGGTCGGTTCCTTGGGTCGACCGACTGAGACGTGTCCTTTGGCGAGAGGCGTTACACCCGAGACTTCGCGCCGTCGTTGACCAACAGCGCCACATGCAGCGATGTCATCGACTCGCCGTCGGCGAGGTCGACGTCGAGGATCTCCTCGATCCGCGCGAGTTTGGCGTAGAGCGATGGTCGGCTCATGTGCAGGCGAGATGCCAGCGCCGACTTGTTGCCCGCCAACTCCAGGTAGCCGCGCAACACCTCGACGAGTCCGCCTCCATGTTCGATGTCGTCGAGCAGCAGGTCGCGGAGTTCGGACTCGGCGAACCGGGTGACGCGCGGGTCGTCGCGCAGCTGGGAGAGGAGGCCCCGGATGCGGATGTCGGCGACACGGAAGGCCACTCGTTCGGTCGGTGGCATCGAGGCGGCGACATCGGCGACGTGGGACGCGCCGGCGAGGTCGCGGACGGCCGGGATCAGTTTGCGGGCGGGACTGCCGACCCCGACAACCGCACCGCCGTAACCGGTCGTGCGGTCGATGTCTCGACGAAAGGTGCGGGCCAATGTCTCGAGTACCTGTTGCCGCGATCGCGCTCGACTGGTGTTGAGGGACAGAATGATTCGGACCTCACCGGCGTCGCGGACGGAGAAGATGCCGGTGTGTCCGGCCGAGCGGACGGCGCGGACGGTGACGTCGAGTAGCTGAGTGGTGAGTCGTTGGGTGGCCACCGGATCCACCTCGGCCGGCCAGTGCGGCACGAGCAGCGACACGGGCACGTACTCCGCGGCGGGACGTAGTCCGAGGGCGGATGCGCGGGCGGCGACGTCGTCCTCGTGGCGCAGTCGTTCGGCGAGAACGTCTTCGATGAGGCCGGCCTGGGCCTGGCGTTCGAGGTCGAGGCGGCCGCGTTCGGCCATCCGGTGCATGACCAGTGCCTGGGCGCCGCGTTCGAGCACCATCGCGGTGCGGGCGTCGTCGGCGGACGGGTCGAGGGCGATGAGTCGCGCCCACTGATCGTCCCCCTGACCCACCGGCACGACGGACCAGTTCTCCGTGCGCGAGTCCTCGGTGGACGCTTGCAGGCGCGACCGACGCTCCCAGTTCTGCAACAGCAACGTGGCCTGCGCGCCGGCCGATGCGACGGCCTGGTGGGTGAGGTTCTCCAGCACGACCGGTGTGCCGAGCAGATCCGCGACCGATGCGGTGATCTCCGCGGGTGCGGCTCGGCGCATCGTCAGTTCGGTGAACACCTCGTGGGTGGTGCGCGCAAACTCGACCTCGGCGTACTGCTCGGCCACCAGCGCCCGGTGCACTTCCTCGGTGACATCGACGAACCTGATCACCCGCCGCAGCACCACCAGTGCCAAACCGACCTCAGCGGCTACCTCACCGATCTGCGCCAGCACACGGGAGTCGGCGCCGGTCATCTCGGCGACCACCGCGACCACGCCCGCTCGAGCCATCCCGTCGAGATACTCGCGGGGTGCAGCGCGGAGAGCATCGCCGGTGGTGAGCACCAATTCCCCGCCCTGCAGCAGACTCGACAGGTCTGCGACGTCGCTGACGTGGACCCATCGGACTTCACGGTCGAAACCCTGATCACACAGGGTGGTGGGTTCACCGCTCTGCAGTACCGGGAGGTCGATGATGTCGCCGACAGTCAGGGGCATAAAGCAAAGTGTAAAACTCTGAGCAGAACTCTTTACAAATCATCAGGCATCAGATGGTGCTGGATGTCTCAGACTGGTGTCAGGTCGGCAGCGTCGCCGCTCAACGTGTTCCCCACTACCGGACATACGGTCCTTCACTCGAGGAGTCCTCATGACCCAGACCATCCAGCATTGGTGCGACGGCAAGCTGTTCGCCGGCGATTCTTCCGCTACTGCGCCGGTGACCAACCCGGCGACCGGCGCCGTGACCGGTGAAGTGGCACTGGCCTCTGTCGCCGACGCTCGCACCGTCATCGACTCGGCGGCCGACACCTTCGCCGAGTGGCGCGACACCTCGCTGGCCAAGCGCACCGCGGTCCTCTTCCGTTTCCGCGAACTGCTCAACGAGCGCAAGGGCGAACTGGCTGAGATCATCACCGCCGAGCACGGCAAGGTCCTCTCCGACGCCCTCGGCGAGATTTCCCGCGGCCAGGAAGTCGTCGAGTTCGCCTGCGGCATCCCGCACCTGCTCAAGGGTGGCTACACCGAGAACGCCTCTACCAACATCGACGTGCACTCGGTGTCGCAGCCGCTGGGACCGGTGGGCATCATCTCGCCGTTCAACTTCCCCGCCATGGTCCCGATGTGGTTCTTCCCCGTCGCCATCGCCGCTGGTAACACCGTCGTCCTCAAGCCGTCGGAGAAGGATCCGACCGCGGCGATCTGGCTGGCCGAACTGTGGAAGGAAGCCGGTCTGCCCGACGGCGTGTTCAACGTCCTGCAGGGTGACAAGGTCGCCGTCGACGAGTTGCTGACCAACCCGAAGATCAAGGCCATCAGCTTCGTTGGGTCCACCCCGATCGCCCAGTACGTGTACTCGACCGGCACCGCTGCCGGCAAGCGCGTCCAGGCCCTGGGCGGCGCCAAAAACCACGCCATCATCCTCCCCGACGCCGACCTGGATCTCGCGGCCGACGCGATGGTCAACGCCGGATTCGGTTCCGCCGGTGAGCGCTGCATGGCCATCTCGGTGGCCGTGGCCGTCGGTGACATCGCCGACGATTTGGTCGCCAAGATCACCGAACGCGCCACCACGATCAAGACCGGTGACGGCACCAAGGACTCCGATATGGGTCCGCTGGTCACCAAGGTGCACCGCGACAAGGTGGCCTCCTACGTGGATGCCGGTGAAAAGGCCGGAGCCACCGTGGTTCTCGATGGCCGCACGGTGCAGGCGAACGGTGGAGCTGACGGATTCTGGCTCGGACCGACCTTGTTCGACAATGTCACCCCCGACATGAGCATCTACACCGATGAGATCTTCGGACCTGTCCTCTCGGTCGTGCGTGTCGAGTCCTACGACGAGGCGCTGGAGCTGATCAACTCCAACCAGTACGGCAACGGCACCGCCATCTTCACCAATGACGGTGGCGCGGCACGTCGTTTCCAGAACGAGGTGGAGGTCGGCATGGTCGGCATCAACGTGCCGATCCCGGTCCCGATGGCCTACTACAGCTTCGGCGGCTGGAAGGCCTCGCTGTTCGGTGATTCGCACGCCCACGGCACCGAGGGCATCCACTTCTTCACCCGCACCAAGGCGATCACCACCCGCTGGCTCGAAACAGCCGCTGTGATCACCCGCCCCGCTCGCTCCGCTCCCGGCGGCGAGGGCCTGAACCTGGGCTTCCCCCAGAACGCCTGAGCCACGGCACGATTCCAGGAGAGAACTGAAATGACGATCGATACCACTCTCGCGGCTCCCGAGCTGGATCTCGCAGCGGCGCAACGTGCCTACGAGCTCGACCGCAAGCATGTCTTCCACTCGTGGTCGGCGCAGGCCAAGATCAACCCGATGACCATCACCGCCACCGACGGCTGCTACGTCTGGGACGGCGACGGTAACCGCCTGCTGGACTTCTCCTCGCAGCTGGTCAACACCAACATCGGACACCAGCACCCCAAGGTGGTCGCGGCCATCGCCGAGCAGGCCGCCAAGCTGTGCACCGTCGCGCCGCAGCACGTGAATGAGGCGCGGTCGGAAGCCGCTCGGCTCATCGCCGAGCGCACCCCCGGGGACCTGAACAAGATCTTCTTCACCAACGGCGGTGCCGACGCCAACGAGCACGCGGTCCGCATGGCCCGTCTGCACACCGGACGTCGAAAGGTGTTGTCGCGGTATCGCTCCTACCACGGCGGCACCGACACCGCGATCAACCTCACCGGTGATCCGCGGCGCTGGCCCAACGACTACGGCGACTCCGGCGTCGTGCACTTCTTCGGTCCGTTCCTCTACCGGTCACGCTTCCACGCGACCACCGAGGCAGAGGAATGCGCCCGCGCCCTCGAGCACCTCGACGAACTGATCCGCATGGAAGGGCCGTCGCAGATCGCGGCGATCATCCTCGAGTCCATCCCCGGCACCGCCGGCATCATGATCCCGCCGCCCGGTTATCTCGCCGGTGTCCGCGAGATCTGCGACCGCTACGGCATCGTGTTCATCGCCGACGAGGTGATGGCTGGATTCGGTCGTGCCGGCAAGTGGTTCGCCATCGAGCACGCCGAGGGCGTGGTGCCGGATCTGCTGACGTTCGCCAAGGGCGTCAACTCCGGGTATGTGCCGCTCGGCGGCGTGGCGATCAACAATGAGATCGCGGCGACCTTCGATGAGCGTCCCTACCCCGGTGGTCTCACCTACTCCGGGCATCCGCTCGCCACCGCGGCGGCAGTAGCCACCATCAACGCGATGGTCGACGAGCAGATCGTGGAGAACGCCGCCCGCATCGGTGAGGAGATCCTCGGTCCCGGGCTCGCCGAGATCGCGGCACGGCACCCGAGTGTCGGTGAGGTCCGCGGCAGCGGTGTGTTCTGGGCGATCGAACTGGTCGCCGACCAGGCCACTCGCGAACCGCTCGCCCCCTACGGCGGTACCAGCGACGCGATGAACCGGGTTCTGGCCGAATGCAAGTCGCGTGGCCTGCTGCCCTTCGCCAACTTCAACCGCATCCACGTGGTGCCGCCGTGCATCGTCACCGACGAGCAGGCGCGTGAAGGACTCGCGATCATCGACGCCGCGTTGGACGTCGCCGACGCTGCACTCTGACCCCACCAGCGGAACGGCGTTCGACCTTTCCGAAACTAACCTCATCCATCGATGGGGGCGTTCAGCTGAGCGCCCCCATCTTTCACTTTCGGAGACTCCGTTGTCCACATCCGTTCTCCTGCAGGCCGACAATCTGATCGCACTCCCGGAGGGATACGTCGTCGAACCCTCCCGCGACATCCCGCCGCTCGACGGCACCTTCCTCGACCAACTCGTCGCCGACCGCGTCGAGATCGAACTCCTCGAGACGTCGAGCTCCGTGGACGAGTTCGGTCTGCGCGTCTACATCGGCGGCAGCGAACTGCCGCTCGGGGAGATCCTGCCGATCCTGCAGAGCTTCGGACTCGACGTGCTCGAGGAACATCCGATGGTGTTGCGCCGCACCGACGGATTACGGTGCCTCGTCTACGATTTCCGGTTGCGCGCGTCGGCTCGCCTGCGCCGACACCTGGATACCGGGCCGGCCGCCGACGTCTGGCGGTCCCGTTTCGTCGACGCCTTCCACGGTGCCCGCGACCACCGACTCGAGCTCGACGACCTCAACGCCCTGGTGATCGCGTGCGGCATGCACTGGCATGAGGTCGCGGTGCTGCGTGCCTACACCCGCTACCTGCGCCAGATCGGGTTCGGACACTCCAGCGGACGTATCGCGAGCGCGCTGATCGAGCATCCGGAGATCACCGAAACGCTGTTCGCGGCGTTCGAGGCACGCTTTTCGCCCACTCTGCCTCCGGCACCCGAGGCCGGTATCGACGACCTGCTGCGGGAGGTCGCCGATCTCGACGCCGACCGGATCCTCCGCACACTGCATGGCCTCATCGGCGCCACCACCCGTACGTCGTACTACCGCAACACCGATCACGGCTACCTCACCCTCAAGCTGTCCCCCCGCGAGATCGACGACGTTCCGCAACCGGCTCCGCTGATCGAGACCTTCGTCTATTCACCGGCTTTCGAGGGAACGCACCTGCGGTTCGGGTCGGTCGCGCGCGGCGGCCTGCGCTGGTCGGACCGGGAAGACTTCCGCACCGAGATCCTCGGCCTCGTCAAGGCCCAGGCGGTCAAGAACGCGGTCATCGTGCCCGCGGGCGCCAAGGGCGGATTCGTGGTGAAATCGGCCGCCGCAGCAGTTCTCGGTACCGCCGACACCGGCATCGCCTGCTACCGGATGTTCATCGCGGGACTCCTCGACATCACCGACAATGTGGCCACCGACGGCGAGATCCTCGCGCCTACCGACGTCCGGCGACACGACGACCCGGACCCCTACCTCGTCGTGGCCGCCGACAAGGGCACCGCCCGATTCTCCGACACCGCCAACGATGTTGCCGCGCACTACGATTTCTGGCTCGGTGACGCTTTCGCTTCCGGTGGCTCCCGCGGCTACGACCACAAGGCCATGGGCATCACCGCGCGCGGCGCCTGGGAGAGCGTGCGCCGGCATTTCGCCGAAGGCGGCCTCGACGTTGACACCGACCCGGTCACGGTGACCGGCATCGGTGACATGAGCGGCGACGTGTTCGGCAACGGCATGCTCTCGAGCCCCGCCATCCGCCTGGTCGCGGCCTTCGATCACCGCCACATCTTCATCGACCCCGACCCTGATGCCGCCCAGGGATTTGCCGAGCGACGACGACTCTTCGACCTGGAGCGATCGTCGTGGGCCGACTACGACACCACGACGATCAGCGCGGGCGGCGGTGTCTGGTCACGCGACGCCAAGTCCATTCCGGTCAGCGCGCCGATGGCTACTGCGCTGGGGCTGCCCAACAGATCGTCGCTGACGCCCGACGAACTGATCCGCCACATCCTCTGCGCCCCCGTGGACCTGCTGTGGAACGGCGGGATCGGCACCTACATCAAGGCCTCCGACGAATCGCATGTGCAGGTCGGCGACAAGACCAACGACACCGTGCGCGTCGACGCCACCCGGGTGCGTGCACGGGTCATCGGCGAGGGCGGCAACCTCGGTGTGACCTCGCCTGGCCGAATCGAATTCGCGCTCGCCGGTGGACGGATCAACACCGATGCGATGGACAACTCCGCCGGCGTTGATTGCTCCGATCACGAGGTCAACATCAAGATCCTGCTCGGTGCACTGCTGCGCGAGGGTGCGATCACCAGCATCGAACGCGACGACCTGCTGCTCGCGATGACCGACGCAGTGGCCGAAACCGTGCTGGCCAACAACATCTCGCAGAACCGGCTCCTCGGTGCAGCACGCCACACCGCAGCCTCCCGCCTCGACGCCCACGCCCGACTCATCGAAATCCTCGAAGCCGACCGAGGACTCGACCGTGCACTCGAAGCCTTACCCGACACCGACGAGATCGCGCGTCGCCGGCACGACCGGATCGGTCTGAGCTCACCCGAGCTCGCGACACTGGCCGCCCACGTCAAACTCGCCTACAAGGCGCAGGTCGAACCGAGTTCACTGCCCGATTCCCCGGTCATGGAAGCCGAACTGCGCCAGTACTTCCCGAATCTGTTGCGGGAGCCGTTCGGTGACGCGGTGGCAGAGCACCGGCTGCGGCGCGAGATCATCGCCAACCAGATCGTCAACGAGATGGTCGACAACGCGGGCATTACTTACGCGTTCCGTCTCGGTGAGGAAACCGGCGCCGATGTGGTCGACGCGACGAAGGCCTACAAGGTCGCGGTCGAGGTCTTCGACCTGACCGGTCTGTGGCGCGCCATCCGCGAGGCGGGACTCGATCCCGCGATCGAGTACGACCTGATCGTCGAGTCGCGTCGGCTTGTCGACCGCGCAGCCCGATGGTTCCTCACCCACCGACCCCAGCCGTTGGCCATCGGTGCTGAGATCGCCCGATTCGCCACCGCCGTACAGACGTTGACGCCACTCGTCGGTGCGCTGTTGCGCGGGTCCGAGGCGGCTGCGGCCAACGACGCCGCGCTGCGGTGGCAGGATCGGGGTGTCCCGGCGACGATCGCGACGCCGGTCAGTGAGCTGCTGTACTGGTACTCCGCGCTCGACATCATCGATGTGGCCGAGCAGACCGGTTGCGCATCAGCCGAAGTCGCCGAGGTCTACTTCGCGCTCTCCGAACGGCTCTCGGTCGACGAGTTCCTCCTTGCGATCTCGCAGCTGCCGAAGAACTCGCGGTGGCCGACGATGGCGCGCCTGAGTCTGCGCGACGACCTCTACGGTGCGCTGCGGGCGATCACCCGCACGGTGGTCGCTGCCGGCAACGGCGAGCTGGCCGCCGCCACGGCCATCACCGAATGGGAGCAGGACCACGCAGCGCGGCTCAACCGCGTGCGACCCATCCTGGGTAGCCTGCGTGATTGCGAACTGGACATCACTGCCTTGGCCGTGGCCGTGCGGCAGTTGCGCGGCCTCGTCCGGTAGCGCGTCACTCGCGCAACGTCCCCGCCGGCGACTGCGCAGGACGGTCGGCGACGACCTGGGCCATCGCGTCGCGCAGCGCCCGCACCGCGGGATGCCCGGCACGGCCCGCGCGGACGGCGGTGTAGAGCGTGCGATGTGGATCCCCGGGCAGGCGGGCGAGTTGGGTGCCGTGCAGGTGATCGGCGGCGATGAGGCCGGGGATGAAGGCGACCGCGTGTCCGGTGCGCACCAGATGCGCGTGCAGCAGTGGGTCCGGGCCTTCATAGCGGACCTGCGGTTCGAAACCGGCGGCCCGGCAGACCGCGCGCGCCCAGTCGCCGCTGGCCGTGCCGGGTGGGTCCAAAGCCCAGGGCGCCGACCCGAGTTCGGCCAGGCGTTGGGGTGGCCCGCTCATCGGGCCGCGCGATGGCACCGCGAGTAGCAGCGGTGGGGTGTGACGACGCTACGCCTCGGCATGGCGGCGATCCTTCTGCTGCTGGTGAGTCGCCCCCGCATCGCGGGATGGACCCGCGCACAGTGGCGCTCGGTCGCGACGTTCGGCGTCATCATGGCCGGCATGAACGGATCGTTCTACCTGTCGATCGAGCGGCTCCCGCTCAGCGCCGCCGTGGCCATCGAGTTCGTCGGGCCGTTGGTGTTGTCGGCGGTGTTGTCGCGGCGGGCGATCGACCTTGCCTGGGTGTCGCTGGCGGTGGTGGGCATCGGGTTGCTGGGCGTCGAAAGTCTCACGCAAACAGGCTCATTGGACCCACTGGGCGTGCTGTTCGCGGTGATCGCAGGATCCTTCTGGGCTCTCTACATCGTGTCGAGTGCCCACGTCGGACAGCGGGTCCCCGGCACCGGCGGACTGGCTATCGCCTTGGCATTCGCCACCGTCGTCGTCGCGCCGCTCGGCATGTCCGGGCTGACCGTCGCTTTCGAGCAGCCGTTGCTGTTGTTGCCCACACTCGGTGTGGCGTTGCTGTGCTCGGCGATCCCCTACACGCTGGAACTGGCTGCGCTGCGCCGACTTCCGCGCAGTGTCTTTGGCATCCTGCTCAGTCTCGAGCCGATCATCGCGGTCCTCTCCGGTTGGATCCTGCTGGGCCAGAGCACCGGCCGGCTGCGTCTGGCGGCGATCGCGTTGGTCATCACGGCCAGTATCGGGACGATCGTGACAACGCCGAAGATCCCGCGCGGTACGCAGCCACCCCTAGAGCCGGCGTATTCGCCGCAACGCTTGCAGGAACGAGGTGTCGGAGGTGAATCCACGGATCATGTTCGGCCGCAGGACGTTGTAGGTTGATGCCACGACGTGGCGCACACCGTGATCGCGCCACTCGGCGACTTGGTCGACGAGTTCGTCTGCCGTGCCGTGGTGAACCATGGCACGGACGAGGGCAGGCGGCGCCGCCCGGACGCATCGAGCGACCGTCGCTTCATCGATTGCTTGCGGAATGATGTCCTGGCCACCGGTGAACCCCTCTCCCAGTGGATGTTGAGACCCGTACTGCCGCCACATCCAATCGGGCGCCAACACGGCGAGCCAGCGAAGAATCGGCGAGTCAAAGGTCTCGTCGATCTCGTCGCGGTTTCGCCCGGTGATACACGGGAACCACATGGCCGCGGTGATCGAATCAGGGTCCCGCCCATGATCGGACGCCGACGCCTTGACCGTTGCCAATTGCCGAGCGTATTCAGGGGGTGATGAGGTGAAGGCCGGAAACCAGCCGTCGGCATATCGGCCGGTGATCCGCAGCATGCGCGGACCGTGCGCACCGATCCAGATCTCCGGAAATCGGCCCTTCTTCGGCGGAATGGCGAAGGTGGCGTCCCGCAACGGAAAGAACGGCGACTCGCGGCGAATCGGTGCGCCGCCGGAATCCCACAGCGCTCGGATCGTCGCGACGGCCTCTTCGAAGCGACTCACCGGTTGTGACCAGTCGACGCCGTACGGCTCATTGCCCTCGCGTTCCCCGGGGCCTAGGCCGAGGATCGCGCCCGCACGGTTGAGATGATGCAGGGTAGCCGCGGCCTGCGCGGTGACGGCGGGATTGCGCCGACCTGCATCAGTCACCCCGATTCCGAGTGGCCGACTGCGAAACCGCATGCGCGCAGCGAGGTTTCCCAGAACCGTCCAGGGTTCATAGATTGCATCGGTGTGTGGCATCACCTTCAAAGCGCCCGCATACGCGGGGCTCTGCAGTGACGGCGGGAACCAACCGTTCAGGTGGTCGGGAACCCACACGGAGTCCGCTCCGCAAGCAACTGCGCTCGTCCGTCCGCTGTGGAGCAGCATGGCGGAGTGGTAGCGGGTGTAGCCGGGTAGCACCATGTATCCGACCTTCACACTGCCCATCGTCGCCTCACCTCCGTCCTCGGGACCCAGCCCAGAGTCAGCTCAGATCGATGACCCCGGTTCCTGGCGACTCGTCGTAGAGCGCACCGATCTCGGTGGCGTACTTGGCGGCGATCGGCTTGCGCCGCAGCTTCATTGTTGGTGTGAGTTCGTCTCCGCCGGGGTCCCATGCGGCGGGAAGGATGGTGAAGCGTTTGATCTGTTCGACCCGCGAAAGTGTGCCGTTGCCTTCCCGGATGGCGGCGGCCACCTCCTCGGTGACCGCGGCGTGCGCGGACAGGGTGGCGACGTCGGCGTCGGTCAGGTCGAGCATTTTCGCCCGCGCGGCTGCGGCATCGGGATCGAGCACGATAAGCGCCGAGATGAACGGCTTTTCGTCGCCGATCGCGGCGACCTGACCGATCAGCGAGGAGGCCGCCTTCATCGCGTTCTCGATGTTGGTGGGCGACATGTTCTTTCCTGACCCGTTGATGATCAGTTCCTTCTTGCGGTCCACGATGGTCACGAAGCCGTCGTCGATCGTCGCGATGTCGCCGGTGGAGAGCCACCCGTCCGCGTCGATCGTGTCCGCTGTCTTCTGCGGCTGGTTGCGGTAGCCGCGCATGATCACTGCACCGCGAATCAACAGTTCACCGTCGTCGGCCAGCTTGACCTCGATCCCCGGTAGCGGCTTGCCCACCGAACCGATCTTGAAGTCCGCGGCGGAGTTCATGGTGCCGGCGGCCGAGGTCTCCGACATGCCCCAGCCCTCGAGCACCGGGATACCGAGACCGAGGAAGAAGCGCAAGACCGCAGGCGGAATGGCTGCCGCGCCGGAGACGCCCACCCGGAGTTCGTCCATGCCGAGTGTCGCGCGGATCTTCTGCAGCACGAGTTTGTCGGCGAGAGTGTGCTGGATGCTGTCGATCCGGCTCGGCGTACGGCCGTCAATGATCGCGTCCGCCGACGCTGCTCCGGCGGCCAGCGCCCAGGACACCAGGTGCTTCTTCACCGGGCTGGTCTCTTCGGTGAGTGCGGCGTCGATGCCGGCGCGGATCTTCTGCCAGACCCGCGGCACCCCGAAGAAGACGGTCGGCCGCACGTCAGGCAGGGCTACGGCGACCTCCCGCGGATCCGGCACCGTGGTCACCTGCGCGCCGCACACAATGTTGGTCAGGTGGCAGGCGACGCGTTCGGCCATGTGCGCGGCCGGGAGATACGAGATGACCCGATCGTCGAACGTGTACGGGACAATCGGTTCGAAGGCCAGACCGCAGGCGACGAAGCTGCGGTGAGTGATCTCGACGCCCTTGGGTGGACCCGTGGTACCCGAGGTATAGATCAACGTCGCGAGATCGTCGGGTTGCACGGCGCGCCAGGATGCCTCGAAGTCGAAGCCGTCCGGAGCCGGGGTCTGTTCGAGGTCGGCCAATGACATGGCGCCCTCAGCAATGCCGTCGACGATGATCGTGGTCTGCGCGGCGGTGCTCGCGGCGCGGATCGCCGGCAGGAACATCTGCTCGGTGACGACGACGGTGTTCCCGGCATCCCCGAAGAGGTACTCGATCTGCTCGGGCGAACTCGTGTTGTAGATCGAGAACGGGATCGCACCGAGATGCAGTGCGGCCGTGTCGATCAGATGGAACTCCGGCCGGTTGGTCAGCATGATGCCGACCGTGTCGCCATGCCCAATGCCCAACGCGACCAGTCCTTGTGCGATGAGCTCGACCCGCCGGCCGTACTCTGCCCAGGTGATCTCGACCATGCCGCCGACGGTCCGCAGTGCCACCGCCGACGGTCGCATTCGAATCGTTTCCTGGAAGGCTTCGGGGAGTGTCGCCACTGCCACGCCGCTCTGGTGTGGATAAGTGATGCGGTCGACCGACTTGTCCATGTGCGTTGCCTTGTCATCTCGTGGGTAGGTGAACACGGACAGGCGCAGACGTCAGGGCGTCGAGCCGGAAAGTGGCGTCGACGACCTCATCGTCATGGACGATGCAGGTAAGCGTAGCCGGTTTTGCGTTTCGATATAGCCGATTCGAATGGTCGAATAACGCTGTACACCAACGAAAGCCGCAGTCTGCTTGGTTAACCGAACGAACTTCACGGCGGCCTGCCGCGGGTTTCGACTGGGTGTGCGTAGTGTCGAATCGTGGAGATCATTGCGTCCAAGCAGCGGAATCAGCCTGCGCCGCCGAGTGTTCTATTCGACGATCTGACCGAACCCGATCGTCAGCCAAGCCGCCCATGGCTACATTTGCTCGACGACGAGATCCCGCCGGTGGTGCTGCAATCCGCTCGCCCGACGCGGGTAGTCTGGTCGTCGTTGTGGATCAAGCGCCCCGACGCGCAGATCGCGTTCGACCTCCCGGCAGGCAAAGGCGGCACAGATCTTCGGTGGACGCTGCTTGTCGAGCCACCGGCACCCGATGACCGTCAGTTCCGGCACATGTGCCAACGGATCGGCACGCTGATCAACGCAAATCTGCGCTATACGTATGGGCAGTAGATGGATTCCCGTCGAAGACGGCTGCCGCAGCGTCGTCGAACAGCCGCATGGAGTCACGGATAAAGGCGCGCCGCGACACCCCGCACACGCGTAGCGCCGGCCCGTGGTCCGCCGCGACGACGATGATCACACCGAAAGCCATTGCACGCCAGCCATGTTTGATCAACACCTGGGCGAGACCTGGAGTGTGGGCAAACCCCAATCGCAGTCGGCGGCACTGGAACGGTACGTGAAAGCGCTCGTCGGCGAGGATGCGTTCGGACACATCGGTGAGCAGCCTGTCGTCGCCGCCATCGGCGAGTGCACGGTAGTAGCGCAGTGCGACGACCTCGGCGATCGTCAGGACCATGAGTTCGAGTCGTAGGCCGAGCAGACGGCGCAGCCGGACAAAGATCACATCCGACCAATGCGCGTTCGTCGTCGAGGCACCGGCGGCCCGCAGCACTTCGGCAAGCATTCGTGCATGGTTCTGTTCCTCGGCCACGAACAGGCGAATGGCGCGCTCATAGTCGGCGTCGCCCGCAGCCGCTGCGGCACCGATCAGATGGGCGCCGTCACCACTCTCGCCGACCTGGAACTTCTGCACGCTGCGCACCACAGCGGGATGCAGGCGGCTCCCACCGCCCCAGTCGGGGTCGGCTTCCGCGGCACGGCGCTCGGCTCTGTTGGTGAACTCGCCGGACCACGCGGAGGACTCGGTCATCTCACCACGGTAGCCATCGGGCGGGTCGTCGATCATTCACTCGCCCGACTCGGCGTCCTTCGTTGCGGCGTCGAACACCGCGAAGCCTCCCGCATCGTCGACGATGAGGATGCGTTGCGCCGGGCCGTCGGAAAACGCAGTGATACCTTCGGGTTTCATCGAACGGTGAGTGAACCTGATGTCGAGTTCGACGGCGGTGTCATCGGTTCCGTTCCACTCGGCCAGGTGGAACCGTGTCTTCTTGCCGCCGGTGGACCGGCCGAGGAGAAGCAAGAATCGTTCGCGGTGCGGATCGTAGGACATGTCTCGAATCCCCAGTGGCACATGGGAATGCCCGGTCTTTACGGTCACCTCGGATTGCGCTCGACACGCCGCGGTGGTCCAGGGCGCCCCGACGTCGAGGTGGACGGCCAACACCGGTATCCGGCCCGCCCGGACCGGGCTGCGGAGGCCGAAGAGCAGGAGCTGCCGAACCGGGTCCCAGGCGAGGCCCTCGACATTCAACCCATCATCGTCAGGCACGATCCGGGCGGCCGGCGCCAACCCGGGAAACGCGTTCAGCAGCCACTCCCGGAATCCGGGCATCGCTTCGGCGGACAGGTCACCGTCCGGCCGATAGCGAATGCGAACCAGCCCATCCGACGGCGTGTGGTGCGCCTTGCGCCCGGAACGCGCGCAGAACGACGATGACACGATGAGATCGAACTTGCCGTCGGCGGTATCGATACGCGCGAGACCCTCCGGGTCACGCAGCGCGTCGGGTGCCACTCCGGTCAGCGCTCGACGCACGATCGGTCCGTCTTGGCGCCCGTCGGAGGTCACAGACAGTTCGAAGACCGCGTCCGGATCGCGGTTGTCGATGAACACGAACCGTCGGGGCCCGATCGGCACCACACCGGACGCGTTGTACGGCGTGCCGTGGTTCTCCTCGGCAAACGGGATGGACGAAACAGACGCCATGCTGCCCCTTTCCACTCCTCGCTGATCTTTCAGCCGCTCACCCTTCTTACCATCGAGCTCCTCGCGGCATTGACAAACTTAGACAAGTAGCTTACCTTTATTAGGAAAGTAACTTGTCTAACAACCCTTCTTGCATCCCGTCCCTATTGAGGAGATCACCATGACCACCCCCGCGATCAGCACTCGTATCGAAGCCGGTACCTGGGCCATCGAACCCACCGATTGGACGGTCGGATTCTCCGTTCAGCAACTCGGGCTCATTACGGTTCGAGGCGAATTCACCAAGTTCAGTGGCACTCTCACGATTCCGGAGGCCGGCGCTCCGTCGGTCCGCGTGGACATCGCCGTCGACTCGATCACCACCGGCAACGACCGACGCGACCGCGACCTGCGATCGGCTGCATTCTTCGACGTCGACACGTATCCAGCCGCGACATTCGTGACCACTGAGCAGCCTTCGGAGGTCGACTCCGGTCAGCAGCCTTCAGAGCACGCACTGGCCGGTGAACTCACCGTCAAAGGAATCAGCAGACCGGTTGTGCTCACGATCGCTCCGATCGCCGACTACCGGCCAGGTGACACTGACTCCATGATCGATGTTCGCGCGCAAACGACGTTGCACCGCAGCGACTTCGGTGTCGGGCCGCGGAACGGTCTCATCATTGGCGACGCGATCGTGGTCGCCGTGGCGGTACGGCTGCATCGATCCTGACAGGACGCAGGTGTAGTGACCGAGGTGGTCGCTCACACCCTGCCGATCTGTTCCAACCCACGCTCCAACCTCTCCTCCACTTCGGCGGCAATCGCTCGATGCCGTTGTGCGGCAGCGTCGTCGCCCAAGAGATCGGCGAGTTCGGCCAGGACCACATCCATCGGGCCGAAGGAGACACTCCCCGCGTCGAGCCCTAATGCGGTGCCCGACCAATCGCGCAGTGACGCATACAGTTCGGCCGCCTGATCGACCAGCCCGAGCCGCACCAGCGAACGCGCGTGAAAGCCCTGCAGCGAGGTCCAGTAGTAGTCGCGGCTGACCGGCAGATCGGTGACCGCCAGCGCGCGAGCCTCGTCGATCCGGCCGGCATCGATCAGCGCCAGAACATACGTCCAGGCGACCGCCTGGGGTGAGCGGTCGTAGGCCTGCTCGAGGGCATCGACCACGTCGCCGATCGATCCGCGAGACCAGCCGATGCACAGCTGCCCGATCATCGCGAAGTCCTCGCCGGCCGGGATGCCCGCATCGATCAGAGATCGACTCAACGCCTGGTATCGCTGTTCTGCCGCATCAAGATTGCCGCGCAGCACCTCGGTGACCGCCGCAAACGCCGAGAACACCACCACCAGTTCGCCGACCCGACCACTGGTCGCGCACTGCAGCGCCTGACGCATCTGGCCGACCGCACCCGGGAGATCGATCTGCGACATCCGCACCATGAACAGATAGAAGTGGGCAGCCGCGGTGTACTCAGTGCTGCCTGCTGCTTCCGCGGCGGCAAGAAAATCGTCAGCCAACCCGGGGTATTCCGCACGACTGTCGGGGCCGAGCGCGGTGAAGATGCGCGCATTGAGTGCACCGCAGCGCAATTCGAGATCGTCGATGGTGGAGGTGAGGTCCACCGCCTCCCGGGCGAGATCGATGGCGAGCTGGTCGTCACTACCCTCGTACTCCATCACCGCGGTGATCAGTAGTCGGGCCCGTTCGGCACCGGACGCGGTCGAGAGTGCCGACTGCAGCGATGTCACCATCACTTCGTCGAGAACCCCTTTGGTGCGGGTGCTCCAGATCCATGGGGTGCGCCAACAGGTCAGTGCCGCGACGACCAGCTGCGGGTCGTCGAGTGCGTTCGCCAGGTGCAGCGCCTGCTCCCGCCGCTGTCGCGCCCACACCGACTCACCGCGGTGGGCCAGGGCGGTGACGAGCTCGCACAGGGCTGTCACCAACGCCGCGCGCGCCGCGTGATCGGCTGTCGGCCGGTCGTGTCCGGCCAGCAGATGCAGGTCGACGGCATGCTGCCACAACGGTGCCGAATCGGCGGCCAGGTCGCCATCAGAACGACGTCGGGCGGCCGCTTCAACGATCTCCAGGGCGCGGTCCGCGGTCGCGGCGGAGGCGCCCAGAGCTGCATGCACCGCGAGTTCATCCGGGCTGGACGCGGGCAGAGACCGCAGGTACTCCCCTGTTCGCCAATGCATTCGACGGCGCCGCAGACCGGGGATGTCGTCGTAGATGGCGTCCCGCATCAGCACGTGATGAAAACGGACGCGTTCCCCCTCGGTGCTCAGCAGGCCGGCGACGACAGCGGTGTCGATGGCATCCAGGACGGTGTCCTCGGCGCCAGAGGGCTCCGGCCACAGGCCGATCAGGGTGTTGACGTCGGCGCTACGTCCGCACACCGAGAGCAGTCGCAAGACCGACACGGTGTCGGCGGGGAGGCGTTGAGTGCGTTGCAGCAGCACCTCTCGCACTCCGCTGGGCACCGTCGTCCGGGCATCGCGCGTGCCGCGGGAGGCCACCAACTTGGCGAGTTCCCGCACGAACAATGGGTTGCCGTCGGTGCGCGACCGCAACAAGGCGACGGTTTCGTCGTCGACCGGGGTCAGCCCGGCCCCGGCTGCGACCTCGCGGATACCGTCATCGGAGAGGCCCTCGAGTGCCACGACGTCGACAGCCACCGAGATGAGCGACGCACCGGTCGCCATCAATTCGTTGGTGGCTTCCGAGGGCCGGTACGTGGCCAGCACGAACACCGGTCGGTCGGCGAGCCAGGTGACCATTTGCCGCAGTACCTGCAGTGTGGCGCTGTCGGCGCGGTGGGCGTCGTCGAGGACGATGACGGTTCCGGTGTCGGCGGGTCCGGATCTGCCGAGCGCCGCCACTTGGCGGGCGATGAGGAACGGGTCGTCGAGTTCGTTGTCGCCGCCGAGTTCGCCGACGATCTCGCGCCAGGCCCACGCCGTGGGCGCGCCGTCGACCTCCGGGCAGTGCCCGATCGCAGCCGCCCATCCGGACGCCCCCTGCTGCGCGACAAAGGCTTGGGCCAGCGTCGACTTACCGCCGCCTGCCTCGGCGGTGATCCACGCGACTCGCAGTCCGGTGACCCGGACCGATTCGGCATGCGCGGTGAGCCTCTCGAGTTCGACTGTGCGGCCCGCGAACTCGCCCGGGTAGTGACCCGGTGTAGCGGCTGGTTCGTCGATCGACGCCACTCTGGGCTGCGGCGCCCGATCGAGCGCCGGATCCTGCTGCAGGATCGCGGTTTCCAGCTCGCGGATCGGCGGGGACGGGTCGACACCGAGGTCTTCGGACAGGTGATGCCGCAGCGTGCGCAGCGTCTCGAGTGCATCGGCCTGCCGACCCAGCCGGTACTGCGCGAGCGCGGTCAGCCGGAACGACTCCTCGCGCATCGGGTGGGCGTCGCAGACGGGCGTGAGTGCGGAGACCGCATCGGCCGGTCGGCCCAACGCGAGCGCGTCGGCCGCGCGCTGTTCGACGGCAACCAGATGCAGCTCGTCAAGGTGGGTGACGGCCGGACGTGCCCAGTCGTCGGCAGCGTACGGGCCGAACGGGGTGCCGTGCCACAGGGCCAGCGCGGTGTCGAGGTGCTCGTGGCGGACCTTCGGATCGCCATCGGCGCGGCTGACGAGATCAGCGAACCGCCAGAGATCCACCGCGGCCCGCGGCAGTCGCAGGGCATACCCCGGCGCCTCGCTGACGATGATCCGTGCGGGAGTCCGCGGGGCTCGCTGCGGTTCGAGGATGCGCCGCAGGTTGGAGATGTGAACCTGGAGGCCGCCCAATGCCTTTGGTGGTGGCTCACCGTTCCACAGATCGTCGATGAGGCGATCGGTCGACACGACCTGACCGTCGGCGGCGACCAGGCGGGCCAGCACGGCGCGTTCGCGCCTGGACTTGACGTCGGCGGCCCGGCCGTCGACGTCCACGCGAACGGTCCCGGACATCGTCACGGTCACCGCCGGCGTGGTGGCCTCGATGCGTGCCGACATCGCGTTCTCGTTCCTCGCACCCGGATCTTCTGTTCGTTCCCAGGTGAGGGTAGCGCCGACCCGCCCGATTCGTCGGCGTTCCCGGAGCGGCTCCCGATCGATATCCGCCGCGGAGTGCTCTACTGTCTGCATATGCATGCAGACAGTGGTTCAGCCGAGCCGCTGGCCGATGACCAGGTCAGCCTCATCGTCGAGGTGTTCCGGATGCTCGCCGACCCCACCCGGGTGCAGGTCTTGTGGGCACTGGCCGACGGCGAACTGTCGGTCACCGACCTCGCCGACCGCGTCGGCAAACCGGCCCCGTCGGTGTCGCAGCATCTGGCGAAACTGCGGATGGCGCGGTTGGTGCGCACCCGGCGTGCCGGGACCACGATCTTCTACAGCCTGGAGAACGAGCACGTTCGCCAACTGGTCGTCGATGCGGTCTTCAACGCCGAACATGCCGGGCCGGGGGTGCCGTCGCATCACCGCAGCGACCCCGCCGTGCCGACCCTTGGTCGGTCAGCCGGCGGCAGCCGCCGCGAGCCGACCTAGCGTGTCCTCGAGCTGGTCCTGGCTCACCAGCGGGAACTTCACCTGCTGCAGCAGGTCCTTGTCGGTCACCTTGGACCAGTCATAGGTGTGGCGCACCAGCGTGGCGTCAGGGCCCTGTGCCTCGAGCTCCCACAACCATTCCCATCCGGGCGGTTCGGTGCCGGCGGGTGCGGTCTGCCAGGCCAGCAGTTTGTCCTTGGCGTAGCCGGTGACGTGGTTGTCGGTCTTGTACTCACCGCCCATGTGCGGGCCGTCCATGTTCATCGTGAAGACGTCGCCGACCTGCTGGATCCGGTCGGCGTGATCCACCCCGCGAATGAATCCCGAGCCGTCGAGCTCTGGGTGTCGGTGCGGATTGCTCAGCACGTCGAAGACCTGGTCGACGGGGACGTCGATGACTCGTTCTACGGTGACACTGTTTTCGCTCATCACTCCACCGTGCCGAAGAGTGCCGGGTTTGGCAACGACGAACCCTATGCGGGTGCCGGCATCCGACCGAGCTCGGCCAGACGCGGCAGACCGAGGGCCATCCGCTCGGCGACTTTTTCGGCGGCGGCACGGATCGCCGGACTATCGCCAAGCGAAGGGTCGATCCGGGCCGGATTGAGGGCACACGTGTTGGCCCACGCCGCGATGTCGGGTTCGGCACCGAAACGGCGTGCGGCACCAATCCCCCGGACCTGCATCTGGATCCAGTCGATGGGGTTGTCGGACAACCTGTTCGGCGGGCACAGGCGGTTGCGTTCGCGGTCGTCGTCGCGAGTGGCCTCAACGAGGCCGATCAGTGCGGCGTTGAAACACGGGAAGCCCGTACGGCTCGTCTGCAGTCGGATCCGGTCGCGACCCCAGATCGGGACCATCGGTGGATAACTCAACCCCGATGCCGCGCAGTGCACGATCAGCGAATCCGGTGGCAGGGCAACACGTCCCTGCTCGAGCACGATCTCGGCGCCGGTGACCTGGCGGATGTGTCCGAGGCGCACGACGCGCTCGATCGTGCGGAGCAGATCGAGCTCCCAGGCGCCGAGGGTCGGGGTCTTGGCCATCGTCGCAGTGAGTGCCGGATCGACGCGCATCACCACGTCGTCTGCCTCGAGTCGGCGGAAGAGGTCGTCGGGGGTGACGGCGCCGGCGGCCGCGGTCATGATGCTCGTCGTCAGACCCATCGCGACCAACGGATCGGGTTGCACCACAGCTCGGTTCAGCATCCACGGCTCCCGCGGCCGCACCCACATGACGCGGTCGGGACTCACCCCGTTCGCCAGCAACCACACGATCGCATCGGTGGCGGTCTTCCCGGCGCCGACGATGACGAACGTCTGCGGTACCTCGCTCAGATCGGCCAACTCATTGACCGCGACCACCCGCACGTCGTCGGCGACCGGAAATGGCGGCGGAGTCGTCGCGGGAATGGTCGGCGACAGGTAGGTCGCATCGACGACTCGCCGCCGCACGTCGATCCGCACGGTCTCGCCCGAGACCCGTGAGGTCACCAGCTGCTCGTCGCCGTCGACGTGATGGTTGCTCGCGCCGAGGAAGGTGACACGCCCGGACCCGACGAACCGTCGGCGCAGCACGTCGTCGAAATAGGACTCGATCTCTGGTTGGCGGGCCCGTTCGGAGAGTCCCTGCTCCGGTCCGCTCTGCTGGACGGCTCCGGTGCCGAGGACCGTCGATGCGACGCCGTAGAACTGTGATGCCTGGTGCAGCTGGACGAACGGATACGCATCGAGCCAATGCCCGCCCGCCGAGTGATTGCGGTCCACCAGGGTCACATGGACGTCAGCGTGATCGATCAGTGCGTCGGTGAACGCCATGCCCATCGCCCCGGCACCCACCACCAGGTAGTCAGTCGTGACGGTTCTGCCGGTCATGATCGGGTCTCCAGTCGCAAACGACGACAATGGCACTCGATCCTATCCGACTGTGGGCCGGGTTAGACTCAGCGCTCAGGCGACTGCCGCCGGTGCGCAGGTTCGCCCAGCGCTTCCCGTCGGCGAGATCGGACGGGCGCTAACGGAAGGTGACGCGAGTGTCGGTGGCAGGGCGTATCGACGCGTTCCAGCGTCGCTATCCGGCCAGTGGGTATCCGCTGGCGGTGGCATACAAGTTCTTCGACGATCAGGGCGGCTATCTCGCTGCGCTGATCGCGTACTACGGATTCATCTCACTCTTCCCGCTGCTGCTGGTCTTCACGTCGGTGCTCGGGTTTCTCCTGCACGACAACCCGGAACTGCAGGAGCGGATCGTCGACTCCGCGTTGTCGCAGATCCCCGTCGTCGGCTCACAACTCGGCGGAACCAATCAACTGACCGGGAGCACCGCCGCGGTCACCATCGGTATCGTGAGCGCGATCTACGGTGGACTCGGGGTGGCCGTCGCTGTCCAGAACGCGATGAACATCGCTTGGACCGTGCCGCGCAACAGCCGCCCCAATCCCGTTCACGTGCGGATCAAAGGCGCCGTGCTCTTGTTCACGGTCGGTGTGGCCATCATCGGCCTGACGGTATTGAATGGTTTTGTCGCCGCGGTAAATCTGGGAGCCGACGGCAGATTCCTGGCAATCGCGGGCTCGATCGTGCTGAACGCAGGCGTCTTCTTGGTCGCCTTCCTCTACGGCACCGCCCGCTCGGTTGGTGTGCGCGACGTCCTGCCCGGTGTCATCGCTGCGGCCGTTCTCTGGCAGGGTTTGCAGACGTTCGGGGCCGTCTACGTGCAGCGGGTCATCGCGCGCGCCGGCGCGACCTACGGCGTGTTCGCCGTGGTTCTCGGACTTCTGGCCTTCCTCTACATCGCCGCGGTGCTGATCGTGATCTGCGTCGAATGCAACGTGGTCCGCGTGGACAAGCTCTATCCACGATCGTTGCTCACCCCCTTCACCGACAACGTCGTCCTGACCGATGGTGACAAGGCGGCGTACTCGGCTGCGGCGAAGGCACAACGCCACAAGGGATTCGAACGGATTGCCGTGACCTTCCATCGCCAGGGCGACCGCCCGAAGGCTGAGCCCCGCGACACCGAGGAGTCACCGGTGGTCAGGCCACCAGATCATCGATCTGGTTGACCGCCCCGCTGGCACCTTCGACGACGCCCATCTCGAGCACCTTCTGCAAGTCTTCGGCGGAGTCGTAGGTGCTGAGGAAGGTCGCGACGGTATGCCCGTCACGTTCGGTGAAGGTGAAGTCGTTGCGGGACACCGGCAGGCTCTCGACGGGCGTGAAGTCGTCGTCGGCGAAACCGTCGCGGAAGCTGAACCCGTTGGGTTCGTCGATGCTGTCGATGATCCAATAGCCCGCGAATTTCTCCCCCTCGGGCGAGGTCATGAAGTAGGTGACTCGGCCGCCCGGCCGGAACTCGTGGTCGACAACGGTCGCGGGATAGGTGGGTGGGCCCCAGATCTTTTCGAGTTGACGGGGATCGGCATAGATCTGCCAGATGCGTGTGATCGGGGCGGCGAACTCCGCGGTGATCGTCAGAGTGCGGGCCTCGACGTCGTGAGAGACATTGGTAACCGGCATGTTTCAGTCCTCCTGGGTGGGGGCGGCGATGAGGTCGTCGATTCGTGCGATCCGGCCACGCCAGACCTGTTCCAGGTCGGTGAGCATGTCCGACACCGCACGCACCGCAGTTACGTCGCCGCTGGCGAGTTGTTCACGGCCGTTGCGCCGCTTGGTGATCAGTCCTGCGCGCTCGAGCACGGCGACGTGCTTCTGCACCGCGGCGAAACTCATGTCGTAGTGCGCCGCCAGGCCGGAGACCGAGTGCTCGCCGGCCAGCACCCGCCGCATGATGTCGCGTCGGGTCCGGTCGGCCAGTGCGTGGAACAGGGCGTCGGCCCGGTCCTCGTCTGCCTCGGTCACGTCTCAAATATACAACCAGGTGGTTGTACGTTGTCCAGGGTTTCATCGGGACATGGCACGATCCCTACGATGGGACTGACAACGACGACAGGAGACCCCCGCATGGGTGAGCACCGGATTGCCCTCGACATCGCCGACGACGGCGTCGCCACCGTGACCCTCGATCGGGGTGAGAAGCACAACGCCCTCGACGGGCACATGTTCGACGCGATCGTCGACGTCACCGAGCAGCTCGCCGCGGACAATCGCGTCCGCGCGGTGGTGCTGCACGGAGCGGGCAAGAGTTTCTGCTCCGGCCTCGACATCACCAGTCTCGGGCAAGGTGGCAGCGGCCGGGCTCTGGTGGAACGCGACGAGGACCAGGTGGCCAACAACGCGCAGCGGGTCGCGGTGGACTGGTCACGCATCCCCGCGCCGGTCATCGCCGCGATCACCGGCAACTGCTTCGGTGGCGGACTGCAGATCGCCCTCGGTGCCGATATCCGTTACGCAACACCGGATGCCCGGCTGTCGATCATGGAGGTCAAGTGGGGTCTGGTGCCCGACATGGGGATCACCCAGACACTGCCGCGTCTGCTGCCCGCCGACGTCGCCAAGGAACTGACGTTCACCGGACGAATCCTCTCCGGTACCGAAGCCGGTGAACTCGGTCTGGTCACCCGGGTCGTCGACGATCCGTTGGCGGCCGCCCAGGCACTTGCGCACGAGATCGCGAGCAAGTCACCGCACGCGGTCCGCGCCGCCAAACGTCTCTACGACCAGACCTGGCAGAGCAACGACGCGGCATCAGCGCTGCTCCTGGAAAGTCAGTTGCAGGTCGGGCTGATGGGATCGCCCAACCAACTCGAGGCCGTCCCCGCCGGATTCGAGCGCCGCGCACCCCAATTCGCCGACCCGCCCTAGACGGTTTCCGGTCGGCGGCAGGTCCCGCCGCCGACCGGAAACGGGTCAGAAGATGGCGATCGGATTCACCGGCGTGCCCGCACCGCCGGTCACGTTCAATGGTGACGCGGTCAGGAAGAACTCCTGCCGACCTTCCTCGGCGCACGCCGCCGCCAGGTCTTCGAGCCACCACACCTCCCCCAGCGTGAGTCCGAGGTCTCGAATCAGCTTGGCGTGCAACGGGTAGACCCCGCCCGGCTGCTCCGACGGTTCGACCTCGACGGCAATGTTGTCGACAGCGAGCGCCGCGATCTCCTTCTGGTGAATCCAGTCGACGGTGTCCATCGACAATCCTGGGGCGCCGGCGGCCCAGAACTCACTCTTGTCGGCCAGCGAGTAGAACCACGGCACGTGACCTGTCCGGAGCACCAGGATGTCGCCGGTGCGGATCTCGACGCCCTGCTCCTGTGCACACTGGTCGAGCTGCGCCGCGGTGATCGGCACGCCCGGGACACAGCGATCGACTCCGAGGAACTTGGGTATGTCCAGCAGCACGCCGCGACTGGTCAACGAGTTCTTGAGCAGACTGATCGAGCACTTCTTGGCTCCGGCGAAACCCTCCACGTTGCCCATCCAGAACCCGTTGTACATCGAGTCGCCGCCGTACACGTGGGCCAGGCCGTCCCACTGCGTGCTGCCCTGCAGCGGCATGAAGATGTAGTCGTCGGCCCCCTGGAATCCCGGTGCAGCTGCGGCCAATTCGGTTCCGGCGGCGTAGTCGGCACCGCTGTACCCGAACAGATGCACCACATTCGGGCGCGACGGATGCACCGGACCGAAGGAGTCGAGGCCGATGGCAAGGCTGACCGACCTGCCGGACCGGATCAGGCCGGCGGCCGCGGCGACGACGTCGGGGGTGATGAAGTTCGCGGTGCCGCGCTGATCCTCGGCTCCCCACCGGCCCCAGTTGTTGGGGGTGTTGGTGTTCTCGACACCGATGATCTTGCCGTTGGTGTCGACACTGAATGCCGGTGCCTCCCAGGCACCTTGCACGTATGTACCGCCGGAATCCCTACCCATGTCTGCTCCTGTCTGTGGTCGGTTTGCCTGGTGTGTTCAGGGGTGTCGGTCAGCGGGCGCCGACCGAGTCACGCAGAACGAATTTCTGTATCTTGCCGGTGGCGGTGCGCGGCAACTCGTCGACGATCACGATGCCGGTCGGCTTCTTGTAAGACGCCAGACGTTCACGGCAGAACGCCACAATCTCGTCCTCGGTCGGCGGGTCGGCCGGATTGGCCGGGACGATGACGGCGATCGGGGTCTCCACCCACCGGGGATGCGGCGCGCCGACCAGGGCCACCTCGGCCACCTTGGGATGCTGGTCGATGACCGCCTCGACCTCCGCGCAGTAGATGTTCTCGCCGCCGGAGATGATCATGTCCTTGGCGCGGTCGACGACGCGGATGAATCCCTCGTCGTCCTTGACGCACAGATCTCCGGAGTGGAACCAACCGCCTGCGAACGCCGCAGCGGTGGCATCCGGGTTGTTCCAGTACTCCTTCATGACCGTCGGCCCGCGATAGACGATTTCGCCTACTTCCCCGACACCGACCTCGGTGCCCTCGTCGTCGACGAGAATGGCCTCGACATTGGTGATCGGTTGCCCGACGGACCCCATCTTTCGGATGGCGTCCTCGCCGCGGAGCACGCAGGTCACCGAGCTCATCTCGGTTTGCCCGAACATGTTGAAGGTGGGGATGTCCGGGAATGTGGTGGCCATCGCTTCGAGTACCGACGGCGGTGCAATCGACGCGCCCCAGGAGATCCGACGCAGCGCGAGTTCGCGGTCCGTCACGCCGGGGACGGCACACAGTTCTTTCCACTGCGTGGGGACGAAGTAGCACGACGTCACGCGCTCGCGTTCGAAGATGTCGATGGTCGCAGCGGCGTCGAAGTTCCCCGATGGCGCGATGATCGAGCGCCCACCCACCATGAGGTACATCAGGATGCCGTTCAGTCCGCCGATGTGAAACAGCGGCAGCCCCGAGTACCAGACCTCGCCGGTCGGCTCGATCGCCTGGAGCGTGTTGCAGTTGAAGGTGTTCATGGTCAGGTTCTGGTGGGTGAGCACCGCGCCCTTGGGCCGGCCCGTGGTTCCCGAGGTGTACATGATGAACGCCGGATCATGATCGGCGACAGCGATTTCCACACTGGAATCGTCGTTGTCGAGTGCTGTCTCATAGTCGAGGGCGTGCGGCCCGACCGCCCCAGCCGCACCACCGGTGACCAGCACGGCGGCCAGCGGCAGATCGGACAGGTCCTTGGTGACCGCGGCCATCGGTGCGTCCGCGATCAACACCTTGGCACCGCTGTTCTCCAGGATGTACCGGACCTCGGCGGCGACCAGCCGGAAATTGATCGGCACCGCGATCGCACCGATCCGTACCGCGGCGAAGTACGACTCCACGGCCTCGAGTCGGTTGTACATGAGCACCGACACCCGATCTCCGGCGGTCACGCCATGCCGTTGCAGCGTGCGGGCGAGGCGGTTGACCCGGCGATCGAGTTCGCGGTAGGTCAGGTCGGTGCCCTCGAAACTGAGCGCGATGCTGTCCGGATTGCGCCGGGCCTGCCGAGCGAGTTGCTCGCCGTGCGCGATGGACCGATGGACTGCGATGTCCGCTGCCATATGAGTTGGGTGTCCTTTCCGGGGAATGCGACACGCCATGAACGATCGTTCATGGCTCAACTGACGCTCACAGTAGGCGAAGGTGACACGCATGTCATCAATTTTCCGAAGATTCGTGGCTTGAGGTGTGCACTGTGAGAGATACTTGATCGATCGTTCATCCGTGAGAGGAGTGGTATGCGGGGCTCGACCGATCCCCTGTCCACCGCGCCGAGTTCCGCGGTGTATCCGACCGACGACCCGGCGGCCGCCGACCTGATCACAGCGGCGGTCCAGACGATGGCGGCGAAGGGCTACCACGGGACCTCGGTGCGTGACATCGCCGGCTCCGCGGGCGTCGCCGTCGGATCGCTCTACAACTACTTCGGGTCCAAGCACGGACTGCTCGCCCTGATCCTCAACCGCGGCATGGACAATCTGGTGGAGAATACCGAGGACGCACTCCTGCAGGCGGGCACCGACCCGGTGGAGCGACTTCGCGCGATCGTCGGAGTGCACGTCGGACGCCACACCCGGTCGCCGCTGGAAAGCCTCCTCGGCAACAGTGAGCTACGCAGTCTCGAGCCTGATGCGCGCGCGGTGATCGTCACCAAACGCGATGTCCAACAACGTATGTTCGAGCGGGTGATCGCTGACGGCGTGGCTCGCGGGGTGTTCCACACCGCGCACCCTCGGGAAACGGCGTTGTTCGTGATCAGCGCGTGCACCGCGGTGGCGACTTGGTTTCGACCCGACGGCGCGCTGCCTGCGGCGGAGGTGACGGCACGCTATCAGGACGTCGCGTTGGATGCGGTGGGTTACCGCCGCCCGTAGTGAGCCACGAGTCCGTCCGAGGATCGTCCGGTGTCGGCGCAGATCCTCGAGCCCACTAGTGTGGACCACACTCGACTGCGGGAGGAACATCGGTGCGTCTCGGCCTGAACAGCCTGATGGGCGATGAACTCGGAATCCACGCGGAGGAATCACGACAGTTCAACGCTGCCCGCGGGCTGCGCCGCGGCCCGGCGACCCTCGAGGAACTCCGGGCGGTGCGTGCGCAACGCAGTCAGCATTCCCCGGCCACCGACCCAGGCGCCTGCACCCGAACGGTGAGCGTCGGCGACCGCGCGGTGGCGGTGCGAATCCTGCTCCCGTGCAACGGCCCGCCCCGCGGGATCTACCTGGACATCCACGGCGGTGGTTTCTACATGGATACCGCCGCATTCGCCGACCCCCGCAACCGGCACCTCGCCGACACCCTGCAGGTGGCCGTCGTCAGCGTCGACTACCGCCTCGCGCCGGAGAATCCCTGGCCGGCCGCACCCGACGACTGTGCCACCGCCGCACAGTGGTTGATCGACCACGGAGCCGCCGAGTTCGGGACGTCGAGGATGGTGATCGGCGGGTTCTCGGCCGGTTCGACGCTCGCCGTGACCACCCTACTGCGGCTCCGTGATCGCGGACTGCGCAGCCACTTTGCCGGCGCTGCACTGCAATTCGGTACCTATGATCTCAGTGCGAGCACGCCGGCGGGCCGCCGCATCGCCGACGAGTACTTCCTCGACGCCTACGTAGGCGACGCCGAGGACCGCACCCGTCCCGACATCTCCCCCGTGTTCGGTGAGCTCCACGATCTCCCGCCGACGCTGCTGGTCGTCGGCGCCGACGATGTGCTCCTCGACGACAACCTCGCGATGGCGGCACGCCTGTCGGCCGCCGGCAACGACGTTGATCTGCGGGTATATCCGGCTGCGCCGCATGCTTTCACGTCGCAACCGACGGCTCTGGCGGCGGTTGCGCGGGCGCATATCGAAGCCTGGATCGCGGCTCACCTGAAGTGAGCCCGGCGTACGGTGGTCGAGGACCGTACACAGAGAGCGGAAGGGATGCCAATGGCCGTGGAAGGTGACGTGGTCAGGGTCGGCCTGATCGGATACGGGTTCGTGGGCAAGACCTTTCATGCACCGATGATCGTCGCGACGCCGGGCCTGGACCTGGCCGCGGTCGCGTCGAGTCGCGCCGACGATGTGCACGCCGATCATCCGGACGTCGATGTCGTGGACACCGAGACACTGCTGGCCCGCGATGATCTCGACCTCGTGGTGATCGCCTCCCCCAACGACACCCATCGTCCGCTCGCGGAAGCCGCACTCACCTCCGGGCACCACGTCGTCGTCGACAAACCGTTCATGGTGTCGCTCGAGGATGCCCGAGCCGTGGTCGCGGCGGCCGCGCGCCACGAACGCATCGTGTCGGTCTTCCAGAACCGGCGATGGGACAGCGACTTCCTCGGGGTCCGGCAGGTCATCGACGACGGTCTCATCGGCGACGTCGCCCATTTCGAATCCCATATCGACCGGTTCCGGCCGACGCCCCGCGACCGCTGGCGCGAGAACCCCGGACCGGGCGCCGGCCTCTGGTTCGACCTGGGACCGCACATGATCGACCAAGCGCTCGTGCTGTTCGGCCTCCCCGACACGGTCACCGCGGATTTCGGGTATCTCCGACCGGGATCGCAGACCGAGGACTGGGCGCACGTCATCCTCGACTACCCGCACCGCCGAGTCATCGTGCACGGCAGTCTGCTCGTCGCCGGCGCGCACACCCGGTTCGTCGTCCACGGCACGCAGGGATCAGTTGTCAAGCGTGGCAGTGACTTACAGGAAGCCCGGCTCAAGGACGGCGTCGCGCCCGGCAGCCCCGGGTGGGGCGACGACCCCGACGACCTGATCCTCTACGACGCGGACGGAGCGTCGAGCACGATGCCGACCCCGCCCGGTGATCAGTTGCAGTACTACCGACTGCTCCAGCGGGCGATCGCCCTCGGCGACCCCAACCCCGTCCCGCCACATCAGGCGTTGGGCGTGATGGCGGTGATCGAAGCGGCAGTGACGTCGGCGCGCACCGGCCGACGCACCGAACTCGCCCTCACCGCCGATGAGCGGGCGCTCTGGTCGTAGCCCGCGATCGTAGGTAGCGCAGTCGGAAACTCGGGTAGTCCACCACTCATGCTCCCAGCGCCGCGTTGGAGGACGGTAGAGACAGGCCACCACCGTAGTCCTGCGAAACGAGTCCCATCATGCGCACCCAGCTCGCCTACACGGCACTTCCACCACTCGCCGTCGGCGCCGACCACGGCCCGCCCTGTGCGGAACCTGCGTTGCCACTGAAGTTCGTCGAGATCAAGGTTTATGTCCGAGAGCCGGGGGCACCGCCGACGGTGTCGCTGGCCGACGTGTCCAGATCGCTGCCCGGTAGCTTCGTCGGCACGGCCGCCGGCCATGCCCCCTACCCCGGTCAACTCGTTGTTCGCATCGGCGTCATCGGTTACCGCTACACGTTCCTCGGCGCCGCCCTCGTCGTCGGCCACAGCTACTGGCTCAGCGTCGCGCGGCCGGACCAGGATCTCGGCGGCGCGACGTTCACCTCCGCCGGCGGCGGCCCGTGGGTGTGGACCTACGTCCAGCTGCCGATGTCGGCTCAGCGAGGGGGCGGCGGGGTGCGCCCCATCGTGTAGAACTCGGGATTCGGTGTGAGCGCCGAGAGATGCGCCAGCCGGTTGGACGCTGCGAACAGCGCGGTGATCGAGCCGATGTCCCAGATCTCGTCGTCGGAGAGCCCCGCCGCGCGGGCGGCGTCGAGGTGGGCTTCTCCGAAGAGCTCCGGCTCGCGGGTGAGGGCGAGCGCCAGGTCGACGATCGCGCGGCGCCGGTCGTCGAGTTCGGCCCCCCACGGGTTGGTGGCGACCTGATCGGCAAGGTGCGGATCCTTGGCCCGGATACGCAAGATCGCACCATGGGCGACAACGCAATACCCACAATGATTGGCGCCCGAAGTGGCGACCACCACGAGTTCGCGTTCGGCCTTGCTCAGGCCTTCGTCGGATTCCATCAGCGCATCGTGATAGTCGAGGAACGCCCGTAATTCGGCCGGTCGACGGCCGAGCGCCCGGAAGATGTTCGGCACGAAGCCCGACTTCTCGGCGATGGGCGCAAGGCGCTCGCGTAGATCGTCGGGCAGGTCGTCGAGTTCGACGACGCCGAATCGGCTGTCCACCATGGTGTTCTCCTCTTCAGACAGGGTCACTCATCATCAGATCCGGATCCGAAATGAGGTCGCATGCGTCGTCGTTCCGATATTGCGTACTCAGCTGAGTACGCAACACCGAGTTGACGTCGCATGCGACCTCATTCGGACTTACCCGCCAAAAACTACGACACCCCGACCTGCGCGCTCTGACCGGACCAGTTCGGGCTGGCCTCGATCGCGCCGATGATGCGCGGGCGCAGTTCGTCGGCGCGGATCACCGCGTCGACGGATCCGACCTCGACGGCGCGACGGATGCTGTGCACACCGTCGAACTCGGCGGCGATCTCGCTGATCTTCTCCGCGCGCACCGACTGCCGCGTCTCGGCGAGCTCTGCCGAGAGCGCCGACCGATCGGCACCCGTGGCGTCGGCAACCTGCGACTCAAGATCGCGGACCCGCTGGTCGGCGCCGACCCGCTTGGCGACCTCACCGGCGAACACCACCGCGGCGGCGGGAGCGCCACCGAGGACCGACGCGAACGAGCCGTCGATCGCCAGCACCGTCATGTTCGGGTTGAGCGCCTTGGAGAACACCACGAAGGCACCGCCGTGATAGCGCGAGATCACGCAGAACACAATGGGCCCTTGGAAGTTCACGATGGCGCGACCGATCTCGGCGCCATACTCCAACTGTAACTTCCGCAGCGACTCCGGTGAGCCGTCGAACCCGGAGAGGTTCGCCAGCACCACCAGCGGACGGTTACCGCTGGCGACGTTGATCGCCCGTGCCGCCTTTTTCGACGACTGCGGGAACAGGGTGCCTGCGGTGTAGGTGTCGGGTCCGTCGGTCGGCTTGTAGCCGCGTCGGGTGACTTCCCGTGACTCGATGCCGAGCAGGCACACCGGGATACCGCCGAGGTGGACGTCGCAGACGACGGCGGTCTCGGCGTCGGCCATGCCGGCCCACCGCTCGAGCACCTGGTGATCCTGATCGGCCAGGGCGCGCATCACGGTCCGGATGTCGAACGGCTTCTTGCGATCCGGGTTGAACTCCGCCGAGAAGATCTGCCCCACCGTGGTGAAGTCGCTACCGGCGAGCACGTGCGGGTAATCGGAGACGTCGCGATCGACCGGGTCGCCGGTCTCCGCGCGACGCGGAGTGCGCTCGCCCGGCAGCACATACGTGTGGTCGTAGTGCGACATCAAGATGTCCCGTGCGGCAAGGAGGTTCGGCGCCCAGTACTGCGCCTGGCCGTTGGGGCCCATGACGCGGTCGTAGCCGCCGATGCCGAAGTTGTCCTCCGCGGACACACCACCGGAGAAGTCCAGCGACTGCTTACCGGTCAGCACCATGGCCGAGTCTGGGGTCATCACGAGGATGCCCTTGGTGTGCATGAGCATCGTCGCCTCGGCGTTCCAGTACGGCTGCGCACCGACGTTGATGCCGGCGACCACGATGTTGATCTCGCCGCCGTCCTGAGTGAACTCCACGACACGCTTGAGGGCGCGCGCCACCCAGTCCATGTTCTCGGTACCCGAGTCCATCGAGATGCGGGCACCCGAGGACAGGGCGTACCACTCCAGCGGGACCTGCATCTGCTCGGCCAGATCCAATGCTGCGATCACCCGCGCACACTCCGGCTCCGACAGTGCACCAAGCGATTTGGTCGGATCGCCGAGCAGCACGACGCGCGAGATGCCCTGCGCGTACTTCGCCGTCGGCGTGGTGACCACACCGGCGACCATCGCCGCAGTGTTCTTGCCCTGCGGCCGATCGACCGGCACCAGACGCTGCTCGGCGTCGAGGTCGTATTCGGCGAACTCACCGAGCAGGCCGGCCAGCTCGTAGGGGTACACGGTTCCGCGCTTGGCGGCCCGCAGCACCTTCTGCCGGTAGGCGTCGACGGGTTCGACGAGCGCGTCCGACGGCTCGCCGACCGACAGCTCGAAGCCGCCGGTGGCGTTCCGGGTGAACCGCACCTCGACCTTGTTCAGCTCGCCCGACTCGGGATCCTGCAGGCGCGCAATGAGTTGCACTTCCTCAAGACCCACACCGACGGTGGTACCGCGGATGTGCTCGGCGATCGCATGCAGATGGGCCTCGGTCGCGATGATCGGCGGCCAGATGTACATGATGATGCGGTTGGTATCCGAGGACGCCTTGGTGCCGCGCTGCGCGCTACGCAGGGAATCGACGCACGACGCCAGCGTGCTCTCCGCGGTGGGCACCGCGAGCAGTCGGCCGTCCTCTTCGCGCAGCGCCGTCAGGTCACGGACCTGGGCGAATGCGATCAGGCGGTCGTCGGACGGATTCTCCTTGGCCACTGCGCGGTAGAGATAGACCTCTTCGTTGTCCGACGACAGCAGGCGCGTCAGATCGAACTTCCGCAGCCGCTCCATCTGCATCCGCTGCGCGATGTAGGGGTGCAGGCCGCGGATCAACCGCTCCTCGGCCATCCCGGTCGCCGACGGACGGAAGGTGAAGTGGTGGTGCATCCGTGCGCCCGCACTGCCGGCGACCGTGGTGGTGACCCGATGCACCTGCGGGGGCAGCCCGCTGGCGGCGATGAGGTCGCCGAGCGTGCCGGCCATCGCGTCGAAGTCGGCCGGCTGCTGTTCCCAGTCGAGGTAGATGTCGACGTCGATCGACGGCAGATCGCCGGCCAGTCCGGCGAGACCGGTCAGGGTGGCGGGCAGTTCGTCGAAGGTGACCGCGGTCGACACCAGGCTCAAACCGTTGCGTTCGGCGACGACGAAGGTGGCGCCGCCTGCCTCCTGGATGCGGACATCCGTGAGGCCCTTGTTGCCGTAGTAGCGGCGGGTCAGCACCTCGAGCATGACGGTGTTGTCGGTCTTGCCGCGCTGCATCCGCTGCGCCAGCAGACGCACCAAAGGCTCTGTGCTGCCGACCATGTCGGCGACCCGATCGGCGCGGTCGGCGGCATCCGGGTGCGCTTCGAGGTAGCGGAGGTGACCGCGGACGTTGTTGTTGACCCGAGCGCGGTTGCGCAGCAGCAGCGACTGGCCGTACCAGGCGTGCAGCACGCCGCGGGCCAGGTCGGCCACTGCGGGGAAGCGCACCTGCGAGGCGGCGACGAGACGATCCAATGCGTCGCCGACCGGCTCGCGCAGCTCCTCGCGCGGCGTGGGCTCGGTGAGCCATTCGCGCAGCAGCGCGGTGATCACCGTGACCGAGTCGGTAGGATGCTGCAGCGCCAGGAAGATCCGGAACACCGCGGCCTCGAGCTCCGGGGTGCGCTCGAGTTCGGTGACGCCGTAATGCTCCAACGCACGCTGCAGGCGATCGTGGAAGGTCTGCGGCAGTCCGTCACGTTCGACGTCGAGGCTCTGCAGGTAGGTGTGGAAGCTCTCGCGAGCGCTGTGGACGCGTTCGTCGTCGTTGTCCTCGCCGGACGGCCGGTTCTGGCTCAACCGAGCGAGATCGGCGAACACCGAGATGAGCTCGAGTTCGTCGGCGAGCGGACGGCTGCCGCTCTCGATCGCGACCCGGCGCGCCGCCAGATAGTCCGACAGCAGGCGGGTCTGATCGTGCGGGTCGACGTCGTAGCCGAGCAGCAGGCTGCGGAGATCTTCCAGACCGCGAGTGGTGCGTTGTCCCGTCGATGCATCGTCGGGCTCGGCCGGCAGGTCGATCTCGACGGTGTCGGTGGTGTCGTCGGCGGCTGCGTCGTCTTCGTCATCGGTGAGCGGCTCCAGCCGGAGCAGCGGTACACCGGTCTCGACCTGGGTGCCGACCGAGACGAGCGATTCCTTCAGCCGCGCCCGCATCGGGGCGCGCAGCACGGTCTCCATCTTCATCGACTCGAGGACCAGGACCGGGGCGCCGGCCTCGACCTCGGCGCCGACCTGCAGCGGGGTGGCGACGACGAGCGCCGGCGCGGGCGAACGGACGACGCCGCCCTCGTCGCGGCTGACGCGGTGGGTCACGCCGTCGACGTCGACGAGGTGGATCGGCCCGTGGGTGTCGGTGACGAGGCGGTAGCGGACGCCGTTGAGCACGATCTGTGCGGTGTGCTCGTCGAAGCGTTCAAGGTCGACGTCGGCGGTGCGGGTCTGCTCGCCGGCCTCGATGCCGACGCGGAAGCGGTGGGCACCGATCCGGGCGACTCGCACGCGGTAGGCGACGCCACGCAGCTTGAGGTCGAGGGGACGACCGCTGTCGTGCTGCACCTGCGGGCGACCACCGGATGCGGTGGACAGCAGGCGCTGCCGCTCGACCGACTCCTCTTCTTCGTAGGCGTCGATGGCGGCGGCGGCCAGCGCGACCGAGGAGTGGCGTTGCGCGACCAGTCGGCCTTCGGTGCGGACGCGGTCGATCCAGCCGGTGTCGGCGCTACCGTCGATGACCTCGGGCTGGTTGAGGAGTTCGAGGACGAAGCTCTTGTTGGTCGCACCGCCCTCGATGATGACGCGGGTCTCGGCCATCGCCAGGCGCAGACGGCCCAGTGCCTCGTCGCGGTTGCTGCCGTAGGCGATGATCTTGGCGATCATCGAGTCGAAGTCGGCGGGGATGGTGTCACCTTCGCTGACACCGGTGTCGACGCGGATGCCCGGACCGGCCGGCAGGTCGAGGCGGGCGATGCGGCCCGGTGCGGGCGCGAAGTCGCGATCGGGGTCCTCGGCGTTGAGGCGTGCCTCGACGGCGTGGCCGCGTTCGACGGGGCGTTCACCGTCGAGGCGTCCGCCGGAGGCGACGTACAACTGGGCACGAACGAGGTCGAAACCGTTGGTGATCTCGGTGATCGGGTGCTCGACCTGCAGTCGGGTGTTGACCTCGAGGAAGGCGAAGAGCTTCTCACCCGGGTGATAGAGGAACTCGACCGTCGCCGCGCCGCGGTAGCCGACCGAGACGGCGAGTCGCTCGGCCGACCCCTTGAGGTCGACGACCTGCTCCTCGGAGAGGACCGGGGAGGCCGATTCCTCAATGATCTTCTGGTTGCGGCGCTGGACCGAGCAGTCACGCACACCGAGAGCCCAGGCGGTGCCCTGACCGTCGGCGATGACCTGCACCTCGACGTGGCGTGCACCGGTGACCAGGCGTTCCAGGAAGACGATGCCGCTACCGAAGGCGCGGGCGGCCTCGTCGCGGGTGCGCTCGTAGGCGTCGCGGAGGTCGGCGTCGTTGGAGACCATGCGGATACCGCGGCCACCACCACCGGCGGTCGCCTTGAGCATGAGGGGGTAGCCGATTTCGGCGGCTGCGGCCACGGCGTCCTCGACGGTGTCGACGCCGCCGCGGCTCCACGGTGCCACCGGCACACCGACCTCTTCGGCGATCAGTTTCGCGCCGATCTTGTCGCCGAGCTTGCGCATCGCCTCGGCCGACGGGCCGACGAAGGTGACGCCGATCCGGTCACACAGTTCGGCGAAGAGCGGGTCCTCGGCGACGAAGCCCCAGCCGACCCACGCGGCCTCGGCCTTGGTCTCGACCAGTGCGCGTTCGAGCAGTTCCAGGTTCAGGTACGGGCGAGCCGCGGCCGGACCGAGGTCGTAGGCGACGTCGGCCTCACGAACGAACGTCGCGTGGCGATCGACGTCGGTGTGCAGGGCGATCACCTCGATCTGCTGTCCGGTCTCCGCCGACAATCCACGCACGGCGTGGATGAGTCGCATGGCGGCTTCGCCTCGGTTCACGATGGCAATGCGGGTGAACATCACCGCTCCCTTCTCATTGTCATTGCTGCCGATCGAACGCGCCGATGCAGAACACTCCACGCAACGGTTGTCGTCCGAACACAGGTCGATCTGGTTCCGACACCAGTGGTCGTCGGACCCTTGTTGAATTGTGGCCAACGGTTTCCGTACGCGCGAGTACGGAACGCCGAGTGCCCCTGGTCACGCGGAGACCAGCAGCGGATGCACACCTCGAGTATTGCCGAATCTGCGCAGTTCACCGGGGTGTTTGCGATAGTCGACCGCGATCGGGTTGTGGGTTGCGCCACAGCCGGGGGCGTCCGCGTGGCGACGCCGCTGCGCGAAATGTGGATAACGAACTAAATGGACACAACCTTGGGTTCGTCCCGTCGTTGTTTCAGCATGGTGAGAACGGCAACTCGGAGGTGCGTAGATGACGATCGACACGGTGGATTCGGTGCGGTGTGAGAACGCGGCGCGACCCGCCCACGATGTGGCGCGGACCTGGCTGCTGACGCCGGGACGCCCCGACGGGAACGCAGATTTCGCTCGCGCCGAGCGGTCGGCGGCCGATGTGGTGGTCCTCGATCTGGAGGACGGCCTACCCGACGCACTCAAGCCCGAGGGACGACGGGCGGTCCGGGACTGGCTCGGCAGCCATCACGCGTGGGTGCGGGTGTCCCCCGCGGCGACCGCCGAATGGTCGGCGGATCTGCTCGCCCTCGCCGATGCGCCGGGACTACGCGGGGTGATGCTGGCCAAGGCCGAAACCGTGACCGACGTCGCCGCGACCGCCGGACGCCTGGGCGCCGGGATCCCGATCGTGGCGCTCATCGAATCCGCGATCGGACTCGAGTCGGCGCTGGAGATCGCCCGCCACCCCGCGTGTGTCCGCCTCGCCTTCGGCCTCGGCGACTTTCGGCGCGACACGGGCATCGCCGACGACCCGGTGGCCCTCGCCTACCCGCGCACCCGACTGACGGTGGCCAGTCGGGCCGCGCGACTCCCCGGCCCCATCGACGGCCCGACGCTGCGCGGCGCCGAGACCCGACTGCGCGACGACACCGAGACCACCCAGTCGACGGGCATGACCGGACGCCTCTGCCTCGATCCCGCGCATGCCGGGGTCATCAACTCGCTGATGAGTCCGTCGGCCGACGAGATCGCCGACGCCCGCGCGACCGTCCACCGCCTCGGCGGTGGTGGGAGTGTGTACGACGGCAGTGATCTGCCGGCGTTGGGACGGGCGCAGGCGTTGCTGCAGCGCGCGGAGCGGTTGGGGTTGTCGGCCGGGGCCTGAGCGCCCTTCGTGGCTCGGCTATCGCCTCGCGCCCTTCGAGACGCTCGCAAGCTCGCTCCTCAGGGCGGCGCCTCAGGGATCGTGGCGCGGGATCACCGCAGGATCGCGGCGGCGGTGGCGGCGATCGTCGCATCCGGATCGTTCACCAGACGCGCCAACGCCGTGAGTGCGGCGTCGTCCGGCAGCTCGGCAAGCGCTTGCGTCACCCGCAACCGAACCTCCTGTGCCGCAGCGGGTTGCAGATGACCACATAACTCCGTCGTGACATCAGCCCCGGTGTCGCGGACGAGGATACCGAGTACCTCGGCGGCAGCCACATCGTGGTGACCCGCTACGACCATGTCCA
Organism: Gordonia sp. CPCC 205515; assembly: GCF_048537925.1. Lineage (NCBI taxonomy): Bacteria > Bacillati > Actinomycetota > Actinomycetes > Mycobacteriales > Gordoniaceae > Gordonia > Gordonia sp. CPCC 205515. The sequence goes on along the minus strand of NZ_JBCLVJ010000008.1, from coordinate 489,859 downwards.
CCAACACTTCTTGTGCTTCGGTGACACCCCGAGCGCCCACCACGAGCGCTACTTGTTCCCGGATGCCGGTGTCGGCATCGGTGAGTGCGCGTTGCAGCGCCTCGGTGGCGGCGCCGTCGCGCACCTCGGCGAGCGCGGCGACCGCACGTCGACGCACCGCGGGGTCTGGGTCGTCGAGTGCGGCCGCCAGACCGGGAACGGCCTCGGCGCCGGTCCGCGACAGCGACCACTGCAGAGCGCCGGCGACATATGGGTCGTTCTCGGCCAGCACGGCCTCGACGAGTTCCTCGATGGGGATGGCGGCGTCGGGAGTCGCCGACAGGACGACCTGCTGGCGGCGGGCAGCGGAGTCCGACCCGAGCGCCCGCAGCGACGTCACCACCATCACGACGTCCTCCCACGCGCCGGGCGCAAAGCGTTCGACGCGCTCGAGGCGGTCGAGCAGTTGTTGCTCGGCGTCGATGCGCTGCCGAGTCTGGGCGATCAGGTCGGCGACCACGCTGTTCGGATCGAAGTCGTCACGATCCACTGCGTGCCGGATATCGGCTAGTGAAAGTCCCAGGGTGCGCAGGCTTTCCACCTGGAAGAGGCGCCGGATGTCGTCGGCGGAGTACTCGCGGTACCCACCGGAGGTGCGACCGGTGGGCACCACGAGACCGATGCGGTCGTAGTGGCGCAACATCCGGGCACTGACACCGCACCGTCGTGCCACCTCACCGATCAGCACCAGCGCACTCCTATCCGCTCTCTCCCAGGGCCGCGACGCGTTTGGCGGTCTCGACCGAGATCACGAAGTCTCCATCAGGATCGTCGAACAACCGATCGGTGGCCTCGGCGTGGGCACGCACGCCGGGAGTCGGATGGTGCCGGGCCGAGAGCACTGCGGGACGAGCGGCCTCCCCCAGCCCGACGAGCGCGCGGCTGAGGCTGCGCTGCGTCTCGGTGTCGCCGCGCCCCAACTCCGCGGCGAGTTCGGCGGCCAGGGCCGTTCGTTCGTCCTCGGGTACCACGACGACGGCGGCACGCCAGGCGGTACGTGCCACGTCATCATCGTCGTCGTGCAGCACCGTACGCACGGCGGGCCAGGCTCGGCGGTCGCCGATCTTGGAGAGCGTGTGCAGCGCCTGACCGCGTGCCTGCGCGACGTCGGAGCCGAGCTCGGCGATCAGCAACGGCACCGTCTCGTCGGCGGGGCGACGGCACAGCGCCCAGGTGAGCATGTCGCGGACGAAGAAGTCCGGCTCGACGCGGCATCGGGCGACAAGGACGTCGGTGATGCGCGGGTCGGCCTGACTGCCCGCCGCAAGGGCTGCGCGCAGTCGCTGCGAGGCGTCGTCGGAGCGCAGCGCGTCGATGAGGCGGGTGTCCGCTCCGCCCTGGTTGATGGTGTTCATATCGGACCACCTCCTTCACCGACCATGCAACACCATGTCACGGTGACAAGGTCAAGACGAAGCCCTCCGGGTACCCGCAAAGACAGGTAGCGCACTACTCATTACCGGCGTCGTTGCGCGCCATACGGTTTCCTCACTGAGCGGATCCACACGAGGAGTCCTGATGTCGAAGAACATTGTGTATTGCTCGGATGGAACCTGGAATGGTCCGGCCACCCGGACAAATGTGTCCATCCTCTACGACATGCTGGTCAATGATGGTGTCACCCAATGCGCGATCTACGACCAGGGTGTGGGGCGCACCGGTGGTTTCCTGAAACGCCTGTCGGGCGGCGCGTTCGGCGACGGACTCGTCGACAACATCCGGAAGGGATACGCGTCGATAGCGCGTGTCCACGAGCGTCGAGATCGCCTCTCGCTGTTCGGTTTCAGTCGCGGCGCCTACACTGCCCGCAGTCTGGCCGGGATGATCGCCTACTGCGGACTGCCGGTGGACGGCGACACCGACCTCGTCGAGCTGGCATTCGACGCGCCTACCGGTCCCGAGTGCCCGGTGCACCGTGGACGGCGCGCCCCCGCGCACTCGCCGATGCGCACATCGAGATGATCGGTGTGTGGGACACGGTGGGCGCCATGGGGATTCCGGGTGCCGTGTTCGGCAATCAGGATGCCGAGGAGTATCGGTTCCGGAACAAGGCGTTGCACCCCGACGTTCGGGCCGGCTACCACGCGATCGCGATCGATGAGCGGCGTCGGCAGTTCAAGCCGACGCTGTGGGATGCGCCCGCCCCGAATCAGATCATCGAGCAGGTGTGGTTTGCGGGTGTCCATGGCGATGTGGGCGGCGGGAAACGCGTGCGACGGAGCAGTCTGTCGGAGATCACCCTGGCATGGATGGTGGACAAGGCCGTCGCGCATCGCATCCAACTGTCGTCGGAGGCGGACTATCCGCACCTGCTCATGTCGAAGGCATCGGCGGACTGCCCGATGCGTACGTCGTGGCGCCCGTACCGGGGACGGCCTGCGCATCGGAGCATCCCGCAGGGCGCGACCATCGCCAACTCGGTTGCCGCACGCATGTCGGCGAATCGGCGCTACCGCCCGGAGATGCTCATCGACCCGATGACGCGCACGCTCGGGCGCGGATATCCGTTGGCCGATGTGGTCGCGATCTCCCCGACGACCTCGATCCCACTCACCCCCGATCTGGAAAGGACGGCGTCATGACAACCGTCGAGCACGGGTTCGGTGCCTTCGCCGGCCCGCCAACAGGTTCGGCACCCGGTTCGGCAGGCATCGAACCGGTGCTCCCCAAACGGGCACCCTCGATCCTCGCAGCGCTCACCGTGTTCTCGACGGCGGTGTTCGGACTCTGCACCAGCTTCGAGATCGGGCACTGGACAGCACCTCAGATCACCTTGATCGGTACCGAACTGGCGGCGTTCTGGGCGTTTGTCACAGCGGTCGTCGCGCATAGGGCGAAGTCGACCAAGGATCAGCCGGTCGCTCTCGCCGGCACGGTCACCGCGCTGCTCACCGCCACGTTGTCCCTCGCCGCCGGGTTCCGCTGGTGGCATTTCACCGAAGCGCAGAACGCGGCGGTGACCGGGATGCTCACCGCGCTGATCGCGGTCGTCAGCGCTCTGGTCGCCCGCCATTTCGTGCGGCCGACGCCGCGTACCGACGGTCCGGTGGACAGGGATCCGTCCGCCGGACCAAGTCACTGACCGGCGGGCACACAGACCGCGTCGAACGGTGCCGCCGACGCGATGCGGCCCACGATCCCCGCGTGGGTGAACTCCTTGGCGGTCTGTACCGCGTCGAGAACGTCGGCGCCCTTGGCCAGCTCGGCGGTGGTCGCCGCGGCGAAGACGCATCCGGCGCCCGACACGCGTTCGTCGCCGACCTTCGGTGAGCGCAGTACGGTCACCTCGCTGCCGTCGAACACAACGTCGACGGCATCCGGGCCCGCCAGGCCCACTCCGCCCTTGACGACGACGTACCGCGGGCCGAGCGCACCGATGCGGCGGGCCGCCTCGCCCAGGTCGTCGACGCTCTCAATGGACTCCATACCGGCCAGCGTGCGGGCCTCGAACAGGTTCGGGGTCACCACGGTGGCCTGCGGCAGGATCTCGGCACGCAGCGCGTTGTCGGTGTCGAGCGCGGCGCCGGGTTCCTGCCCCTTGCAGATGAGTACCGGGTCGACCACGACGTGACGCCATGACTTGACCCGAAGCGCCTGTGCCACAGTCGAAATGGTGTCCGGCGTGCCGAGCATGCCGATCTTGACCACATCGGGATCGTGGGCGGTGGTCGCGGCCTCGATCTGATCGGCGATCACCGACGGGTCGATGGGCACAAACCGGTGCGCCCATTGCGCTTTGGGATCGAACGAGACGATGCAGGTGATCGTGCCGACCCCGTACACGCCACGTTGGGCGAACGTGCGCAGGTCGGCTTGCAATCCGGCGCCACCGGTCGACTCGGAACCGGCGATCACATACGACACGACGGGCATGGGCCACTCCTTCTCTTCCAACGTGCCATCCCAGCATTGTCGCGCGGTGGGGTCGGATGCAAACGAGCCGAGAGGTGCGGTTTCGACGGACGCCTCTCCGCTATCGCTCCGAGGCTGCTCAACCAGCGGACGGATGTGCCGGCAGATCGACCAGTTCCGCGAGACGGGCACGGTGCCAGTAGCCGGTGCCGAGGGCGATCTGGTCAGACTTGGCGCGCTTGAGGAACAGGTGCGCCGGGTACTCCCAGGTCATGCCGATGCCGCCGTGTAACTGAATGCACTCCTCGGCGGCCTTGACCGCGACATCCCCACAGAACGACGCCGCCACATGCGCGGCGACCGCGGCATCGGCATCACCACGGGCGGCGGTGTCTGCGGCGTACCGGGCGGCGGCACCGGCCGAACTCACCTGCAACCACAGGTCGGCCAGGCGATGTTTGATTGCTTGATATGAGCCGATCGTGCGACCGAACTGCTTGCGGTCCTTTACATAGGCGAGCGTCGTCTCCAGGCACCACGACGCGGCACCGTACTGCTCAGATGCCAGCAACGCGGCACCGGTCTGCATGGCCGCGTGTACCGCACCCGCCGCGTCGTCGGTGTTGACGCGTACCCCCGACGCACCGTCAAAGGTGATGTCGGCGATCGGTCGGGTCATGTCGAGGCCGAGTGCCGGGGTGACGGTGACACCGGTGGAAGTCGTTTCCACGACCCGGATTTCGAGGCCGCTGTCCCCGACGACCGGCACCACCAACAGATCGGATTCCGCCGCGCCGGCGACCGTGGTGACGCTGCCGTGCAGGCGACCGTCGCGCAGCGACACGGCGTCACCGATCGAGTCGGAGGTCGCCGACAGCGGCACCGCGAGTGCGCCGACGCGACTTCCGTCGGCGAGTGTGGCGACGTGTTCGGTGTCGCCGGCGCGCAGCAGTGTCACCGTCGCGAGGACGGCGCTGGACAGAAACGGAATCGGCGCAACCGCACGGCCGATCTCCTCGCACACCACCGCCGCTTCACGCTCGGATGCGCCTGCGCCGCCGATGTTTTCCGGGACGAGGAGCCCGGCGAGTCCGAGTTCGGCGAATGTGCGCCAGACGCCGGCGAAATCCGGAGCGGGAGTGTCGTAGCTGCGCGCGACGTCGGTCAGCGGCACTCGGTCGGCGAACAGCCGGCGGACCGAATCCCGTAGCGCGTCTTCGGTATCGGTGTATTGCAGGTTTGCGGCGTCCTGGTCGGTCGCGGGCGCAGGGGTGGCCGTTGAGCTGCTCATCGGGCGAGGTCCTTCCACGGGATGTCTTTGTCGACGCGGTGTTCGGGCGGCAGGCCGAGGACGCGCTCGGCGACGACGTTGCGGAGTATCTCCGACGTCCCGCCCTCGATCGAGTTGCCCTTCGCGCGCAGATAGCGGTAACCGGCTTCGCGACCGGTGAAATCCACTGTCTCCGGCCGACGTAGCGTCCAGTCGTCGTAGCGCAGTCCTGCCTCGCCGGACAGCTCGAGGTCGAAGCCCGAGATCTCCTGGGCCTGCCGGGCGAAGGCGAGTTTCATCGCCGACCCCTCGGGACCGGGTTGGCCGGAGGCCAGTTGCTGCCGCAGACGTTCGCCGGTCAGTCGAGTGACCTCGGCGTCGACCCACATCCGCATCAGTGTGTCGAGTTTCGCCGGATTGCGCACCGACGGATCCGACCGCCAGCGTTCGGTGAGCTTGCCGATCATCCCGCCCTCGCGGGGTGCGCCGGAGCCGATGGCGACGCGCTCGTTGTTCAGGGTGGTGGTGGCCACCCGCCAGCCATTGCCGACCTCGCTGATTCGATTCGCGTCGGGCACACGCACATTCGTCAGAAAGACCTCGTTGAACTCGGCCTCGCCGGTGATCTGGCGGAGCGGACGCACCTCCACGCCGGGATCGGTCATATCGAGCACGAAATAGGTCAGGCCGGCGTGTTTGGCGACCGACGGATCGGTGCGCGCCACGAGGATCGCCCGCTGCGCGTTGTGCGCCCCCGACGTCCAGACCTTCTGGCCGTTGACGACCCAGTCGTCACCGTCGCGCACGGCCCGGGTGGCCACCGCGGCGAGATCGGAGCCGGCACCGGGTTCGCTGAACAGCTGGCAGTAGATGTGTTCGCCGATGTAGAGCGGACGCAGCAGCCGCCCACGCTGTTCGGGAGTGCCCATAGCGGCGATCGTCGGTGCGGCCATGCCCAGGCCGATGCCGTTGCGCGCCCGCGCGGGACCGGGCGCGCCCGCCGCCGCCAACTCGGACTCGACGAGCTCCTGATAGGTCTGGGCGATCCCGAGTCCACCCTCGCCGACACGGAAGTGAACCCATGCCAGTCCGGCGTCGAAGCGGGCGCCGAGAAACTCCTGCGCGGTCACCGTCGACGGATCATGGTCGGCCAGTAATCCGGCTATTGTCGCCCGCACGTGCGCGGCGGTGTGGGCTGCGGCCTGCTCGGTACTCGCCATGGTTTCCTGCGTCGTCATCGATGACACCCCGTTCGAATATGAAGTCAGCTTCATGTGGGGCCAATATCGCAGTGACGCGAGTCGCTTGTCAACGGTGGGCGACGCCGTGTCGACGGGCGATGAAAAGGAGATGGGGATGAAAGAGCATCGCCTCCTTCCGACGGTGTCGGAAGGAGGCGATGCAAGTGTGGTGCGAGGTGTGGTGAGTCAGTACGCCGAGTTGACGTTGTCCATCGAGCCGTAGGTATGTGCCGCGTAGTTGCAGGCCGCGACGATGTTGGCGACCGGGTCGTAGACGTCGAACTTGGTGCCCTCGACGTGATAAGCGGCGAACGTCGGGTCGATCACCTGCAGCAGCCCCTTCGACGGGATACCGGCAGCGGCATTGGAGTCGTAGAGGTTGATCGCCTGCGGGTTGCCCGTCGACTCACGCATGATGTTGCGCTGGATGCTCTCGTAGCTGCCCGGGATGTTGTTCTTCTTCATGATGTCGAGGGACTCACGAATCCAGCCGTCGAGATTGTCCCCGTAGACCGGCTTGGCCGGGGCCGGGGCCGGGAAGTTCGCGGCCAGCGGTGCCGGCTTGGGTGCGGGAGTGACCTCCGCGACCGACTGCGCGGCCGAGGCCGGTGTCGCGATGGTGTGCTCTGCATGTGCGGGCTCGCTGAGCAGGAGCGAGGCTGCGGTCACCGCGGTGGCGGCGGCGAGGGTGCCGGCGCCGAGGGCATAGTTCACTCGCGGGAACGATGCGGTGCGGACGCGGTGGAGGGATTTCGAAACAACGGACATGACAAGTATTCCTGTGGGGTGTTTGGCGACCGATCTCGTGCGGCCGGCAGCGAGCAACCTCCGAGGTGCTGACTCAGCACTCGGCAGGCGCGTGTTCAACGCTGTGATGGATTTATGGCAGTCGGGCGGTGTCCGCCCCTACGCATGACGCAATCGGCTCGACCGGTGGACGCGTCTGGGATACTCGCTCAGACGACTCCGGTGGCAACGCTGGCCTCGATCACTGCGGCGAGATCTCCGATTGCGCATGCGGTATGTTTCCGCATAGCTGTCGTCTTTCTCGTGCTGTGACAGACCGACCGGATCGGCGGTCTGCCTCGTGGTTGGTAACAGATTGATATACATACCTGAGAGTTTGCTGAGCGTGCTGGGCGATTTGCGCCTTTCGGCCTCCTGCTCGCATCGCGGAAAGTGCTTGTGCGCTGGGGTTTTTACCTGTCGGCGGGCAGTGAGCGGAATCACAGTAACGATGCGTGTCAACGACGTTTAGGTGGCGTAATCGTCACCTTTGGGTAACGAACGACGTGACGAAGCCCGCCTGTTGCTGTTTCTTGGCCGATCCGAGACTGACGGTTGGGTCCACACCGTCCGCGGCGGGCCTATTCTGCAGCCAATGGGCAACCCGGAAGGGGCGCGGGGTGCCGAAGGGATGGCCGCCAGTGGACCGAGGGCGTCTTCACATCGCCGCGGTGATCGCGGCGGTCACCGCGATGCTCGCTGTCGCCGGATGCGACGACGCCCCGGATGCCGCGCCGACCGTGACCTCGCCCGCGCCGGCCGACCGGATCCCCCCGGCCTTCGATGTGACGTTCCGCTGGGTGCCCGGTGACGTCGTCGATCCGTCGAGTCCCGAGGGCACCTTCGTGCGTGCTTTCGTGGAGTCTTTCGAACTCGCCAACGCCGGCCAATCGGTCGACTGGGGCTATCGCGGCTTCAGCGAAGCTGCGCCGTCGAATATCGCACAGATGATCGGGATCTACCCACCGGCCGAATCGACGGAACAACCCGGCGTCGGCACCGCCTTCTTCACCGGGCTACGCCGCACCGTCGACGGTGATCTGACGCGGATAGTGTTGTGCCGCTTCGGGTATCGATCCATCCGCGGTGCCGATGGCCGATGGTCGTCGGCGACCGACGCACCGCGCCCGGTGGAGATCGACTTCCGTCGCGGCGGCGCAGGCCCGGTCACCGGTGTGTCGGGCACCGCACGCACGCCGAGCGACGACGTGTTCGGCGACTGGTACGTCACGCGCTACGACTTCTCCGCCGTCTACCCCACCCCGACTCCCGACGAGCAGGCGTGTACGTCGTCGATTCCGGCCGAGGTCCCGGTCCGTGAACCCGTCGAGGGTAAACAACCGTGGCCGGTGATGGCGCCGAGTCCCGGGTGGTCGACGACGCAACCGGTGTGACCCACCGTTTCCTCACCACAGACCCCGCGCTGGCGTGAGAAGAACGTGACCACCGGGTCACGCACAGAAAACTCCGTGCAACAGCCGATTCCTACGGTATGACCGTGCCCCGGCAATGACGGCGAGGGCGACGTCATACATCCGAGGGAAAGCGGCTGATGAGCACGTACACATACACCCGAAAGCACCACATCACCGGTTGGGATCCGGAAGATCGCGAGGCCTGGGCGGCCGGTGGTGCCGAGATCGCGAAGCGAAATCTGACCTGGTCGGTGGTGTGCGAGCACATCGGCTTCTCGATCTGGTCGTTGTTCTCGGTGATGGTCTTGTTCATGACTCCCGACTACGGGATCTCGCTGGACCAGAAGTTCATCATCACTGCGACGGCCACCTTCGTCGGCGCGTGTCTGCGTATCCCCTACACCCAGGCGACCGCTCGCTTCGGCGGCCGCAACTGGGCGATCTTCTCCGCGGTCGTCCTGCTCATCCCCACCGGCCTGGTGCTGATGCTGATGATGAATCCGGGGAAGTTCGGCTTCGGCTGGTTTCTGGTCGTGGCTGCACTCACCGGACTCGGCGGCGGCAACTTCGCGTCGTCGATGACCAACATCAACGCCTTCTATCCGCAGCGGCTCAAGGGATGGGCACTCGGCCTCAACGCCGGGGGCGGCAACATCGGGGTGCCCGCCGTGCAGCTGATCGGCCTGCTGGTCATCTGGCTGGCCAGTGACAAGCCCGAGATCGTCTGTGCCATATACCTTGTCGCACTCGCCTTCGCCGGTATCGGCGCGGCGATCTATATGGACAACCTCGATCACCAGACCTCGAGTTACCGCTCGATGGTGGACTGCCTGAAGTACCGGGACACCTGGTTGATCTCGCTGCTCTACATCGGCACGTTCGGCTCGTTCATCGGCTTCAGCTTCGCCTTCACCCAGGTGCTGCAGATCAGCTTCAAATCGTCGGGCGCAACCAACCCCGCGCTCGCTGCCGCCCAGATCGCCTGGATCGGACCGCTTCTCGGTTCCATCGCCCGACCCTACGGTGGCAAACTCGCCGACCGCTTCGGCGGTGGCCGCATCACCACCATCTGCTTCGGCCTGATGATCGCCAGCGCAGCCATTCTCGTCACCGCCGGCACGATCGCCGACGGCCACGCCAAGCATGCGATCGAGACCCCGCAACTGGTGGCCTTCATCGTCGGCTTCATCCTGCTGTTCCTGATCTCCGGCGTCGCCAACGGCTCGGTGTACAAGATCATCCCGACCGTGTTCGAACACAAGGCGCGAAACAACAAGGGCCTCAACGCCATGGGCAAGGTCATCTGGTCCCGCAAGATGTCCGGTGCGCTCATCGGAATCGCCGGCGCCATCGGCGGACTGGGCGGTGTGGCGATCAACCTGGTACTCCGGTCGAGCTACAAGCAACATCAGTCGGCCACCACCGCGTTCTGGATCTTCCTCGCCTTCTACGTGATCGCCGGACTGGTCACCTGGTGGTTCTACGCCCGCAACGAGATCGTCCTCGACGACGAGACCACCGACATCGAAGTCGCCGGCAGTGACCGCGCGACCGTCGTTCCCACCGAAACAGTCAGGAGCGCACAGTGACTCAGCTCAACACCGAATCACCCGCGCAGACCGTCGTGGTCGTCGGACACGGCATGGTCGGACACCGGTTCGTCCAGGAAATCCGGGAACGCGATAACACCAACCGATTTCGGGTGGTCGTGCTGTCGGAAGAGCCGGTCGCCGCCTACGACCGGGTCGGTCTCTCGAGCTACGTAGGCTCGTGGGAGTCGTCGTCGATGGCATTGACCGGCAACGACTATCCCGGTGACGACCGCGTCGAGGTCCGACTCGGCGAGTCCGCGGCCACCATCGACCGAGATGCGCGGCGGGTCACCACCTCTCTCGGCGACGACATCGCCTACGACGCACTGGTCATGGCCACCGGGTCGTACCCGTTCGTGCCACCGGTCGACGGCAAGGACAATCCGCGCAGTTTCGACTACCGAACTCGCGCCGATCTGGACGCGACCCGGGCCACCGCCGAGGCGGCCGGTCCCGGAGCGCCCGGCGTGGTGGTCGGCGGCGGACTGCTCGGCCTCGAGGCGGCCAACGCCCTGCGCCTGCTCGGAATGACCCCGCACATCGTCGAATTCGCGCCCCGCCTGATGCCGTTGCAGGTCGACGCCGGTGGCGGTGCCCTGCTCGCCTCACTGGTCACCGACCTGGGGCTGACCGTGCACACCGGTGTGTCGACGACGGCGATCGCCGACGCCACGGACTCCGACCGGCTGGCCGTCACCCTGTCCGACGGCACGGTGCTCGACGCCGCCCTGGTGGTGTTCTCCGCCGGCGTCCGCCCACAGGACGCCCTCGGGCGTGCGGCCGACCTGGCGGTCGGCGAGCGCGGCGGGATCATCACCGATCAGCGTTGTCGCACCAGTGATCCCGCGATCTGGGCGGTCGGCGAGGTCGCCGCTGTCGACGGCCGCTGCTACGGCCTCGTCGCACCGGGCTACACGATGGCCGAGATCGCCGCCGATGACATTCTCGGCAACGGATCTGTCGCGTTCCCCGGCGCGGACATGTCGACCAAACTCAAGCTGCTCGGTGTCGATGTCGCCAGCTTCGGCGACGCCATGGGCGTCACCGACGGGGCGTTGGAGATCGTCTACTCCGACCCGGTGGCGGGCACCTACAAGAAGCTGGTGCTCTCCGACGATGCGTCGACGTTGCTCGGTGGCATCCTGGTCGGCGACGCCGACGCCTACGCGCTCCTCAAACCCATGGTGGGCAGCCAGATTCCGGGTGACCCGGCGGCGCTGATCGCACCCACCGGCAGCGGTGGCGAGGGCATCGGACTCTCGGCGCTGCCCGACGACGCCGAGATCTGTTCCTGCAACGGCGTATCCAAAGGCACGATCTGCGGGGCCATCGCCGACGGCGCCTGCTCGGTCGCCGACCTGAAGACCTGCACGAACGCCGGCACCACCTGCGGCGGCTGTGTGCCGTCGTTGACCAAGCTCCTCGCGGACTCGGGGGTGGAACTCTCGAAATCGTTGTGCGAGCACTTCAGTCAGTCGCGTGCCGAACTGTTCACCGTCGTCTCGGCCACCGGCATCCGGACCTTCAGCGAACTCATCGCCCGCTACGGTTCCGGCCACGGCTGTGAGATCTGCAAACCCACGGTCGCCTCCATCCTCGCGTCGACCTCCAGCGACCACATCCTCGACGGCGAGCAGGCCGGCCTGCAGGACACCAACGACCATTTCCTGGCCAACCTGCAGCGCAACGGCACCTACTCGGTGGTGCCACGAATGCCCGGTGGTGAGGTGACCGGCGACCAGCTGATCGTGATCGGTCAGATCGCCAAGGATTTCGACCTGTACACCAAGGTCACCGGCGGACAACGCATCGACCTGTTCGGGGCGCGCGTCGAACAACTCCCCCAGATCTGGCGTCGGCTCGTCGACGCCGGCATGGAGTCCGGTCACGCCTACGGCAAGAGTCTGCGCACGGTGAAGAGCTGCGTCGGCTCGAGTTGGTGCCGCTACGGTGTGCAGGACTCGGTGGGCATGGCGGTCCGCCTCGAACACCGCTACCGGGGCCTGCGGTCGCCGCACAAGATCAAGCTTGGCGTGTCCGGCTGTGCCCGCGAATGCGCCGAGGCCCGCGGCAAGGACGTCGGCGTCATCGCCAGCGACGCCGGGTGGAACCTGTACGTCGGCGGCAACGGTGGACAGTCCCCCAAGCACGCACAGCTGCTCGCCTCGGGGATCGACGACGACACCCTGATCCGCTACATCGACCGGTACCTGATGTTCTACGTCCGTACCGCCGATCGGCTGCAACGCACCGCCGCGTGGCAGGAATCGTTCGACGGCGGCCTCGACAAGTTGCGCAGCATCGTCTGTGACGACAGTCTTGGTATAGCCGATGATCTGGAAGCAGCAATGAACCGTCACGTCGACGGGTATCGGGACGAATGGGCAGCAGTCCTCGACGACGAGGAGAAACTGAGTCGATTCGTCTCATTCGTCAACGCACCGGACGTCCCGGACCCGACCATCACGTTCGACGACACCGCCGGCCGTAAAGTACCGGTACTGCTCGGGTCGCCCGCCCTTCGATCGACAGGAGATGTCTGACATGACCATCGCACCCACACGAACCTGGGTTCCGGTGTGCACGCTCACCGATCTGGTGCCCGGCCGCGGTGTCGCCGCGTTGATCGACGACACCCAGGTCGCGATCTTCCGGCTGCCCAGCGACGGCGAAGATCCGGCCGGTGCACAGCGTGCGCTGCGTGCGGTCGGCAACATCGACCCGTTCGGCCGGGCCGCGGTCATGTCCCGCGGCCTTGTCGGCGACCGGGGCGGCGAACCGACCGTGGCCTCCCCGCTGCTCAAGCAGGTGTTTTCGCTCAACACCGGGCGCTGCCTCGACGACGAGGGGGTGCGTCTGCCGGTCTACGGCATCCGGGTCGACGGTGACGTGGTGCAGGTGAGCCTGACCTGATGTCGGCCACATCGACGCCGGACCCGCTGACCGGCTTCACCATCGGGGTGACCGCCGCGCGGCGGGCCGACGAGTTCGCCGCCCTGCTCGAACGACGCGGCGCCACCGTGATGCACGCCCCGGCGATCCGCATCATCCCGCTCGTCGACGACGACGAATTGCGGGTCGCCACCGAGAGCGTCATCGCCAACCCACCCGACATCGTGGTCGCCACCACCGGTATCGGGTTCCGCGGCTGGATCGAGGCCGCCGACGGGTGGGGACTGGCCGACGAGCTCATCGAGAAGCTCTCGGGGACGCGACTGCTCTCGCGGGGCCCGAAATCCAACGGCGCCATCCGGGCGGCCGGACTGCGGGAACAGTGGTCACCGCCGAGCGAATCGTCGTCGGAGCTGATCAGCGAGCTCCTCGAGGAGGGCGTCAACGGCAAACGCGTCGGTGTGCAACTGCACGGCGCCACCACCGACTGGGAGCCGCTCCCCGACCTCGCCGAGGTGCTGCGCGAGGCGGGCGCGACGATCATCCCCATCCCGGTCTACCGCTGGGTGCCCCCGGACGATCCGGCACCGATGTCGTTGATGATCGACGCCATCGTCGGCGGCGAGATCGACGCGGTGACATTCACCTCGGCACCGGCGGTGGCCTCGATGCTCGGTCTCGCGCAGAAACTCGGTGTCCTCGAGTCTCTGCTCGCGTCGATGCGCACCACCGTCCCGGCCATCTGCGTCGGCAACGTGACCGCCGGACCCCTGCACGCACTGTCCGTTCCGACCATGCAGCCCACGCGTTTTCGGCTCGGCGCACTGGCCAGACTGATCGCCGAGGAACTGCCGCGGCGCGCTCAGGTACTGCGGGTCGCCGGCCATCACGTCAGCATGCGAGCGGCATCCGTGGTCGTCGATGGCACCGCCCTCGCCCTCACCGACGCCGGCCTGGCACTGATGAAAACCCTCACCCGCGTACCCGGACAGGTGGTGTCGCGGCAGGCGCTGCTCGACGAACTGCCCGGCGGTGGCACCGACACGCATGCCGTCGAAATGGCCGTCACCCGACTGCGGTCGGCGCTCGGCAATCCCAAGATGATCCAGACCGTGGTCAAGCGTGGCTATCGCCTCGCAGTCGACCTCGAATACGACGAACCGGATGACGATGACTGAATTTGATCGCTCGCTGCGGATGCAACCGATCCTGGTCGCGCACGGGACCCGCTCGGCGCACGGCGTCGGCACCATCGCTCGCCTCGCCGAACAGGTCAGCGCCCGCCTCGGCCCGACCCGCACCGCATTCGTCGACGTGCTCGGACCCTCACCCAGCGAGGTGCTGGCCGACATCGACGGCCCGGCCGTACTGATTCCGGCGTTCCTGGCGTCGGGCTATCACGTCCGGGTGGACATCCCCGCCCACGTCGACGCCAGCGGCCATTCGCACGTTCACCTCTGCGACAGCCTTGGACCGGACCCGGTCCTGGCCGATGTCATGGGCGACCGACTGGTCGCCGCGGGGTGGCGTCCCGGTGACGCCGTCGTGCTGGCCGCCGCCGGGTCCTCGGATTCCCTCGCGCTCGCCGATGTCGGGGTCGCGGCCGCGCAACTCGGTCATTTGCTCGGTACCTCGGTCGACGTGGGGTACGTCGCAACAGCGCAACCCGCGATCGCCGACGTGGTTTCCGCGACCCGCGCCCGCACCGGTCGACGAGTCTTCATCGCCTCATACCTGTTGGCGCCGGGTCTTTTTCACGGACGGCTCGAAACAGTTGGCGCCGACGGCGTCGCTGCCCCGCTGGGCGCGGATCCGCGGATCGCGGAGCTCATCGTCGCCCGCTACCAATTCCTCACATCTGCGCCGTGCCGCTGTGAGGACCTGGTGATCGGCGGGTAATCCGCAGGTTGCCGACGACAAACACCACCACGCGAGGATCGACGCATGGTCTCCGACAACATCGTCAACTCCGTGTGCGCCTACTGCGGTGTCGGGTGCGGCATGGAACTGCACGTCCGCACCGGCGAGTCGGGCGCCCCGGTCATCGCCAAGACGATCGGCCGCACCTCCCACCCGGTCAACCGTGGTCGACTGTGCACCAAGGGCGCCACCACTGCTGACCTACTGAGCGCCCCGGGCCGCATGACGCAGGCCTCGATCCGTCACGAGCGCAATGCAATACGCAAATCGGTCGATCTGGATGGTGCAATCACGCACGCGGGTAGGCGTTTACGGGAGATCGCCGACGAGCACGGCCCCGATGCGATCGCCCTCTACGTTTCCGGGCAGATGTCGCTGGAATCCCAGTACCTGGCCAACAAACTGGCGAAGGGTTTCCTACGCACCAAGCACATCGAGTCGAACTCGCGACTCTGCATGGCGAGCGCCGGCACCGGCTACAAGCAGTCCCTCGGTGCCGACGGGCCACCTGGCTCCTACGACGACTTCGACCACGCCGACCTGTTCCTCGTCATCGGATCGAATATGGCCGACTGCCATCCGATTCTGTTCTTGCGCATGATGGAACGGGTGCGGGCCGGCGCCAAGCTCGTCGTCGTCGATCCTCGTCGCACCGCCACCGCGGAGAAGGCCGATCTGCATCTGCAGATCGCGCCAGGCACCGACCTGTCGCTGCTGAACGGCCTGCTGCACTTGCTGATCGAAGCCGATGCCATCGATCACGAGTTCATTGCCGACTACACCGAGGGATTTGACGACATCCCGGCGTTCGTGGCCGACTACCCGCCCGCCGAGGTCGCCCGCGTCACCGGTCTGGCCGAAGACGATCTGCGCACCCTCGCGGGCTGGATCGCCGACGCCGACAACTGGATGACGTGCTGGACCATGGGGCTCAACCAGAGCACGCACGGCACCTGGCACACCAACGCGATCTGCAACCTGCATCTGGTCACCGGCGCCATCTGCCGGATCGGGTCGGGTCCGTTCTCCCTCACCGGTCAACCCAACGCCATGGGTGGCCGCGAAATGGGGTACATGGGACCAGGACTCCCCGGTCAGCGCACGGTACTCGCCGAGTCCGACCGCGATTTCGCCGAGGACGCCTGGCAGTTACCGCGCGGCACCATTCGCAGCGATGTCGGGCCGGGCACCATCGACATGTTCGAGCAGATGGCTGCCGGCGAGATCAAGGCGTGCTGGATCATCTGCACCAATCCGGTTGCCAGCGTGGCGAATCGCGCGCGGGTCATCGAGGCGCTGGAGCAGTGTGAACTGGTGATCGTGCAGGATGTGTTCGCCGACAACGAAACCCTGCTGTACGCCGACGTGGCGCTCCCCGCTGCCCTGTGGACCGAGGCGGACGGGGTGCTGGTGAACTCCGAGCGCACGCTGACCCTGCATCAGGCTGCTGTGCCGCCACCTGGGGAGGCACTCGCCGACTGGGAGTTGATCGCCCGCGTCGCCGATGCGATGGGCTACGGCGCGGCATTCTCCTATCCGAGTTCCGAGGCCATCTACGACGAGCTCCGGGGGTTCTGGAATCCCAAGACGGGCTGGGATATTCGCGGTATCGGCTACGACGACCTCCGAGGTGCGCCTGCGCAGTGGCCGTGTCCACCCGGCGGTGCTGCCGACCGACACCCAGTGCGTTACCGCAACGACGGGCGTAGCCAGACCAAGATCGTCCGCGCCGACGGCGTCGTTCCCGAGTACGTCTTCCCCACCCCGCGCGGCCGGGCGATCTTCCACGCCCGCCCCGCACTGCCACCGGCCGAGATGCCCGACGACGACCATCCGTTCGTGCTGAACACCGGTCGGGTGGCCCACCAGTGGCACACCATGACCAAGACCGGACGGGTACCCAAACTCACCAAGCTCAACCCCGGGCCGTTCATCGAGGTCAACCCCGCCGATGCGCAGGCCCGCGGGATCAGCGACGGCAATCCGGTGCGCGTGACCTCCCGGCGTGGGAACGCGGTGTTGCCGGCCGTGGTCACCGACAGGGTTCGCCCAGGGAACTGCTTCGCCCCGTTCCACTGGAGCGACATGTTCGGGCCGGACGTCGCCATCAACGCGGTCACCAACGATGCCGTCGACCCCGAGTCGCTGCAACCTGAATTCAAGTCGTGTGCAGTCGAATTGACGGCAGTGCCGGTCGATGCCGAGCTGGCACCTCCGGCCTACGGCCTGGCCGGCGCCCTCGGGTTGCGGACCGATCCACAGCCGCCGACACTGTCGCCGACCGAAGAACTCTATGTCGCCGGGGTGCTCACCGGACTCGCGGTGCCCGATGCGCTACCCGGACCACCGGTGATCCCGATCGATGCGCCGCTGCGTCCGGACGTCCGGGTGTGGGTGAATGGTGTGCTCGCCGGGGCGTTCTCTCGCGCCGCCCCGACAGAGTTGCCCTCCGCCACCGCGGAAGGCGAGGAGCCGCCGATCGACGTGCTGTGGGCGTCGCAGACCGGCACCGTCGAGGATTACGCGCCGACCGTGGCACAGCACCTGGGCGGGTTCGGTGTGTCGTCGGCGGCCCGTCCGATGGACAGCGCCGGTATCGCGGCCCTGGCCGCCGGCGGCACCGCGCTCTTCGTCACCAGCACCACCGGCGACGGCGACCCGCCCGACAACGCCGCCGCCTTGTGGACCGAACTGTCCGCCGCCGATGCGCCGGCACTGACCGGCCTGCGGTACGCGGTACTCGCCTTCGGGGATCCGAGCTACGACGAGTTCTGTGGATTCGGACGGAAGCTGGACGACCGGCTGGCCGAACTCGGGGCCACCCGCCTGGTCGACCGCGCCGACTGCGCACCCGAGTTCGAGGCGACCGCCGACGACTGGCTCTCGTCGGTCACCGCGACGGTCACCGCATCGACACTTGACCGCTCGCCGGTTGTCGCCGACACGCCGGAGCCGTCACCGGTATCGGGCTATGGTCGCAAGAACCCACTGGTGACGTCGCTGGTGCGCAACACACCGCTGACGGCAGCCGGATCCTCGAAGGATGTGCGACAAATCGGCCTCGCGCTGCCACCCGACACGCTCACCTACGAGGTCGGCGATGCGCTGGCGGTGATGCCGCGCAACAACTCTCACCTCGTCACGCAGTTCCTGGAGCTGAGCCGACTCGACGGCGCGGACTCGGTGATCGTCGGCGGCAATACACTCACCATGGAGCGGGCGCTCACCGAGAAGTTGGAGATCGCCAAGATCACCCCCGGGTTGCTCAGCTTCATCAACGAACGCCACCGTTCGACGGAGCTATCGGATCTGCTGGCGAGCAAGAACTCCCGCGCCTTCGACGACTGGACGTGGGGACGGCAACTCACGGACGTGCTGGCCCACCATCCGGTTCGGGCGTCCGCGGACGAGTGGCTGTCGGTGCTCAAACCGCTGACCGCACGCCAGTATTCGATCTCGTCGAGCCCGAAGGAGAACCCGCACGAGGTCCAACTGACCGTTTCGGCGGTCCGCTTCAACCACCATGGCACCCCGCGGCACGGCGTCTGCTCGACCTATCTGGCCGATCACACCGACGATGCCGGCATCCGGATGTGGGTGCAACCGTCCGCGCACTTCGCCCCACCGGCCGACCCCGACACACCGATGATCATGGTCGGCCCGGGCACTGGGATCGCCCCGTTCCGCGGCTTCCTACACGAACGCCGCGCCCTCGGCCACACCGGCGGCAACTGGCTGTTCTTCGGCGAACAACACGCCGCCACCGACTTCTACTACCGCGACGAACTCGAAAGCCTCTGCGCCGAGGGCACTCTCACCCGCCTCGACCTCGCGTTCTCTCGTGACCAGGAACGCAAGATCTACGTGCAGGACCGCATGCTCGAGCATGGAGCGGAACTCTGGCGCTGGCTCAACGACGGAGCGCACTTCTACGTGTGCGGGGACAAGGCGCGGATGGCCCGCGACGTCGACGACACCCTCAAACTCATCGTCGCCACCCACGGCAGGCTGTCCGGCGAGAGCGCCGAGGCCTACGTCAAAGCCCTTGCCGCCGAGAAGCGTTACGTGCGGGATGTCTACTGACCGCCCCCGTCGCACCGCTGGTCGAGTGACCGTCCCACCGCCGGTCGAGTGACCGTCCCACCGCCGGTCGAGTGACCGCCCCACCGCCGGTCGAGTGACCGCCCCACCGCCGGTCGAGTGACCGCCCCACCGCTGGTCGAGTAAGTGAGCGAGCGCTAGCGAGTGAACGCATCGAGGCCACTGTCCTTGTAGGGCAATAGATCTCGATACACTCGTCGCTAGCGCTCCTCGCTACTCGATCAGCGGGTGGGAGACGATCGCGCACCTCGATCAGCGGGTGGGAGACGATCTCGCACCTCGATCAGCGGGTGGGAGACGATCTCGACGCGGGTGGCAGACGCGATCAGTCCGCCAGACCGGCGTCCTTGCTGCCATAGGACTCGCGCAACCGCGGCTTGAGGACTTTACCGCTGGCGTTGCGCGGCAGTTCGTCGACGATGACGATGTCCTTGGGGTGCTTGAAGCGGGCGAGGTTCTCGTTGAGGTAGGGCTCCATCTCAGCGAGGGTGAGGTCGTCGACGCCCTCTGCGAGGACGACGACGGCCACCGGCACTTCACCCCACTTCTCGTGGGCGCGACCGATGATCGCGGCCTCGGTGATGCCGGGATGGCTGAACAGCACGTTTTCCACCTCGGCGCAGTAGATGTTCTCGCCACCGGAGATGATCATGTCCTTGGCGCGGTCGACGACGAACAGGAATCCGTCCTCGTCCTCGCGGACCAGGTCGCCGGAGTGGAACCAGCCACCGCGGAAGGCCTCGGCCGTGCCCTCCGGGTTTTGCCAGTAGCCCTTCATCATGTTGGGACCCCGGTAGACGATCTCGCCGACCTCGCCGCGCTTGACGTCGTTCATCAGCGGGTCGACGATGCGTGCGGTCACGCAGGGGACGACCTTGCCGATGGAACCGATCTTGGTCAGCGCATCCTTGCCCTCCAGGATCGTGGTCACCGGCGACATCTCGGTCTGCCCGAACGCGGTCATGTTGAGCGCCTCGGGGAAGCTCTCGTTCATGGCGTTGAGCACCGTGTCGGATGCGGGAGCGGCGCCCCAACTGATGGTGCGCAGTTTGAGGTTGCGGGGCTTGACCTTCTGCGCCGCGCACACCGCCTGCCATTGCGCCGGCACCATGAACACCGAGGTGGTGCCCTCGCGTTCGAGGGTGTCGAGCATGTCGTCGGGATCGAAGGCGCCGAGCGGGTGAATCACCGCGGGCACTCCCCGGTAGAAGGTCGGCGCGAAGCCACCGATGCCGGCAATGTGGAAGATCGGCGGCACGATCGAGGCCACGTCCTCATCGGAATGGCTTTGTGCCGCGCTGATGGTGGTGACCGCCTGCGCCTGGATGTTGGTGTGGGTCAACATGGCGCCCTTGGGTTTTCCGGTGGTACCCGAGGTGTACATGATCAGCGCGACGGTGTCTTCGGGGATGTCGATCTCCGGGAGATCAGAGGCGTCCTCGGCGAGGAGCGCTTCATAGTCGACGTGGGCGTCGTTGTCGCTGCCGCCGACGACGATCAGTGTGTCGATGGCACCTGTGGCCGCGCTGACCGCATCGGCGAGCGGTGCGAGCAGCGTCTCGGTGACGAACACCTTGGCGCCGCTGTCGTTGACCAGGAAGCCGAGCTCGGCGGGGCTGAGCCGGATGTTGACGGGTACGCCGATTGCACCGATCAGGTTGGCGCCGAGCACCGCCTCGACGTACTCCGGCCGGTTGAGCAGCGCCATCATCACTCGGTCGCCGGACTTGACACCGCGTCGCGACAGCGCCGCCGCGAACACCCGCGACCGCTCGTCGAGTTCACGCCAGGTCGTCGTCTGGCCTTGGTACCGGAGTGCCGGACGGTCGGGGGTCATGAACGCGTGGCGGCGGATCTGGTTGTTCCAGTGATTGCGGCGCGAACGCAAAGGTTCGGTGGTCAGGTCGTTGCTCTGGTCGGCAGCAGCGGTCATCAGGTTTCGGTTCCTTCCGTCTGACGGGTGTGACCCCACCCTAGAGTGCCGTCGGTGGTCTGGGTCACTGTTTCGGATTGGAGCTGACATTCATGTCAACTGTCGGTGCCTATCTGTGCGCGTCGCGGGCACAGTACCGTCGGGGTGCATGCTGTCGGTCGAATCTGGAGGGTGGTCATGGTGAACGGGTCGGTATCTCTGATCGAGAGTCTGGTGGCGGCCGACGTGGACGTCTGCTTCATGAACCCGGGAACCTCCGAGATGCATTTCGTCCACGCACTCGATGCCGTGCCGACGATGCGCGGGGTGCTGGGCTTGTTCGAGGGTGTGGTCACCGGAGCCGCCGACGGCTACGCACGCATCTCCGGCAAACCCGCCGCCGTGCTGCTGCATCTGGGACCCGGACTGGGCAACGGGCTGGCCAACCTGCACAACGCGCGCCGGGCGCGCAGTCCGATGCTGGTGGTCGTGGGCGCGCACGCCACCGGGCACGTTCGCTACGACGCGCCGTTGGAGTCCGACATCGAAGCCCTCTCGCGCACCGTCTCCGGGTGGGTGCACACCAGCGGCACCGCCCGTGAGGTGGCCACCGACGCGATGCATGGTTTGGCCGCAACCGAATTCGAAGGTGGACAGATCGCGACGCTGGTGCTGCCGGCCGATGTGTCCTGGGCTGAGGGCGGCATCGTCGCTCATCGGCGTCCGTGGCGGGGTCCGTCCCGGGTGCCGGACGAGGTGGTCGACGCGGCGGCCGCATTCGTCGGTGCCGGCACGTCGACGGTGCTGTTCCTCGGTGGTCCGGCGGCCGGCGAACGTGGACTGCTCGCGGCGAGTCGTATCGCCGCCGCCACGGGCGCCCGCCTGCTCCTCGAGACCTTCCCGGCGCGTCTGGAGGCCGGCGCCGGGCTGCCCGCCGTCGATGGCCTCGCGTACATGGCCGAGGCCGCGCAGCAGCAGCTCGTCGGAACCGAAACGCTCATCCTGGCGGGCGCCAAGTCGCCCGTCTCGTTCTTCGCCTACCCGGACAAGGCAAGCGACCTCGTACCCGAGGGGTGCGCGGTGCAGCCGTTCGCCGGTCCCGGTGACGATGTCGTCGACGCCCTCGAACGCCTCGCCGAGACGGTGGCCGCGGATACGCAGCCCCGGCTCGCCGATCTGGATGTGCCGACGGATGTGCCGTCAGAACCATTGGACGTCAACAACTTCGCCGGAGCCATCGCAGCCACGCTCCCGGAGCACGCGATCATCGTCGACGAGTCCAATACGTCCGGTATCGCCCTCCCCCGCGTGTTGGCGACCGCTCCCCGGCACAGTCAGCTGACGCTCACCGGCGGTGCCATCGGCCAGGGACTGCCGACTGCCGTGGGTGCCGCCATCGCCGCACCCGATCGGCCGGTCCTCTCCCTCGAGGCCGACGGGAGTGCGATGTACACGATCCAGGCGTTGTGGACCCAGGTGCGCGAGAACCTGAATGTCACGACAGTGATCCTCAACAACTCGGCCTACGCGATCCTGCGGATCGAACTACTGCGCACCGGTGCGGGTGCGGCCAACGACCGGTCCGCCCCGATGCTGTCACTGGCGGATCCGAGTCTGGACTTCGTCGCGATGGCCTCCGGCATGGGAATGCCGGCGACCCGTGTCACCACCGCCGACGGACTGGCCGAGGCGTTGCGCAATGCCTACGCCGAGCCGGGTCCGCACCTGATCGACGCGATCATCCCGCCGATCGTGTGAAGCCGCGACGAGCAAACGCTCGCCGCGGCTTCACGCCGAACTACTTCAGCGACGCCATCTCCCGCTGGATCATCGCCTCGTGCTCGACCGCATCCTCACGCGCCTGACGCGGACTCCACCGGCCACGCAGCACGAAGATGAAGGGAATGAACAGGATCTGGGCAATGACGCAGATCCACCACCAGATCTTCCACTGCCCGGGGTTGTCCGCCTGAGCCTGCTTCACGTCGGCGGCGTGCTCGGCCAGGTACGCCTGATCCTCAGCCGGGATCGGTTGCGTGCTCAGCTGCTGCAATCGGCCCACCGCCTCTTGCGGATTGGCGGCCAGACCGGCCCGCATCAGCTGGGCCACCGCGGCCGCGCCAGCACGGACGTCCCTCGGATTCTCCTTGAGCGCCCCGAGAGTTGCGGGGTCCACGGCCGTGGCCGTGGCAATCTGCTCCGGGTACTCCGCGACGATCTCCGACACGTGCGAGCCCTGATCGACGAGCGTCGACGTGGCGGGCACGACGAAGGTCAGCGCGGTCAGCGCCAGGGTGACGGTGATGCGAATCGTCCAGCCCCACACCGCCAATCCGGTCGCCGTGGCAGCCGGGTTGTGGTACTCGACGGTCTCGGTGAAGCTGGCCATCCACGCGCAGTAGGCGATGCCGCCACCGACCGCGATGACCACCAGCACGATGGCGAACGTGTAGTAGCTGGTGTCCGGTTGGGTGCTCAGCGTCGCGAAGATCGCGGTGCCGATGATGGAGATCACCGCGCCAACGACCATGAGCGGCTTGCGGACCCGGATCTTGTCGGAGACGACACCGGCCACGATGAGGGCGATGGCATTGGCGATCCAGTACCAGTTGGCCAGCGCATTGGCCTGCGCCTCGGAGTAGCCGAACGTCGTGGCGAAGTACACGACGAAGAAGCCGACCGCGATGTAATAGAACATCAGGAACAGGCTGATCGCGATGGCCGGGCCGACGATGTCGAACCGCAGCATCTGCCGCCAATGTCCGTGCAGCGCAGTCTCGGTGTCCAGTCCCTTGGCACGCGCCTCGATCAGCGCGCGTTCGGTCAGACTGACCATCAGCTGGTCCCGCAACCCCGGCGACAACTCCCGCAGCCCGAACAGCGCGATGACCGCGACGATCAGACCGACGATGCCGCAGACATAGAACTGGAAGCGCCAGTCCGGATGGGAATCGAGCGTGTGGCTGGACACCATGGTGACCACCAGGCTGCCCAGCACCGGGCCCATAGTCCAGAAGCCCATCGCCTGCGCCCGTCCCACCTGCGGCGAGAAGTCGCGGATCAGGGCCGGCGTCGCGACGAGGATCATGCCCTCGACGATGCTCAGCACCGCGAAAAAGATCGTGTACCAAGCAGTATTGGGGGCGTGCGGCAGCGCGAAGAGCACCAGGATACCGGTCACGAACAGACCGCCGACGACGAGATTGGCGCGGCCCCAACGGTCGGCGAGTCCGGCGGCCAGCGAGGCGAAGGCGCCCAACAGGTTACCGATGATCGACACCACCACGAACATGGTGAACGTCATGCCGTAGAAGTGGATGATCTTGGTGGCGACCGCACCCTGGATGTAGAGCTGGTAGTAGAGGATGACCGTGGCGAGCACGGTGATCGCGAGGTATCGGTAGCGGGCCGATGCTTCCGGATAGTGGTGCAGTTTGCGATCCCACAGGGATCGAAGAGCACTGTTCGACGGGCCGGGAGGTGGTGTTCCGATCGGCTCGGCATCGAGTCGGGTCATGCGAGTTCCCTTCACAGATGAGCAGGTGTGGTTCCGAACGCAGGGGTCATCGGGTGCCGCTGATACCTCCGTCCACCGGGAGGATCGCGCCGGTCAGGTAGGCGCCTGCGCGGGAGGACAGGAAGATCGCGGTGCCGGCGACATCCTCGTAGCTGCCCACCCGCCCGAGTGGCACACCACCTTCGACCTGCGCCCGGGCCTCCGGGTCGTCGAGCAGGAAGGCCATCATCTTCGACGGAAACGGTCCGGGTGCAATGGCATTGACGGTGATGTTCTCCGCCGCCAGAGTGGCGGCCAGCTTGCGGGTGAGCATGTGGACCGCCGCCTTGGACGCGCCGTAGGAGAAGTTCTCCGTGTGCGACACCACGAGGCCGTCGATGGACCCGATGTTGATCACCCGCGCCGGTCCGGCGGCGTCGGCGGCAGTCCGTAACTGAGGCAGCAACGCTTGGGTCATCTCGAACACCGAGGTGACGTTGAGGTTTAGGATCTTGTCGAAGCCCGACCGCGGGAACTCGTCCACCGGGGCACCCCAGGTGGCGCCGGCGTTGTTGACCAGGACATCGACGGCGTCGAAGGTGTCGCGCACGTGGCCGGCCAACGCGGCGATGCCCTCGGGCGTCGACAGATCCGCGGCGAACGCGGATACGGCACCGACCGTCGAGAGTTCTTCCTGCGCAGCCTGACAGGCGTCTGGCTTGCGGGAGGAGATGATCACCCGCGCCCCGGCCTCGGCGAAGCCCCGCGCGATCATCATGCCGATACCGCGCGTACCGCCGGTGACGACCACACGTTTGCCGGTGACGTCGAACAGCGACCCAGCCGCGCTCACGGCGTGAACACCAGACGCCCGACGGTGGAGCCGTCGCCCAGTCGTCCGAGACCCTCGGCGACATCGGAGAATGCGAGCCGCTCCCCGATCAGCGGCTTGAGCGATCCGGCATCGGCCATCCGGGTCAACTCGGCGTGACACTCGTCGATGACCGCGCGGTTCTTGGACTGGTACAGACCCCAGTGCAGGCCCACGATCGAATAGTTCTTGATCAGTGCATGATTGAGCGCCGGCTGCGGAATGGTGCCGCCGGCGAAGCCGATGACCACGATGCGTCCCTCGAAGGCAATACATTTCGTGGAACCGGCATACGCGTCGCCGCCGACGGGATCGAACACGATGTCGGCGCCATGTCCGCCGGTGACGTCCTTGACCGTCGCGACGAAGTCGTCGGTCCGCCGGTCGACGACCACGTCGGCCCCGAGTTCGGTCGCGTAGCGGGCCTTTTCGGGTCCACCGACGACGCCGATCACCGTCGCACCCGCGGCCTTGCCGAGTTGCACCGCGGCGCTGCCCACACCACCGGCCGCGGCATGCACCAGCAGGTAGTCGCCGGCGGCGATCGACGTCCGACGATGCAGCGCAAACCACGCCGTCTGGTAACCAATGGTCAGCGCGGCGGCCTCGGCGTCGTCGAGGGCAGCCGGGGCCGGAAAGACGTTGGCCTCGTTCATCACCGCGTACTCGGCGAACGCGCCGCCGGGCAGGATCGGGGTGCCGACCACGCGGTCGCCGATCGCCGCGCGCGTCACCCCTGCGCCGACTGACACGACCTCGCCGCACAGCTCCACACCCGGCGTGAACGGCAGCGGCGGTTTGATCTGGTACTCGCCGCGACACAGCAGCACGTCGGGGAAGTTGGCCGGGGCCGCGAGGACTCGGACCAGCACCTCGCCGTCACCAGGGGTCGGGTCGGGTATTTCCTCGAAGCGCAGGACGTCGCGGGCTTCACCCAGGTCGGGTACGCGCCAGGCTTTCATCTCGGTGATTTCTCCTCATCGGGTTGTGGGTGTGATCGAGTGCGTTTCGTGCCGGTGACGCACCACGACACGGCCGGGGTGCGTGATCCAGGTCTCAGCAATGTATAGTTGAACTTGCCGTCAACTTCAATAGTGTGGACCTCGCGAGTCACCGTCGACAGGAGTATTCATGGACACCAGCACCCTCCCCGTTCGCCCCGCCAACGCCGCTGACCTGGCAGAACTGATCGGCAAAGAGATCGGTCCGACGGACTGGTACACCGTCGATCAAGATCGCGTAAACACCTTCGCCGACGCCACGGACGACCATCAGTGGATTCACATCGACACCGCCAAGGCCGCGGACAGCCCCTTCGGTGGGACGATCGCGCATGGTCTGCTGAGCTTGTCGCTCGGGCCCCACCTGTCGGGTCAGTTGCTGGCTTTCGACAGCTTCGCGGCCGGACTCAATTACGGCTACAACAAGGTTCGTTTTCCATCGCCGGTGCCGGTGGGTTCCCGGGTCCGGATGCGGGTCACCGTCGTGGCCGCCGACGAGGTGCCCGGCGGCATCCAGGTCACCACCCAGCAGGTCCTCGAACGGGAGGGCTCCGACAAGCCGGTGATGGTCGCGGAGTCCATTGCCCGCGTCATCGCCGGCTGACCACCCCTCCTCCACCGAAAGGCTCTGTGCCGCAATGCCCAATCTGCTCGATCCCATCACCCGCCACGCCGCGGCCAACGGCACATCGATCGCGCTGCGGTCCGACGACGGCGAGATCACCTACGCCGAGCTGCGCGCCCGCAGCCTGCGGTACGGCGGAGCGTTACGCGCCGCCGGCATCCGGGCCGGCGACCGGGTGTTGCTCGCGGCCCCGTCGGTGCCGGAGTTCGTGGTGTCCTACATGGGGATTCAGGCGGTGGGCGCGACGGTCATCACGGTCAACACGATGTCGACCGCCACCGAGGTGGAGTATTTCCTGACCGACTCGCAGGCCGCGCTGGCTATCGGTTGGTATGAACTCGGTCCCGCGGTGTCGGAGGCGGCACACGTCGAGTCGATTCCCTACTGGGAGTTGCGACCCGGCGCCGAGGTCGACGCCGAACCGCTAGCCGACGCCGTCGACCGCCCCGTCGACGACACCGCCGCCATCCTGTACACCTCGGGCACCACCGGCAAACCCAAGGGCGCCGAACTGACCGTCGCCAATCTGCTTGCCGCCGGCGAGATCTCGTCGGAGATCAGCAACAGCACCGCCGACGACCGGGTGGGCACGGGCCTGCCGCTGTTCCATGTGTTCGGGCAGGCGTCGGTGATGATGTCGGCGCTGACCGGGGGCGGATCGATCTCACTGCTCAAGCGGTTCACCCCGGTCGGCATGGTCGAGATGCTGCGCCGAGACCGGTTGACCGTCGTGTGCGGTGTACCGACGATGTGGAATGCCATGCTGCACGGCGCCGATGGCGCGGGCGCCGACGAATTCGCGCAGCTGCGGATCGCGGTGTCCGGTGGTGCGTCGCTGCCGGGCGAGGTCGCCCGCGCGTTCGAGTCGACGTTCGGGTGCAGTCTGCTGGAGGGGTACGGCCTCACCGAGACCGCAGCGATGGCCACCTTCAACGACATCGATCGGGGAGCCAAGATCGGTTCCACGGGGCGGGTCGTACCGCGTACCGCGATCGAGATCCGTGATCACGACGGAAACGTTTGTCCGGCAGGCACGGTCGGTGAGGTCTTCATCAAGGGCGCCACAGTGATGAAGGGGTACTGGAAGCGGCCGGACGCCACCGTGGCGGTGCTGTCGGACGGCTGGTTCCGCACCGGCGACCTTGGTGTGTTCGACGACGGCCACGACCTGCGCATCGTGGACCGGGTCAAGGACCTCATCATCCGCGGCGGGTACAACGTGTATCCCGGCGAGGTCGAAGAGGTGCTCTACCAACATCCCGACGTGGTCGAGGCGGCGGTGATCGGGGTACCGGATGCGCATTACGGCGAAGAGGTGGCCGCCGTGGTCGCGTTACGGCCGGGCGCGGCGGTGACCGCCGACGACATCACCACGTGGTCTCGAGAGAAGTTGTCCGCGTACAAGGTTCCGCGCATCGTCCGATTCGTCGACGCGCTGCCGAAGGGATCCACCGGCAAGATTCTCAAGCGGGAGATCGATCGATCGGAGTTGCAGGCGGCTCGGGCCTGAGCCCGATCAGCGGGTCAATCCCAATGCGTTGACCCACAACGTCGTGCTGGTCTCGATGAGGATTTCGGCGTCGACCGGGTCCTCGTCGAGCGCCGGTTCGACGACGAACACCGAGAACGCGAGTCGGCTGATCATGCCCGACAGCGCGCGTGCCGCGAGCATCGGATCCAAGCGGTCGTCGACAAGTCCGCGGCGTTGCAGCGCCTCGATGCTGCGAGCGTTGCGTCGGATGAAGGCCTGCGCACGTTCGTGGCGGAACCGGCGGAACCCGGGATCGATGTTGGCGACCTCCTCGAGGACCCCCATCAGCTGCGCATTGCGTTGGTAAGCCTCGAAATACGCCCGATTGCTGGCCTCGATAACCGCCACCGCATCACCGTCGCCGGCCACGTGCGGCAGACCGGGATGGAGCATGTCCTCCTGCGCCATTTCGAGCACTGCGGCAAGGATCTCCTCCTTGGTGGCGAAATAGGTGTAGAACGTGCCCGACGAACACTTTGCCTCGCTGGTGATGTCGATGAGCCGGGTCTGTAGATATCCGGTGCGCTCGAACACGATTCGGGCCGCGGTGATCAGCGAGGCCCGGGTGCGGATTCCGCGCTGCGTCGATGGCGGTTCGCGCAGCACGGCCCAGTTCGTCGTCGGCGGGGCCGATGCGTCCTCGTCGGCGGATTCACCCATGGGCACAACGCTATAGCAGCGACTGCCGGAGGCGCGCGGCCTCGCGGGTGAGGTGGTCGCGTTCGGGCACCGACGTCGCAGCGTGTGCGGCCTCGGCGTACAGCGCCGCCGCACGCTCGGTGTCGCCGGCCCGCTCGTGGAGATAGGCGGCGACTGCGGTATGACGCGGCACTCCGGGATCCACCCCGGCCAGCGCCGCCAGCCCGGCCTGCGGCCCGTCGGCTTCGCCGACCGCAACCGCCCGGTTGAGACGGACCACCGGACTGCCGGTGAGGCCGAGCAGTTCGTCGTACCACTCCACGATCTGGACCCAGTCGGTGTCGGCGGCGGTCGGGGCATCGGCGTGCAGCGCGGCGATCGCCGCCTGCGCCTGATACTCCCCCAACCGGTCGCGGGCCAGTGCGGTCTGCAGGATGTCGACACCCTCGGCGATCAGCGTCGTGTCCCATCGGGTGCGGTCCTGATCGGCCAGGGGCACCAGTCGTCCGCCCGGTCCGGTGCGCGAGACCCGTCGGGCGTGGTGCAGCAGCATCAGTGCCAACAGTCCGGAGACCTCGGGTTCGTCGGTCGCCGACGCGAGTTGCCGAGCGAGCCGGATGGCTTCCGCGGCGAGGTCGACGTCGCCGGTGTAGCCCTCGTTGAAGACCAGGTACAACACACGTAGCACGGTCGACAGATCACCAGGCTGATCGAGCGACAGACCGTTGAGCTTGCGCTTGGCCCGACTGATCCGCTGCGCCATCGTTGCCTCGGGCACAAGGTAGGCCGCCGCGATTTGCCGAGTGGTGAGACCGCCCACCGCGCGCAGCGTCAGCGCCGCCGCCGAACTCGATGACAGCGTGGGATGCGCGCAGAGGAAGTAGAGCGCGAGGGTGTCGTCGACCTCCGACGCCGAACCCGGCGGAGGTTCGGCGTCGACGACGAGTTCGCGTCCGCGGCGCGCGGAGTCGGCCCGGGCGAGATCGATGAACCGATGCCAGGCCACCGACACCAGCCACGCCTTCTCGTTGCGCGGCGGGTCGTCGGGCCACGTCTGCAGCGCGCGGATCAACGCCTCCTGGACAGCGTCCTCGGCCGACGCGAAGTCGGCGCCGCGGTGGACCAGCACACCGATCACCGACGGCACCAACTCGCGCAGCAGCGACTCGTTCACTCGGTCTCGCGTGGATGCTCCGACATGAACGGCCGCACCTCGAGCCATTCGTAGATCGGTTCGCCACGGGGTCCCGGCGCGGCCGACAGTTCGCCCGCCAACTCCAGGGCCCGGTCGTAGGTGTCGACGTCGATGACCATCCACCCGGCGATCAGGTCCTTGGTCTCGGCGAACGGACCGTCGGTGACCGGTGCCCGGCCGTCACCGTCGTAGCGCACGAATGTGCCCTCGGGAGCCAACGCCTGGGCGTCGACGAACTCGCCCGACCCCTCGAGCTTCGTCGCGAAGTCACGCATGAACTGGATGTGGGCGTCGATCTCGTCGGGTGCCCACTGGTCGATGGGAGCGAGATCCTTGTGCGGCGTCGGGCCACCCTGATAGTGCTTGAGCAGCAGATACTTCATGGCAATCTCCTTTGTCGTCGTGCGACCGGTGGGCCGCTCGTATCCCTGGGACGGTGCCGACGCCCCGTTCTCGACATCATCGCGACAACTTTTTTCCGTCCACCCGATTCTGGCCCGGCGTGACGTGATCCACACATCACCTACCCCATCCGTGCGCGCCATCTGACACCAACCGCGATACTGGTACAGCGAGACGCACGGACCACAAGTCGCGTGCCCGACAATGGAGGCGAAAGAGGAACATGACCGCGGATAAGCCGACCATCATTTACACGCTGACCGACGAGGCGCCGATGCTGGCGACGTACGCCTTTCTTCCGGTGATACGAACGTTCGCCGACGCCGCCGACATCAACGTCGAGACCAGCGACATCTCGGTTGCCGCCCGCGTCCTCGCCGAATTCCCCGATTACCTGACCGACGAGCAGAAGGTTCCCGACAATCTCGGTGAGCTCGGCCGTCTGACCCAACTGTCGGAGACCAACATCATCAAGCTGCCCAACATCAGCGCATCGGTCCCCCAGCTGCAGGCAACCATCAAGGAACTGCAGGCCAAGGGCTACGCGATCCCCGACTTCCCCGGCAACCCGAAGACCGATGAGGAAAAAGAGATCCGCGATCGCTACACCAAGTGCCTCGGCAGTGCGGTGAACCCTGTTCTGCGCGAAGGAAACTCGGATCGGCGTGCGCCGCAGGCGGTCAAGGGGTACGCGAAGAAGCATCCGCACAGCATGGGCAAGTGGTCCATGGCGTCGCGGACCCACGTCGCGCACATGACCGAGGGCGACTTCTACCACGGTGAGAAGTCGATGACCGTCGACGGCGACCGCGAGATCAAGATGGAGCTGATCCCGCACGGCGGCGGCGAGACAGTCGTCCTCAAGCCCAAGGTCACGCTGAACGACGGCGACGTCATCGACAGCATGTTCATGAGCAAGAAGGCGCTCGTCGACTTCTACGAGAAGCAGATCGACGACGCCTACGAGACCGGCGTCATGTTCTCGCTGCACGTCAAGGCCACCATGATGCGTGTGTCGCACCCCATCGTGTTCGGTCACGCGGTGAAGGTCTTCTACAAGGACGCCTTCGCCAAGCACGGTGAGCTGTTCGACGAACTCGGTGTGAACGTCAACAACGGTCTGTCGGACCTGTACAGCAAGATCGAATCCCTGCCGAGTGCGCAGCGCGAGGAGATCATCGACGACCTGCACAAGTGCCACGAGCATCGTCCCGAGCTGGCCATGGTCGACTCGGCCCGCGGTATCTCGAACTTCCACTCCCCGAGCGATGTCATCGTCGATGCGTCGATGCCTGCGATGATCCGGGCCGGCGGCAAGATGTACGGCGCCGACGGTCGACTCAAGGACACCAAGGCGGTCAACCCGGAGTCGACCTTCGCCCGCATCTATCAGGAGATGATCAACTTCTGTAAGACCAACGGTGCGTTCGATCCCACCACCATGGGTACGGTGCCCAACGTCGGTCTGATGGCGCAGAAGGCCGAGGAGTACGGCTCGCACGACAAGACCTTCGAGATCGCGCAGGCCGGTACCGCCAACATCACTGACCTCAAAACCGGTGAGGTGCTGCTGACCCAGGAGGTCGAGGAGGGCGACATCTGGCGTCTGTGCATTGTCAAGGACGCGCCGATCCAGGACTGGATCAAGCTGGCCGTGACGCGGTCGCGGGACTCGGGCATGCCGGTCGTCTTCTGGCTCGATCCGTACCGTCCGCACGAGAACGAGCTCATCGCGAAGGTCCGCAAGTACCTGCCCGATCACGACACCGAAGGCCTCGACATCCAGATCATGTCGCAGGTGCGTGCCATCCGGTACACCATGGAGCGACTGATCCGCGGGCTGGACACCATCTCCGCGACCGGCAACATCCTGCGCGACTACCTCACCGACCTGTTCCCCATCCTCGAGTTGGGTACCAGCGCCAAGATGCTGTCGATCGTGCCGCTGATGGCCGGTGGCGGTCTCTACGAGACCGGTGCGGGCGGCTCGGCCCCCAAGCACGTCAAGCAGCTCGTCGAGGAGAACCACCTCCGCTGGGATTCGCTCGGCGAGTTCCTCGCGCTCGCGGTCAGCCTCGAGGAGCTGGGCAAGAAGTTCGACGACAAGCGCGCCACGCTCCTGGCCAACGCGCTCGACGCCGCGACCGGGCAGCTGCTCGAGAACGACAAGGGGCCCTCGCGCAGCACCGGTGAACTCGACAACCGCGGCAGCCAGTTCTACCTCGCCATGTACTGGGCACAGGAGCTGGCCAAGCAGACCGAGGACCCCGAACTCGCCAAGCAGTTCGCCGGACTGGCCGACACCTTGGCGAAGAACGAGGACACCATCGTCAAGGAGCTCAACGAGGTGCAGGGGAACGAGGCCGATCTCGGTGGCTACTACTACCCGGACCCGGAGAAGGCTGCCGCGGTGATGCGTCCGAGCAAGACGTTCAACGAGGTGCTGGAGTCGGCGCGCGGCTGAGCCGCCCCACCGTTCCCTGAGCCGTCCCACCGCTCCCTGAGCCTGTCGAAGGGCAAACGCTCAGGTTCCTACCAAACGCTCACTGTGCAAGGTGAGCGGACGGTAGGAACCTGAGCGTTTGTGGTTGTTTCGGGAACCGTAGCGGCCTACGACGGGTTGGGGACGGCTCAGCGGACGGCGGCCACTTCCGGGGCCGACGTGCGGGTGGCAGCCAGTTCGGCGAAGGTGTCGGCAACCCAGTCGGCGATGAAGCTGCTGACGTGACCGAAGTTGTCGAGACCGATGTGTTCGGTGGCCCCCTCGTCGGCGGTGAACACGCGCAGTTCCCGCTTGGGACTGTTGACGGCCTGGTCGTAGGACCGGTACGCGAGCTCGACCGGGATCTGACGGTCACCTTCGCCGTGCGCGACGAGGAACGGGACGGTGATCTGTTCGACGACACCGTCGAGGTTGACGTTGTCGGCCATGTCGAGGAATTGGTCGAGGTCGGTCTCGCCCCAGACCCACAGGACGTGGTCCCAGTAGTGCGGCACCGGACGCTCACCCTCCTTCTCGACACGACGACGCTGCACCTTGCCCCAGTCGTGGTTGGCGCCCCACGCCACGCACAGTGCGAGGCGCTTCTCGAACGCCGCCGCGCGGGGTGCGTAGTAGCCGCCGAGCGACCAGCCGACGATGCCGATGCGGCTCGAGTCGATGGTCGGGTCGCTCTCCAGGAAGTCGACGCAGGCGGCGGCCCATTCCTCGGTGTCGATCTGGGCGGTCAGTCCCTGCTTGCGCAGTGCCTCACCGGATCCGGGGGTGTCGACCATGAGCGTCGCGATGCCGCGGGCGGCGAGCTCGCGACTGTGCTCGGACACGTACATGTGTTCCTTGGTGCTATCGAGGCCGTTCCACTGGATCATCGCCGGGGTCGGGGCACCGCCGGTGGTGATCGGCTTGGTGTAGTACGCGGGCAGTGTGGTGTCGCGGAACGGGATCTCGACGCGGCGGGTCAGCGGATCGGCGAGTTCGAAGGAACGTTCCATCAACCGCAGGCAGCGGCCGTAAGTGGCGTTGCGTTCGGGGGTGCCGGCCTGCTGCATGCGTTCGGCGGTGATCAGGTAGTTGGCGGCCCGTGCGTAGGTCTGGCCCGCGGTACGCAGATGACCCCTACGCACGTTCTCCTCGGCCTGCTCCTCGAGTTGGTCGACGAGTGTCGTCCAGCTGCGCAGGAAGTCCTCGGTGCCGACGTCCTCGTTGGTCGAGGCGACGTCGCGCAGTGGGCGGCAGGCGCGGTCGATCTCGTCGATGCGGCCGCCGCTGTTGAGGGCGCCGTTGACGGCGAAATTCCAGACGTATTTGTTGCCCTGGAAGTATTCGAACATGTCATTTCTCCAAATTGTGTTGGTGGTCAGTGGTTTTCGCGGAGGGTGGTCACTGCGATGAGAGTCATCGCAGCGCAATCGGATTGACCGGCGCGCCGACTGCTCCGGTGACCGGCAGGGGTGCGGCGGTGAGGAGGAACTCGTAGCGGCCGTCGGCGGTGCAGGCGGTGGCGAGGTCGTCGAGGTGCCACATCTCGCCGATGAACAGGCCCATGTTGGGGATGGCCACTTGGTGCAGCGGCTGGAAGGCGACGTCGAACTCGTTGGGCCGCACCTCGAATCCCCAGGTGTCGGTGACGATGCCGGCGATGTCGGTCTGCCGCAGCCAATCCGCGGTGGTAAACGAGAGGCCCGGGGCGGCGCCGCCGGCGTAGTCGCCCCAGCCGTCGCGCAGTGCGCGCGTGAGTTGTCCGGTGCGGACCAGCACGAAGTCGCCACGCCCAACCGCTGCGGTACTCCCCTGCGCTTCGATGGTCTGCTCGAGATGTGCTGTCGTGATGGCGAATCCGTCGGGCAATTCACCATCGGTGCCGAACGTGCGCCCGACGTCGAGGAGCACTCCGCGACCGACCATGCGGTCGGCGGCGGTCTCGATGCCGGTGACGCGGTCGCCGTCGGAGGTGACGACCTGTCCGGCGCGTCGGCCGTTCCAGGCGCGGCCGTGATCGAAGATGTGGCCGAGGCCGTCCCACTGGGTGCTGCACTGCAACGGCATCGAGATGACGTCGTCGGCGCCGCCGAGTCCGTGCGGGAAGCCCTGCACGCCGGCTTCGGCGTCGGTGCCGGTGTCGAGCATGGTGTGGACCGGGTTACTGCGTCGGCGCCAGCCCTTTTGGGGGCCGTCGTTGTCGAACGGGAGGGCCAGGCTGAACGGCCGTCCGGAGCGCACCAGGGTGGCGGCGTAGGCCCGGTCGGCGGCGGTGATGTTGTTGAGGGTGCCGTGCACGTCGTCGTCGCCCCAGCGGCCCCAGTTGGAGCAGCGGGCGACGGCGGCAGCGATGGCGCCCTCGGGGTCGGTCCGGTCGAGGGTGATCGGCGAAGTGGTGGTGTCAGTGCTCACGGGTACTCCCTGCGGTGGTTGCGGCGAGGTCGGGCGAAGGTTGCTCGTCGCGGCGGCGGTGTTGATCGGTCATGCGTGGGGCGGGAATCGGCGGATGGGCGGGGCGTGGAGCACCGACGACGTTGCGTAGTGTGCCGATGCCCTCGACGGTCAGTTCCACCACGTCCCCCTCGGTCAGTGGCGCCGGGTCGAGAGTGCCGCGGCGACCCCACAATTCGGCGAGGCAGCCACCGTTGCCGACGGTGCCCGAGCCCAGGACGTCGCCGGGTTTGACGACGCTGTTGCGGGAGGCGAACGCGATCATGGTGGCGAACGTCCAGCCCATGTTGGCGGTGACGTCGTGCCCGATGACCTCACCGTTGATACGGACGGTGCAGGCGAGGTCGAGGAAGCCGTCGGCGTCGACGCGATCGGTGAACTCGTCGGCGGTGACGATGACCGGTCCGAGCGAGTTGGCGAAGTCCTTGCCCTTGGCCGGCCCGAGTCCAACCTGCATCTCGCGGCCCTGCAGGTCGCGGGCCGACCAATCGTTGAGGATGGTGTAGCCGAAGATAAGGTCATCGGCCTCCTCGATCGGTACGTCCGTGCCGGTTCCGCCGACGACGGCGGCGACCTCGAGCTCCAGGTCGAGCTTCGCCGATCCGCCGGGTGGGCGCACCACGGCCTCCGGGCCGACGACGGTGTGTGGGTTGGTGAAGTAGAAATGCGGTGCGTCGCACCAGGCGTCGGGCACTCCGGCCTGCCCTTCGATCGACTGCCGGACACCCTCGACGTGCTCGGCGAAGGTGACGAAGTCGCGGATGGTGGGCGGTTGCAGGGGTGCGTCGAGCCTGGCCTCGTCGAGCGGTCGGGTCTCGCCGGTCTCGACGGCACGGGCACCTTCGCGCAGGGCGGCATCGAGTCCGGTGCCGATGACGTCGACCATGGTGCGACCGGGCGCCAGGAGGTGCGCGCCGGAGTCGGTGAGCACCGCAGCGCGCTGAGTTCCGTCGACGGTGACGGTGGCGAACTTCATCGCGTGAACCTTTCTTTCTGTGGCTGAGGTCGAGTGAGATATCAGAATCAGACCGGCGGGGCGACGAACAGGCCCTTGTCCGGATCGTTGAACGACTGGCTCGCCACGAACTCGTTCATCGCGTTGGCGGTGCCCCACTGGTCGGTGACCTCGGGATCGGAGAAGTCGTAGAGGTGCGGATGCCACGTGTCCTCGTCGAGCACCTCGAGTTCGGTGGTGTACTCCATGGTGTTGCCGTTGGGGTCGAGGAAGTAGGAGAAGGTGTTGTTGCCGGCCATGTGTCGGCCGGGGCCCCAGATCTTTTCGGCGCCCGTGCGCAGCAGTCGTCCGGTGCCGCGCATGTACTCGTCGAGGCCGCGCAGTTCGAACGAGGCGTGGTGCAGGGCGACGTGCGGTCCGCGGGCGATGGCGATCGAGTGGTGGGCGGTGTTGGTTCGCATGAACCACATCATTCGACCCATGCGCGGGTGCATGAGGATGTCGGACACCCGAAAACCGAAGTGCCGCTCATAGAATGCCACCGTCGCTTCCGGATCGGGGCTGTTGATCACGACGTGCGACAGTTTGACCGGGACGGACTCGCCTTCCTCGATCTTGCGGTGGGTTCGGATGTCGACGTCGGCGGAGATCTCGATGGTGCGGCCGTCGCCGTCGAAGAACCGGAATCCGTAACCGGCGCCGGGTGTCTGGAGGGTGCCGGGTTCGGCGATGAGGCTCACGCCGTCGCGGCCGAGGCGCAGGGCCAGGTCGTCGACGGCCTGGCGGTCGGCGGCGCCGAAGGAGATGAGGTCGAGTCGTTTGTCGGTCGACTTGCGTACGCGCACCACATACTTCTCGGGGGATCCCTCGGCGGCGAGGTAGGTGACGTCGCCGTCGGTGCCGACCTCGGTCAATCCCCAGTTGCCGGTGTAGAACTCGATCTGCTTCTGGTAGTCCGGAACGGCGATGCCGATGTGGCGTAGGTGGGTGAAGGCGTAATCGGCGGGTGCGTCGGCGACGGGTTCGTGAATGGTGTCCGTGGTCATCGGTGACTCCAAAGTGTTGGGGCGGTGAATGTGTCAGGCGGGGGTGGTCAGCAGGGCGGCGATCCGGCCCATCAGGCCGGGGACGTCGCCCTGCTCGTGGTCGAGCATCCAGCGGCCGAGTTGGACCGAGGCGTCGACGACGGCCGTCGCGCGGGCGAGGCGTCGCTGGGTGAACTCGGCCCACATCGCGTCGTCGATGTCGGAGTGGGTGACGAGGACGTCGGCGAGGACCGAGGCATCCTCGAGTGCCTGTGCGGCGCCCTGCGCCAGGGTGGGTGGGCAGCTGTGGGCGGCGTCGCCGAGCAGTACGACTCGGCCGCGGTGCCACGGCCCGTCCACCACATGGGTTTCGAAGCGCGTGTAGTTGATGCGAGACGGGTCGGTCATGCCGGCGCGGATGTCGTCCCACGGTCCGTGATACTGCTCGGCCAGGGCGCGCATCGTCGCGAGCGACTCCTCGGGGGCCAGCGCGCTGCGATCCTGGGAGTCTTCGACGAGGTAGGCGTAGAGCGAGTCTTCGCCGGTCGGGCAGAAGCCGGCGATGTAGCACGCACCGCCGTACGTGAGTTCGGTGCGGGTGACCGACTCCGGGCGCGGCGCGAATACCCGCCAGATGCTCATCCCGGTCCCCTGCGGGTCCGCCTCGATACCGAGATGGCGGCGGGTCCACGAGCGCAGACCGTCGGCGCCGACGACGAGGTCGTAGCGTCCGCTGGTCTGATCGGCGAAGGTCACGCTGACGCCGTCGTCGTCCTGCTCGAGCGCGGTGACGGTGGTGCCGAATCGGGCTTTGACGCCGGCTTCGGCGGCGCGTTCGATGAGGATCTTCGCGAGCGTGGGTCGGTACATGCCCAAGGTCGCCGGGAGGTCCTCGCCGCCGGTGCGGGCATCGAGGAGTTCGGCCACCAGATCGCCGCCGGGTGTGCGGATGCCGAGCGTGTCGAAGGCGTATCCGTGGCCGCGGACTTCATCCCAGACGCCGAGTTCACGGAGTACGCGCAAGGCGTTGCCCTGCAGGGTGATTCCGGAGCCGAGTGCGGAGACGTCAGGTTTGATGTCGATCAGGTCGACGGTGGCGCCCTGCTCGGCGAGCAGGATCGCGGTGGCCGTCCCGGCGACACCCGCGCCGATGACGAGTGCGTTCAATGGTGACATGGTGGGGAACTCCTGTTGGCTGTGGTCCCAACCACAATGCGTCCGCGGTCACTATTTGGGAAGGCGAAGTTTTGGATATTCGGTATAGCTATCATCAATACTCATGGCGACCATGAAAACTCCGCGGCAACTGCGCAACCTCGACCTCAATCTGCTGGTCGCGCTGGATGCCCTGCTCGACGAGCGCAACGTGTCGCGGGCGGCGGAGCGATTGGGCGTGGCGCAACCCAGCGCGAGTGCCGCACTGGCACGTCTGCGACGGCACTTCAACGATCCGTTGCTGCGGCGCAACGGAAATCGATACGAACTCACGCCGCTGGCGGCGAATCTGCGACCACTCACCGCCACCGCTCTCGTCACCGTGCGGAGGGTGTTCGACGCGGCGCCGACCTTTGATCCGGCCACTGCGGATCGGACGTTCACCATCGTGGTCAGCGACTATGCCGTGCTGCGGATCGGCGAGCCGCTGGCTCGGGTGCTGCATGACCGCGCACCGGGGGTGCAGCTACGCCTGGAGCAGAACACGCCGTCGGTGGTCGATGCGGCCGAGGACACACTCCGCACCATCGACGGGATCGTGATCCCCTACGGATTCATCTCACGCGCTTCGTACATCGAGTTCCCGCCCGACGACTGGGTCTGCGTTTGTGCGGCCGACAACCCCGATATGGGCGACGAATTGACCCTCGACGACCTCCGCCGCTCGCCGTGGGTGGTGACCTTCCACGGGCCCACCGCGTTCACCCCCGCGCTCCGGCAACTGCAGACGCTGGGTGTCGAACCGAACATCGAGGTGGTGATGGAATCGTTTCTGGCGGTGCCGTTCCTCGTCACCGGCACCCGCCGCATCGCGCTGCTGCAACGATCGCTGGCCGAACGGTTGCGACCGGTCGCCGACCTGCGGGTGCTCCCCTGCCCGGGTGACGTTGCCCCGTTGCGCGACGCCTTCTGGTGGGACCCGATCCATGACGCCGATCCGGGGCACATCTGGCTGCGCGAAATCATCGCCGAGATCGCTGGTGTCGAACCGCTGTCGTAACGGGTATCCGTGCGCTCGATAGCCGGTATCGGTACTTCGGGATTCCCTTGTGCCGTCCGATCGGGTCACCCTGGTGGACTGATACGAGGAGGTAGTCGATGTCGGAACTGGCGGGCCAGACAATCGTGGTGACCGGAGCCGGCGGCGGCATCGGTGCGGCCATCGTGCGACGACTCATTGGGGCGGACGCCCGGGTCGTCGGTCTCGATCGAACCGCTGGTGACGGCGTTCGGGCCTTCGACGTCACCGACCCCGCCCAGTGGTCCGGCCTTGCTTTCGAACTCGCCGACGACGGGGTGCATGGGCTCGTCAACTGTGCGGGCATCACCCGACGTGCACGCATCGATACGGTGTCTGCCGACGACATGGCCGCCGCTTACGCCGTCAACGTCATCGGCCCCACGCTGGCGATCCAGGCGCTCGCGCCGCTGATGCCGCCGGGCGGATCGATCGTCAACATCGGGTCGATCGCGGCGCTGACCGCCCATTACCCTGTCGCCTACACCACCAGCAAATGGGCGCTGCGCGGTCTGACCCACACCGCCGCCCTTGCGCTGGGCGACAGCGGAATCCGTGTCAATATCGTGCATCCGGGGTTCATCGACACTCCGATGACCGCGTCGGCGCCGACGGTTTTCCGGGACGCGTCGATCGCCGAGAGCGCGTTGGGCCGGGCAGGTAACCCAGAAGAGGTCGCGGGCACCGTCGAGTACCTTCTCGGTCCGGCGTCGAGCTACACCACCGGAGCCGAGATCACCGTCGACGGCGGCGCGACGTCCCACGGCGGGGTGAAATCGATTGCGGATGCATTGTTTCCGGTCGGTTTGCGCTGACGCCTGAGCAGCCGCCGGCAATCGCCACCAAAACCGCCCCACCAAACCACCCTTTGCGCAAACCCACCCCAGTGCGGGAGGCCATCGCAAATACGTCGAAGGAAGCGTTGTGGTGGGCGGCATTGCTGGGTGGTTTCAGCCGATGCGTTGTCGAGCCGGATCGGTCGCCGGATAGCCTCGGGACATGACAACCACTGCGGTCCGAATGGCGAATCCTCCCGAGAGCACGCTTCGTCGATGAGGACGCTGGTCCTCGGTGGCCGAGGCGCGGTCGGCCGCGTCGTCGTCGACGAACTCCGACGAGCTGGTCACGAAGCCACCGTGGCTGGTCGATCCGAACCAGGTAGCGGCATCGATCTGACCCGGCCGGAGGGCCTCGAGGAGTTGCGTCGTCACACCGACGGCCACGACGTCGTGGTCAATGCGTCGGGTATCGAGGAGCCGCGCATCGTCGAGACCCTCGGCCCGGCTGCACTGGTGGAGATCTCTGCCACTGCCGCCTATCTCGCCGAGTTGTCCGAACGGACACCGGCGGGCACCGGGGTTCTCCTTGGTGCGGGCCTCGTGCCTGGGCTGTCGACGATTCTCGTGCGTGCACTCCCCACCGAGCCCGGCGATGACGTGGATCTTGCCGTCGTCCTGGGTTCGGGCGAAGAGCATGGTGCGCAGGCGGTTGCGTGGACCGCGTCGCTCGCCGGCCGCACACTGCATGACCCGCCGGAAGGTACCGCAATTCGCAACTACCGCGAGTTTCGCCGGCTGCCGTCACCGACCGGCCGACGACGTCACCTGCGTGCCGACTTCCCGGATCACTTTCTGGTGGGCCGTCCGGACGGGATTTCGGTACGGACGTACCTCGCCACCGGCGGTGCCGTCACGACCGCCGCGTTGGCCGCAGTCGGCTGGGTGCCCGCGGCCGCGGGATTGATCCGATACGCCCCGCACTGGGGTGACGCGCGCTGGAGCCTGACGGCGCTGAGCCGTCGGACCGGTGTGTCGATCTCGGCGCAGGGAGAGGGGCAATCCGTGGCGACCGGTCGGCTCACGGCTGCAGCCGCGATCGCGCTGCACGAGGCGGGGCCCGGTCGAGTCGTGACGATGTCCGACGTGCTCGACCGGGAAGCCGCCGGCGCCGTCCCCGGTATCGAGGTCGGCTAACGTCCTGGTGCCGACACGGTGAAGGGCAACACCAGACGGGACTGATGGGCGGCGTCACGATACACCTTGTGCGTGACGGCACGTCCCACCGGCAGGTGGAAGGCGTCCGGCGGCAGCAGCGAATTGTGGTCGTCGACCAGGGGTTCGTTGTTGGACAATTCGACGGTCAACCGGTGTCCCGGCTGGAACGACGCAGCGAACGGATAGACCCGCAGCACATACTCGTCGACGACACCCGGCTCGACCGGCACCGCCCGGGTATGCGGGTGGTACGGGTTGCCTTCGGTGGTGCGGTCGTCGAGTTCCCGATGCGACGCCTTGAGGTAGGCGGTGGTGATCAACTGGCGCTTGCCATTCGGCGCCTCATCCCACATCCGCAGGATGAAGTTGGTGTCGGGCTGGTCGATCTCGACGAACAGGTGTGCCGCGCCGGTGCCGATGATCTCGGTCGGCTCCTCGAACGGTGCGGTGCTCCACTTGAGCATCTCCACCTTGCCGGTGACAGTCAGCGGGGCCTGATAGAACCCCTCGGGCGCAGCGTATTCCACGCTCATCGGTTCGGGCTCGTACGACAGCTTCCCGCGGGGCCGTAGGTAGAGCGGCCGGTACTGGACAGGCTTCGGTGGCCACTGATCGCCGGTCGCGAACTCGCGGGAGCCCTCGACGAACACCGTCACCGGATCCTCGTCCATCACGCCGTTGTCGATGCCCTTGATCCAGTGGTCGTACCAGCGGAACATCTTGTCGTACTCTTCGATCCACGGCCGCGACTGCATCGGAGGGTAAGCGCCGATGTCGAGCTTCTTCGGGCCCTGGAGTTCGTTGAACACCTCGATGGTGCCGTCGATGGTCCAGCCGCGACCCTGGTCGATCTGCAGCCAGACGGGGATGTCGATGGTGGGCGCCAACGTGATCGGGTTGCGCTCCTCGTACCACGGGCCGTCGACCTCGTTGGTTATGATGTCAAACCAGGCCTCGTGGTGGACCGGGTAGTGCAAGGTGTGGACGAGGTTCGGCCATGCCGCGACGTCGGGGTCCGCGAGCCGCGTGGCGACGCGTTCGGCGATCTCCGCGTCTGAAAAAGTCTCGAGCATACGGGATTTGATGCGATCGGTGAATGCCCACCCCGAGTCGCCGCCCCGGCCTTCGCGGGCGGCCCGCGGCATGAACCACATGATGCCGCCGTGATAGGTGGTCTCGTAGAAGTCGAAGTGGCCGCCGCTGATGAAGATGGCCTTGAGATGCGGGGGTCGTTCGGCCGCCGCAAGAAGTTGCATCGTCCCGAAGTAGGAGATGCCGATCATGCCGACATTGCCGTCGCACCAGGGCTGTTCGGCGACCCACTCGATGAAGTCGTACGCGTCCTGCCCCAGCGACACGCCTCCCGCGTTGTAGTTGCCGATGTGCTCGCCCTCGGAACCGCCGGAACCACGGAGGTCGCCGATGACGTGGACGTAACCCTCGGAGACCACCCGCGCGATGTCGCCGGCTTCGATGCAGCCGTCCCACATCGGGCTGGGACGCCGCTGCGGCGGCATGGTCAGCGAGAGTGCCTGCAGCTCTTTGCCGTACGGGCTGAGCGCGACCAGCGCGGGGCGTGGGGCGTCGTCGGTGCCGGCGTAGGCGTCGGCGACGAGTTCGATGCCGTCGCGCATCGGGATGCGCAGATCCTTGCGGACGGTGATCTTCTCGCCGCCCGCCTCGAGGGTTCGGATGTCGGTCATGGTGTTTCCTGTTCTGTGGCGTGCTCGAACTGCGTCCGGTAGCCGTGCATCGAGGTGAAGAACGGCGAGGGTTCGAGGGTGGGATCGCCCTGGTAGTCGAGCTTCTCGGCGACCGGTGCGAACGGTGAGTACACCGAATCGGTCTCCGCCAGCCCGTGGCACAGGCAGTGCTGGGCGGCCTCCTCGACGCGGGATTCCACCTCGAGGCTTTGCTCCAATGCTTCACGCGCCTCGGCGGCGTCGAGTTCGACGCCGTACGGTGTGCCATCGATCCGTCGATACGGATGCCCGAGGTAGAGGTGCTGCGGATGGACCTCGTCGAGGAGGTACTGCACGCTGGTCCGGTAGGCCACCGGATCCACGTACCCGGGAAAGCCATTGGCCGCACCGTGCACCTGCACGGCATCGCCGACGAAGACGTCGTTCTGGCCGTCGATGATGTAGGCGACCGAACCCGCGGTGTGGCCGGGGATCGCCCGCACCGACACGGTGACCTCGCCGCCGAGGGAGATGGTCTCTCCCCCGGTGACGAGCACTGTGGGTTCCATCTCGCCGGAGATGACCGCGTTGGTCGCGGCAATCTGTTTGGCCTCGCCTTCCGGATCGTCGAGGTAATGGCCACGGGCACCGAGGTACTCGTTGACGTGCGCACGGCGCGACCGCAGCATCGGTGCATCGGCCGCGCCGATCACGACCTGCGCCTTGCGACCGGTCATCTCCCACAGGGCGTATGCGCCGCCGATATGATCGATGTGGCCGTGGGTCAACAGGATCCAGCGGACGTCGGCGATGTCCTGGCCGAGTGCCTCGAGGGCGGGTTTCATGCCCTCGGCCGGCGACGATGCGATACCGGTGTCGACAATTGCCGGCTCAGGCGCGTCGATGTAGAAGCTGTACAGCCCGAACCGACCCCACGGCGAGACGAGCGGATGGACCGCCGCGTGCCGGCTCATGAGTTCGTCCGTCCCTCGAGGAAGGCCGCGGTCTCCTCGTAGGCCCGATGGTACTCGGGAATCCACGAGAAGTGCTGCACGAAACCATGTCCGGCACCGTCGTAGCGGCTCACGGTGACGTCGACGCCGGCCGCGCGGAGCTTCTCCCCGTAGAGTTCACCCTCGTCGCGCAGCGGGTCGTACTGGCCGGTGATGATCAGAGCCGGCGGCAGTCCGGTGAGGTCGGCGCGCTTGATCGGTGAGACCAACGGATCTGCCGGATCGGCGGCGGTGTCGAGGTAGAACGCGTTGAACGGTTTCAGGCCCGCGGTCTCCA
The DNA here is from genome assembly GCF_048537925.1 of Gordonia sp. CPCC 205515. NCBI lineage: Bacteria > Bacillati > Actinomycetota > Actinomycetes > Mycobacteriales > Gordoniaceae > Gordonia > Gordonia sp. CPCC 205515. The sequence goes on along the minus strand of NZ_JBCLVJ010000008.1, from coordinate 444,970 downwards.
TCCCGTAACCGACGGCGTTCTCCCGCAACGACGCATATCGGTCGATGTCGAAATCCAGGTCGAGCGATGGATAGAAGAGCACCTGATGGGTGATGGCGTCGACACCGTCGTCGAGGGCCATGGCGGCGACCGCCGCGACGAACGTGCCGCCGGAGCTGTCGCCGACGATGGCGAATGTCGTTCCGTCCCACACGAGCTCGTCGGCGTGGTCGGCCGCCCAGCGCACCACGCCGTAGCAGTCCTGGAGTCCGGCGGGGAACGGTGCCTCTGGGGCGCGACGGTAGCCGACGGAGATGACCTTGCAGCCGGTCTCCTTGGCGAGCGACCGCGCGACGTGGTCGTGGGTGTTGAGGCTGCCGAGGAAGAAGGCGCCGCCGTGGAAGTAGACGATCAGACCGTAGGAGTCCGCGTCCACCGGCGTGTAGATCCGCACCGGAACGTCTCCGGTCGGTGTCGGAACGGTGGTGTCCTCGACGGCGAACAGCGGGAGTCGTTCGTCCACGGGCGGAACCTCGGCTTCCTCGCCGGCGCGCATGGCGACGGGATTGAGCGCGCCGTCGGGCGGTGCCGGAAGCGAGGCCAGTACCTTGGCGATCTCGGGGTGCAGGGCCATGTCTCAGGCCTCGACCGGTGCGGCCGGCTTCTGGCCGGGGAACACGTCGTTGAGCTCGTCCTCGCTCCATCCGGATCGCGAGATACGTTGCAGTTCATCGGTGACCGGCTTGCGCACCGCCTGATACTGCGCCAGCGCGGCAGGTACGGAGTCGGCGTCGCGCAGCGCGTCGGCGAGTGCACCGGCGTCCAGGATCGCCGAGTTGGCGCCCTGCCCCTGGTGATGCAGCATAGAGTGTGCCGCATCGCCCATCAGCGCAACGCAATCCGAGTGCCAGTCGGCCACCGGATCGATGTCGTAGACGGCGCGGATGTTGACGGTGTCCATGTCGAGGTTGCGGGTGATCTCGATCAGGCGCTCGTCGAATCCCTCGACGGTCCGCAACATCTCGTCCTTGGACACGACCGGCGACCAGGTGGCGTCCGGGCACAAGGCGGTGATGTCGAAGGAGACGCCGTTGCGGTGGCGCAGCGGCAGCAGGTAGATCTTGGTGCCCTTGCCGATGTACATCCGGAGGTTGTCGTCGACGACCATGCCTTCGGCGTCGTCGACCGAAATCACTGCACGGTAGGCACGTTCGCCGGAGAACCGCGGCTCGTTGTCGCTGAAGAGCTGTTTGCGGACGACCGACTTGATGCCGTCGGCACCGATCACCAGGTCGGCGGTGGCGGTGTCGCCGTTGGCGAAGGTCAGTTCGGCGTGGTCGCCCTTGTCGGTGATGGTTTCGACCTTGAAGCCGACCTTCACCATGCCCTCGGGGAGCACCCCGATCAGGGCGTCGATGAAGTCGCCGCGGTGGATCAGGTAGGTCTGGGTCAGGCCGTTGTGCTCGGGCCAGCTGTCTTTCATGATCGGTTCGTTCGTGGCGCTGAGGATTTCGAAGAAATCGCTCGGCGAGCTGACCGCGGCGATCGCGTCAAAGATGCCCCACTCGCGGAACCGGTCCATGCTGCTCGGGCGCAGTCCGATGCCGGCGCCGACCTCGCGGATCTGGCTTGCCTGCTCGTACACGGTGACCGTCGCGCCGAGTTGGCTCAACGCCTGTGCCGCGGACGCGCCGCCGTAGCCGCCGCCGATGATGGCGATGGTCAAGTCCTGCAATTCGGAGGGCTGCATGGGATTCTGCTTTCTGGGTGGGGTGGGGTGGGTCCGGAGGCGCTGTGCGGTGGGCGGGCTTCGTGACGCGTCGCGCTCGCTGCGCTCGCTCGTCGCTCCTCAGCCAGCGGGTGGTACGCCGATCCGTGGGGAGCTCGTCGCTCCTCAGCCAGCGGGTGGTTACCACCGATCCCTGAGGTGCGAGGCGCTAGCCGAGCCACGGAGGGTGGGTCGCGCTCAGTTCTGGATGGACAGGAAGTCGGCGGGGCTCTCGACGAAGAGCTTGGTGATGACGGCTTCGTCTACGCCGGCCTCGCGGAGATCCGGGATCAGGTCTTCGAAGAGGTAGTTCACTGTGTGGCCGTTGACCCCTGGCCAGCCGAGGGGGCTGCAGTTGGCGTCGACCCCGGCGAGTGCCTGCTCGAGGTAGCCGGCTTCGATGAAGCCGAGGAAGTGTGCGAGTCGATCCTTGCGGGGCCGGGCCCAGAACGGCGGGTCCGGGAGTTCGGTTTCGTAGCCGAATGTGTCGAATCCGACGCGTCCACCCTGCGAGGCGATCCATTGGTCGCGGGTCTTGGAGGCGTTGACGCCGTCGTCGGCATGCCCGAAGAGCACGCGATCCAGCGGCAGTCCCTCCTCGGTGAAGATGGCGATCGCGTTCTCTGCGTCGATCGCGAGGTGGGTCAGGATCGGCACGCCGGTTTCCTTGGCGGCCCGTGCAGCGGCGCGGTAGATCTTCTTGTCCAGGTCGGTCATGCGTCCGCCGCGGCTGACGCCGACCTTGATGACGCCCGCCTTGCTGCCGGTGTCACCGATGCCGACGGTGATCTCGTGGACGAAGTGGGCAGCGAGGTACTCGACGGTGGCCTGGGCGAAGAACGGGAGCGCGGTATCGCCGCCGACGAAGCCCGTACAGGCGATGATGTGCACGCCCGTCTTGGCCGACAGCGACTTGTAGTAGTCGATGTCGCGGCCATTGCAGATGCCGGTGACGTCCACAAACGCACCGCCGCCGTAGTCATGGAACTGGCGCAGCTTCGGCACGGTCTCGGCGTAGCGCTGCTCCGGGGTCTTCCACCACTGGCTGTCCAGTTCGGAACCGGGCATGCCGTATCCGATGTGTTCGTGGATGGCCACGATGCCCAGCATCTCTGCCGGGATGGCTCCCAGGACGGTGTTCACTTTCGACATAACATTCACCTTCTGACGTCGAAATACGTTGATGGTCTGTGAGATTGGCGCTCAGCGTCGCACGGTGAGCAGGTCGCGCGGATTGTCTATGAGGATGTGCCGCACGTCGTCCTCAGTGACACCCGCCGCGGTCAGCAGGCCGACGAAGTCGGTCAGGATGTAGCTGAACGGCAGGTCACGCTCGGGCAGTCCCTTGGCGACGCCGATAGCATTGCTGGACAATAGGATTCGGTCGACATGTCCGGCCTTGACGAGCTCGGCGACCAGGGCGGCGCGTTCGGTGTCGGTGAGGTGTTCGTCGTCGTCGACGCCGATGTGATCGATCCCCACGAAAGCGCCGCGCGCGGCGACCACGGCCGGCGCACCGGCCGCCACCGCATCCCGCCGATCGAGGCCGCCGACAACCACGCGATCAGCCGGCAGAGACTCCTTGAGGAGGACATCGAGATCGGCGACGGCGTCGGCGCCGAAGCAGATCGTGACGGGCGCTCCGGTCGTCGCTGCGGCGCGGGCCGCCCCCTGGAAGAGGCTCTCCTCGGTGGCGGTCATGCCCTCTCGGGCGGCTGCGGTGGCCACGATGCCCGCGGTGGCGCGACGTTCGACCCGCGGCACGACCATGCCGTCGGTGACCTCCCTGGCGAACAGGTCGGCGAACTTCTCCGCCGGCCACGGGGTCGGTGGATTCGTCTGCGGGGTCAGGAAATAACCGCCCAGCATCTTCTCCGGTCCGAGTCCGGTGGAGGCGACGATATGGACGCCCGTCGAACGCGACAGCGCCTCGAGAAGGGGCAGGTCGCGGCCCCCGAACATACCGGTGACGTCGACGATCGTCTTCCCGCCGCGATCACGGAAGTCGACGAGCTTGGCGGACAGGATCTCGAAGATCTCGGCGCGGTCGATGGTGATGTCGAACGCGTACTGCGCGCCCGGCAGGACCGACAGCAACGCTTCGTGGACCGCCACGATGCCGAGGTCGTCCGCGGAAACGGGACCGAGCACCGTGTTCACGGTGTTCATGGTGGTGGCTCCCGTCATCGGGGCACTTCCTTTCTTCGATGTGCGTCACGTGGCGTGGTTCTGGCCGCTGGGCAAGAGATGTCTCCGGCATGGGCGTCGTCACGACCAACAAGGTGAACGGTGTCACATCAATATACATGGTGTCAAGTGACATGACGAGACATTTGAGAGCGGGGATGCGTGCGGATGTGATGCGGATCACGTAGGTTGAGATACGTGCTTGCGCGATTGCTCGTGATCCTGTCCGGCCTGGCCATGGTGTGTGGTGGCACCCTGCTCGCTACACCGATGGCCTCCGCGGCTCCGGCCTGTCCGGATGTCGACGTCGTATTCGCCCGTGGCACAGTCGAACCCGCGCCACCGCTCGGGCTCACCGGGCTGTCGTTCGTGACGGCGCTGCGGTCTCAGCTACCGGGAAAGTCGGTCGCCGACCACGGCGTCAACTACCCCGCCAGCGGTGATTTCAGCAATCGGTTGAAGTTTGCGCAGACGGTCGTGACCGGCGTCGACGACGCGCAGCGCCACATCACCGCGGTGGCGGCGGCGTGCTCGCGCACCAAGATCGTGCTGGGCGGATATTCGCAGGGCGCGGTTGTCGCCGGGTACACGGTCAGTCCCGGCGTCGTCGTCCCCGAGCGTTATCGCCAGTACGCGTCCCGGGTGCCGAAACCGTTGCCGACCAAGGTCCTCGACCGCATCACCGCGCTCGTCCTGTTCGCCCCGCCGTCGGATCGCTTCATGGCCGACGTGGGTGCACCGCCGGTGCGGACCAACCCGCGGCTGGCCAATCGCACTGTGCGGTACTGCATTCCGGGTGACACCATCTGCGACGGCGCGCCCGCCGGACAACCCAATGGGCTGCATGTCCTCTACTCGGTCAACGGGATGACCCTCGACGCCGCGCGCTTTGTGGTGGCGCACACCGCTCCCTGAGGAGCGAGGCGTTAGCCGAGCCACGAAGGGTGCTCGCGGGGCGGCCCTTCGTGACGCTCGCTCCTTCGTCGCGGGCTCCTCAGGGAGCAATCACGGACGCTAGCTCCTTCGTCGCGGGCTCCTCAGGGAGCAGGTGGCGTCACACCGGCAACCGTGAGCCGCTGGAGCGGCGCAGGTCGGAGAACGCCCGGATCGAGGTGGACAGGGCGTTGGCCGTGGGCCGCTGATCTGTGCGGCTCTCGGTCTTCGACACCATGATGACGTTGTCGATGTAGGGCTGGATGGTGCTGGTGTTCTGCACCGTCGCCACAATGATCAGCTGGAAACCGAACTTGCGGAACGCAGCGAGCGCCTGCTGCGCGAACTGCGGATCGGACTTGCTGAACGCCTCGTCGAGCATGAGCTGGGCGAAGATCGGCCGGTTGTCGTTGCCGTGCGGACTCGCGAGGTTGAAGCTCAGCGCACCGGCGAGGCAGAACGCCATCAGCTTCTCCTGCTCGCCACCAGAGTTGTCGCCGGCGTTGCTGTAGGTGCGGATGATCTCGCCGGTCTCCGCGTCGTGCTCTTCGCAGTAGAAGTCGAAGCGGTTGCGCACGTCGAGCGCGTCGCGCGTCCACTGCCGGTCCTCGGGGGTGTTGCCGGCCAGCCGTTCGCGCAGCACCAGGATGTCGGAGTACTGCTCCAGGATCGCCTGGTCGTCGCCGAAGCTGACCGCTGTGGTGCGCTGGGAGATCAGCCGCGCCTTCTCGGTGAGTTCGGCCACCGCCGTGAGGTGCTTGCGGCCCGGCTGCAGTCGCAGTCGGGTGCCGCTGTTGAACGCCACCGACCCCAGGCCGGTGTTGACGCGTTCGATCTGTTCGACGATGCGTCGTTCCTCGGCGTCGGCGGCCATGTGCAGACTCAGGATCGCACCCGGCGCCTGCTCGGTGATCAGCCGGCGCATCCGCTCGTAGGCGGCCGGCAGTTCACGCTCGTCGATCCGACGACACAGGGCGACGTAGTCGTGGATGCGTTCGTCGAAGTCGTCGCTGTCGTTGGGGATGGCGTCGGGAAACTCCTCGTCGTAGGAGTCGAGGATGCGGGCGATCTCGTCGCGCGACCGGCGGGCGTCGGCACGCATCCGGTCGCGATCCTTGGCGACCGCCTTGACCAGCTCCTGCCGGTAAGACTCGGGCGACAGCACGTCGAGCGTGGCGGCGGATTCCTCACGGAATCCGTCAAGCGTCGTCTCCGCCTGTGACGCAACCTCTTCGAGCTTGAGACGGTCCATCAGGTCGAGCAGTTGGGTGCGCCGGTGGTCGTGGGTGGCGATCTTGTCGCGCACCAGCGCGGCCTGGGATATCGCGCTGCGCACCTGTTCCCAGATGTCCTCGGCCTTGCGTTGCAGAGCCTCGATGTCCGGGTGCTCCTCCATCAGCAGTTCGTGCTGCTCGGTGAGGGCGTCGACGCGGTCGTCGGCGGTGTCAGTGTCGAGCTGATTCCACTGGGTGAACTGTTCGCACACCCTGCGGTACGCGTCACGACGATGCTGCTTCTCGGTGCGCTCCCGATCGAGCGTGGCGCTGGCCTCGCGGGCGGTCTCGTAGGCCTGCTGCTCGTGGTCGAGTTCCTCCTGCAGGGCGGCGATCTTGGCTTCTCCGTTGCCGACGAAGACGTACTGGGACGGACGCAGCGTCTGGCGGTCGTCCTTGATGGCGAGTTTCGCCGAATCCTTGCGCAGCCCTTGGTCGGTCACCGCTTTGTAGTGTTCGCCGAAGTCGTCCGTCGAGTCGACGCACACGTAGTTGCCCAGCCGGGAGATGACGGTCAGCGCCTCGGCCGCACACGGATGATGCGGGTCGACCGACCGCAGCTTGGCGCCGAGGGTGCCGTCCTCGGGGGTCGGCATCGGTCGGGTCTCGGCGTGGTGCAACTGGATACGGCCACGCATGTCGTGGCTGTTCACGTACCGTAGGGCAGCACGGAAATGCTTGTCCGGCACCAGCAGTCGCAGACCGGCGTTGCGCAGCACCTTCTCCGTCGCCACTCGCCAGCGTTCCTCGTCGGGATGCAACTCGACCAGTTCGGCCACATACCGCAACTCGGATTCGTCGATCTGCAGTCCGGCAGCCAACGCGCGACGCATCTCGTGTTCGGTGCGGGGCAACGCCGATCCGGCCTGCTGCACACGCTGCAACTCGTCGTGGGCGGCATCGCGTTGGGTGCGTGCGGCGACCTCGCGGGCGAGCGCCTCGGCGAAATGTCCCTTGCCGGCCTCGAGTTGGCCGTCGATGCGGGTGGCCTCCTCCATCAGGCTCTCCCGCAGCGACCAGAAGTCCTCGGCGTCGTCGGGCGCGGAGAAGCCGAGCGCGGAGATCTTGTCCTCGTAACTGTCTCGACGCGCTGATACCTCGGTGCTCACCTTCTGCGCGGCCGCCAGCTGTTCCTGCAGCGGCGCGAGATCGGTGGTGGACGTGGCGATCCGCGACAACAGGTGGCTGTGGTCTTGGCGCAGCTGGTCGTGCTGGGCGGTCAGCGCGGCGAGATCGCCGTCGAGCCGAGCGATCTGGTCGTCGAGGTCGGCGATCTCCGGTTCGGCGTTACGCCGCCGCAGATTGCTGACGTAGGCGCGCACCGTGTCGGTGTCGATGGTGTCGAGGACGCTGAACGTCGCCGACTCCGTCGCATACCGTTCGTGCAGTGCCTCGATGTTGCCGAGGATGGTGCGTTTGCGGCGCGACACATCGAGGAGCTCGCGGGCCTCGACCAGCGGATCGATCTGCTCGAGTGCGTCTTTGATGCCGACGATGCTCGTCGGTTCGTCGAGCATGAACTCCCGGACAAACTGCCCGAGCCCGCCGACGCTCTTCAGCGACTTGGCCTTGCCGAGAAGCTGTTGCGCCGCTTCGGATCCGCGGATACCGATCAGCGAGTACAAGGTTGCCAGGTACTTGCCCTCGCCGGGTCCGCCGCGCCAGCCGCGCTCACGGAACGCCGAGGTGTTGTAGTTGTTGCGCGCCCAGTCGTTGCAGACGTCGACGATGTCGGCGTCGCCGTCGTAGATGAAGTACGAGCTGTGGGCGTCGGTCATCTTGCCCGCGGCCAGCCACTTGAGCACCAGCCCGGTGATGGCAGTACCCGACGACGACGTGTAGGTGACCGCGATGGCCGCCCACGCCGGACCCGTGCCGCGCAGGTACATGATCTCGCGGGCGGCGCTGGTGCCCTCGCGACGTTCGCCCCACGCGCCGCGTACATACTTGCCGACGGTGCGTTTACCGCTCGACGACCCGGCTGCGGTGGCATCACCCGATGCGTTGAAGTTGCGTCGGTGATCGGGCAGGAACGCCAGCGAAATCGCGTCCAGCAGCGACGATTTGCCGCTACCCGAGGAGCCGGTGATCAGGGCGCCGCCCTCGCTGAACGGGATCGAGTGGTAGCCATCGAAGACGCCCCAGTTGATCAGCTGCAGCCGGGACAGGCGGTACTGGTCGGGAGCCTGGCTCACCAGTCGTCTCCTTCGTCGAAGTCGTCGTCGTCGGTGCGGTCGAGGTTCGCCGCGGCGTCGGAAGCCGGTGCCGCGGTGTCGGCTTCGTCGTCACCTGCGTCGCCGGAGCCGATGAACTGGTCGAATTGCCGTTGGAGGTCGGTGATCACCGATGCGGTCATCACCGCCGAGATGACCGGGCTCACCGTGTAGGTGTCGGGGTCGTCGCGGTGTTTGCGGAGCAGTTCGAGTTCGTCGAGTTTGTCGATGGCGCGTTCGATGCGTTTGTCGAAGGCCGCCATGTCGCGATCGATGGTGTTGGTGACGCCGGCGAACAGTTCGTGGATGTCCTCGCGGGTGATGAGGACCGGCTCGTCGCGGGAGGCTCGGACGTATTTGGCCAGGTGCAGCGCCAGTATGGCGTCGTAGGTGTTGACCGTTTCCCGCTTGAGAAGCCTTCTCCCCCATCGTGAGTCGTATCCGGACTGCTCGGCGAAGGCGACTTGCATCTCGTCGATGATCCGCAGCCGCAGATCCAGTTCGGACAGCCGCACCCGCAGCACGTCCTGGTACTGGGCGACCCACGCCCACAGTTGCGGGTGCCGGTCACCGCTGATGTAGCGACGGGTGACCAGGTTCTGCAGCGCCCAGCACGCACGGTCGGGCATCTCGCTGACGTCGCCGTCGAAGCGGGGTGCGCCGGGCCCGATGTCGGCGGCGGTCAGCGGCACGGCGGGCAGGTCGTCGTAGCCGGCGAACTCGTCGGGAACGGGGGGCCCGCTTGGCGTGCCTGCGGTCTCGCTCTCGGTGCTCATGCTGTCGGTGCTCATAGTGCGTCGACCTCCGCGGTCGGAATCGGTTCGGTGAACATGAGTGCGGGCACCTCGATGACGTGGTCTTCGCCCTCCAGGGAGCGGAACCGGACGGTGGTCGTCTCGCCTGCGGCGCCCGACGGCTGTTTGAGTGCCCACGACCAGAGCACGATGACGTGCGCGAGGTAGGGATCGGGGAGCCGCTCGATCGCCTCCGAGAGGGGAATCGGGCCGGCCCCGATGGCCGCGTTCACGGTCTCGGTGAGTTCGACGGTGTCGACCTGCCCGGCCAGCGACGCGAAGGAGGCCAGATCGGCGTCGGCATCGGCGGGCAGCGCGGGCGCCGGTGGCGCCGGATCCCGGATCTCGAAGCCCACCCGCCCGATGGAGGTGAGTGTCGGTGTGGCCAGGGGCAATTCGTAGCCGAGTCGGCGGTCGGTGAGCGAGGTCTTGAGGAGGTCGTTTGCGGTGGCCAGCGCGTCGTTGAGCTGCCGGGCGATGCCGCGACTCTGCTCGAGGGTGCCCGACGCGACGAATCGGCGGATGCGTCGCGCGCACCGCTGCCGGGTGCGTCCGACCTCCCCCATCTGCTGGCTGACCAGACCGAAGAAGTTGTCCATCACCGACCGCAGACCGTGATCGATGCCCGGCAGCTGGTCGGTGACGGTCTCGATGTCGGCGACGAGCTTCGCCCGCTGGATCGGATCCTGGATCATCTGACTGAACGCGTGGTACGACGCGCTCTGCGACGACTCGAGCAGCGCCTCGTAGTCGTCGAACATCTGCCGTTGCCGGTCGCGGTAGGCGAGGTCGGAGTCGTTCGGGTCGTCGATCAGTGCGGTGGTGATGCGATCGAGCATGGACCCGTACTGGCCGATGTCGGTGATCACCTGTTCCATCTGGTAGGCGATGGCGCGGGCTTCGTCCTCGGCGGTCCGGAAATCCGGTTCGGGTCGGACGCCGGCATCGAGGTCGGCCAGTTCGGCGTCGAGTTCCTCGATCTGGTGCTCGATCTCCTCGCGGATCTGGTCGGGGTCTCCCGCGACCTGACCGGCAACCCGGCGCAGGCCGGCCGCGATCTGATTGATCGAGCCGCCGGTGGCGACACTGTCCTCGCGCCGCAACCGCCGGGTGAAGTCCAGGACCGAGCGCGCCTCCGGTGTCAGATGGCAGATGTTCTGTGCGGTGGCGCCGCTGGTGTCGGTCACGCGGTGCAGCCAGCCCTGTTTGGCCCACAGTTTGACCAGGTCGAGGCCGTTGGGTTGGTCGCCGTCGCCGAGGTCGGCCAGGTCGCGTTCGAGCCGGATGGCGAGTTCGGTTTCGGCCAGCCGGGCGCCAAAGTCGAGGTGCCTTTCCATCAGTGTCACGTACAGCGCAGAGTTGGTGGCCGCGAACAGCCGGACCGCCGCCGACTTCTGAATCGACCGATTGGCGTCCAGGGCCGCGGCCAGCGTGGGCTGCTGCGCAGTTTCCGGTGCCGCTGTTGCCATGGCCGCCTCACGGGTTGGGTGTCGGACTTCGGGACCGACGTAGTGTCCCATGCCGCTCGGACATGACCGCGACGTGAGCACCGCACCCCGAGCGGCACCGCAATGTACGGCCAAATCTGTCCACAGCTCCTGGGCTTTTCGTCGCCTCGACGTCTGAGGGGTTGACACTCGGCGAGTCGGCTGCGAATAATGGCCGTACAAATCATAAATGATCCGTACATATCCGGATCTCCAGCCACCAACACGATGGGAATCTGATGAGCACGCTGAACGACGAAGAGGCTTTCCTGGTCAAGACGGTGCGGGAGTTCATCGATCGTGATGTGAAGCCGACCGTGCAGGAGGTCGAGCACGCGAACGAGTACCCGGAGAAGTGGATCGAGCAGATGAAGCAGATCGGCATCTACGGGCTCGCCGTGCCCGAGGAGTACGGCGGCATGCCGGTGTCGATGCCCTGTTACGCACAGGTCACCCAGGAGCTGGCCCGCGGCTGGATGAGCCTGGCCGGCGCGATGGGCGGACACACCGTCGTCGCCAAGCTGCTGGTGCTGTTCGGTACCGAGGAGCAGAAGCAGCACTATCTGCCGAAGCTGGCCACCGGCGAGATGCGCGCGACGATGGCGCTGACCGAACCGGGCGGCGGATCGGACCTGCAGAACATGGGCACCGTTGCCAAGGAAGACGGCGACGATCTGGTCATCTCCGGTTCCAAGACGTGGATCTCGAACGCTCGTCGTTCAGGGCTGATCGCCCTGCTGTGTAAGACCGACCCGAAGGCCGAACCGCGGCACAAGGGCATCTCGATCGTGCTCGCCGAACACGGCCCGGGCCTGAACGTGTCCCGGGATCTGCCCAAGCTCGGCTACAAGGGCGTCGAGACCTGTGAACTGTCCTTCGACGGCTACCGGGTGCCCAAGTCGGCGATCCTCGGCACCGAACCGGGCCAGGGCTTTGGCCAGATGATGAAGGGCCTGGAGACCGGACGCATCCAGGTTGCGTGCCGCGCCCTCGGCGTCGCGACCGCGGCCCTCGAGGATTCGCTGCAGTACGCCCAGGAACGCGAATCGTTCGGCCAGCCGATCTGGAAGCACCAGTCCATCGGCAACTATCTCGCCGACATGGCCACCAAACTGACCGCCGCCCGCCAGCTCACCTGGCACGCCGCCGACCAGTACGACCGCGGCGAGCGCTGCGACATGGAAGCCGGCATGGCCAAGTTGTACGCCTCGGAAGTGGCGATGGAAATCGCCCTGAACGCGGTCCGCATCCACGGCGGCTACGGCTACTCCACCGAGTTCGACGTCGAGCGCTACTTCCGCGACGCCCCGCTGATGATCGTCGGCGAAGGCACCAACGAGATCCAACGCAACGTCATCGCCGCGCAGCTGGTCAAGCGCGGCGGCATCTGACCGCCACTTCGCACCAATAGTCTTGGAGGACTTGTGCTCCCGTTGAGTGGAGTGACCGTGCTGTCACTCGAACATGCCGTCGCCGCGCCGTTCGCCACCCGGCAACTCGCCGACCTCGGTGCCCGCGTGATCAAGGTGGAACGTCCCGGTTCGGGGGATTTCGCCCGCGCCTACGACGAATCGGTCGACGGTCTGGCGAGCTACTTCGTGTGGCTCAACCGGTCCAAGGAGTCGATTGCCCTCGACGTCAAAAGTGAAGAGGGACAACGGGTACTGCACGAGCTGGCCGACCGGGCCGACGTCATCGTGCAGAACCTCGGACCCGGTGCGGCCGCCCGCCTCGGACTCGGTGCCGACGAGATCCGGGCCAAGGATCCCCGCAAGATCGTGCTGTCCATCACCGGGTGGGGTTCCACCGGGCCGTGGGCCGACCGCAAGGCGTATGACCTTCTCGTGCAATGTGAATCCGGTCTGGTCTCGTTGACCGGAACCCCCGACGAAGTGGCCAAGGCGGGTGTGTCGGTCGCCGACATCGCCGCCGGCATGTACGGCTTCTCCGGTGTGCTGGCCGCGCTGTATCAGCGTCAGGTCACCGGCGAGGGCGCCACCCTGGAGGTGTCGTTGTTCGAGGCGTTGGCCGAATGGATCGGGCAGCCCATGCATTTCACCGCCGGCGCGGGTCGACAGCCCGGACGATTCGGGGCGCAGCACGCCACCATCGCGCCGTATGGACCGTTCACCGCGTCCGACGACCATGTTGTGCTGCTGGCCATTCAGAACGAGCCCGAGTGGCAACGACTGTGTGACATCGTCTTTGACGATCTCGGACTGGCCACGGATCCGCGGTTCACGTCGAACACGCTACGGGTGGAGAACCGTGCGGCGCTCAATGAACGCGTGTCGGCGCACTTCGGGCGGCTGAGCACAGAGGAGCTCAGCGAACGACTGACCCGCGCCCGTATCGCCTTCGCCGGCGTCAACACGGTCAGCGAGTTCCTCGAACATCCCGTGCTCGAAGGGCGCGACCGGTGGCGAACCGTGGAGACCGAACGCGGGTCGATTCGGGCCCTGCTGCCGCCGATCCAGCTCGGCGCGGAGCCCCGCATGGATGCGGTGCCCGCCCTTGGTGCGCACAGTGCCGCCATCGCCGCCGAACTCGGTCTCGGCGAGGAGACCGTGGCCCAGATGCTGGCAGACGGTGTGTTGCAGGGGTCGTCAGCGGACGTTCCGGTGGCCGCGAAGTAGTTCTACAGCAAGCCGAATCCCCGGCGTCGACAACGGAGTCGACGCCGGGGATTTTGGTCTCCCCACCCGCCGATCGAGATCATGTGCGCGTCGGTCTCGATGCGGTCGTCGCAAGCTCCTCCCTTACTCGACCAGCGAAGGGGGAACGACTTTCTAAAGGGACTGTTAGGTCTGGGCCCAAACCCTTTTCCTGCGTTGTGATGGCTGCCACTGTGGGTTCATCCCCAAAGTTCAACTCACACCAGGAGGTTCCGGTGAGCTCAGCACCACCCATCAACAAGCGCGTCGTGGGCAACGTCGTGCGTGGTTGCATCGGCAACCTGATCGAATGGTACGACTGGTTCGTCTACGCGGCGTTCGCGGTATTCTTCGCCCCCGTCTTCTTCCCCAGCGAAAGCCAGACCGCGCAACTGCTCTCGGCAGCCGTCGTGTTCGCCGTCGGCTTCCTCATGCGGCCGATCGGCGGCTACATCCTCGGTCGCTTCGCCGACCGGTACGGCCGCAAGAACGCACTTACCCTGTCGGTGATCTTGATGGCCGCCGGCTCGCTGCTGATCGCGGCCACGCCGTCGTACGCGGCGATCGGATTGGCCGCACCGATCATCCTGGTGCTCGCCCGACTACTGCAAGGCCTGTCGGTCGGTGGTGAGTTCGGTTCGAGTGCCACCTACCTGTCGGAGGTCGCGACCCCCGGACGTCGCGGATTCTTCTCCAGCTTCCAGTACGTCTCGATCGTCCTCGGCCAGATCTGCGCGCTCGCCGTGCAGCTGATCCTGCTGCAGGTGCTGACCACCGAACAGATGAGTTCCTGGGGCTGGCGCGTGCCGTTCGTCATCGGCGCGATCGCCGCCGTCGTCGTGATGGTCATCCGTCGCGGTATGGACGAGTCCGAGTACTACCTCGCCGAAAAGGCGAAGGCTGCGGCGCAGGGCGCGAACGCGGTCAAGGCCGAGGGGTCGCTGCGCACGCTCGCGCGGTACTGGAAGCAGTTCGCGCTGGTGTTCGGTCTCGCGATCGGCGGCACCGTGGCCTACTACACCTATACGACCTACATGCAGAAGTACATGATCAACACCTCCGGCATGGACAAGCACACCGTCGCCTGGATCAACTTCGCGGCGCTGATCGTCTACATGTGCATGCAGCCGGCCGCCGGCGCGCTGTCGGACCGGATCGGGCGACGCAAGGTGATGCTGTTCTTCGGTGCCGGTGCCACCCTGATGACCGTCCCGATCATGACTCTCCTCGGCCACACCTCGAACGCATTCGCCGCCTTCGGCCTGATGCTGGCCGGCCTGACGATCGTCACCGCATACAGCGCGCTCAGCCCGATCGTCAAGGCCGAGCAGTTCCCCACCAAGGTCCGCGCACTGGGCGTCGGTCTCCCCCACGCCCTGGTCACCGCGGTGTTCGGCGGCACCGCCGAGCCCATCGCCCTGGCACTCAAGCAGGCCGGCATGGAATCGACGTTCTTCTACTACGTCGCCGGCTGCGCGGCCCTGACCTGGATCGCGGCCTTCAAGATGAAGGAGACCCGCGGAGCGTCGACCCTGGACCCGGCATCCCCGGACGCGTCGACCACCGGTGAGTTCGAGGCCGCCGTCGCCGCCGACAACACTGCGGAGCGCACCCGCGCATGACCGCACTCCCGGCATGAACATGCTCCGCGCATGGCCCCCATTTTCCCTTCCGCCGCACGGCAGGTTGGGATAATGGGGGCCATGCGCATTGCGGTGGTCGAGGACGACGAGGGTGTCGGAGCCGCAATCGCCACCGGACTCACGCGATACGAACACGACCCGGTCCGCTTCACCAAGGGTGCTGACCTCCTGCTGCACCACAGCGAAGTCGATTTCGTGCTTCTCGATCTGGGCCTCCCCGACCAGGACGGCCTCGACGTCCTGCGCCAACTGCGGCAGGTCTCCTCGGTGCCGGTGATCATCCTGACCGCACGCGGCGACGAACGGTCGGTGGTCCGCGGTCTTCGGATGGGCGCCGACGACTATCTGGTGAAGCCGGCCCGGTTCGGTGAGCTCCTCGCGCGGATCGAGGTCGTCCGACGACGCGCCGGTGCCGTGAACGCCGCCGAGGAATCGGACTCGACGATCGTGTCCGGCGACGTCGAGGTGGATCTCGACGCCCACACCGTCACCGTCGGCAGCGTCGACGTGACGTTGACCGCCAAGGAGTTCGAGATCCTCGCGGTTCTCCTGCGTAATCCCGGTGCGGCCGTGAGCCGTCAGCAGCTGATGGACGAGGTGTGGGGCGACGCGTTCGTGGCGGTCTCCCGATCGCTGGACGTCCACATGACCGGCCTGCGCAGCAAACTCGGCAGACCCGGCCTGATCGTCACGATCCGCGGATTCGGCTATCGCTGGGACGGCGAGGCGACCACCGATGCGTAAACGCCTGCTGATCGTGCTGGCGATCATCGGGGCGATCGCCGTGGCCGCTTTCGCGGTGCCGCTGATCCAGGTCACCTCGGAGGCCCGCACGCGAGAGTTCGTGCAGCAGCGCAACAGCGACGTCAAACGGTTCGCGGTACTCGCCGACGAGTATGTGCGCACCGGCAACCCCGATCGCGTGAGCGAGGAGGTCGACGCCTATCACTCGGTCTACGGCGACGGGGTGCTCATCGTATCCACGCGCGGATTCCCCGACCGTGCCGTCGGGTTGACCCGGGACGATCCTGGTGTGGCCGACGCCATCACGCGTGGACTACGCAACCAGGGCGGCACCGAACTCGTCCGACTGACCCCGTGGGGTGCAGATTCGGCGTTGTTCGTGCAGCCGGTTGGCACCGGAGCTCAGGTCAACGGCGTGGTGGTGCTGCGGTCCGCGACAACTGCCGCGCGCCATGATATTTCGCAGGCGTGGCTGATCATCGTGGCGGGTACGATCGCTGCGTTGGCCGCCTTCGGTGCAGTCGCTCTGGGGTTGAGTCGATGGGTGCTGCGTCCGCTGTCGAACCTGTCGTCGGCGATGCGGGATCTGGCCGGCGAACTCCCCGTCGTCCCCGGTGACACCACTGCGACGCGCACCGAAACCGCCTCCGCGGCCACGGGTCCACCGGAGATCCGAGAACTGTCAACGACGTTCGACGGCCTGGTAGGAACCGTACTGCGCTCTATCGAATCCCAGCGTCGGCTGGTTGCCGACGCCTCCCATCAGTTGCGCAATCCGTTGGCCGCATTGCAGTTCCGGCTCGACGTCCTCGAATCCGAGATTCCGCCCGAGACGCTCGAAGAGTACCGACTCATCTCCGCGGAAGCCGAACGCCTGCACGAGATCCTCGATGGACTGCTGGCACTGGCGAACGCGGAAACCCCGGAAACCCTGGGGCGGCCCGTGTCTGCGCGCTGCACCGCGCATGCGGTGGTCGCCGATCGGGTGGACTTCTGGTCGGTCCCGATCCGGGAACGTGGTGCCACACTGCGATTCGTCGACGAGTTGGCGGATCCGGAACAGCAGGTGGCACTCAGTGAGAGCGAGCTGTCGCAGGTTCTCGATGTGTTGGTGGACAACGCGACCCGGCACGGCGGTGAGCACCCCGACATCCTCATCCGAATCGGCGATTCCGCCGATGGCTCCATCGATCTCGAGGTCTCCGATGACGGACCAGGCGTCGCCGACGAAGATCTCGCGCATCTGACCGACCGGTTCTTCACCCGCGACACCGAATCCGGTACGGGACTCGGCTTGTCGATCGTCGACGTCATCGTGCGGGCCGCCGGCGGGCGACTGGCGTTCTCCCGCGGTGACCGCGGCGGTTTGCGCGTCGATGTGCAGGTGGCGGCTGCGGAGGTC
The DNA here is from genome assembly GCF_048537925.1 of Gordonia sp. CPCC 205515. Classification (NCBI taxonomy): domain Bacteria; kingdom Bacillati; phylum Actinomycetota; class Actinomycetes; order Mycobacteriales; family Gordoniaceae; genus Gordonia; species Gordonia sp. CPCC 205515. The sequence goes on along the minus strand of NZ_JBCLVJ010000008.1, from coordinate 427,892 downwards.
ACCACATGAGCCTCGATCGACGGACTTTTCTGGCCGCGCTCGGCGGTGCGCTGGCCACGCCGCTGCTGGCGTCGTGTGGGGTGTCATCACCGGCAACCCACGTGATCGCCTCCGGCGAACGCGGTGGCTTCCAGTCCGAGTTCGCGAATCTGCTTGCCGCGGCGATGTCCTCGGGTCCCATCCGGCTGACCCAACGGAACACGCGCGGGTCGATCGAGAACATGGGGCTGTTGACCAGTGGGCAGGTGTCCTTCGGGCTGTCGCTGGGCGACGTCGCGGTAGCCCGACCAGCCGGTCTGGCCGCGGTGGGTCGTGTCTACGAGAACTATGTGCAGTTCGCGGTGCCCGGCGACAGCACCGTCGAGACGTTCAGCGACCTACGGGGACAACGTGTCAGCCTCGGCGCGCGCGGATCGGGCACCGAGTTCACCGGCCATCGTGTCCTCGAGGCGGCCGGGATGACCACCGACGACATCCTGGTGACTCCGGTATCGCTCACCGATGTGTTGCGGTCGCTGGCGGACGGGACCGTCGCCGCCGCCATGTGGGCCGGCGGCGTGCCCACCCCGTCGGCCATCCCGCGGCCCGGGTACGGACCGCCGTCGGGCATCCGGCTCCTCGACCTCTCCGCCGAACTCGCCGTACTCCGAAAAACGTTCGGCCCCTTGTACGAACCGGTGTCGGTTCCCGCCGACATGTACGGCGCGCACGCGGAGACCGCAACCATCGGGGTGCCGTCGATGCTGCTCACCACCCCGGGCACCGACGGCGATGCGGTGTCGGCGGTCGTCGATGTGATGATCGACCGCGCCGCGGAACTGATTCCGCCCGGCACCGTCGGGGTGCAGTTCCTCGACACCCAGTCGCTGATCCAGGTGTACGGGTTGCCGCTGCACCCGGCCGCTGCCGAAGCGTATCGGCGGCATCATGGGTGAGGGGCTACCCGATCAGATCCTCGTAGCGGTATTCGGTGGCGATCGGGGTGCTCGCGCCGTGGGCGACGTCCTCGCGCTGTTTGAGTTCGACGCGACGGATCTTGCCGGAGATCGTCTTGGGTAGCTCGAAGAACTCGACGCGACGCACCTTGAGATACGGCGCGAGGTGGTCACGGGAGTACTCGAGGATCGCTTTCGCGGTGTCCGCGTTGGGTTCCCAGCCGTCGGCGAGGGCGATGTAGGCCTTGGGGACGGCCAGGCGGGTGGTGTCGGGCTGCGGCACCACGGCTGCTTCGACGACCGCCGGATGTTCGATCAGCACACTCTCCAACTCGAACGGCGACACCTTGTAGTCCGACGACTTGAAGACGTCGTCGGTGCGGCCGATGTAGGTGATGTAGCCGTCCGCATCCCGCTGCGCGACGTCGCCGGTGTGATAGTGCCCGCCGGCCATGACCTGCTCGTTGCGCTCGGGGTCACCGAGGTAGCCGGTCATCAGATTGGCCGGATGCCGTGAGAGATCCAGACAGATCTCGCCTTCGTCGGATTCGACGCCGGTGACCGGATCGACCAGCACCACCGGCACTCCGGGCATCGGGCGCCCCATCGAGCCGGCCTTGACCGGCTGGCCGGGCGTGTTGCCGATCTGCAGCGTCGTTTCGGTCTGCCCGAAGCCGTCACGAATGGTCAGACCCCACGCCTCCTCGACCTGCCGGATCACATCCGGGTTCAGTGGTTCCCCGGCACCGAGCAGTTCCCGCAGCCCCTCCGGTCGTGCACCGAGGTCGGCCTGAATCAGCATGCGCCACACCGTCGGCGGCGCGCAGAAGGTGTTGACGTTGGCGCGGCGCAACTGGCCCAGCAGGGCGGCAGCATCGAAACGGGAGTAGTTGTAGACGAAAATCGTCGCCTCGGCGATCCACGGCGCGAAGAAGCAACTCCAGGCGTGCTTGGCCCAGCCGGGTGAGCTGATCGCCAGATGCACGTCACCCGGCTGCTGCCCGATCCACGCCATGGTCGTGAAATGGCCGACGGCATAACTGGTTTGCGAGTGCTCGACGAGCTTGGGTCGGCTGGTGGTGCCGGAGGTGAAGTAGATGAGCATCGGATCGTCGACGTCGGTGTCGGTAGTGAACGGACCGGCCGATTCCGTCTCGGCAGCAGCGGAATACGCGTACCACCCATCTGCGCTACCGCCGACCACGATGCGCAGGTAGTCACCGTCGAGCGTCGTGAACTTTCCGGTGTCGCCGACGTTGGTGATGACACAGCGGGCGGCACCGCGATCGATTCGGTCGCGCAGATCCTCCGGCCCGAGCGCGCCGGTGGTCGGCATGACGATCGCACCCAGCTTGAGGACCGCGAGCATCGCCTCCCACAGTTCGACCTGGTTGCCCAGCATCAGGATGACCCGATCGCCCTTCCCGATCCCGAGTTGCTGCAGCCAGGTCGCGACGCGGTCGGAGCGGGTGGCCATCTCGTCGAAGGTGACCTGCTGTTCGCTGCCGTCCTGTTCGGTGATCCACAACGCGATGCCGTCGTTGCCGCGGGCGAACGAGTCGAACCAGTCGATGGCCCAGTTGAACTTCCCGGTCAGCTCGGGCCAGCGGAACTCGCGGACCGCTTTGTCGTAGTCGCCGATCAGCGCGATCATCTGGTCCCGGCTGCTGCGGTAGAGGTCGGTGTTGGTGCTCATCTGGCTATGATGCGCGTCACACTGCGATCCCAACACCCCCTGAAGAGGGGGCCGAAATGCTCTGGCCCATCGAAGCTCGTCCGATAGCCTGGAACCGTTCTGGCCAAAGGAGGCAACTGGTGAGTGACTACGAAGTCAAGATGATCGTTCTGTCCACCGACAACCTGGACGAGTCGATCGAGTTCTACAGCGAGACCCTGGGATTCGGGCTGAAGTTCCGCGACGGCGCGCATTTCGCGGCGCTCGATGGCGGCGCGGTCACCCTGGCGCTGGCCACCAAGGTGGACCATCCGATCCATGGGCAGGTCGTCGTCGGCATCAAGACTGCCGACGTCGACGCCGCAGCCAAGGCGATCGAAGAGAGCGGCGGCGGGATCGTGCAGGCGCCCTACGACGACGCACACGAACGCCGAGCGGTGGTCTACGACAACAAGGGCAACGGGCTGGTGTTCTACAGCCCGCTCAAGAAGTGAGCTCCGCAGCCCGGCATGCCCACTCCTGAAGGAACCCTCCCCTGGCGCCCCTTGCTCGACGCTCTCGATCTCGTCGCACCGTCGATCGCCGAAGCGGCCCGGGCGGGGGCGCTGCCCAGCGCACGGGTCGCGCCGATCGACGCCACCCTCGCCGACACCGAAGCGTTCTGCGCCGCGTACGACGTGGCACTCGAGTCGTCGGCGAACTGCATTGTGGTGCAAGCGCGCCGCGGTGAGACGACGACGGTCGCCGCAGTGCTGGTGCTGGCCACCGATCGCGCCGACATCAACAAGACGGTCCGCAAACACCTCGGTGCCCGCAAGATCACCTTCGCCGCGCACGAGGACACCGAAGCCGCCGCCGGGATGGAATCCGGCGGCATCACGCCGGTCGGACTCCCCGAGGAGTGGCCGATCCTCGTCGACCAACACGTCGTCGACGCCGGTCCGGTGGTCATCGGCGGTGGTGTCCGCGGATCGAAGATCCTGGTGCCCGGAGTTGAACTCGCGACACTACCGAGTGCGGAGGTCCTCGCTCTGACGCTCGACTGATCAGCGGGGCCGCGCCGGCGGTTCGGCCGGCCGCAGCGCCCACCCGGGTACCCAGTGCGTCACCTTCTCCTGCCGATCCTTCGCGGAGATCGTGTAGGTGACCTTGCCGTACCAGGCGCCCCATTCGTCGCGACCCCACTCGGTGAGCACGCCGAGATGGATCGATCGGATCTGCAGTCCGTCGGGTTGGTACTCGCCGTCGTAGTGCGGGGCGTTCGGGTACAGGGCGTTGAGGTCGATGAGCACCGCCTTGTGGCCGACCCGCACGAATGCCGGTCGACGTGGCTGACCGCTGTCGCCGCCAATCCACTGCATACCCACACCGAACAGTTTCGCACACCTGTTCGAAATGGTGCCAGTCGCGATGAATTGCGGACAGACCCGCGGTCAGACCCACCATGAGTACGCGAACGATCACCGCGACCGAGTTCCTCACCCTCGATGGTGTCATCCAAGGTCTCGGCCGCCCCGACGAGGACACGCGCGGCGGATTCACGCACGGCGGATGGGGACCGCGCTACAACGACGACGTGATGGGACGCGAACTCGGCAAGGGCATGGCCCGCGGCGGCGACCTGCTGCTGGGGCGTCGCACCTGGGACGACTTCGCCGTGCAGTGGGGGCAGGCGGCCGACGACAACCCGTACAGCACCCTCATGAACGCGGCCACCAAATACGTCGTGTCACGCGATCTGAACAGCGCCGACGCCTGGCAGAACTCGGTGCTGTTACGCGGGGACGCCGTCGACACCGTCACCGAACTCAAGGCCGCACCCGGACCGGACCTGTCGATCCTCGGGAGCGGAGCGCTCGTCCGGAGTCTGCACGCGGCCCGACTCATCGACCGGTACACACTGCTCATCCACCCCCTGACACTGGGCAGCGGCGCCCGGCTGTTCGACGGGCCGGCACCGCTCATCGAGTTCGATCTGACCGAGGCGGTGACCACGACGACGGGCGTGATCATCGCCCACTACCACCGCGCGTCGTGACCTCGCGGTGATCCACGGTGTCGACTGGGTCGCGATCACCGCCGCCCGCGGCAGCCCTGGCGATTCGCCTCTTACCGTCGAAGATGTCGACTGCGATTCGCCTGGGAGGTTCACCGATGGAAGAAGAGCAGGACCCTCTCTGGCTCTTCGGCGATCAGCTCGGGCCACATATCTGGTCGAGAGGAGATCATGAGGAGCGTGACATCATCCTCGTCGAATCGCAGTCGGCGTTCACGCGTCGCGGCGGGCATCGACAGAAGGCGCACCTGCTGCTGTCCGGGATGCGGCACCTTGCCGCCGAACTCGGCGACCGCGCCCACTATCAGCGGGCCGCAGGCTACCGCGAGGCACTGATCGACCTGGGCCGGCCGGTCGTCGTTTACGAACCGACCTCGTGGGCCGCGTCGCGGTTCGTGCATCGACTCGCCGACGAAGGCCTGGTCTCTGAGGTGCTCCCCAATCCGTCGTTTGCGCTGTCCCGCATCGACTTCCAAGAGTGGGCCGGCGGCAAGAAGCATTTCCGGCTCGAGGATTTCTACCGGTCCCAGCGCCGCCGCTTCGACGTACTGATGAACGGCGACGAACCCGCCGGCGGCCGCTGGAACTACGACCACGACAACCGCGAACCGCCACCCAAACGATCGACGCTGCGCATCGACGACCCGTGGTGGCCCACCGAGGACGACATCGACGAGCAAGTACGCGCCGACCTGGACGCGATGGACGTCGAGTTCACCGGCGCCGACGGACCGCGCCTGTTCGCCGTCACCCACGAGGAGGCGCAGTCGGCGCTGACCACCTTCATCGACCAACGTCTGCCGACCTTCGGCAAGTGGGAGGACGCGATGCTCTCCAAGGACTGGACGATGGCGCACTCGTTGCTCTCGGTGCCGCTCAATCTGTCGCTGCTCGACCCACTCGACGCGGTGCACGCCGCGGAATCCGCGGCACGTGACGGGTCGGTCGGCTTGGCTGCGGCCGAGGGATTCATCCGGCAGATCCTGGGGTGGCGTGAGTACGTGTGGCACCTGTACTGGCACTTCGGTCCGGAGTACCTGAGCCACAACGAATACGACGCACACACCCCACTCCCCGACTGGTTCCGCGACCTCGACGCGGATGCGGTGACCGCGCACTGCCTCTCCGACGCGCTGGCCGGGGTCCGCGACCACGGCTGGGTACATCACATCCCCCGCCTGATGGTGCTGGGAAGCCATGCGCTGCAACAGGGTTACGACCCGGCGGAGCTCACCGAGTGGTTCCGGGCGAACTTCGTCGACGGCTTCGATTGGGTGATGCCGGTCAACGTCATCGGCATGAGCCAGCACGCCGACGGCGGTCTGATGGCGACCAAGCCCTACACGTCCGGCGGTGCCTACATCACCAAGATGTCGGACTACTGCCGGGACTGCGAGTATGACCCGCGCACCCGCCTCGGTGAGTCCGCCTGCCCATTCACCGCCGGGTACTGGACGTTCACCCACCGCAACAGCAAGAAATTGCGAGCCAATCAGCGCACCGCACGGTCGGTGGCGTCGATGACGCGGCTCGACGACATCGACGCTGTCGTGGAGCAGGAGAACCATCGCACCCGGTTCTGAGCCCCGCTCACGACTAGACTTGTGCACCATGGTGATGGCAGATCGTCCGGAAGTGCAGACCGCCTCAGGCCCGGTGACGGCGTTGACCGTGTTCGGCTTAGGCGAATGCCTGCTCAACGGCCTTGCGCGCGTACCATTTCGGCGTCCGTGGGAGGGGCCGGGCGGCCTGCTCGACAACCTCGGTCAGTCGGTCACCCGCCAGGTCATCCGGTCGTTCATGGGCTTCTCGGTCAGCCTGCCGATCGAGGAATTCCGGTCGATGGAGAAGATCCTCGACGACATCTGCAAGGTGGTGATGCCACCGTTCGTCGGGCTGTTCGACGGGGTGGAGATCACCAGCGACACCATCGGAGGCGTCCCCGGACTGTGGTGCCGCGCCAAGGCCAGTTCCGATGCCTACGTCGACGACGCCGATGACAAGCAGACCATCCGCGCCACCATGCTCTACCTGCACGGTGGCGGCTACATCGGTACGTCGCCGATCATGTACTCCGCCTTCGCTGCATCGCTCGTCCGGGCCACCGGGTACGAGGTATTCATCGCCGACTACCGGATGGCCCCCGAATTCCCGTTCCCGGCAGGTGTTCTCGACGCCGCCGACGTCTATCGCGGACTGCTCGAGCGTGGGGTCGGGTCCCAGCACATCGTCGTCGCGGGCGACTCGGGCGGCGGTGGACTGGCCACGTCGCTGATCTCGTATCTGCACGCCAAGGACATGCCGCCGCCGGCCGCGCTTGCGCTGTTCTCCCCCGAGATCGACCTGGATCTCGACCGGCCGTCGATCACCGAGAACGCCCCGTACGACATCCTGCCCTGGACGATCCCGGTCACGCCCTATCTGCAGGGTGTGCAGCCCAACGACCAACGGGTGTCGGCGGTGTACGCGGAACCGGATCCGGAGTGGTTTCCCCCGACGTTTGTCTGCTGGGGCAGCGCCGAGATCTTCCGCGACGGCATCCGGGAGTTCGCGCTCCGGCTGGAGAAGTCCGACGTCCGGACCTACGCAATGGAGGAACACGGCATGTTCCATGTCTTCCCGATCCTCATGCCGTGGGCCGAGTCGTCGAAGCGTGTGTTCCGGGCGCTGCATGACCTCGCCGCCGACCACGTCACCCCGGACCTCGAGGCCGAACAGACACACTGACGTTCCCTGACGCTCACCGTGGCGTCAGAGTCGATTCACCCGTACCCCCGACGATGCTGAGTGGCCATGCGGCCCAGACGCGAACACGAGGGGACGACGAGTGCGGAATCAGCGGGGACGGTATGTGGCGGTTGCGGCGGCCTGTGCGACGGTGTTGGCGGCCGGCGCCTGCAGTAGTGGGGACGACGATGCCTCGTCGTCGCTACCGACGCTGAATCCCGCTGCCAGCGGTGATCTTTCGGTGCACGGTGGAGCCACCCGAGCCGGTGATGACCGCAGCTCGCTGATCGCCGACTCGATCCGCAACAGCGGCGCCAAGAACGTGATCCTGCTGATCGGCGATGGCATGGGCGACTCGGAGATCACCGTCGCCCGCGACTACGCGCAGGGTGCCGGCGGCGCATTCCCCGGCCTCGACGGGCTCCCGCTGACGGGACAGTACACGCACTATTCGATTGACAAGGACGGCAAGCCCACCTACGTGACCGATTCCGCCGCAAGCGGTTCGGCGTGGTCGACGGGAACCAAGACCTATAACGGTGCCATCTCGGTGGATATCGGAGGCAAGGACCAGACGACGCTGCTGCAGCTCGCGAAAGCCGCCGGCAAAGCCACCGGTGACGTGACGACCGCCGAAATCCAGGACGCCACACCGGCAGTCGAGGCCGCACACGTCACCAACCGCAAATGTTATGGGCCGGACGAGACCTCCGAGAAGTGTCCCACCAACGCACTGGAGAACGGCGGCAAGGGGTCGATCACCGAACAGTTCCTCACCACCCGACCCGATCTGGTGTTGGGTGGAGGTGCGGAGAGTTTCGCGCAGGTCGCCAAAGCCGGTGAGTACCAGGGCAAGACCCTCGAGGTGCAGGCCAAGGAACGCGGCTACCAGATCGCCCGCACCGCCGACGACCTGTCCGCAGTCACCGCGGCCAATCAGGACCGGCCGCTGCTCGGACTCTTCGCCGACGGCAACATGCCCGTCCGATGGAACGGACCCGTGGCCACCAAGGGCGGCTACCTCGAGCCCGCCGCCACCTGCACCGACAACCCGGAACGCGGTGCGTCGGTGCCGAAGCTCGCGGCCATGACCAGCAAGTCCATCGACCTACTCAAGGGCAACGAGAACGGTTTCTTCCTGCAGGTGGAGGGCGCGTCGATCGACAAGCAGGATCACGCCGCCAACCCGTGCGGGCAGATCGGCGAGACCGTCGACCTCGACGAGGCCACTACGGTTGCCCTCGACTTCGCCAAGCAGAACAAGGACACGCTGGTCATCGTGACCGCGGATCACGCCCACAGCAGCCAGATCGTCGAGACCATGACCACCGCCGACGTGCAGGACGCGGCCGCGGACGCGAAGCTGCCGTTCGACGCGGTGAAGAACTCGATCTACCCCGGCCTGACCCGGGTGCTGCGCACCAAGGACGGCCAGGACCTGACCGTCTCCTACGGCACGTCCGACAACCTCGACGCGATGGACCAGGGCCACACCGGAACCCAGCTGCGGATCGCCGCCTACGGACCGAGCGCGGCCAACGTCGTCGGACTCACCGACCAGACGGATCTGTTCTTCACCATCTCTCGCGCGTTGGGACTCACCGAGTCAGACAACTGAGCCCCACCCGATAGACCTGCCGGGCCAGCACGACGAGCACCACCGCCGGCACGACGATCCACACGAGGTTCGGCAGCACCGCGACCATCAGGAAGCCGCCGATGTTGCCGTCGTCGAGGGATTGCTTGGTCATCGCCAGGCCGCTCGACGCTTCGACGAGGAAGTAGATCACCGTCTTCCAGAATGTCGCGACGGTGACCATCAGGCCGACGATCACCGCCGACCACCGTTCGCGATGGAACAGCACCCAAATGAGGGCGATCACCTCCAGCAGATTCGCCCAACTCTGGGCGCTGCCGAAGGCGTCGAAGCCGGCGTAACGGTGATCGAACGACGAGTAGAAGACGTGCCCCGGCCACAGGAACGCCATCGACCCGCCCTTGTGCGAGAGGGAGCCCAGCAGCACGTAACAGGCGTCGTACGTCTGGATCGCCGCGGTGATGACGAACCAGATGACGACCCATCGCGGTAGCCGTAGGTCGGCGGGCTGGACCCGGGCCGGGATGTGAGTTGGTGCGCTCATACGCCGAGGGTAGGGCCGGCACCGCCCGCGTCAGCGCTGTTCGTCGAAAACCTTCTGCGCCACTGTCATCGCCGACATCCCGGCCGGGGCACCGACGTAGCCCACGGCGTGGATGATGGTCTCGGTGATCTCGTCGACGCTCGCGCCGTTGTTCAGCGCGCCACGTACATGGCCGGCGAGCTCGCCGTGGGCGCGCAACGCGGTCAGCAGCGCGACGGTGAGCAGGCTACGGGTCTTGCGGTCCAGTCCGGGTCGGCTCCACACGCCGCCCCACACACGAGTTCGGTGACCGCCTCCTGAATCCGTGCCGACTCAGTACCGGCGGTGCGGTCGAGGGCGGCGTCAACGTACTCGTCACCCATCGTCGCGCGGCGGATTCCCATCCCGGTGTCATAGCGGTCGTTGTTGTCCATCGGCACTCCTCAGGTTGGGGTCGGTAGGGTCACGGCATGCGGTACGGCATTTGTATTCTTCCCGATCAGCCATGGCGCGAGTCGTGCCCTCTATGGCAACGCGCCGAGGACATGGGCTTCGACCACGCCTGGACCTACGACCACCTCGTCTGGGGCGGACTCCCCGACTCCCAATGGTTCTCCTCCATCCCGACACTGACCGCCGCGGCCGGCGTCACCACGACGATCAAGCTCGGTACCTTCGTCATCTCCCCCAACTTCCGGCACCCCGCGGCACTCGCCCGGGAGATCCAGACGGTGATCGACATCAGCGGTGACCGGCTCCTCGTCGGACTCGGTGCCGGTGGCACGCCCGACGACCTCATCCTTGGCCAGGCGGAAGTGACCACGCGGCAGCGGGTCGACCGCTTCCAGGAGTTCACGCGTCTGCTGGACCGGACACTCTCGGACGATCGGGTGACCGTCGATGGCGAGTACTTCTCGACCCGCAACATGCGGTTGGTCGGTGGGTCGGTGCGCTCCCGGGTGCCGCTGCTCGTCGCCGGAAACGGGCCTCGCTCAGTCCGTTTCGCGGCCCGCACCGGCGACGGATGGGTCACCACCGGTTCTGGCGGGGAGACGGTGGACGAGTGGTTCGCCGGGATCGCGCGGAGTGTTGCCGTCGTCGACGAGGTATGTGCCGCCGAGGGGCGGCGCGTCGACCGGTTTCTCAGCCTGGATGCGGGGCCGCGCAATTCGTTGGCGAGCGTGGGGTTGTTCGACGACCTCGTGGGGCGGGCCGACGAACTCGGCTTCACCGATGTTGTGGCGCACTGGCCGCGGGAGACCGATCCGTATCGGGCGTCGATGAGCGTGCTCGAAGAGGTCGCGACGCGGCTTCGGCACTGAGCAATCTGTATAGCTTTCGTTGCCGCTGAGCGTCCTCGGTGTACAGGACTGTCAGTCTGTTCTGCACTTGTTGACAGGTCTCGCGACCCCCTGTTGCCTGGCTCACACAAGCCGAGCGAGAGGAACAGCGATGACACTCACCACCGGAGTCACCGATCCGGACGTGACACTCGACCAGCCCCTGCGCCACACCGCGGGTGAGGCCCTCGTCGACGGGCTGCTCGATCACGGTGTGGACACCGTCTTCGGCATTCCCGGCGTCCAGACCTACGAGTTGTTCGAGGCGCTCGGCCAAGCGTCCGACCGCATCGAGCTCATTGGTGCGCGGCACGAGCAGGCCTGCGCCTACATGGCACTCGGTTACGCGCAGTCGACCGGACGGCTCGGCGTGTGCACCGTGGTGCCCGGCCCGGGCGTACTCAATGCGTCGTCGGGGTTGCTGACCGCCCGCGGCACCAGCACTCCCGTGCTCTGCCTGACCAGCGAGATCCCCACCGCCTTCATGGGCAAGGACTTCGGCCATCTCCACGAGATGCCCGACCAGCTCGCCACCCTGCGCACAATCGTCAAGTCCGCCACCAACGTGCTGCACCCTGCAGACGCGAAACCGGCTCTGGCGCAAGCAATCCACGACGCATTCGCCGGCCGGCCCGGACCAACCGCCGTGGCCACCCCGTGGGATGTGCTGACCCAGGATGCGCCGGTCACCCCGGTCGCACCGATCTCGGTGCGCCGCCCCGATGTCGACCTCGCCGTCGTCGACGACGCGATCGCGCTGATCCGGAGTGCCCGCAATCCGCTCATCCTCGTCGGCGGTGGCGCACGGCACGCGTCAACGGAGATCCGGACGCTGGCTGCCGCGCTGCAGGCGCCCGTCGTGACCAACCGCAGCGGCAAGGGCATTGTCGCCGAGGACTCCCCGTTCGGATTCAACTGCGCCGACGGCTACGACCTCTGGGCCGACACCGACCTGATCATCACCATCGGCACCCGCGCCGAACTGCTGTGGTTCCGGTGGCCCGCCAAGCCCGGGGTCGCCGCGATCAGCATCGACATCGACCCGACGGCCCATGCGCGGGTGCACTCCACGGTCGCGATCACCGCCGACAGCCGCGACGCGGTCGACGCGCTGGTGCGGCAGCTGACTGTGGCACCTGTGGAGACCGTGTGCCGGGAATCTGAGTTCACTCGCATCAAGCGGGAGAAGCAGACCGAGATGGATGCCTGGCTGCAGCCGCACCGCGACCACCTCGCCGCCATCCGGCGCGCCCTCCCGCGTGACGGCTTCTTCGTTGACGAGGTCTCGCAGATCGGGTTCTCGTCGTACTTCTCCTTCCCCGTCGACGAACCCCGCCAATTCATCACCTGCGGCCACCAGGGCAACCTCGGCTACGGCTTCCCGACGGCGCTCGGTGTCAAAGCGGCACATCGGGATTCGGACGTCGTGTCGGTCACCGGCGATGGTGGATTCCAGTTCGGCATCCAGGAATTGGCGACTGCGGTGCAGCACCGGCTCGGTGTCGTCGTGGTGGTGTTCGACAACGGCGCCTACGGCAACGTCAAGGCCGATCAAACCCTCACCTACGACAACACCGTCGGATCCACCTTGCACAACCCCGATTTCGTTGCGCTGGCCCGCGCCTACGGCGCCCACGCGGACTCCGTGACCACCTCGGACGGACTCGAACGCGCGGTGCGCGACGCCATCGGGCGTGACCTTCCGACCGTGCTCGTGGTGCCCATGCCGCTGAGCACCGAAGTGTCGCCGTGGCGGTACCTGACCCCCGAAGCCGGTCGCTGACGACTGGCCCCTATCCCTGGCCCTCGATCCCTGAGGTGCGAGGCGCCAGCCGAGCCACGAAGGGCTACGCAAGATTCACCAGAAGCCAGCAAAACGCGTCAATCTGTGTACACAATAACCGAGACCAACTGGACACACTGCCTAGAAGGGTGATCCGACGATGGACCCGGTGAAACTCGACGCGATCGACTTCGCGCTGCTCGATTCCCTGCACCGGGATCCGCAGATCGGCGTACTCGAGACCTCCCGTCGGATCCGGGTCGCACGAGCGACCGTCCAGGCTCGACTGAAGAAGCTCGAGGCGGCCGGGGTCATCGTCGGCTATCACCCGCATATCGATTTGGGCGCAGCGGGTTTCGCCGTCCAGTGCTTTGTGCAGTTGGAGACCGCGCAAGGTGAGCTGGCGCAGGTGGCCGACGAGCTCGCTGCGATTCCCGGTGTGCTGGAAGCGTTTGCGACCACCGGGGCCAGCGACGTGCTGTGCCGGGTGGCAGCGGCGTCGCATCAGGATCTGCAGGCCACCCTGGTGCAAATCGGTCGTTCCCCGCTGATCACGCGATCCATCAGCATCGTGGTGTTGTCGGAGATCGTTAAGTTTCGCGCGATGCCGTTGTTGCGAACCCTCGACAAGGACGATCGTCCGGTGCGCTCGCCGGAGTATCGCTGACTATCTTGCTATACAGGTTGCACATTTAGCAGCCATATTTGTCGGCCATCTATACGCATAGTGTGCGACTTGATAGTCAAGTGTTGTCCACATCACGTTCATCGCGCACGATGATCGTGTTCACATCAGTTCACCGCAGGTAATCGCCTGCAGCTCATCACGATTGGGAAACCACATGAAGCAACTGCTGAACCGTTTCGAGTCCAAGACCCCCGAGGTCGTGTTCGAGTGGCACGACACCGAGACCTCGGCCCGCGGCTGGACCGTCATCAACTCACTGCGCGGTGGAGCGGCCGGCGGTGGTACCCGGATGCGTGCCGGCCTGGATCGCCGTGAGGTCGAATCTCTTGCCAAGACAATGGAAGTCAAGTTCACCGTCGCCGGACCCGCGATCGGTGGGGCCAAGTCGGGCATCGACTTCGACCCCGCCGATCCCCGCAAGGACGAGGTCCTGCGCCGCTGGTTCAAGGCCGTCACCCCGCTGCTCAAGACGTACTACGGCACCGGCGGCGACCTCAACGTCGACCAGGGCTCCGAAGTTCTGCCGATGACCGCCAGCCACGGTGTGGAGCACCCCATGATGGGAGTCGTCAACGGACACTATGGTTCTGCGGCGGGTGACAACGCGCAGCGCGTCGATCAGCTCCGCCACGGCGTCGTCAAGAACGTCACCGATCCACGGTTCGCGCCCGACGACACGGGCCGCCACACAGTCGCCGACCTGATCACGGGCTGGGGTGTGGCGGAATCGGTTCGGCACTACTACCGCGTCTACGGCGGCGCCCTCGAGGGCAAGCGGGTCATCGTGCAGGGCTGGGGTAACGTCGGCGCGGCAGCCGCGTACTACCTGGCGGTGGCCGGTGCCCGGATCGTCGGAATCCTCGACCGCGACGGCGGGCTGCTGCGCACCGACGGCCTGACGACCGCCGAGGTCACCGACCTGTTCCTGAACAAGAACGGCAACCAGCTCTCCACCCCGCAGAAGCTGCCGTTCGACGACGTCAACGACCAGATCTGGTCGATGGGCGCCGAGCTCTTCCTGCCCTGCGCCGCTTCCCGATTGGTGACACGCGCCCAGGTCGACGCCATGATCGCCGGCGGACTCGAAGTTGTCGGCAGCGGCGCGAACGTCCCCTTCGCCGACCCGGAGATCTTCTACGGCCCGATCTACGAATACGCCGATCAGAACGTCGCGGTCATCCCCGACTTCATCGCGAATTGCGGTATGGCGCGGGCCTTTGCGCTGCTCATGGACGACGCCGCGCAGATCACCGACGACGCCATCTTCGGCGACGTGTCGACCACCATCGGCGAAGCCCTTGAGCGCTGCCATGCGCGGTCGTCGCAGCCGACGCTGCTGGCCGCCACCGCGTTCGAGATCGCCCTCGATCAGCTGGTGTGAGAGGAACCGACGACATCATGACTCTCACAACACCAACGACGACGACGGATACGCCGTCGCTGCGGCAATCGATGAAGCCGCGTCAGCTCGTGATGATCAGTCTCGGCGGCGCCATCGGCACCGGGCTCTTCGTCGGCTCCGGCGCGGCCGTCGGTGTCGCCGGACCGGCGATCGCCATCTCCTTTTTGCTCGCCGGGCTGATCGTCGTGCTCGTGATGCGGATGATGGGTGAACTCGTTGCGGCGAATCCGTCGAGCGGAGCGTTCTCGGTGCACGCCGAGAACGCGATGGGGCCCGTCGCCGGCCGCACCATCGGCTGGCTGTACTGGGTGCAGGTGGTGGCCGTCGTCGCGGCGGAAGCCACCGCGGCCGCCGCGATCACCAGTTCCGCGGTCCCTTGGATCCCGCAATGGGCTGCGGCACTGGCCTTCATGACGCTGTTCACCGTCGTCAATCTCGCCGGGGTCGCGAAGTTCGGCGCCTTCGAGTACTGGTTCGCGGCGGTGAAGATCGCCGCGGTGGTGGCGTTCCTCGGGATCGGACTCGCACTCCTGATGGGCTGGTTGCCCGGCGTGCAATCCCCCGGTTTCGAGAACCTCACCATGCACGGTGGTTTCGCGCCTGCCGGGATCACCGGCATCGCCGCCGGGCTGCTGATCGTCATCTTCGCGTTCGGTGGCACCGAGGTGGTCGCCATTGCGGCGGCCGAGACCACCGATCCGGAACGCAACGTGGCCCGTGCGGTGCGCACCATCGTCTGGCGCATCCTGGTGTTCTACGTCGGTGCGGTGATGATCATCGTGTCGATCGTGCCGTGGGAGACACCTGCGCTGGCGACCGGGCCGTTCGTCGAGGTGCTCAGTGTCGCACGGATTCCGGGTGCAGCAGCGCTGATGGGCTTGGTCATCGTGATCGCGCTGCTGTCGTCGCTCAACGCGATGCTGTTCAGCGCGTCCCGGATGATCTTCTCGCTGTCCGAGCGTGGTGCGGCACCGAAGATGTTCTCGGTTCTCGGCCGGGATTCAGTACCACGCAATGCGGTACTCGCGTCTGTCGCTTTCGGTTTCATCACCGTGCTGATCAATTTCGTCGCTCCTGACAAGGTGCTGCCGATACTGCTGAACGTGGTCGGCTCGACGATCCTGGTGCTGTGGTTCTTCGTCGCCATCTCCCAGATCCGGTTGCGGTTCCGTGCCCGACGGAACGGCACCGAAGACCAGCTGCCGCTCAAGATGTGGTGCTTCCCGTACCTGTCCTACCTCGCGGTGGCACTGCTCTCCGGCATCGTCGTGCTGGCCATGTTCGACACCGCTGCCCGCAACCAGCTGCTGGCGACCGTCGGGTTGACCGCCGCCATCGCGGGGCTCAGCTGGTTGGCCCTGCGCCGACAGCAACCACTTTCCCGCTGACAGCAACCAGTTCTCCGGCGACAGCAACCAAACGCTGGTTGCTGTCGGCGGCATTCTGGTTGCTGTCCGCGGGAAAGTGGTTGCTGTGGGCGAGATTCTGGTTGCTGTCGGCGGGAAATTGGTTGCTGTGGGCGAGATTCTGGTTGCTGTGGGCGGGAAAGTGGTTGCTGTCGGCGCGAAAGTGGTTGCTGTGGGGGTGCTGTCGTTTCCGCTGATCGAGTAAGCGAGGAGCGCTAGCGACGAGCGCATCGAGATCACCTGCTGCACAGGGCATGTGGTCTCGATGCGCTCACTCGCTAGCGCTCGCTCACTTACTCGACCAACGGAGAACGGGTTGGTGAGCTGGTGACTCAGCCGTTGATGATCTGCGGGACGGAAACGCCCTTGAGTCCTTCGACGCCGAACTCCAGACCGTAGCCGGACTTCTTGACGCCGCCGAATGGGATCATCGGGTGCACGCCGCCGTGCTTGTTGATCCACACGGTGCCGGCCTCGAGACGGGCGGCGACGTCGCGGGCCTTATCGCGGTCGCTGCTCCACACCGACGCGCCCAGACCGACGTCGAGCGCATTGGCAAGTCCGACAACCTCGTCGAGGTCGGTGTAGCGGATGATCGGCAGGGCGGGGCCGAACTGCTCTTCCGCTACGAGTGGGTTGTCGTTGTCGATGTCGGCGACCAGGGTCGTCGGGTAGAAGTTGCCGGGCGCGGCGGTATCCGGGTCACCGCCGGTGAGGATCTTCGCGCCGGACTCCTTGGCCGCCTCGACCAACCGCGCGACGATGTCGAACTGCTGCTTGTTCTGCAGCGGTCCGAGCACATTCTCCTCCTCGAGCCCGCGACCCATCGGCATGGTGCCGGCGACCTCGAGCAGGGCGTCGCACACCTGGTCATACACGTCGGTGTGCACATACAGCCGCTTCATCGCCGCACAGGTCTGGCCGGTGTTGATGAAGGCGCCCCAGAACAGGTCCTGCGCAATGGCTTTCGGGTCGACATCGGGAAGGACGATGCCGGCGTCGTTGCCGCCGAGTTCCAGGGTGAGGCGCTTGATGGTGTCGGCGGAGCTCTTGATGATCGCCTGACCGGTCTTGGTGGAGCCGGTGAACATGACCTTGTCGATGTCGGGGTGGCTGGAGAGCCGCGCGCCGACCTCGCGGTCACCGACGACGGGGATCAGCACGTCGGCCGGCAGCACGCTGTTCATCACGGTGATGAGCGCGAGTACGGACAGCGGGGTGAACTCCGACGGCTTGACTACGGCGGTGTTGCCCATCCGCAGCGCCGGGGCGACCTGCCAGATGGTGATCATCATCGGCCAATTCCACGGGCCGATCGCACCGACCACACCGACCGGGCGGTAGTGCAGTTCGGCGTGGGTCTCCTCGTCGTCGACGACGGTCTGCCCGGGCAGCGGCGTGGCGGCGGTGGCGCGCAGCCATGCCGAGCAGCCACCGACCTCGAAACGCGCGTTGGGTCCGTTGAGCGGTTTGCCCTGCTCCCGGGACAGCAGTTCGGCCAGCGGTTCGGCTGCGGCGTCGATGGCGTCGGCGACCTTCATCAGGATGTCGACGCGGTCGGAATCGCTGCGCGCGGCCCACGCCGACTGCGCGGCGCGAGCACGGGCGATCGCGTCATCGAGTTCGTCGACGGACTGGAATGCAACCTTGCCGACCACCTCGTCGGTGGCCGGGTCGGTGATCTCCCGCCCGTCGGCGGCGGTGATGTCGGCGAGGAGTGAGTCGTAGGTGACGCTCATGGTGTATTCCTTCGATATCGGTCCGGCCTCATTGCCGGAAACGTCTGGGATTCAGTAACTGCTGCGGCCGGCGTCGGGCCGGTCGGTGTCGGAACGAGAGGCGACGAATCGGGCGGTCAGCGCCTCGGAGCCGCGCGCGAGCAACGCGACGTCGGCACCTACGAGCAGGAAGGTGGCGCCGCCCGCCGCGTAGCTGTCGGCCTGATCGGGGACGAACGCGTTGACACCCACCGGTTTTCCGGCTGCCCGGACCCCGGCGAACGCCTTTTCGACGCCTGCGACGACCTCGGGGTGCGTCTGCTGTCCGAGCAGACCCATGGACGCGGCGAGGTCGCTGGGCCCGACGAACACGCCGTCGATGCCAGGCGTGTCGGCGATCGCCTGGGCATTCTCCACGCCCTCGGCGGTCTCGATCTGAACGAACACCGATACGTGGTCGGCGGCGTTCTGCAGGTAGCCGTCGACGCGGTTCCAGCGCGCCGACCGGGCCAGCGCACTCCCGACGCCGCGCTTTCCGACGGGTGGGTATTGCGCCGCTTCGGCAACGGCCCGGGCTTCCTCGGCGGTCGAGATCATCGGCACCAGAATAGTCTGGGCGCCGAGATCCAGGACCTGTTTGATGATCACCGAATCGCCGACCGGCACCCGCACAACCGGCACCGTTTCGTAGCCGGACACCGCATGCAGTTGCGCGAGAACGGATTCCAGACCGTTCGGGGCGTGTTCCATGTCGATGAGGATCCAGTCGAGTCCGGCGCCGGCCATGATCTCGGCCGATGTCGGTGATCCGAGGCAACTCCAGCCGCCAAACAGCGGGCGGTCGGAGTCGGCAAGTGCGTCGCGCAGCGTGGGATTCAGACGAAGCGGCATGAGATGGTTCCCATCGGTCCGTAGTCGGCGAGCACCGTGTCACCCTGATGTACCCACATCGGCCGGGTGAACGATCCGGCGAGCACGATCTCCCCCGCCTCGAGGCGATCGCCATGCTGGGCGAGCTTGTTCGCCAGCCACGCCACGCCGGTTGCCGGGTGGTTGAGCACTGCCGCGGCGACCCCGGACTCCTCGATCGTCTCGTTGCGGTAGAGCAACGCCGACACCCACCGCAGATCGATGTCGCCGGGGGCGGTGGGGTTGCCGCCGTACACCATTCCGCCCATCGCAGCGTTGTCGCTGATGGTGTCGACGATGGTGCGTCCCGCCATCTCGATCCGCGAACTGAGGATCTCCAGCGCCGGCACCACGTACTCGGTGGCACGCATCGCGTCGAACACCGTGGCGTTCGGGCCCTCGAGCGGGGTGCCGAGGACGAACGCCAGCTCCACCTCGATGCGCACGTTCGAGTAGCGGCCGTGCTCGATGACCGAGCCGTTGTCGAAGACCATGTCGTCGAAGATGGCGCCGTAGTCGGGTTCGGTGATGCCGGTCGCCGCCTGCATCACCTTGCTCGTCAGGCCGATCTTGCGACCGACCAGCCGACGACCGGATTCGATTCCGCGCCTGCGCCATTCGTTCTGCACGGCGTAGGAGTCCTCGACGGTCATGTCGGGGTAGCGCGCGGTGAGGAGCGGGATCATGGTGCGGTCACGCTCCGCGGCCGCGAGTTCGTCGGCGATCGCGGTGATCGTGTCTGCGGGGAGCAAGGGTCCTCCTGTTCGTGGGTGTGTGGCTGCTGGTTTCGACGGACGCTGCCTCGGCTGGCGCCTCGGAAGCTGCTCAACCAGCGGTTGGGAGTCACCTCACCGCTGGGTGGTCGCGTCCTACAGCTGCGCGCCGAGCTTGTATTCGCCCTTCTTCCAGTCCGGCATCTCCTCGTCGTCGGTCTTGCGGGTGTAGGAGAAACCGTCGGCGCCGATGGTGACGGCCATTTCAGAGTCGTCGGTGCGGGCGACGACCGGCTGGGGGTTACCGTCGAGGTCGAGCACAAGGGAGGCGTCGGTGTACCAGCTCGGCACGACGGGGGTGCCCCACCAGTCGCGACGCTGGTTGTCGTGGACGTCCCAGGTGACGACCGGGTTGTCGGGGTCGCCGGTGTAGTAGTCCTGCGTGTAGATCTCGACGCGGTGACCGTCCGGGTCGCGCAGGTAGAGGTAGAAGGCGTTGGAGACGCCGTGGCGGCCTGGGCCGCGCTCGATGGAGTCCGAGCGGCGCAGCGCACCGAGCTTGTCGCAGATGGCGAGGATGTTGTGCTTCTCATGCGTGGCGAACGCGACGTGGTGCATGCGCGGGCCGTCGCCGCCGGTGGTGGCGGTGTCGTGCACGGTGGGCTTGCGGCGCATCCACGCGGCGTAGACGGTGCCGTGCTCGTCCTGGATGTCCTCGGTGACGCGGAATCCGAGGTCCTGGTAGTGGCGGACCGCGCGCGGCACGTCGGGGGTGACCTGGTTGAAGTGGTCGAGGCGCACCAGCTCGCCCGGGGTGTGCAGGTCGTAGCGCCACGACAGCCGCTCGACGTGATCGGTCTGGTAGAAGAACTCGTACGGGAAGCCCAGCGGGTCCTCGACGCGCACCGAGTCGCCGATGCCCTTCACGAAGCCCTCCGCGCGACGCTCGACGCGGCAACCGATTTCGGTGTAGAAAGCGACGGCCTTGTCGAGGTCCTCGGGGCTGCGCACGCGGTAGGAGAACACGGCCACGGCGGCGACCGGGCCCTTGCGCAGCACGAGGTTGTGGTGGATGAACTCCTCGGTCGAGCGCAGGTAGATGGCCTCGTCGTCCTCTTCGGTGACGTAGAGACCCAGCACGTCGACGTAGAACTCGCGCGACGCCGCGAGGTCGGTGACCACGATCTCCATGTAGGCGCACCGCAGCACGTCGGGCGGTGAGGACTTGGGAGTGGTGACGGGGTTGTCGGCGTGGATGGGTGCTTCCTGGGAGACGTAGTAGCCCGACGAGGTCAGGGTCATCTCTTCGCGGTTGGTCATATCAGCGTCCTTGGTGATGAAAAGTGGTGCGGGGTGGGTGGGTTGGGGTTACTGCTTGCCGAAGGTTGGGTTGTGCACCTTGCCGAGGGTGATGTGCACGGCCTGCTGATCGGTGTAGAAGTCGATCGAGCGGTAGCCGCCCTCGTGTCCGAGACCCGAAGCCTTCACGCCACCGAACGGGGTGCGCAGATCGCGGACGTTGTTGGAGTTGAGCCACACCATGCCGGCTTCGACGGCCTGCGAGAAGTTGTGGGCCCGCTTGAGGTCGTTGGTCCAGATGTAGGCGGCCAGACCGTATTTGACGCCGTTGGCCATGGCCAGGGCTTCTTCTTCGGTGTCGAACGGGGTGATCGCGACGACCGGGCCGAAGATCTCCTCCTGGAAGATGCGGGCGTCGGGCTTGACGTCGGCGAAGACCGTTGGGGCGACGAAGTTTCCGTTCTCGAAGCCCTCGGGACGGCCACCGCCGGCCACGAGACGTCCCTCGGACTTGCCGATTTCGACGTAGCTCATGACCTTGTCGTAGTGCTCGGGGTGGACCAGCGCACCGACCTCGGTGGCCGGGTCGTGCGGGTAGCCGACCTTCACGCGCTTGGCCTGTGCCGCATAGCGTTCCACGAACTCGTCGTAGACGGGACGTTCGACGAGGATGCGGCTGCCGGCGGTGCAGCGTTCGCCGTTGAGGGAGAACACGCCGAAGATGGTGGCGTCGATGGCGGCGTCGAGGTCGGCGTCGGCGAACACCACGGCGGGGCTCTTGCCGCCGAGTTCCATCGACAGACCCTTGAGGAACGGTGCGGCGTTGCCGAAGATCAGCTGACCGGTGCTGGACTCGCCGGTGAACGAGATCAGCGGCACGTCAGGGTGTTTCACCAGTGCGTCGCCGGCGTCCTCGCCGAGGCCGTTGACGAGGTTGAACACGCCTTCGGGCAGTCCGGCCTCCTCGAAGATGCCCGCCCACAACGATGCCGAGAGCGGGGTGAACTCGGCGGGCTTGAGTACCACGGTGTTTCCGGTGGCCAGTGCCGGGCCGAGCTTCCAGGACTCCAGCATGAACGGGGTGTTCCACGGGGTGATCAGGCCGGCGACGCCGATCGGCTTGCGGTTGACGTAGTTGACTTGGCGGCCGGGCACCTTGTAGGTGTCGTCGGCCTGGGCGACGATCAGGTCGGCGAAGAACCGGAAGTTCTCCGCGGCGCGACGCGCCTGGCCGAGGGCTTGGGTGATGGGCAGGCCCGAGTCGAAGGACTCGAGTTCGGCGAGTCGGGCATCGCGGGATTCGACGATGTCGGCGATACGGTGCAGAATGCGGGAACGCTCCCGCGGCAACATCTTCGGCCACGGGCCCTCGGTGAAGGCCTTCTGGGCGGCGGCGACGGCGAGGTCGATGTCGGCCTTCTTGCCTGCGGCGGCCTGCACGTAGGTCTCGTTGGAGACGGGATCGAGGACGTCGAAGGTGTCGCCGTCGACGGAGTCGACGAACTTGCCGCCGATGTAGTGCTGGATGCGGGTGGGCAGATCTTCCGGGATCTGCTGTGCGGCTGGGGTGCTCACCGTGTTGGTCATGCTTGCTCCAATTCCTGCGGGGTTTCAGTAGGCCGGGAGGCCGAGGGTTTCGTCGGGGTGTTCGTGGACCATGTAGGCGTCGAGGGTGGCTGCGCGGTGGCGTCGGGCGACCTTTTCGATCTCGCCGAGCGGGGCGCCGATCTCGATGAGCCGCACGATGTTCTCGTGTTCGCGGACGGATTCTTGCGCCCGGCCGGGCACGAAGGAGAAGGTCGAGGACCGCAGGTGACCGAGGCGTGCCCATTCGGCTTCGACCAAGGTCACCATGCGCGGGTTCACGCACTTGGCGAAGAGCACCGCGTGGAACTCCTGGTTCAGCGCGGTGAACAGGCTCGGGTCGAAGTGGTCGAGCGACTCGATCATCCGCTCGTTGACCGACCGTGCGTGCCGCAGATCGTCTTCCGTCAGCCGCCGGGCGGCGAGCGCGGTCGCGGCGCCTTCCAGGATGCTCAACGCCTGCATGCTGTGGCGGTACTGCGAATCGTCGACCATCGACACCTGGGCGCCGATGTTCTTCTCAAAGGTCACCAGGCCCTCGGCCTCGAGTTGGCGGATCGCCTCGCGAACCGGCACAACGCTCATGTCGAGGTCCTTGGCCAGTGAACTCAGCACCAGCCGATAGCCCGGGGTGAAGGTCTGGCGGGCAATGCGTTCCTTGATCCAGTGGTAGGCGACCTGCGACTTACTCTGTGTCGGCGCGGCTTTCATCTCAGCAGGTTTCACTGCGTCTTGAGCCATTGCGCGTACCTCGCCTTCCACTCGGCGTTCGGGGGAAACAGTCCGTCCACGGGATGTCCGGCGGCGACCTGCTCGGCCACCCAGCCGTCCTGCTGCTCTTGTGCGAGTGCGGCGTCGGCGACCTCGTCGGCGATGGCCGGCGGGATGACGACCACACCGTCGCCGTCGCCGACGATGATGTCGCCCGGCTGGACGGTCGCGCCGCCGCAGGCGATGGTGAGGTCGGAGTCCCACGGCACGTGCTTGCGGCCGAGGACGGCGGGATGCGGTCCGGCGGTGAACACCGGGACGCCGATCTCGGCGACGGCGTCGTAGTCGCGGACACCGCCGTCGGTCACGATGCCGGCCGCGCCGCGGGCCTTCGCGCGGATGGCGAGGATGTCGCCGAGGGTGCCGGACCCGGTTTCACCGCGGGCTTCGATCACGATGACCTCGCCGGCTCCGACAGCGTCGAACACCTGCTTCTGGGCGTTGAAGCCGCCACCGTGCGAGTCGAACAGGTCTTCGCGGTTCGGCACGAACCGCAGGGTGCGGGCGGTGCCAACGAGTCGGGTGCCCGGCACCTGGGCGCGCACACCGTCGATGGAGACGTTGTTGAGGCCACGCTTGCGGAGTTGTCCGGAGATGGCCGCCACGGGAATCTGCGAAAGCTTCTCGCGCAGTTCATCACTCAGACCCTTGGGCGCCGGCTCGGCGAGGCCGGCGGCCTCGGCCGAGCCCCAGGCCTCAGCGCGCTGTTTATCGTCGACGGCGGGCAGTGAGCCCAGGTCGGCATCGAAGCCGTGCGTTCCGGCGACGACGGTGGTGCTCAGCCGGCCCGAGGTCGGGGCACCGGAAGCGGTGGGCGCGTCGACCTCGACCTCGACAACATCGCCGGGCACAACAACCGACGAGCCGGCCGGGGTGCCGGTGAGGATGACGTCGCCGGTCTCGAGGGTGAAGTGCTGGGACAGGTCGGCGACCAGCTGGGCCAGCGGGAAGATCATGCCGCCGGTCGTATCGTCCTGCGCCAGAGTGCCATTCACCCAGGTCCGCAGGCGCAGTGCGGTGGGGTCGACGATCCGCGCATCGATCAGCTCGGGACCGAGGGGGGTGAATCCATCGCCGCCCTTGGAGCGGACGTTGGAGCCCTTGTCGTTGGCGCGCAGGTCGTAGAGGCCGAAGTCGTTGCCTGCGGTGACCGAGGCGACGTGCTCCCACGCCTCGGCCTGCGACACGCGGCGGGCGGGGGCGCCGATGATTAATGCGACCTCGCCTTCGAAGGCCAGCAGTTCGGTGCCCTCCGGACGCTCGATGACTCCCCCACTCGCGGCGACCGAGCTCGAAGGCTTGAAGAAGTACGACGGGTGCGCCGGACGACGGCCACGCTGATCGGCGCGCGAGGCGTAGCTCAGATGGATGGCGACGATCTTGCCGGGCCTGCCGGTCGGCAGCGTCGACCCCGGAGTGGATGTCGGTTCGGACTTCGTCGTCATGACCGCCCTTCCTAGGCAATTCAGGTCGTATACGAAAACGTATCTTGCAACGGGTATACGAGATCGTATATGTTTGGTCCCACGGATGGCAAGTGACCCAGATCGCACAGTTTTCACGACGTGGCTCACAACACCACCAGGCCCGATGCCTGCCACCCCGCACCGGCAGGCCGGACACACAAGGAGTTCACCCCCGATGACCACACCTCTCCCACCGCGACCGCACACCACCCCGGTCGCCACCGAAACCGACCGTCGCCGAGTCGTTTTCGCCACCATTGTCGGCACCACCATCGAGTGGTACGACTTCTTCATCTACGCTGCGGCCGCCGGCCTGATCTTCGGCGATCTGTTCTTCAAGCCCGCCGGCGAGGGCATCGCGACGATTCTGTCGTTCCTCGTCGTCGGCATCAGCTTCCTGTTCCGACCACTCGGTGCGTTCCTCGCCGGGCACTTCGGTGACATCTACGGCCGCCGGGTGATCCTGATGGTCACTCTGGTCATGATGGGTGTGGCGACGACCCTGGTCGGCGTGCTGCCGACCTACGACGCCATCGGCATCGCCGCACCGATCCTGCTCATCACGCTGCGCATCCTGCAGGGCATCTCCGCCGGCGGCGAATGGGGCGGCGCCGTGCTCATGGCCGTCGAGCACGCACCCGACCGCAAGCGCGGCATCTTCGGCGCATCGCCGCAGATCGGCGTCCCCCTCGGCCTCCTGCTGTCCTCCGGAATGATGGCGCTGATGACCGTCATCGCCCCCGGCGACGCCTTCCTGTCCTGGGGTTGGCGCGTGCCGTTCCTGTTCTCGATCGTGCTCATCCTCGTCGGCCATTTCATCCGCCGAAGCGTCGAGGAGAGCCCGGTGTTCCTGGAGATCGCCGAACGTAAGGAACAGACCAAGACCCCCATCGTCGAACTGTTCCGTCGCCACGGCGTGCTGGTGCTGATCGCGGCGTTGATGTTCGCCGGCAACAGCGCCGTCGGGTACATGGCCACCGGCGGGTACATCCAGAACTACGCGACCGCCGCCGACGGTCCACTCGGCCTCGCGCGCGGACCGGTGCTGTGGGCCGTCGCCGGGTCCGCGGTCACGTGGCTTCTCTTCACCGCCTTCGGTGCCGCGGTCAGCGACCGCATCGGCCGCCGCACCACCTATCTCATCGGCTGGCTCCTGCTACTGGTCGGCCTGCTACCCCTGTTCCCGCTGGTCAACACCGGAAACATCTGGTTCTTGTTCATCGGGCTGGCGCTGCTGACCGTCGGCCTCGGCTTCACCTACGGACCGCAGGCGGCGCTCTACTCCGAACTCTTCCCGGCCTCGATCCGCTTCTCCGGCGTGTCGATCTCGTATGCCATCGGCGCCATCCTCGGCGGAGCGTTCGCCCCGATGATCGCCGCGGCGCTCGTCCGCACCACCGGTACCACCACCAGCGTCGTGCTCTATCTCGGCGGCATGGTGCTCATCAGTCTCGTCGCGACCCTGGTCCTGCGTGATCGCAGTGGCATCGCCCTGGGTCCCGACCACGAAGCAGAACAAGCAGTAAGTCCGATCAGAGGAATGACGAGGGTCTGAACAATGCAGTTCCATCACCACGGATACGTCTCCAGCGACCCCCGGGTCGAGCCGGCCGCAGGCGTCGGCGTCAACCGTCCCGACGAGCTCCCCGATGAGATCGATGTCCTCATCGTCGGCACAGGCCCGGCGGGCATCGTCACCGCCGCGCAGCTCTCGCAATTCCCGAACGTCACCACCCGCATCGTCGAGCGTCGTCCCGGCCGGCTCGCCATCGGGCAGGCCGACGGCATCCAGGCGCGGAGTGTGGAAACGTTCCAGGCCTTCGGGTTTGCCGAGCGGATCATCGCCGAGGCCTACCGGATCACCGAGATGGCGTTCTGGAAGCCGGACCCCAACGATTCGTCGAAGATCGTGCGGGCCGCACGTACCGCGGACGATCCCACCGGGATCAGCGAGTTTCCGCACCTCATCGTGAACCAGGCACGCGTGCTCGACTACTTCGCCGAGTTCATGGCCAACTCCCCCACCCGCATGCGCCCCGACTACGGGTATGTCTTCCGCGGCCTGGAGATCGGCGACGGCGAGTACCCGGTGACCGTGACTCTCGAGCACACCGCCGGCCCGAATGAGGGAGCCACCCGCACCGTGCGCGCCAAGTACGTCGTGGGCGCCGACGGCGCGCACAGCCGGGTGCGCGACTCCATCGGCTGTACCCCGTACGGCGACAAGGCCAATCACGCGTGGGGCGTCATGGACGTGCTCGCCAACACCGACTTCCCCGACATCCGTACCAAGTGCGCCATCCAATCGGGCTCCGGCGGCAGCATCCTGCTCATCCCGCGTGAGGGTGGCTACCTGTTCCGCATGTACGTCGACCTCGGCGTCGTGCCCGAGAACGACAACGGCAGCATCCGCAAGACCAGCATCGACGACATCATCAAGCAGGCCAACGAGATCCTGCATCCCTACACCCTGGATGTGAAAAACGTTGCCTGGCATAGCGTCTATGAGGTCGGCCATCGTGTCACCGACCGCTTTGACGATGTGCCGACCGACGAGATCGGCTCCCGCACCCCGCGAGTGTTCATCACCGGCGACGCCTGCCACACCCACAGCGCCAAGGCCGGACAGGGCATGAACGTCTCCATGCAGGACGGCTTCAACATCGGTTGGAAGCTTGGACACGTGCTCGAAGGCCGGGCCCCGGAGAGCCTGCTGGCGACGTATTCGGCCGAGCGGCAGGTCATCGCGCAGAACCTCATCGACTTCGACCGCGAATGGTCGACGATGATGGCCAAACGGCCCGAAGAGTTCGACTCCCCGTCCGAACTCGAGGACTTCTACGTCAAGACCGCCGAATTCCCGGCCGGTTTCATGACCCAGTACCAGCCGTCGATGATCATCGGTGCGGCGAACCACCAGAACCTCGCCACCGGTTTCCCTGTCGGCAAGCGGTTCAAGTCGGCGCCGGCGGTCCGGGTATGCGACGCCAACCCGGTCCAGCTCGGCCATCACCATCGGGCCGACGGCCGTTGGCGTGTCTACGTTTTCGCACCCGACGCCAACGCAGCGGTGAACAACGCGGCCATCGACGCCTCGACGCTCGACGACTTCGCGAGCTGGCTGACCACCTCACCCGAGTCACCGGTGGTGCGGCACACCCCGGAAGGCGCCGACGTCGACTCGATCATCGACGTCAAGGTGATCTACCAGCACGACCACACCCGCGTCGACCTCGGCACGGTGCCGGCGATCTTCCTGCCGAAGGTCGGCCCGTTCGCCCTGACCGACCACGAGAAGGTCTATGCGACGGACCCAGAGGTCGACATCTTCGCCGAACGTGGGATCGATCGGCGCGGGGCCGTCGTAGTGGTGCGGCCGGATCAGTACGTCGCCGACGTGCTGCCGCTGTCGGCGACCGCCGAACTCAGTGCGTTCTTCGCGCAGAATCTGTTGCCGCAGAACGCATCCGCCCGCGTCTGACGGTTCCCCATGCGTGGAGGTGAGTTCTTCCTCCCGCTCCTGGTTCTTCGGCACCTTGCAAGGTCAAGAGGAACGTGAAGCGGGGGGAAGAACTGCTACCGAAGTAGGCCGACGTACCGTAGCGCGGACTCCAGCTTGGCGTGGAGAATCTTGGGGCGCATCGAGTCCGCCCAGATCCAGCGGACAACGTGGGGGCCCGTCGCGCGAATCGCGTCCTCTCGGAGTTTCTCGGCAAAGAGGACGTCCTCGGGTAGTTGATCGCTGAACGGGCTGGATCGGTGATACTTGACCCGTCCGTCGAACTCCCCGACCAGTCGGAGGGTGCCCGATTCGTCACGCCACCCGAAGTCGCCGTACACCTGCCTGCCCCCGTCAAGGTCGATCCAGATCGGGACCTGGAGTTCGGGCTCGGGGATGAGTGGATCGTCGGCGAGCACCAGCCTGCTCACCGTTTCGCCGATGCTCTCGGCGCGTCCGTCGGCGAGAGCGAGCGCCGCACGCAGGGTCGGCGCACCATGATGGCGGCGCAAGCGTGTGACCTGCTGGTCGATCTCACACCGCTCGATTCCCAGGTGGAGGTCCGAGTCGATCACACACACCGCCTGCTCCAGAGTTCCGAGCCGGGCATGGTCGCACACCGTGCGAGCCGGCGCTGTGGCTCGCATGTCGTTCAGAACAATCACTTCGGAGTCTTCTAGCTCCGCCTGATGTGTGATCCCGTGTGCCGACCGTTTGCCGGCCGTGGCTGCGGTGAAATGCACGGTCGACAGGTCGGGACGCAGCATCGGAATGCCGTGCAGCACAGCGGCCGACGTGTGGCTCACGACGCGCCCCTGCCCGCTCTTTTGCGACAGGGGATGGGCGAACCAGCAGCGGGGGAACGAACCGACAGACAGGGGCAGTGCGCCTAGCGTGAGGCCTTCCGGGCGTGGTCGAGCAATGTCCGCAGGTGAGCGAGCGACCGAGTGGTCTGCTCGGCGCTGCCGTGCGTGATCTGATTGAACACCAACCCCTCGGCCGCAACGTAGACCAGGTGCGTGAAGTCGCGATCGGGCGTCAATCCGGCCAGCGTCAACTCGGAGTGGATCGCGTCGATGTACGCGTCGTAGATGGTTTCGACGTGCTGGCGTAACTCGGGGCGTCGGCGCGATTCGAGGATGACCTCGAACTGGAATGCCTCGCCGGCTGCTTTGGCCGTGGCCAGACCTGCCAGACCCTCGAACAGCGCGTCGAGGTCGCCCGATCCCGGACGGCTGGTGACTGATTCCATGCTCAGCGTCAGCGAGCGTTCCAGCGCCGCCTCGATCAGCGCATCCAGCGAACCGAAGTGGTGCGCTACGAGGGTGTGGCCGACGCCTGCCTCGCGGGCAACGGCACGATACGTCAAGCGCCGCAACCCACTATTAGCGACGACGCGCACCGCCGCGTCGAGTAGGGCGTCACGTCCCTCGCCATAGCGCCGCCGCGTCACCTCATCAGCCGACGTTGACATCTACGGTCTCCTCACCAGGCACTTCAGTCCTCCGCAACATTACCGATCCCCAAACACTGTTCCATGCCTTGACTAAATTGACCATTTGGTCCATTCTAGTGTCGACGGTCACAATCGACCAAATGTTCAGTTTCTCGCGATGCTGCCCTGTGACCCGATTCGACGGAACGACCACGAAGGATCCCCATGACCACTGCAGCCCCCACATTCAGCTGGAACAAGGACGATTGGGCGTCCCTGACCGACATGGCTGATGGATTCGACGAGTACCGGCCGCCCCACAGCACCGCGCTGGCGGGGCAGGCCATCGTCGTCGACGCCATTTACGACGACACCGACGAGGCGGTCGTGATCACCCACTCGTTCACCGACAGCGCTGTCGAGTGGTCGTTCGCGACCGATGACTCCCGGCAGAACGGTGACGGGGATACCTATGAACTGTTCGAGATGCAGTCCGGGCTGTACTACCTGCACTATCGCCGCAATTCGGCGGACCATCCGGTGGTGGTCAGTGCGGCCATCGACACAACCGCCGGTCTGGTCACCGGCGCGATCGGCGAACTCGGGATCGAGCCAGATCCCCATCTCGCGCGACAGCGGTGGTTCCGCGGCAGTATCCGTGGTGGCGCAGCACGGCACGGGGCGGCGATGCATCAACGCACCGAAGAACTGATCGGTCGTCGGGTCCGCTACGCGTACAGCAGCGACGACGTCTACGACCACATCTACCTCAACAGCAATCTCTTCACCTGGTTATGTCTGGGCGGAGCCGAACTCGGTGTCGGTGACACCGACGCGTGCACGTACTGGAAGCTGCGCGAGAACACCTACCTGTTCTCCTGGCTGGAGAAGAACGTTGGCGTCGAGGGCATGGTCCTGATCGACCTCAATGCGCATCGCACCGTCGGCATCCAGTTCGGCCTCGACCAGCAGAGCGGCGAACTGGTCAACATCACCATGGGGTCGCACGCCCATGAATTCGGTCGGGCCGGCGGCGTCGACGAGGTGCGACCCGGACCCGCCGTCAGCTGACCCCCGTCAATTCCCCTCTTGGAGTTCCCATGTCCAGTTCGCCCACCCACTCCCCCGGTGATGCCGCGCAGCAGTCGACGACGCACGAGTCCGCCCGCGGCGGCTTGCGTCCGGGACGCCTTGGCGCCATCGCCATCATCTTCTTCGTCGTGGCGGCCGTCGCGCCCATGGCGGCCATCGTCGGTGCATCGCCAATCGTGTTCTCCGCCAACGGTGTCACTGCTCCCCTGGTGTATCTTCTGGCCGCCCTGCTGTTCGCGGTGTTCTCTGTCGGCTACGTCGCCATGAGCCGACACATCACCAACGCCGGCGGATTCGTCGCGTACATCGCCCGCGGACTCGGCGTGCGTGCGGCGACGGCTGCCGCAGGACTGGCCATCCTCGCCTACACCGCACTGCAGGCTGCGCTGTGGTCCCAATTCTCGGTCTTTGCACAACAATTGCTCTCCGACAAGCTTGGCGTGGACGTCCCCCGCTGGATCCTCATGTTCGGTTGCCTCGCCGTCGTCACCGCTCTGACCGTGATCGGCGTGGATGTCAGTCTCCGCGTCCTCGGTGCGCTGGTCGCTCTGGAGATCGCGGCATTCGTCGTCTTGGACATTGCGATCATCATCAGTAGCGGCGGCGCCGACGGTAATTCGCTCGCCGGATTCAACCCCACGGATCTGGCCGGCCCCGGTCTGGGCGTCGCATTCCTGTTCTGTATCACCTGCTTCACCGGTTTCGAGGCCACCGTCGTCTTCTCCGAAGAAGCAAAGAACCCGCGACGCACCATCCCGCGCGCGGTCTACGGATCCATCGCCTTCATCGGAATCTTCTACGCACTGACCACGTGGGCGCTCGGCAACTCCGTCGGCGCCGACAATGTCCAGGCCGCCGCGACCAACGACCCGGCCGGATTCGTCTTCGCCATCGCCACCGCAGAAGTCGGACCATGGCTGACCACCACCATGCAGGTGCTGGTGGTGACGAGCTTCCTCGCCATGCTCATCGGGTTCCAGAACATGTTCGCGCGCTACCTCTTTGCACTGGGTCGTGCCGGCGTCCTGCCACGACAGCTTGGACACGCACATCCGGTCCGCGCAACGCCCGCCGTCGCCGCGGCATCGATCGGCATCGCCCTGGCAGTCATCCTGGCCGTGTTCGAACTCGCCGGCGCCGATCCGATCACTGTGACCTTCAGCTGGCTGCTGTCGTTGGGTACCGTGAGCCTGATTGTGATCCTCATCCTCACGTCGATCTCCATCATCACCTTCTTCGCCCGCACCAAGCTCGAAACCAAGACTTGGACAACCCTTATCGCGCCGTCGATCGCAACCCTCGGATTCGGATTGGTCATCTACCTGGCGCTGACCAACTACGACGCGCTGCTGGGCGGAGACGGCGCCACCGCGGAGTGGTTGCTGCTGCTGATCCCCGCTTTTGCTATCGCCGGGTTCGCGTGGCCGAGTGTGCGGCGGCACATCAACTATCAAGCGGAACTCGTGTAAGCCACGCCAGGCTCAGTTCTTCCCCCCGCTCCTGGTTCTTCGGCACCTTGCAAGGTCAAGAGGAACGGGAAGTGGGGGTAAGAACTCTTACCGATACAGGCGGACCCGATGGTTGGACGATGAGGTGCGTCCGCGAACCGCGGCTGCGATTCGGATCGCGCTGACCGAGGTCAACGTGGTGCGCATGGGTTCGCTGAGACGCTCACCGATCTGATCGTCGTGTGACTCGAGCAGGTGGCGAACTCGGCGGAAGTACTCAGACTCGCTGAGGCCGAAGAGAAGCCAGATGTCTTCTCGGCTCCCGCCGCCGAAGTGCGCCCAGGCGATGGCAAATCGCAAGATGTCGTGAGCCGGAGTCGGCCACGCGGCTTGACGCGATGCTTGGGGGTGTGGGTGAGAGAGTGTGTTTCGCATGGGGTCAGCTGTCGGTGTCGTGGGGTGCAGGCGCTGTCACTGTCCGGTCAACGAGTCCGGCCATGGCGCGGAGTTGGTCGGTGGCTACGAGCAGGGCGGGTAGATCACGGCGCGCTGCACCGAAGATCTGGTCGAGGATGGCGCGCGTGCGGTGCAGTCGGGACTGGTTGATGTGTTCCCACTCAGCCACTTTCGTGTCCGTGGAGTCGCTGTCGATGGATCCGTGCAGGACGTCGGCGGTGATCAGCTTCATGGTGGTGTGCACGCTGGCGTGCAGCGTTTGTTGGGCCAGACCGCCCCACCTGTCGGTATCGTCGATGGAGTCGAGTGCAGCGTGAGCGCGATGTACCGACAAATGGTCGCTCAGCGCGTAGTAGAGCTCGGCCACCTCAAGCACATCGCGGTTCTCCGAGTCCGCGACGTCGACGATGTCGAGTGTGTCGAAACTGTATGGGAGAGCGGCCAGTTCCGTCGCCAGATGGGGATTGATGCCTTCGGCCTCGAGTTTGGCGGCGGTGCTGACCAATTCGGCACGTTGGTCACCGTGCAGCCACGCAGGCAGTTGCGGCAGGAGTTGTTTGTAGGCGTTGCCGTAGCGGCGGATCTCGGCGTTGATGGCCAGCGGCTGGGGGCGATTGGAGAGTAACCATCGGCTGAGTCGGTCCAATAACTGCCGAACCAGCATCCGGGAGGTGTTCGTGGCCCGCGCATTCGTCGTTCCAGACGTGCTCGTCGTGGCCAGCGAGGAGATGTCGGCGATGGCGCTGGCAGCGATGAACGCCCGTACCGCGTCGGCGACGGTGATTCCGGTGTCCTCACAGAGCCGGAACACATAGGAAATGCCTGCTGTGTCCACGATTTCGTTGGTCAGCACCGTTGCGGTGATCTCCCGGCGCAGCGAGTGATGGAGAATCGCCTCGCGATACTCGGTTTGCAGTCGCCGCGGAAAGTATCCGAGAAGCCTGCCGTTGCAGGACTCGCCGTCGATGACATCACTGGCCAGGATCTGTGCCTTGAGGTTCAGTTTGATGTGTGCCGTGAGGGTGGCCAGCTCCGGCGACGTCAGTCCCTGCCCGTGCGTGGCGCGGAGGTCGATCTCCTCCGCCGACGGCAGCCCTTCGAGCTCACGATTGAGATTGTGGTCGGTGACCAGGGCATCGATCTGCCGGGCGTGGACGAGTAGGCGGTCGGCGGCGTGTTCCCGAAGGCTGCCCATCAGCTGGTTCTGGCTGATGTTGGAGGCCAGGACGAGGCGTTCGACGTCGTCGGTCATCTGCCGCAGCAGATCATCTCGACGGTCAGGGTCGATTGCGTTGGTGGTGACCAGATCATCGAGCAGGATCTTGATGTTGACCTCGTGGTCGGAGCAGTCGACACCGGCAGCGTTGTCGAGGGCGTCGGTGTTGATCCGGCCAGCCGCACGGGCGTACTCGATGCGGCCGGCGGTGGTGACACCCAGGTTGCCGCCTTCCCCGATGACCGCCGCACGAATCTGCGTGGCATCAACGCGCACAGCGTCATTGGCTTTGTCGCCGACATCGCGGTGGGTTTGCGTTGCCGCCTTGACGTAGGTGCCGATGCCGCCGTTCCAGAGCAGGTCGACGGGTGCGCAGAGAATGGCCTTGATCAGCTCGTTCGGAGTCAATGCACGCAAGGTCGGCGCGAGGTCCAGAGCAGTACGGATCGTGTCGGTGAGGTCGATTGATTTGGCTGCGCGATCGAAGACGCCGCCGCCGGTGCTGATCAGCGTTGGGTCGTAGTCGGCCCACGAGGATCTCGGGAGGTCGAACAGTCGCTTGCGTTCCTGCCAGGAGCGTGTCGGGTCGGGGGTGGGGTCGAGGAAGATGTGTCGGTGGTCGAAGGCGCCGATGAGTGTGATGTGTCGGCTCAGCAGCATGCCGTTGCCGAACACGTCGCCGCTCATGTCGCCGATGCCGACCACGCGGAAGTCCTGCGTCTGGGTGTCGACGTTCATCTCGGCGAAGTGCCGTTTGACGCTTTCCCAGGCGCCTTTGGCGGTGATGCCGATGGCCTTGTGGTCGTAGCCGACCGAACCGCCCGACGCGAAGGCGTCGCCGAGCCAGAAGCCGTAGTCGGCGGCGACATCGTTGGCGATGTCGGAGAACGCCGCGGTGCCCTTGTCCGCGGCGACCACCAGATAGGAGTCAGGGTCGTCGAGTGCCCGGACACCGGTGGTGCTGCGTGGCGTTCCCGTTGCCGCGTCGATGTTGTCGGTGATGTCGAGCAGTGCGGCGATGAACTCGCGGTAGCAGTTGGTGACGGTCCGCATCCGCGCGTCGCGGTCGGTGTCGGTGCCGCCGCCACGATGCGGTGCCTTGACGACGAATCCGCCTTTGGCACCGACCGGCACGATGACGGCGTTCTTGACTGCTTGGGCTTTGACCAGCCCGAGGATCTCGGTGCGATAGTCGTCGAGTCGATCCGACCACCGCAAGCCACCGCGGGCCACCCGACCGAAGCGGAGGTGGACTCCCTCGACACGCGGCGAGAAAACGAAAACCTCATGGGCCGGGCGTGGTTCGGGGATCAGCTCGTCGAGCGAGCGTGTATCGAACTTCAGTGACAGGGCCGGTGATCGCAGCGTGCCGTCGGTGTCTGATCGGAAGTAGTTGGTCCGTGTCGTCGCGGTGACCAGTGTGAGGTAGGCACGGAGGATGGTGTCTTCCTCCAGGTTGGGCACCGCGTCGATGTACGTCGTGAGCTCACTGTGCAATGCGTCGACGCCGGCGTCGGTCGCCGACGCCGCGGGAGACAGCCGGGTGCGGAACAATTCCCACAGGCTCGCGGCCATCCCCGGGTGGGTGTTCAGTACCTTGGCAAGTCTGCTGTGACCGTGCGAGAAGCCGGCCTGGCGGAGATATTTGGCGTAGGCGCGTAGGAGTTCGGCCTGCCGCCAGGTGAGACCGGCGGTGAGGACCAGCGCGTTGAACGGGTCGATGTCGGCGCGTCCGGTCCACGCGGCAGCGAACGCGTCGCACACCCGAGCACCGATGTCTCCGTCGAGGTCGGGCCTCGGCGAAGGTTCAGCGTGTCCGGCGGCGGCGTGCTGTGCCCGGGGCACCGACTCGATACCGAAGTCGTACACCCAGACTCGGCGACCATCTGTTCGCGTCAGATGGTGTGGCCGCTCATCGACGACGCCCATGCCGAGGCTGCCGAAGATGGGCAGGATGTCGCTCAGGAGGGTGCGCTCGCCGAGGCTGTAGATGGTGAGGCAATGCTCGACGGCAGGCTCGGTGGGGTGCCCGGTCAGGCGAACGTCGATCTGCCCGGGCTCCAACGACTCGATCCGGCGGCGGTCCTCGATCGCGCGTCGCGGCGAGAAGTCATCCTTGTAGGCGACCGGCAGACGTGTTGCGTACCGGCGCGCCTCGCTGTCCGGCTCAGCGAGTCGCGCGAATTCGTCGTCCCAGCTGTCGGTGATGGCCATGAGGGCGGTTGCCGCCTTCTGCGGTGCGTTCGACGAACTGGGGGCCGGTGCCGTTGATGTCATGTCCTGTTTCATGGGGTTGTTACGCCGGATCCTGGTTGTGGTGCTTGGGGTTTGTGCGGTCAGCGAGTGCGGAAGCCGCCGTCGACGACGAGTTCGGTGCCGGTGATGAAGCTGGCGTCGTCGCTGACGAGGAAGGCGACTGCGGCAGCGAGTTCGGAGACGTCGGCGCGGCGTCCCAGCGGGGTTTCCGGGATGACGCCACCACTCTTCTCGTTGGCGTTGATGGGTGTGGCCACGCCGCCGGGGACGAGAGCATTGACGCGGATCCCGTCGTCGGCGAGTTCGAGAGCCGCGGTGCGGGTCAGTCCCAGCATGCCCGACTTGCTCGATCCGTAGGCGGCGTAGCCGACGGCGCCAGACGGGCCGAAGATCGAGGAGGTGTTGACCACCGCGCTGTTGCTGCCGACGCGTAGCAACGGAATCATGGTGTGCAGACCGAGGAATGCGCCGGTGAGGTTGATGCCGATCGTCCGGTTCCAGGCCTCGAGGGTCTCTTCTTCGATGGTCGTGACTTTCACGATGCCTGCGTTGTTGACCAGGATGTCGAGGCGACCGTGGTCGTTCTGGATGCGGTCACGGACGGCCTGCCAGTCATCGGCGCTGGACACGTCGAGGTGCAGGTAGGTGGCGTCGAGTCCTTTGGCACGCAGTTCGGCGGCGGTGGTCTCGCCGTCCTCGTCGAGGACGTCGGCGAGGTAGACGATGGCTCCCTCGCTGCCCAGGCGTAAGCCGTGCGCGGCTCCTTGGCCGCGGGCTCCGCCGGTGATGAGCGCGATGCGGTTGGACAGGCGGGTTGCGGACACGTCGGTCATGAGATGTTTCCCTTCAAATCGGTTGTCAATAACTGTGTTTCGCGCAATGTGGTCGTCGTTAGTCGGCGGCGAGTTCGGCAGCGCTGGCACGCGGTATCGCGATCACCGGGACCGGTGAGTGGCGAATGATTTTCGAGGCGTGGGATCCGACAAATACTCGTGCGACCGGACCCGCGTCGCTGGATCCGACGACCAGGAGGTCACCGTCATCCCAGGTGACACTGTCGAGCGCATCCTGCCAGTCCCGGCCCTCACCGATGACGAACTCCGGCTTGCGGTGTGCGGTTGCGGCGTCGGCGTCGATGGCAGCGGTGACGTCGTGGTGGATGGCCTTGTGCCAGGACTCGAAGACCGATGGCCCTTCGAACGGGACACGCATTGCTGCCGGTGGTGAGAGGTGCACCGCGAACGACACCAGGCGCAGTTGCGCACCGAGTCGGCCAGCCAGTTCTTCGGCCGCAGCGACGTGCACCGGGCCAAGTGTGCCGCCTTTGAACGCGAGGTTTACTCGGGTGACCTTGCCGTAATTCGCGCGGAATCCCCGGGTGGCGACAGCCACCGGCACGGGTGCACTGTGCAGCACCCGGTCGGCGATGCTGCCGATGGTCACCTGCTCGACGCGGCCGGTCGCCGAACCCACCACGATCATGCTCGCCTGGTACTCCCCTGCCGCGCCGATGAGTCCTCGCGCGACCGACTCGGCATTGACTCGAACATAGTGCGCCCGAATGTCGGTGGGCATGTCCTCGCGGGCGAGTTCTAGTGCCTTGTCGGCGAGTTCGTCCACGTAGCTGCGGACTTCGGGATGATCTGGTGCGATTCCCGGGATTCGGGGGTCACGGATCGTGGTGCACACCACGATGTCCTCGCCGGTCGATCGGGCGATCATGCCGGCCAGGCTGAGGACGGCCTTTGCTCGACGATTAGTGGGATATCCAACGACGATGGTCATGGTTCTGCGGCCTTTCTGCTACGGCGTCACGACACAGCACATGCTGTGATCAAGCCAGTGCGACAGTTTTTGTCTCGTCGTACTCGTGGGTGATATCGGCGAGCTCTTTCGTGAGGAATCCGCTGCGCACGGCCCAGAAGTACATGCCGGCGGAGAACACGACCAGAATCAACGAACTCGTGAGCCCGGAGATCACGTGGCCGGGACCGTTGACATCCCAGTAGGACAGAAACGTGACGAAGATGAAGGTGGGCAACACCCAGATTCCGGCCTTGAGATGTTGGCGGCCTTCACCGTTGCTGATCACCCACAGCGCCACAACGAACGCGACGGCGGCCACGACGAATGCGGCGAGATAGGTTCCGATGGACCAGTGTCCGGTGACCTGCTTCCCGCCGGAGAACATCCAACCACCCTGA
This sequence comes from Gordonia sp. CPCC 205515, assembly GCF_048537925.1. Lineage (NCBI taxonomy): Bacteria > Bacillati > Actinomycetota > Actinomycetes > Mycobacteriales > Gordoniaceae > Gordonia > Gordonia sp. CPCC 205515. The sequence continues at coordinate 389,694 of NZ_JBCLVJ010000008.1, read as the reverse complement.
TGGGCGATGATCACCCAGGCCGCGGTGAACACGATCGACAGCACTCCGCTCTGCGTGCTTCGGCTCCACCCGTTTTTCACGCTCGAGTACGAGGCGTAGATCGGCAGGCCAAGCATGGTGACGGTCAGCACGTTGATCATGGTGGCCCAGCCGGCCCAATAGATGGTGAACATACTCAAGATGAATCCGGCGAGCCCGAAGAACGTGACCGCGGGGATTCTGATGGGTCGGGGTAGCTGAGGCGCCAGCCGGCGGAACACCTGCACTGACGGAGCTGCGATGACGTAGTTGAACATCATCGCGGTGGCCACCATGCCGACGAACACGTACCAACTCGGCACCGGGAGGAAGAACAGGAACCCGATTCCGGTGACGACCACCAACGCCACCCAGGGTGAGCCGCGCCGGTTGAGGCGCTGCAGACCGCGAGGCAATTCTCCGTTGGCCGACATCGAGTAGGTGACGCGTGAGCCCAGGCCCAGCCACACCCAGCCACTCGCAGCCGGTGAAAGCAACGCATCAGTGAGCAGGAGGTAGGAGAACCAGGTGAATCCGGCGGCCATCACCGCATCGAGCAGCGGTGATGCCGACCAGTTGCTGGTGATCAAGCCCGCCCAATCACCCGGCGCCACACCGGCATCCGTCCAATCGATGGCACCGATGAAACCGATCTGCAAACCCACATACACCACCAGCGGGAAAGCGATGCCGCCGACGATCATCGCGATCGGAAGACTTCGCCGCGGGTTGATGGCCTCGCCGCCGAACTCGGCGATCAGTCGAACACCGTTGAACGCGAACACGATTCCGCCACCCGAGACCGCACCCAGTACCGCGGCCCAACCCATCGGAGCGAACCCACCGTAGGCAGAGAAGTTCTCGGTGTTCATGGCGGTCATCATCAGCAGGAACGTGGCCACCGGAATGACGCACTTCCAGATCGTCACCCACTTGTTCGACTCGGCCATCAACGCCGCGCCGAAGATGTTCAACACGAAGAACACTGCCAACAACGCGAAACCGACGAGGATACCGGCCGGCCACGTCAATATCGTGGTGCCGGATTGGTGGGCGACCAGGCCCAGTTCGGGCCATCGCCCACCGAGGTAGGTGACCACCGCCTGCGCTTCGATCACCGGAAGTGCGATGCAGGCCAGGAGGTAGGCGAATCCGTTGAACCAGGAGGCGAACGCTCCGTGGCTGAGTCGCGGATAGCGGACGCTACCGCCCGAACAGGGCAGCATGGTGCCGAGTTCGAGCCAACTGACTCCGATGATCGAGAAGATGAACGCCGCGACAAACCAGGACAGGATGGATGCCGGTCCGGCTTTCGTGGCGGCCAGCAGGGTCGCCAGCAGCCACCCCGACCCGATGGTGATGCTGATGGACAGACCGATCAGGGACGTGAGTCCGATCGTCCGCTTCATACTCAACGTGGTGGTTGCGCCGTCATCGGCTATGGGGGGCTGGGCGTCGGATGATGGTCTCGACATGACGATTTCCTTGCGATCAGGGCGGCCGCACGCATCCCCCGATGATGCGCCGGAGCTTGGTAGGGGTTCTTCTTATGCGTTGCTGGCGTGCAGGTTTGCTTCGAAGGCGTCGAGCAGCCGGTGGGTGTCGGCGAGCTGGTCATTCCAGATGTCGCGCGGAATGTCGATGCGATCGTCGGCCTCCTGCAGCTGACCGAGATAGTGGGCGACGCGCGTGCCCTCATCCCCGGCACTGTCGTGCATGGCCAGCATGCGGGCCACGATTTTCGCCTGCACACCGTAGACCGGGATCTGCGGGCCGCGCGGCGAGGTCAGACCGATGTAGTACAGCTTCTCCAAGCCCTGCGGGATGATGCCGCCGGCATGACGCAGCGGCACGCCGTTGCTGCGCGGCACGAGCGAGTCGTCGAGGAACGGCAACGACGGGTGGAAGCCGGTGGCGTAGAGGATGGTGTCGTAGTCGCGGGCGGTGCCGTCGGTGAAGTGCACGGTGTTGCCATCGAATCGTTCGATGCCGTGTCCGACGACGCCGACCCGGCCGTGGTGGATCCAGTAGAGCAGCAGGTCGTTGACCACGGCGGGTCCCTCGGCGATCGCCCGATGGTGCGGCACCGGCAATCCCGGATAGTCGGCGTTCTCACCGATCGACACCCGTGCCAGCAGTCGGGAGATCAGGTCCTGTTCGGACGGCGAGAACTCGGCCATGAACCCCAGTTCGGCGCGCGGGCGGCCGAAGTACATTTTCGGCTGGAAGTAGGCGCCGTGGCGAATCACGATGTCGACCTCGAAACGGTGCTGCGCGGCGTCGACGGCCAGGTCGCATCCGGAGTTGCCGGCGCCGACGACGAGGACTCGCTTGCCCACGATGTCGTCGGTGTTGCGGTACTCGCTGGAATGGATCTGCGGTCCTGCGAAGGTGCCGGGAACGTTGGGGATCTTCTTGTCCCAGAGGTGACCGTTGGCCACCAGGACACCGTTGTAGGTGTCGGCGCCGGCGGAGGTGGTGACGACCCAGCCGGCCGATCCGACGGGTCCGGCGGTCTCGACCGGGGTCACCGAGAGCACTTCGGTGTTGAACGTGATCCGCTTGTCGTGGCCGCGTTCGGCGGCGAAGGAGTGGATGTACTCGGTCACCTGGTCGCGCCGCGGGAAGTGCGGGTAGTGCTCGGGCATCGGGAAGTCTTCGAAGACAGTCTGATTGCGCGAGGTGATCAGATGCAGGGCGTCGTAGTCAGTGTTCCAGTGACCGCCGACGACGTCGCTCTTCTCGAAGCAGTCGACCTCGTAGCCCTGTTCGGTGAGCATGTTGAGTGCGGACAGACCGGCCGCGCCGGCGCCGATGACGCAGTACTTCATTGGTTGGTGTTCCCTTCTGGTGGCAAACGTGATGTGGCTATTGACTTGTGGGCCTGGCATTTTCAGCTGTATTCGGTGTCAGCGGATGACGTCGCCGCCGGAGAGGACGATCGTCTCTCCGGTCATGTATCCGGCGTCGGGGCTGCCGAGGATGGACACCCAGCGGGCGATTTCGTCGGGCTGTCCGACGCGGCCGAGTGGAATGCTTGCCGCGGCGGCGTCCATGCGTCCGGTGGCCGCGTTGCCCGGGGTGTTCACCCACCCGGGTGCGATGGCGTTGACGCGGATTCCGCGGGGCGCGAGTTCGAGGGCAAGCTCTTTGGTGAGCATCACTACGGCTGCTTTGGACGCGCCGTACAGCAACTGTCCGCGGGAGACCGTGAAGGCATCGACGGAGGCGAAGTTGACGATCGAGCCGCCGGCGGTCATGTGCTCGACGGCAGCGGCGGTCACGTTCAGAACGCCGAGGACGTTGACGTCGAAAACCTTGCGGTACAAGTCCTCGGTGAAATCGTCGAGCGTGCTGGGCGGATAGATCCCGGCGATGTTGGCCACCAGTCCCACCGGATCAGACGAATCGGCGCAATGGGCGGCTATGGCCGCACTCACCTGGTCACGCTTGGTGACGTCGACCTCGGTGGTGGTGAAGTGTTGCCCGTTGGCTTCGACGGTGGTCGCGACACGGTCGAGGGCCAGGACGTTCCATCCGTCGGCGGCCAGCGCCGCGGCCGTCGCGCAACCCATACCGCTGGCGGCGCCGGTCACCACTGCGGTGTTTGCGTTGTTGGCAACCATTGTGGTCAAACCCCTTTGTGTGATCTGAGACTCTTCAGAACCGGGTCGTTCTGAACTGATGTTTTCAATCATGAGTCGCGCAAAGACTGTCGTCTACGTCATACTTCGAGTACCAGATCAAGGATGAGGCTATAGATGGGTGGTTTTATGGCTGCCGCGATGCCGAGATGTTTCTACGGTGTGACCCGTGAATCGGTGAGATGTCATGGAGAGTCCGGGCGATGAGTGAGGGGCCGACGCTGCGGCAGCTTCGCTACTTCCTGCGCGCCGTCGAGACCGGGTCGTTCTCGGCGGCCGCCGCGGCCGAATACGTCGCCCAGCCCAGCCTGTCAGACCAGATCCGACGACTCGAACGCAATATCGGGTCGCAGTTGTTCACCCGAACGAACCGAAACCTGCAGCTGACCGACGTCGGGCGGCTCATCGTTCCGCTCGCCGAACAGACCGTGCGCTCCGCCGACGATCTCGCATCGGCCGCGCGTGACGCGCGCACCCTCGCCGGCGGAGAGGTGTCGTTCGGGACGTTCAGTACCGCCCACCGCTATCTGCTGGCACCTCTGATCACCGATTTCCGGTCGATGCACCCGCAGGTGCGGGTGCGCATCGTCGGTTTGAACTCCTCAGAGGTCGCCGACAACGTGCGGTCCGGAGACCTCGAGGCGGGGCTGGTACAGCTGCCCGTCGACGAGCACAACCTCACCGTCAGCAAGCCCGTGCTTGTCGATGAAGTCGTGTTCGTCAGTTCCGACCCCAGTCGCACCGCGACCCCCAAAACCATCCGCGATCTGGCTGAATGCACGCTCATCCTCTCCGAAGCGCACTGGCGCAGTGAGGATCCGTTACGGCGCGGGTTGGCCGAGCGGGCAGCCGCGGCCGGTGTGAAGATCCAGCCCGCGATCGAGGTCGAGTTTCAATCCGCCGCACTCGAACTCGCCGCGCACGGCACCGGCGAAACCCTGGCGTCCTATCTCACCGTCCGCAGCTACGCCGGAGCCAACCGGGTCAACTGGACATCCCTGGACCCGCCCTACGAGGAACGCTTCGCCTTCATCACCCGCGCCGGCGGTGGAATGTCGCCGGCCACCCGACGATTCATGCGCCTTACCGCACGTCACATGGCGCTGCTGCGCAGACGCAGCCTGACCGCGCACACCGACGAACCGGTCTTGACCACGTTTCTCGATTAGCCAGCCGCCTGGATCCCGCCACCTGGGTCAGTTCTTCCCCCCGCTCCTGGTTCTTCGGCACCTTGCAAGGTCAAGAGGAACGGGAAGTGGGGGGGGAAGAACTCTTATCGTTGCCCCGTGGGCCAACTGGAATACTCGTCGGTATGAAGTGGCTGATTCTTGCCGGTGCGATCGTCTACGAAGTAGCAGCGTCGTTGTCGCTGAAGGGCTCCGAGAACCACCCTTGGCTCTATGTGGTCGTCGCGGTCGGGTATCTCGTGGCCTTCGGATGTCTGGCGCTGGTGCTCAAACTGGGCATGCCGCTCGGTGCGGCGTACGGCATCTGGGGTGCCATGGGCGTCGCGTTGACCGCGCTGTTCTCCACGCTGTTGTTCGACGAGGCGTTCACCCCGCTCATGGGGATCGGGCTGATCTTGATCGTCGGTGGGGTGTTGCTGGTCGAGACCGGCTCCAAGTCTCATCAATCACATTCTGAAACAACAGAATACGACGAAAGCATGACCCGCTGATGATGTATCTCTTCCTCATCGGCGCGATCCTCTGCGAGGTTGCGGGCACGCTCTCGTTGCGACTCGCCGTGACCTCGAGCAGGTGGTGGTATCTGGCCGTCGCCGCCGGCTACCTGGCAGCGTTCTGCTTCCTGCTGCTGACGTTGCGCGCCGACATGCCGCTCGGTGTCGCATACGGGGTGTGGGCCGCGTCCGGGGTCGCGCTCACCGCGATCGCGTCGAAGTATCTCTTCGGCGAGGCCCTCAATCGACGGATGATCAGCGGGATCCTGCTCATCATCGGTGGCGTACTCCTCGTAGAGTTGGGTGCGGCGCACTGACCGTGCGGATCTACCGTTGGTCCTCCCTCGTTGGTCGAGCAAGCGACCGAGCGCCAGCGAGGGAGCGCATCGAGGCCACAACCCCTGGGCGACAGTCGATCTCGATGCGTTTCCTCGCAAGCTCGGAGCCTTACTCGATCAGCGGTAGGACGCGATCAACGCGACGCGGCCGTCGGACCGTACAAACCCGCGATGAAACTTTCGAGCAACTCGTCCTGCCGCATTGCAGGCATGAGGTCGGGTGTCAGCACCGCCATGATCTGCATGCCCATCATCGACGACAGCCAGGAATCGGCCGCGAGGATGGTGTCGGTGGGGGCTATCTCGCCGTCGGATACCGCGTCGTCGAGAAAACCGACGATCTCGTCGCGCCAGGTCTGCATGGCCTCGACGTTGGTGCGGTTGATGACGGGGTCGTACATGGCGCGGTCCCAGAGCGTCGTGGCGATTCGCGCCTCGAGTAGCGCCTCCGGGGTACGGGGCATGACCTCGCCGCAGAAGATCCGCAGCGCGGCCAATCCGCGCGAGTCACCGATGAGTCCGGCGATCCGGTTGTTGGTGGCGGTGTAGACGTAGTCGTACGCCTGCCGGATGACGTCGTCCTTGTTCGCGAAGTAGTACGACAGCACACCGTTGGCGTAGCCCGCCTCCTGAGCGATGGTGCGCATACTCATCGCCTCGATCCCGCGGGTGGCGACCAACCGCCACACGACCGCGATGATCTCGCGGCGCCGCTCATCGTGATCGACAACCTTCGGCACGATGCACCTCACCTCCCTCGCGAACCTCAACAGTCACTGTTTTCCCGCCCATCGGTGAGTTACACACTACGTAACACGCTCCGCACACACCGGAAACAACTTTTCGGAACTATTTCCTACGTTCGTAGGAAATAGATGCTACTGTGTTCCACACCACTCGAAACGGAGACTCTGATGGCCATCACACCCGACACCGTCGACCACCCGCTGTCCTTGCCGATCGCAAGCGAGATCGACGACGCCCGCGCAATCCTCACCGAAGCCGGCCTCGCCACCGACACATCGCGCTTCGTCTACGTCGGGCTCGTCGAGCCGGAGAAATCCGTGCTGTACGGCACCGACCTCCCCTCGGACCGACGTTTCCGCGTGATGCTGCTCGACCCGACCAAGCCCGAGTCCATCGACGCGGTCGTGTCGGTCACCGACCGCAAGGTCGTCTCCCACCGCGTGCTCGACACCGCGGTCGACGGTCAGGTGCCGGTGCTCGACGAGGAGTTCGGGCTCGTCGAGGAGGTGCTCGCGAAGGACGAGCGGTGGCTCGCTGCGCTGGCCGCTCGTGACCTGGATGTCGCCAAGGTGCGGGTCGCTCCCCTGTCGGCCGGCGTGTTCGACTACCCCGGCGAAGAAGGTCGCCGCATCCTGCGTGGCCTGGCCTTCCTGCAGCCCGAGCCCACCGACCACCCGTGGGCGCACCCCATCGACGGGCTCGTCGCCTTCGTCGACGTCACCGCACGCGAGGTCCTGCAGGTCCTCGACCTCGGCCCCGTGCCGATCCCGCAGGAGTCGGGCAACTTCACCGATCCCGAAATCGCCGGCCCGACCCGCACGACGCAGAAGCCGATCGAGATCACCCAGCCCGAGGGCCCGAGCTTCACCGTCACCGGCAACCTCGTCGAATGGGAGAAGTGGAGCCTGCGCGTCGGGTTCGACGCCCGCGAAGGCCTCGTCCTGCATCAGCTCGGCTTCGACGACGGCGGCCGCACCCGCCCGGTCATCCACCGCGCATCCATCGCCGAGATGGTGGTCCCCTACGGCGACCCCTCGCCGGTCCGCTCCTGGCAGAACTACTTCGACACCGGCGAATACCTCGTCGGCCGCTACGCCAACGCGCTGGAACTCGGCTGCGACTGTGTCGGTGACATCACCTACTTCGACGCCGTCGTCGCCGACGAACACGGCGCCCCGCACACCCTGCGCAACGCGATCTGCATGCACGAAGAGGACTTCGGCATCCTGTGGAAGCACACCGACCTGTGGGCCGGCTCGCACGAGACCCGCCGGCAGCGTCGTCTGGTGATCTCCTTCTTCACCACCATCGGCAACTACGACTACGGCTTCTTCTGGTACCTCTACCTCGACGGCACCATCGAATTCGAGGTCAAGGCAACGGGAATCGTCTTCACCTCGGCTTACCCGGGCAACGACTACGCGTACGCCTCGGAGATCGCCCCCGGCCTCGGCGCGCCGTATCACCAGCACCTGTTCAGCGCCCGCCTGGACATGATGATCGACGGCGCCCGCAACAGCATCGAGGAAATCGACAGCGTCCGCGTCCCGATGGGTGAGGGCAATCCGCACGGCAACGCCTTCACCCTGTCGAAGACGGTGTTGCGCACCGAATCCGAGGCGCAGCGCGACGCCGACAACGCCGTCGGCCGGGTCTGGCACATCACCAACCCGAATGTGACCAACCGGCTCGGCCACCCGGTCGCCTACGGCCTGTTCCCCGAGGGCAAGCAGACGCTGCTGGCCGACCCGCAGTCGTCGGTGGCCAAGCGCGCCGCGTTCGCCACCAAACACCTCTGGGTGACCCAGCACGCCGACGACGAACTCTACGCCGCAGGCGATTTCGTGAATCAGCATCCGGGTGATTCGGGCCTGCCCGCCTATGTCGCCAACAATCGGAGCGTCGACAACGAGGACATCGTCGTCTGGCACACCTTCGGCCTGACCCACTACCCGCGGCCCGAGGACTGGCCGATCATGCCCGTCGACTACACCGGGTTCACCCTCAAGCCCGTCGGCTTCTTCGACCGCAACCCCACCCTCGACGTTCCGGCATCCGCCGGCAGCGGCGAATCCGCCTGCCACTGCTGACCTCTCACCCTTCTCTCCTCCGGAGCGTCTTATGACCACCGATCCCGCAGCGCCGACTACCGCAACGCCGGCGCGACAAGAACATTCACTACGCCGAGGCACCCTCGGCACGCTGGGCGTCACGTTCTTCGTGATCTCGGCCGCCGCGCCTCTGACGGCGATGGCCGGCGGCGCACCCGTCGCCATGTTGCTCGGCAACGGCCCGGGCGTGCCCGCCGCGTACATCCTGACCATGGTCACACTGCTGGTGTTCTCGGTCGGTTACACCGCCATGTCCCGGTTCCACACCAGCACCGGAGCCTTCTACTCCTACATCACCCGCGGATTGCGGCAGCAATGCGGTGGTGCCGCAGCATATCTCGCGTTGTTCAGTTACAACTGCATGCAGATCGGTCTCTGGGGACTGTTCGGTGCCGCCACCGCAGCGTTCGTCACCGACGAGTTCGGCGTCTCGATCGACTGGTGGGTGTTCGCGCTCGTCGGTATCGCCACTGTCGCGGTGCTCGGCTATCGGCAGATCGACATGTCGGTGAAGGTGCTCTCGGTCCTCGTCGGACTCGAGTTCCTCGTCGTACTCATTCTGGCGGTCGTCATCGCCGTCAAAGGCGGTGACTTTGGCACGACGTCACTGAGCATCACCCCCCTGACACCGCACGCACTGACTTCGGGATCACTGCCGATCGGTCTGCTGTTCTGCTTCGCCTCCTTCGTCGGTTTCGAGGCCACGGCGATCTACAGCGAGGAGGCCAAAGATCCGAAACGCACGGTGGCTCGCGCGACGTTCCTGTCGGTGATCACCATCGGCGTCGTCTACACGGTGGTGACCTTCTTGATGGTCAACGGCGCCGGCGTCGGCAACATCCCCGACTTCATCGCCAAACTCGCCGACCCGACGACCTTCCTGTTCGAACTGTCCAACGGCTACATCGGTCCCTGGTACACGACGATCATGCGAATCCTGTTCATCACCAGTGTGTTTGCCGCGGTTCTCGCGTTTCACAACGCCGTTGCCCGCTACACGTACGCTCTCGGTCGCGAGGGGCTGCTGCCCGACCATGCCGGTCGCACCCACACCGTGCACCAGAGTCCGCATGTCGGATCGGTCGCCCAGTCGGTGCTGGCGCTCGTCGTCGTCGCGGTCTTCGCGATCACCAAGCAGGACCCGGTCCTCGCGCTGTTCACCTGGCTGTGCAACCTCGGCACCCTCGGGGTCATCGCACTCATGGCCACGTCGTCGTTCGCGGTGGTGGCCTTCTTCGCCCGCCACGGCGATCTCGATCCGAATCGATTACGCACCTTCGTGGCACCGCTCGTCGCGGGCATCGCGTTGATCGCTGTGCTGATCGTCGGGGTCGCCAACTTCGACCTGCTGATCGGAACCGGTGGCGTCCTGGTGTGGCTCCTGCCGGCGCTACTGCTGGTCGCCGCCGTCCTTGGTGTGATCGCCGCTGCCGTCCTTCGTTCTCGCTCGCCCGAGCGGTACGCCGAGATGGGTCGCCACCGGGAGTGATGATGAGCCACAACGTCGTTCCCCGTGTGGGTGGCGGAGTCGCCCTGGGACTCGCGATGCTCTCCGCGGCGCTGCATGTGGCCGGTCTCGGACATCTTGGTCCGGTGGGCGCGGTGCTCACGCTGGTCATGGTCGTCGGATGCCTCGGCTGCGGTGTGCACCTACTGCGCACACCGTCGCCGCGGAGCTGGGCGATGCTGGTCGGGATGTCCTCGGCCATGATCGCCATCCATCTCGCCGCGATGACCATGCCCATGTCCCACCACTCGATGGCGGTCAGCACGCACACCGGATCGGTGTCGGCGATGTCGGGATCCGCCGGCCTGACGATCGCAGTCGCCGCCATCGAAGTTGCCTTCGCGACGATCATGCTCTGGACAAGTACCGCACACAGCCGCCCCGTTATTCCCGCCCATCTCTCCGAGGCACTTTCATGAACACCACCATCGACTTTCGGTACCTGTCCGAACCCGACATGATCGCCGCCGGCGTTACCGACATGGGCGCCTGCGTCGACGCCATGCAGGAGACATTCGTGTTGCTGCACAAGGGCGACTACCGGATGGCCGGCCCCAACAGCGACTCGCACGGCGCGATGATCACCTTCCCTGACGAATCCCCGTTCCCCGGCATGCCGCACAACACCGCCGACCGCCGGTTCATGGCGATGCCCGCCTACCTCGGCGGCGGGTTCGGCACCACGGGCGTGAAGTGGTACGGATCGAATATCGCCAACCGCGACAAGGGGTTACCGCGGTCGATCCTCATGTTCATGCTCAGCGACACCGACACGGGTGCACCGTTGGCGCTCATGTCGGCCAATCTGCTGTCGGCGTACCGCACCGGCGCGGTCCCCGGGGTCGGTGCACGGTTCCTCGCCCGCGAAGACGCGCGGGTCGTCGGGATCGTCGGGCCCGGCGTGATGGCCCGAACGTCGTTGGCCGCCTTCGTCGCCGCGCGACCGGACATCGACACCGTCAAGATCAAGGGCCGCGGCCGGGCGAGCATGGATGCGTTCACCGCGTGGGTGGCCGCCGAGTACCCACGGATCTCGGTGACCGAGGTCGACACGATCGAGGACGCGGTCCGCGACTCGGACATCGTCACCTTCTGCACCACCGGGGTGCCCGGCGATCCGTCGACCTACCCGACACTGACCCGCGACATCATCAAACCCGGTGCGTTCCTGAGCATGCCGGCGATGTGCAACATGGACGAGTCCATGCACGCCGCCGACGTACGCAAGGTCGTCGACAACGTCCGCCTCTACGAGGCGTGGTCCGAGGAGACGGGATATCCGTCGCACCAGACGATTCCGATCATCGGCTGCAAGTTCATGGACATGATCCACGACGGTGATCTGGCTGTCGAGGATCTCGTCGATCTCGGTGCGGTCGCGGCCGGTGACGCGGTCGGCCGCCGCAGCGACGACGAGGTCATCGTGTTCTCGGTCGGCGGCATGCCGGTCGAGGACGTCGCGTGGGGGACCGTCGTGTACCGCAACGCGGTCGCGAAGAATATCGGCACCACCCTGAACCTCTGGCAGACACCGGAACTCGCGTGAACGGGAAAGGACAGTCCACCATGGACACGGACGTCGTCGTCATCGGACTCGGTAGCTCCGGCTCGATGGCCCTGTGGCAGTTGGCGAAACGCGGAGTGCGGGTCGTCGGGATCGAGCAGTTCGGAATCGGGCACGCCCGCGGATCGTATGCGGGTGACTCACGTCTGTTCCGTTCTGCCGTACACGAGGGACCGCGGTTCGTGCCGATGCTGGCTCGGTCACGTGAGTTGTGGCGGGAACTCGAACGGGACAGCGGTCGACGGCTGTACGACGAGTGCGGTGCGCTGCAGATCGGTGATTCGGGATCGGGGCCGTTGCTCAAGTCGATCGAGTCGGCCGAGCAGTTCGATCTGCCGCACGAGATCCTCGACGCGGCGGCGCTGCGCGCCCGGTTCCCGCAGCATCGGGTCGACGACGAGAACACGATGGCGGTCCTCGATCATCGCGCCGGCAGCCTGTTCCCGGAGGCGAGTGTGCTGGCCGCCGTGGAGTCTGCGAAAGCATTTGGCGCACAGGTGTTGACGAACACCGAGGTGCTCGACTTCGACGAGAACGGTGGTCGTCTGGAAATCGTCACGTCGGAGGGCCGGGTCGCCTGCGACAAGGTCGTCGTCGCGACCGGCTCCTGGTCACTGAAACTGCGGCCGGACCTGAAGGGGTTCCTGTCGATCATCCCGCTGTCGCTGACGTGGTTCATGCCGCGGCAGCCGGAGATGTTCGGGCCGGATCGCTTTCCCGCGTTCATCCGCGACGCCGATGGTGTGCATCTCTACGGCACCCCGAGTCACGACTCATACAGCGTCAAGGTGGCGACCGAACCGCTGTGGAGCGCGATCTCCTCCCCTTCCGACGTCCCCGCGTTCAGTCGCGACGACCTCCGCAAGATCAGCGGCTGGGCCGTCGACTTCATCCCGGACCTCAACCCGGAACCGGTGCGCTATTCGATGCACCACGAACTATGCACACCCAGCGGCCTACCGTTGATCGATCTCGACGAGGACACCGGCATGCTGTTGCTGACCGCGCTGTCGGGTCGGGGCTTCAAGTTCGCGCCGGCCTACGGTGAACTCGCGGCCGACCTGATTACCGGAAAGCCGAACCCGCACTACACCACTGAGTTCTCGTTGGGTGCGCAGCACCGATGAGCGTGTTCGTTCGCGGTCAGTCCTTGAGCAGCACCGACTCCGACGGATAGTCGGAGGCGAAGTTGGTGGGCAGGTCGGCGATGAAGACGTTCTCGGTGCGGGTGCGGGTGATGAGCCAGCGGCCGTTCTCCTTGCGGAAGGCGTTGTTGAGCCGGCTCGAGCGCAGCAGGCTGCGGCCGTCGGAGAACAGCCACGGCTGCATGTGAATCCACTGGCCGGTCGCCTCGTCGCCGGTGACGTGAATCTGCTCCGAGGTCAGATAGTGGGCGTTCAACAGCAGGGCGGGGTCCTGCTTTTCGCCCCAGAAGCCCTGGAAGTGCTTGCGGATCGCTGCTTTTCCTTCGGCGCGACCGAACTGTCCGGTGTAGTACTCCCCCACGCCCTCCCAGACCGCGTCGTCGGTGTAGAGGTCGAGAATCTTCTCGATGCGCTGCGCGTCGTCGGCAATCCCGAACTCCGGGCAGGGGGTGTCGCAGAGGAACATGTAACGCGCCTGGATGCGACGGATGTCGGCCTCGGCTTCCAGGACGTTGATCCGTGCGGTCAGCGCAGCGATGGCTTCTGCGGTGTTCTCGGTGATCGATGAACTCATCGGGCCTGCTCCTCGGTGACAGTGCTTGCGGGGGTGGTGTTCTCGAGTGCGGCGACAACACCTCGGGCCTGTTCGATCCACTCGTGGACCTGCGTTCCGGTGGCCTGCTGCGGCAGTTGCGCGAGCCGCAGGGTCATCGAATACCCGCCGTTGGGGTCGCGGATCGGTAGGACGAGGGACCCGATGTCGTAGGTCTGGTCGGCGTGGATATCGCGCACCTGGTAGTCGACGGCGCAGTTGGCGATCGATTCGCGGATGCTGCGTTCGTCGGCGGGGGTGAGTCGGCCGTTCTCGTAGCGGCGGGTGGCATCACGCATGCTGACATAGGCGGCGTCGCCCTCGGCGGGCAGGAACGACATGGCGAAACCGTTGTCGCGCATGAATGCCAGACGGTCGCGGTGGATCTGCTGGATCGTGTCGTCGGCGTGCTTGAGTTTGCCGATCCAGCGTTCCTGCGCCTCGCGGGGTTGGTCGAAGACGTAGCTGTCGCCGATGGGCGGCACCATGGGGACCCGGCGGGCGAGGCCGTGGGCGCGGTCGACGTCGTCGCCGGTTGCCGACAACGCCACCGCCATCTCGTCGCAGCTGACCGCGGTGAGTACCGACACCTCGCAGCCGATGCTCGACGCCAACTCCTCGACTTGGGGGCGGGCGCCGTGGGCGGCGTGAATGGCCGGGAGGATCTCGTGATCCATCCGCGCCATCAGCGAGCTGCACACGAAGCTGCCGTAGCCGCCCTGAAAGAAGATCAACGGCGACACCGGGTTCGTGACCGCCATGTCGGCGACCTCGCACAGCACGATCCAGTGATCGCCGGCGTCGACGGTATTCCACAGGCGGGTGTCGATCCAGGCCACCGAATCGGCGAGAACCGGGTCACCGGAGGGCGATTCGAACCAGTCGACGCCGTCGAGCTTGTTCTCCCACCGCCGGGCGATGGTCATCACGACGTCTTCTTGTTCACCGCCGACGATGTTGATGCACAACGATTCACAGTGCCGCATCTGCTCGAAGGTGCGGGAGGTCTTCATCGGCATGAACGACACGAGTGCCGGTTCCAGGGACACCGAGTTGAAGGTGCCGACCACCATGGCAAGGATGCCGCCGTCGGGGTCGCGGCCGGTCACCACCACGACGCCGGTGGGATAGTGGCCCAATACTTCTCGGAACAGTTGCGGATCGACCGGGGTGAGGGTCTGGGTGGCCATCGGATGCTCCTATCCGGCCTTGACGAATCGTTGTTGGAGGGTGCGGCCGAGTCGCTCGGGGCGCAGGAACGCGATACACAGCGCGCCGCCGACGAGCAGGACCAGACCGGTGATGGTGAACGCCTGGTGGACGCCGATGGCCATGCGGTCGGCCATCTCGGGGCTCGGCTTGACACCCTTGGGCGGCGACACGTAGCCCGCGTGGGACATCAACCAGCCCACCAGGATCGGTGAGATGACCGCACCGAAGGATGCGAGGCCGCCGAGCGTGGCCATCATGATCGGGCGTTGCCGGGCGCCGACCGCGTAGCCGATCGCGGCTGCGGTCATCGGGTAGGCGAGGCTGCAGCCGGCGGCGACGCACAGCAGTGCCACGGCGACGGTACCCGAAGTCGCCTGGATCGCCACGAAGCAGACGCCGGCGACGATGGCCGCGCAACCGAACGGCACTGCGATGGCCTGGTGGGCGGTGTGGCCGCGTTTGAGCAGTCGGTGACCGAGGGCGCCGAGCGCGAGCAGGACGAGCGCTCCGATCACCCACGGCACCGTGGTGACCGACCCGACCGAGGTCCGCGACAGGCCGGCGACCGTGCCGAGGTACTGGGGCAGCCAGGTGGTGAGAAAGCCCTGCACGAAGAAGTTGGAGGCGCCGCCGATCACCGCGGCGAGGAAGGTGAGGCTCAGCAGTGCACGCCAGATCGCCACCGGCTGTTGGTCGTCGACCGCCGAGGTCTCGATCTCGGCCGCGTCGGTATCGACGGCTGCGGCCTCATCTACGGCAGTCTTGACGGTGGCGTCACGACGATCACGGAAGGGGCCGTCGGCACCGAGGAGGAACCAAGTGATCGTCCAGACGAGTCCGATGATTCCGAGCACACCGAACGCCCAACGCCATCCCCAGGCGCCGATCACCCACACGAGCACCGGCGCGGCGATGACCGGGCCGAGTGCCGAACCGGCAGCGATGAGGTTCGACGGCAGGGCGCGTTTCACCGGGGAGAACCAGGTGTGCGCGGAGGTCAGCGACATCGCGGTCGCCGGCCCTTCGGCGCCGCCGAGCAGGATGCGCGTGACCAGCAGGATCGCGGCACCACCGCCGAGCAGCATCGGGAACTGCAGCACCGCCCAGGTGATCCCCATCGCGACGAGGATCCATTTGACCGAGAACTTCGACGCAAGAATGCCGGTGATGACGGAGACGATGGCGTACAGGAAGAAGAATGCGCTGCCGATGAATCCGAACTGTACTGTCGTCAAGCCGAGTTCGGGGATGGCGTCGGCGGAGACGAGACCGAGGACCGCTTTGTCGGCGAAGGCCACGATCTGGAAGAGCACCAGCAGTCCGGTGACCAGCCAGGCACGTCGGGACATGCGACTGAATTCGATGGTGCGCCGGGTGGGTGGACCATCGGTGAGTTGCTCGGTTGTGCTGGTGGACATCGGTGTTTCCTCCGTCGTGGGGGCTGGGATCGTCGGATGCCGATGAAGCTATGTCCGAATCGACCTACAGCGGTAGGAGGGATTTCTTTACTGTTGCCGACGCCGCGAAGCAGGCAGACTGATGACATCGGATTGAAGGAGGAACGGTGAGCTCGGCCTACTGGAACCAGCCCGTCAGTGACCAGGCAACCGCGATACACGAAGGTGTCGTGACTGCGGAAACACTTGTCGGACAGACCCGTGCGGAAGTCACTCGCGCCGAATCAGATCTCGCGGCGTGGGTGGCACTCTCGGACCATGTGATCGATGACGCTCGTCTCGAGGACGAGACCGGTGGTCGTCGTCCGTTGCGCGGCATCTCGATCGGCGTCAAGGATCTCATCGACGTGGCCGGGCTCCCCACTCGTGCCGGGTCGACGGTGACCTCAGCGGAACCAGCCGTCAAGGACGCCGACTGTGTTGCGCGCTTCCGTGAACTCGGTGCCGTGATACAGGGCAAGACCGTCACCACGGAATTCGGTTACTTCTCCCCCGGTCCCACCCGCAATCCGGCTGCCTCCGACCACACTCCGGGAGGGTCGTCGAGCGGATCCGCCGCGGCCGTGGGTGCCGGTGTCATCCCGATCGCCCTCGGTACGCAGACCGCGGGTTCGTTGACGCGACCGGCGTCGTACTGCGGCGCGGTGGGCATGGTGCTCGCCCAAGGCACGACCAGCCTGGCCGGTGTCACCGGACTGAGCGAATCGCTGGATTCCCTGGGCATCCTGACCCGCACGGTCGACGACATGGCCTACGTGTACTCGGCATTCACCGGACGGCCCCAGCGCGACCCGGACCGTCGTCGTGTCTCGTCGGCGCTGGTGTGGCGTGGCAGCGACCTCGACACGGTGGAGCCGTCGATGCGCCAGCTACTGGATCTACTCCCGGATCTGCTGGCACAGGCCGGCATTGAGGCCCAGGATCTGGATTGGGACGACCACATCCGCACGCTCGCGGACGATCATGTCACCGTGATGTCGCATGAAGCGGCGGCCACGCTCGACGAGGTCGAGAAGGCATCGCGAGACGCGCTGAGCCCGCAGTTGTGCGCGTTGATCGACAGCGGCCGTGATGTTCCCGCTCCCGCCTCGGCGGGCGCGTTGATCCGCCGTGATCGCTCACGTGCACTGCTGCGCGAAATGCTGGGCGACGCCACCGTCGTCGTTGGTCCGGCGGCGCTGGGTCCGGCCCCAAAGGGACTGGACGCCACCGGCTCTCCGATCCTCAGCCGTCCCTGGCAGCTCCTGGGTCTGCCGGTTGTGGTGGTGCCCGGCGCACGGACCACCGACGGACTTCCGTTGGGCCTGCAGGTCATCGGTATGCCCGGCGACGAAGCGAACCTGTTCGAGGCGGCAGGCCGACTCGAGCCACTGCTGCACGATCTGCCGGCTATTCCGGCGTAGAAAGGCGCACCATCATGGCCATCACACCCCGGCCGATCACCCACCATCGGATGTTCCTCACCTGCTACGAGGACACCTTCAATTACGGGTGGCATCATGTCGACCTGTTCGTGCACGACGAGCACGGGCGCGAGGTGAACTGGGTGCACTGGACCGTCGAAGCCGACGGGCCGGAAGCCGCCGACGCCTCGGTTCGCAGCGAAGAGCCCTGGCTCGAACGCACCTCGACGTGGGAACACAAGGTCAGCGCCGTCGGCATGAACTACTGGACCGCCGATGCCGCCTGGAACGACGAGGCGGACGGCTAGACTCATCGATGATGGCTGACCACACGGACGAGGACACCGCGCCGCCGGCGACGGTGTATGTCGTCGACGACGACCCCGAGTTGTGCGAGTCCGTCGACTGGTTGCTGGGCAGTATCGGGATCAAGCCCGAGATCTGTCACAGCGCAGACGAGTTCCTCACCGCGTACGACGGCAGCCATCCGGCCTGCATCGTCCTGGATGTCCGCATGCCGCAGATGAGCGGTACGCGCCTGCAGGAACGCATCAACGAGTTCGCCCCGCATGTCGCGATCATCTTCGTGTCCGCGCACGGGGACATCCGTATGTCGGTGTCCACGCTGCAGGCCGGCGCCCTCGACTTCCTCGAAAAGCCCTACGATCCACAACGTTTGCTCGACACCGTGCAGGCAGGGATGGAGAAGGCGACCGAACGGTTCCGCGCCTACCAACTCAAGCAGACCATCCAGGCGAAGGTGTCGTTGCTGACGCCGCGGGAACGGGAGATCTTGGCGCTCGTCGTCGAGGGCCTGCCCAGCCAGAACATTGCCCGCAAGCTCGGGATGAGCGTGAAAACCGTTGACGTGCATCGCGCACGGATCAAGAGCAAGACCGATGCGGACAGTATCAGCACCTTGGTGCGCGATGTTCTGCGGTTTGACGTCGAGGTTCCGACGGACACCGCTGGTTGAGCAGCGACGAGCGAGCTTGCGAGCCCGACGCGAGTCGAAACCACCCGGTCATCGAACGTGTGGTTTCGACCAGCGTCGGGCTCGCTGCGCTCGCTCGTCGCGCTTAACCAGCGATGGAAGCGACCGACCAGCAGATGGAAGCGCTCAACCAGCACAGGGCGCCGGGGTCAGTAGTAGTCCAGCACCAGCTTGGGGCCCTTGGTGCGGGAGACGCAGACGGCCATCACTTCGCCGGACTCGCGTTCGGCCTTGGTGAGGACGTTGTCGCGGTGCTCGGGATCTCCTTGCAGGACTTGCATGATGCAGGTACCGCAGATGCCTTCTTGGCAGGAGGTGTCGACGTCACAGCCGTTCTCCTCCAGCACCTCGACGATGCTCTTGTCGGCGGGAACCTGGTAGGTTTCGCCGTCGAGTTCGACCTCGAAGCCGGTGTTGGCGTCGGTGCCCGGCTGTTCACCGGCGTGGAAGGCCTCGAAGTGGACGGCGTCGGCGGGCACGTACTGTTCGGCCAGGGCGACGACCTTGGTCATGAATCCGTCAGGGCCGCAGACGTAGACGTGGGTGTTCGGGTCGATCCCCGCAAACGCGGCCTTGAGTAGCACCTCCTGCTCGTCCCGGGTCACCCCGAGGTGGGCGTGCAGTTTCTCCGGGCAGCGATCCTGCAGGATCGGCAGGAAAGCGGCTTCCTCGGCGGTGCGGGCAAAGTAATGCAGCTCGAAGCTGATGTCGTGCACATCCATGTACCGGGCCATGCTCAGCATCGGGGTGATGCCGATCCCGGCCGCGACAAGAACGTGATGCTGTGCGTCGTCGAAGATTCCGAGGAGGTTGCGCGGCTCGCTGATCTGCAGGGTGTCGCCCACCTGCAGTTCGTGCAGGGCAACGGAGCCGCCGCGAGAGTTGGCTTCTCGCTTGATCGCAACCGCGAACGACTCGCGGCCGTCGGGTCGGCTGCACAGCGAGTACTGCCGGGTCAGGGCGGTAGGTCCGAGGATATCGATATGCGCGCCTGGGGAATACGACCCCACCGACGTGCCATCGGGCTTCGACAGGTAGAGCGTCTTGATCGTCGGTGTCTCCTGGACGATGTCCGACACGATCACGTCGATGAGGGTCATGGGAATACTCCTGGTAGGGCTGTGAAGTAGGGGTCAGCGCACGTACAGTCCGCCGTTGACGTCCCAGCAGGCGCCGGTGACGAAGAACGCGTTCTCCGCGGTGAGCAGGCCGACCATGTCGGCGATGAACGCGGGGCTGCCGAGCCGGCCGACCGGGATGCCGGCGATCACCGCGTCGAGGCGGTCCGGCGGGACTGTGGCCTTGACCACCGGAAGGTCATGCGGGCCAGGGGCGATGGCGTTGACCGTGACACCGCTCCCCGCCAGTTCCCGGGCGAAGATCTTCGTGGTGGTGAGGATCGCGCCCTTGGATGCGGCGTAATGCGCACCGGTCGCGGTGCCGCCGTTCTGCCCGGCCAGCGACGCCATGTTGACGATGCGACCGTAGCCCTGCGCGGCCATCGCCGCACCGAAGACCTGGCAGCCGAAGAAGATGCTGTTGACGTTGGTGTTGAGGACGTCGTTGAACTCGTCCTCCCCCAACGTCATCAGGTCGGCGGCCTGGGTGCGGGCGGCGTTGTTGACCATGATGGTCGGTGTGCCCCAGAGCTTCTGGACCTCGTCGAGGGCTGCCTCGAAGTTGTGCTTGTGGGACACATCGAGTTCGACGGCGCGTGCGGTGGATCCGTCCGGGGACAGTTCCTTGGCGATGGTGGTGGCGTCCTCGACGGCGATGTCGGCGAGGATTACGCGGTGACCGTCGTCGTGCAGTCGGCGAGCGATGTGGCTGCCCATGCCGCCCGCGGCGCCGGTGACTACCGCGATACCTGCAGTGGTTGTGGTGGTCATCGTCGATCCTCTCAGAGCAGGTAGCCGGACGCGCTGACGGCGTCTTCGCTGTCGATGAGTCGGGCCACCTTCAAGGCGATCTTGTCCCCGTCATCCGTGAACTCGATGCGGTGGGTCATCTCGGCGCCGATGGTCGAGAAGTTGTTGCGCTTGAACGCGTTCAGGATCTGTGCGGACTTGATGACCACGGCCTCGTCGCTGATCTCCTCCACGGTGAAGCGCGAGACGATCCGCACGGTGCGGGCGGCGGCCACCGCCGACGGTGCGTAGCCCTGCATCATGCGTTGCACACGCAGCTGCCGCATCCGCTTGTCGTCGTAGATCATGTTCAGCGACGCGGCGAAGTCGTCGGTGTCGGGGTCGATGGGGATGACGTAGAGGCCGTCGTCGGTGAACATCTCTTCCCACGCCGGGTAGTCCTTGGCGTCGAGGATGGCGGCTTCTTTCCAGATCAGCTGGATCGCGCGCATCACTCGGGTGTCGGTGAAGGTGAGCATCTCAGTCATCGGTCATCATCTTCTTCCACATGTGGTAGGACTCGCGCATGCCGGACTCGTCGGTGACATGCGATGTGGGCCAGCCTTCTTCGGAGATGTACTCGCGGTTCTCGCCGCGGTTCACCAGGATCGGCATGGTCGGGTTGCCGCCGGCACCGATCTGCACCCGATCCCAGCCTTCGGCGTCGTCGGGGCTACCGAAACCGAAGGGGCCCTGGAAGTGTTCGTGGATGCGCAGTCGTTCGCGGTTGATGCTCTCCGGTCCGCCGTCCATTCCGATCGCCATGTGCCACACCTCGGTGACGTCGACGCTGATCGGGATGAGCACGCGGAAGAACGACGACGACATCGCGATGTTCGGGAACATGTTGAGGTTGAAGCCGCAGCCGTGCATCGACCGCATGTAGCGGCGAATCCGCTCGGGGCTCTCCCCCGCCTCGGTCAACTCGTCGACCAGGTGCTGGAAGCGCGGCTGCACTTCCTCGTGGCCGTCGTCGACGTCGAGGTCGGCGTGGTCAGCCGCCATGATCGCGACGCTGTGACCGTTGCCGAGGACGTGGGTGACGGCGTTCGGATCGTCCATGAACGACATCATCGTGGCGGTTTCGGCGTCGACCGACGCCATCCAGGACTTGTGCACCATCGGGAAGTGGTAACCGTCGGTGGTGTTCTCCAACTGGATCTTCCAGTTGCCCTGAAAACGGAACTTGTGCATGCCGAGGACCTTCGTCGGAAAGCCGTTGGACTGCTTGAGGAACCGATCCATCCAGATCTTCGCGTCACCCAGGAAGTCCTCGAGCGGCTCGGCGTCGGCGTTGAACGTCGCGAAGATCATGCCGAGGTAGCTCTCGGTGCGCAACGTCTGCAGCGGGTAGTCGTTCTTGTCGACGACACCCTCGTACCCGTCGGGGTACGGGATGCCCCGCAGGCGACCGTCGAGGGTGTAGGACCAGTTGTGATACGGGCAGGTGAAGCCATTTGCCTTGCCGCTGCGCTGATCACAGACCGTGGCGCCGCGATGGCGGCAGCGGTTGAGCAGGGTGTTGAACTTGCCCTTGCGATCTCGCGTCACGATGACCGGCTGGTCACCAACCTGGGTGGTCTTGAACGAACCGGCCTCGGGGACCTCGCTCTCGTGCGCCACCCACACCCAGGTGCGATAGAAGATCTTGCGCATCTCCTCGGCGTAGATCGCCGGATCGGTGTAGAGCGCTCCGGCGACGCGATCCTTTTCGGCCAGCGCGGCGAAGCCTCGGGTCGGCTGTTCGGTGGGACGTTCGATGGTCGTCATGGTTCTGCTTTCTCCGGGGTATCAGACGTCGTCGCGGATGGTCAGTTCGCGGCCCATGCGGGCTTCGATGGTGAAGTAGCGCCAGAGGGCGTACTCGCCGACCATGATGGTGCGCAACAGATTGCACGCTTCCTTGACCGTCGGCTGGTCACGCACATCGGCCAGCACGTAGAACGTCCACGGCCATCCGGTCGACGGCCCCACCATGTGTGCGTCGTCGTCGAACGTGCCGATGATGTCGACACCGTCCATCCGCTTGAGGGTCGTCAGGAACTCCATCGTGGCTTCCCACACCGGTTTGATCTCGGATTTGGGCAGGTCGAAGAAGTTCTGGTTGTTCCCGACGCAGAACAGGGTGCGTAGCGGCTCGGTGGCCATGGGGTGTGCTCCTCGTTTGTGGGGCTGGATCAGGGGAAGCTGGGGATGCCGGCGTCGAGGCCGAGCAGGAGTGCGCCGGCCGCCTCGTAGGTGTTGGTCTGCAGCATCGCGTGCTGAGCGGGTACCAGGGCGTCCTGCAGGAACCGTTGCAGCGGATGGGTTTCGTAGATGGCGCCGGTACCGGCGAGATCGAAGGCCTGCAGGACCACATCGCGGCCGACATGGGCGGCGTGGGTGGCGGACAACCGCAGCAACGCCTGGTCGTCGACCGAGATATGTTCCCCGGAAACAGCCTTGGCCCACACGGTGTCGGTGGCCTCGTAGAAGAACGCACGCGCGGAACGCAATTGGGCTTCGGCCTGGGCCAGTCCGGTCTTGTACGCCGGGCGGTTGCCCTTGCTGGCGCCGCCGGTGATGGAGGTGCGGGCAGCTCCGACCTCGAGGGCGTAGTCGAGGGCGCCGCGGGCGGCGCCGAGGGTGACCACGGCGAGCACCTGGGCGGCGTAGGCCAGTGACGGGTAGCGGGTCAGCGGTTCGTCGATCTGCGGGGCGCCGCCGCGGACGAAGGTCATCTCCTCGGGGACGAAGAGTCCGTCGGCGCGAACGGCGTGCGAGCCGGTGGCCTTCATGCCGGCGACGTCCCAATTGTCGACGATCTCGACGTCGGCGGGGTCGACGAGGGCGGTCAGCGGTTTGCCGTCGGTTTCCGGTCCGCCGGCCAGGCCGATGCCGATGATGTCGGCGCCGCGGCAGCCGCTGGCGAACTGCCAGACACCGGAGCAGACGAAACCGCCGTCGACCTTCTGCGCCTCCTGCATAGGGAACAGGCCCCCGGCGTAGGCGACGTCGGGGCCGGCCGCGTAGATCTTGCGCTGCGTCTCGACCGGCAGGGCGGCGAAGTAGACGAGGGAGGAGCCGAAGCTCGACACCCAGCCGGTGGCCGGGTCGACCGCGGAGATGCGTTCGACCATCGCCATGAACGTCGAGGGCGCCATGGGTTCGCCACCGAACTCCGCCGGCGTCGAGGCGCGGTACATGCCGGTCTTCTTCAGCAGTGCGATGAAGTCGCGGGGGACGAAGCGTTGCGCGTTGAACTCGTCGCGGCGGTCGGCGAGCACGTCGAGGGCATGTTCGAGTGCCGCTTCGCGGGCCGGGCCGGCGGGTTCGGCGACCACCCGATCAGTGATGGCATCGGTGCTCATCGGAAGTCTCCGTTCAGATTCGGTAGTGGATCTGACGGCTACACTATGGACGGGTGAGGCCGAGCGGTATCGGGATTTCCTTGCGGGACGACTAAGGAAATCACTTACTTGCGCCCGGCAGCCTGGGCGTCAACGCTGACGGGTGACCAAGGTGAGGTGAGGCGAATGTTCCCCACACGACGCGACTTTGAGCAGATGTCGCTGCATGCCACCACCGGGATCCTGATCCACGAGGCGAGTTCGAAGAACATCCTGTGGGCCAACCCGTCGGCCTGCCGAACCTTCGGATTCACCCTCGAGGAACTCAAGCCGCTCAAGGCCCACCACATGAGTGCGCAGGAGCGCCAGTACCGGCGCGAACTCGGGGTCGCCTGGCTCCAGGATGCCGTGGTCCACGGGTCGAGCCGCAAGCAGTGGAAATACCGCGCCAAGGACGGCACCGAGTTCCTTGCCGACGCCCGCGCCACCCTCGTGCACTGCGAGGACGGACCCGTGGTGATGGTCGAGTTCCGCAACATCTCCGAAGAGGTCGAACTCAAGGAAGAACTCAACTGGGTGTCGGACTCGTTGCAGCGCATCATGACCCACACGTCCGCGGGCATCGTCGTACTCGACGACGAGAACTGCATCGACGACATCTCGCCACTGGCGGCGAAGCTATTCGGCCGTACCCCCGCCCAACTGATGGGTGTGTACCTCGAGGATCTGGGACGGTGCGAACCGCGGCTCTCCAATCCCCTTGTCGTCGAACGTCTCTCCAGCGGCATCGGCTCGGTGAAGATCCAGCTGGAGGTCGTCAAGGACGAGGAGACGACGGTGTGGCTGGCCGGCGAACTCGAGAGCGTCTCCCACGACGGCATCCGCACGCGCGTGCTCATCGTCCGCGATGTCACCGACCGCGTCGCCTGGGAACAGCGAAATGCCTATCAGGAGGCCAACCTCCAATACCTCAGCCGCTACAACGCCATGGGCGACATGGCGATGATCCTCGCCCACGAACTCGGCCAGCCGCTCGCCGCATCGACCAACTACCTGAGCGGTCTGAAGGCCCGTCTGGACGCGGAGACCGTCGACGCCCGCAGCCTCGCGTACGGGATCGACCAGATCGAGAAACAACTGCGCCGCGCCAACGACATCGTGGCCTCGGTGAAACGGTATGTGCGACGCATCGAGAGCACCACCACCCTGATGGATCTGAATGAAACCGTCGCGGAGAGCTTGTATTTCGTCCGGTTGCGCGCCGCGGAGCATGGGGTTCGGGTGTTCGCCGACATCCCCGAGCGCACGCTGTCCATCCAGGGTGAGAGTGTGCTGATCGGGCAGGTGATCATCAATCTGTGCGTCAATGCGATCGACGAGATCGCGCGGCCCACCACCGAGGTCAAGGAATTGACCGTGGAGACCGGGGAACACGACGGCCGGGCGTTCGTGGTGATCCGCGATCAGGGCCGCGGGATGTTGGAGGCGCCGGCCGACCGTCTGGCGTCTGGGGCGTTCTCCGCCAAGCAGGACGGTTCGGGCATCGGGCTGATCATCTCCGAGCACATCGTCGAACGGCATGAGGGCACCATCGAGTATCTGCCGAACGAACCGAATGGTACTGCGGTGTCGGTGTCGTTCCCGCTGGCCACGGCGTCATCAGGGGCCATGAAGTAAAGATTCCCCTATCGACGCGTTGGTAAGCACCAGTAGCCAGCGCTGACCCGTCTCAATAGCGTTGAGGTGACCCAGATCCGCTCCCCCAATCCGTTTCCGCTCCTTCGATCGAGGGAGCGGACACCGAATCAGGGAGCGGCTGCGATCTCATGATCACCAAAGGAGCCAGCACTCATGATCGACATCTCCCACCTGCACACCGGTCTGTTCATCGGTGGCGAATGGCGCGACGCTCGCGACACGTTCACCACCCTCAACCCCGCCACCGGCCAACCGCTCGCCGACCTCGCGGCAGCCTCCGAGAACGACGTGGACGCAGCGGTCGATGCCGCCACCGCGGCGTTCCGTGGCGAGTGGGGTGCGCTGCAGCCGTCGCGAAAAGGATTGCTGCTCAACAAGCTCGCCGATCTCGTCGAGCGTGACATCGAGCAGCTCGCCGCGCTGGAGTCGCTCGACATGGGCCGTCCGGTGGGTGCCAGTGCCGCACTGATGATCCCGAACCTCATCGGCACGCTGCGTTACTACGCCGGCTGGGCCGACAAGATCAACGGCGATCTGATCGGCAACGACGGATATATGGGCAGCCCGCAGCCCGTGCACGCCTACACCCGCCGCGAGGCGCTCGGAGTGGTCGGCGCGATCATTCCGTGGAACGCGCCGCTGATGATTCTGGGTTGGAAGATCGGCCCGGCCCTGGCCTGCGGCAACACGGTCATCATCAAGCCGGCCGAGGACGCGTCGCTGGCCATCCTGCGCTTCGCCGAACTCGTCGACGAAGCCGGCTTCCCCGCAGGCACCGTCAACGTGCTGCCCGGCGTCGGGAAGGTCGCCGGCGAGGCCATGTCGCTGCACCCGGGGATCAAGAAGATATCCTTCACCGGCTCCACCGAGACCGGTCGCGCGATCCTGCGCAACTCGGCGGTCAACTTCAAGCGCACGGCCTTGGAACTCGGCGGCAAGGCACCGCAGATCATCTTCGACGACGCCAATCTCGAAGCCGCAGTGCAAGGTTGCGCGATGGGGCTGTTCTTCAACCAGGGTGAGGTGTGTGCCGCAGGCACCCGCGTGCTCGCGCACCGCAGCGTCTACGACGCCGTCCTCGACGGACTCAAGGGCGCGGCGCAGGCCCAGGTGATCGGCGACCCGTTCGATCCGGCCACCACCATGGGTCCCCTGGTCAACGCACGTCAGCGCGACCGCGTCGTCGACTACATGAAGAAGGGCGCCAATGAGGGCGCCGATGTGGTCGCCGGTGGATCGGCACCCGAGGGACCGGGCTTCTTTGTCGAGCCGACGGTGCTCGCCGGCCGCAACGACATGACCGTGGCCCGCGAGGAGATCTTCGGTCCGGTCGGCATCGTCATCCCCTTCGACTCCGACGACGAGGCGATCGCGCTGGCCAACGACAACCAGTACGGTCTGTCG
Organism: Gordonia sp. CPCC 205515; assembly: GCF_048537925.1. Classification (NCBI taxonomy): domain Bacteria; kingdom Bacillati; phylum Actinomycetota; class Actinomycetes; order Mycobacteriales; family Gordoniaceae; genus Gordonia; species Gordonia sp. CPCC 205515. Next base: position 362,943 of record NZ_JBCLVJ010000008.1, on the reverse strand, counting down.
GCCACCGTCTGGACCTCCGATGTGTCTCGGGCGCATACGGTGTCGGCGCGGGTCGAGGCCGGAGCGATCGGTGTCAACGGGTGGTCACCGCTCGCACCGCAGCTGCCGTGGGGCGGCGTGAAGGCCAGCGGTGTCGGCCGTGAACTCGGGTACGAGGGCATCCTCGCCTATACCGAACCCAAGACGGTCGCCGTCGTGCTGTGACGCCACGCAGTCATGCACCGATGATGGTGTCGATCAACGCGATCTGAGCCTGCCGCTGCGTGCTTGCCGCATCCAACACCGCGGTGACCTGCAGCCCGACGATCGTGGTCATCAACAACTCCACACCGACATCCAGATCTCTGGGCGGAAGCTGTTGCATCGCAATGGCTTCCGCCCAGAGGTCGTTCATGCGTGATTTCCATGCGCCAACCGCGGCGTTGTTCACCGACTCCATCACCGGATCGGTCAACGCCCGCTGCCACAGCGACACCGCGATGCGTGCCTCGAGGCGGGCTTCGTCGGTCAGTGGCATCAACTCGAAGCAGAGCTTGCGGAGCGCGACCCGGCCGCGTGACCGGCCGATCGATGCGTCGACGCGGCGGTTGGTTTCGGTGATGACGTGCTCGAATGCCGACCGCAGGATCTCGTCCTTGCCCGCGAAATAGTGGCTCAGCGCGCCGTTGGTGTAGCCGGCCTCAGACGCCAGGTCGCGCATGTTGATGCCGTCGATCCCGCGCGCGGCGATGAGGCGCCACGCTGCGTCGATGATCGCGCGACGGCGTTCGTCGTGGTCGACCAGTCTGGGCATCTTTACCCCTGTTCGGTTGCTCCTCGGCGTCCGTGTGTCCGCCGGTAAAGGTATTCCCCATAGCGACGACGCTCCGCCGGTCTGTAGCGTGCATCACACACCATGGTTCTACATACGTTGAACTATAGCCATGGTTCCAGCCCGAGATCGTGAGACGCCGGTGCCAGGCGTCTGACAGAAAAGGCCCATCATGATCGAATCCCCCACCACCTCCGCCACGCCCGCGACGGGATCCGCGCTCCGCGGCTCCATCGGTGTCGCGGGCATCGTCTTCCTGGTCATCGCCGCCGCCGCGCCGCTGACCGCCGTCGCCGGCTCCCTGCCGGTGATGATCGCCATCGGCAACGGCGCGGGCGCCCCGATGGCCTACATCGTCGCCGCCGCCGTCCTCCTGGTCTTCAGCGTCGGCTACGCCGCCATGAGCAGCTCGGTCACCGACACCGGCGCGTTCTACGCCTACGTCACCAAGGGCCTCGGCCGACCTTCGGGCCTGGGCGCCGCCGGACTCGCGCTGCTTGCGTACACCACGATCCAGGCCGCCATCTACGGCCTGGCCGCCTCGACCCTGCAGAGCGTCGTCGTCAAGTTCGGCGGACCGGACCTGCCCTGGTGGTTCTGGGCGTTCGCACTGATGGCGCTCGTCGCGGTGCTCGGCTACCGCAGTATCGACCTCGGTGCGAAAGTCCTCGGTGTCCTGCTGCTCGCCGAGATCGCGATCATCGTCGCACTGTCGGTCGGCGTACTCGCCAAGGGTGGCGCGCACGGTATCGACTTCGTCTCCTTCACCCCGTCGGCCTTCTTCTCCGGGTCCCCCGGTATCGCGCTGATGTTCGCCATCGCCTCCTTCGTCGGCTTCGAGGCCACCGCCATCTACGGTGAGGAGGCCAAGAACCCCAAGCGGACCGTGCCGATCGCCACCTACGTCGCCGTCATCACCATCGGCGTCCTCTATGCCGTCGCCAGCTGGGCCGTGGTCCTCGCCTTCGGCAGCGACAACGTCCAGGCCGCGGCTCAGGCCGACACGGCGAACCTGGTGTTCAACGCGGCGGCCACCTACCTCGGCGGAACTGCCTCGGACATCATGATGGTCATGCTCGTGACGAGCCTGTTCGCCGCGCTGCTCGCGTTCCACAACGCCATCGCCCGCTACACGTTCGCGTTGGCCCGGGCCGGCTTCGGCCCCAAGCGCTTCATGGCCGTGCACGCGAAACACGGCTCCCCGCATGCTGGTTCGATCCTGCAGACCATCACCGCCGCCATCCTCGTGGGCGTCTTTGCCCTCGCCGGCGCCGATCCCGTGCTGCAACTGTTCACCTGGATGTCGGGCGTCGCGATCGTCGCGATCCTCGTCCTGATGGTGCTGACGAGCCTGGCCATCATCGCCTACTTCCGCCGGTCCGGCACCGACAGCCGGTTGTGGCACACCAAGATCGCCCCGGTCCTCGGCTCGCTCGGACTCATCGCCATCACCGCACTCGTCATTGCCAACTTCACCACGCTCATCGGCGGCTCCTCGGTGCTGGCCAACGTGTTCCTGGTGGTCATCGCCGCAGTCTTCCTCGGCGGGTTCGTCGCCGGGCGGGTACTGGGTGACCGCACCACCGGCGCACCGACGCTCTGACCTCTTTCCTACAGCCAAGGACGTACAACCATGTCGAAGAACACAACACCGTCAGTACTCATCGTCGGCGCAGGCTTCTCGGGTCTCATCGCGGCCCGCGAACTCGAGGCCGCCGGCATCGACGTACGCATCGTCGAGGCGCGTGACCGCATCGGCGGCCGCGCCTGGACCGATGAGCGTCTCGGCGGTCACGCGCTGGAGATGGGCGCCACCTGGGTGCACTGGATGCAGCCGTTCGTGTGGACCGAGATCACCCGTTACGGGCAGGAGATCTACCCCAGCCCGGACATCGACGACGCCTACTGGATCAGCGAGGGTGTCGTCCGACACGGCACCGAACATGACCTCGACGCAGCACTGAGTCGCCTGCAGGAGACCATCTTCGAGGGATCGCGCGAGTTCTTCCCGTACCCGCACAACCCGATGGCAATCCTCGACGACCCGACCACCGACCCGGAACTGGTCAAGCGGTTCCTCAAGGCCGACGAGGGCAGCGTGCTGGATTGCCTGCGGACCGGCGAGTTCACCCAGGAGGAGATCGATCTCGCGGACTCGTACTGGTCGGCGGGCTATCAAGGTCCGACTGCCACCGCCTCACCACTGATGGCCAAACACTGGGCGGCACTGAGCGATCACCGTAGCTCTCTGATGGACGAGCAGACCCTGCGGTTCAAGCTGACCAAGGGGATGCGCGGACTCTACGAGTCGATCGCCGCCGACGTCCGCGGTGACATTCGGTTGAATACCGCGGTGTCGCGAATCGAGCACTCCCCCAGCGGTGTTTCGGTGACGCTTGCCGATGGCAGTGTCGAGCGGGCGGATGCGGTCATCCTCACCGCTCCGATCGGTGCGTTGCGGAACATCGAGTTCTCGCCGGAACTGCCCGCCGCGCAGCAGAATGTGATCGCCGACGGCACCAACTCGGTGGGCTTCAAGATCTGGATCAAAGTGCGCGGGCGTCACTCGGTCATCGCCGGCGCGCCCGGTCAGTTCCCGATCTCGTTGCTGCGCAGTGAGAAGTTCCTCGACGACGAGGACGCCACCATCCTCGTCGGCTTCGGATCCGATCACACCGCCATCGACCTCGAGAGCATCGAGTCCGCGCAGCAGGCCGTCGATGTGTGGGGCGGCGACCTCACGGTCATCGACTGCGGTGGCCACGACTGGGTCGCCGACACCTGGTCCGGCCAGACGTGGGCGACGCTGAAGTCAGGTCAATTCTTCAACGGCTGGAGCAACTTCCACACCACGGATACCCGTCTGCGGTTCGCCGGGGCCGACTACGCCAAGGGCTGGAACGGGGTCGTCGTCGATGGTGCGATCGAGTCCGGCATCGTCAATGCACGAAAGTTGATCGCTGAGCTGCGCGCCCCGGCGTCGGCTGGGTCTGCCGGCTAGTCCGACGTTCCTCCCCCGCGATTTCGAGTGGGACCAACTGTGTCGGGTCAGTCGGGCACGCCGACGCTCACCTCGGAGGCCTTGACGAGTGCGACGACGCGCTTGCCTTCGGCCAGCCCGAGTTCCTCCGCGGCTTCCTTGGTGATCGACGACGTGATGACTTGATCGCCGCCCTCGATCCGGATCTTCACGGTGGCGTTCACGGCGCCGAGCGTGACCGAGATGACCTCGCCGGCGAGTTGGTTGCGGATCGAGAGTTTCATGAGGCGTCCTTCGGTCGTCGATTGTCCTGACAGCTAATCACGCACCGACCCGACCGAAGCGTGGTTCACGGCCATCGTGTGGATGCGGCGGTTTCGGACATGCGCGTATGCCCCGCCACCGGGTGTGGTGGCGGGGTGGCGAGCGGGACAGCTCAGGGAGCGGGAGAGGCCAGGTCGACCGTGGTGACCGACCATCCCGAGGCGATCAGCCGTGGGACGCGACGTCGCTCCTCCGGTGTGGATGGTGGTCCGGTCGGCACTTTGGGTTCGGTTGTGCTCGACCGGTTCTGGTGTGTGGGGGTGTTGGTTCGTCGCGCGGCGAGGCTGCGGGCGAAGTCGTGGGCGACGATGCCGGTGCGGTTGACCCGCGCCGGGCCCGGCCCATTACGGCCGTTGCGGGCCCAGGCGGGGCGCCCGGCGTCGGGTCCGTCTTTGATGATGTGGGTCGACCATTGGCCGGGTTGATCCCCGACCATCCGATTGTGTTTCGGGCACGCGCCGGCGAGGTCGATGATGTCGGTCAACCCGCCATCGGCCCAATCTTTTCCGCATGATGGACCTCAAGGTGGGTGAACGGCTGACTACACCCCGGACACGTGCACACCGCCCCATCGCGGGCCAGCAGCATCATCCGCTGGGCTTGATTGGCCAACCGGTGACCGTCTCCCAGATACAGTGGCTCTGCGCTGTGGCCGGTGAAGACCGCGAGGTGCGGGTGGGCGTCGGCGGCCAACTCGATGACCTCGGAGATCGGTAGCAGGTCCCCACCCGCGGTCGTCGCGACCCCGGCCCGCTCCCGCAACGCGGTTTCGCTGATGGTGACGATCAGATGCGGCGGCAAACCCCGGTGAGATTTCCCGAGCAGGCCCCCGTCGGCCACGGCCTTCAACAAGGCGTGCAGCGCATCATGATTGCGTTGGGCCTGGGTACGCCGGTCGCGTCGGGCCGCAGCCTTGAGCGCTTCGGGGTCGGCGTCATTGTGGTTGCCGCGCGGCGAGTCGGGATCGTCGGGCACATTCATCCCGGGGGCGGCCCACGCATCAAGGACCAGTCGCAGCAGGGCGGTGGTGGCGGGGTCGAGGTGGCCTTCGAGGGTGGCCATCAACTGGGTGTCCTGCTTGGACAGGTACAGCGAGCGTTGTCGTCGTCGGTCTTTGTCGTCGGTCAGGGTGCCACCGGGATCGATGCGCGCCAACAAGTCGGCGCCGAGCACCTTGAGTTCTTGCGGCATGAACGAGCGGGCATGCTCGGCCATCTCGGCCTCGGCCGCCGCACGTACCTCGGGGTCCACCGCGGCGGGGATCTTGGTGAGGATGTCGATGACGGTGATCGCGTGATCGGGGCCGATCGCCCCGTCGGCTAATGCGGCGGCCAGGTTCGGGCACTTCGGTGCCAGTAGTTCCCCGGTCAACGAGTACATCGGCATCAAGTGGAACATGAGTTTGCGGCGGCGTCCGGGGTCGGTGATGCGTAGGGCAAACGCCATGAAGTCGTTGATCGAGCGGTAGCCCTCCAAGCCGGCCACGCCGCGGTCGTTGCATTCCATCACCCGCTGTAACCCGAGGTAACTCATGCGTCGGGCACTGCGTTCGTGGGCTTCGGCCGCGGCGATGGTGTCCTGATAGGAGTCGGCGGTCGCGTTGTGGGCGGCGATCCGATCCAGAAGCTCGTCGAGTTCACCGTAGAGCGAGACCGCTGTCTCACCGACGTTGGTGCTGGTCATCGAGCCTCACCCCCAAGGTGTCGAACTGATGTTCGAAAGTCTACGCCGGTGAGGCAGCGAGGGCAAGGGCCAGAATACTGAGGTAGCTGACTACGCGTGTGCTATCGCTGGCGCACAAATACCGTCGTCGACCATGATCATCAACATTCACAAGACCGGCGGAATTGCCGGCATCGCCGAGGAGTTGGGTCCACTCGATACCTCGGACCTCGACCACGACGCCCGGAAGATCCGGCACGCCGTCCATCACGCAAACTTCTTCCGCCTTCCCACCGATATCGGAGGCGGCGCGGTGTCCGATGACTTCGTCTTCACCGCGCACATCACCGACGGCACCCGATTCCATACCGTCTCCTGGGATTCCTCAACCGCCGAGTCACATCGCAGCGCGCTGGCCGCCATTGTCGGCGCCTGTGAAGCCGCAGGTGGACGGTTCATCAATTGGAGACGCGAAGGCACACCGCTGGATTGGACGCGAACTCATGTAGCCATCAAGTTTGCGGGAGGATTTCACTTGACCGTCGAGGGCACCTCCCCCGTGCCGATGACGGTTCGCTTCAGTCCGCACCCGGACATCGGCGCCGACGGTTACCGGGAGGTGGACGTCCTCGGGGTCACGCCAGGTCACTTCTCGCCACAGGTCGTCAGTGCGTGGACGATAGCGGCAGATCTCGATGAGCTGACCGGCGGCGGGCGTGGGATCGTGCTCGTCGGTAAGACGCTGCGAGAACACATACCGCCGTTTGACAATGGGTCATAGAGCGCCGCTCAGCTGGTGGCGGGCGGCATTGACGCCGGCGGAACCTCCACCAGGGCGACCTGTTGGTCGCCGCGGCTGAGTTCGAGGTGATCGTCGTGGACCGCCCAGGTGACCGGTTGCTTCGTGAACTCGGCGACCCACTTGTCGGCGCCGTCGCGCGGCGGTGGGCAGGCCATCATGGTCGACGCGAGTTGATGGAACGTCATGGTGTCTCCGTCGACGGTGATCGAGCCGATGTGCCGGTTGCAGCCTGCGGTGAGACTGACCCGGCCCGCGTCGGGGAAAGTGATGACCAGCGGTCCGCCGCCCGGGATTTCGGTGCCCTTGACCTCGGTGGAGCTGAATGACTTGCCCGCCAATTCGTTTGCCATGGCATTGGTCTCCGTCGCAAGTGTCGTCGTCGCCGACGGTGTGGGTGCCGTCGCCGTGGATTCATCGGCGCCGCAGCCTGTTACAGCGGCGATACACGTCAACCCAGTAATCAGCCACAGGCCGACGCAGTGGCCGTCACCGAAACGCTCACGGGCAGTTCCCATGCCGTCAACCTAACTCAGAGCGGCGCCATTGGAGGCGATCACACTCCGATACCACTCGAACGATTTCTTGCGATACCGCTGCAATGTTCCGGATCCGTCGTCGTTGCGGTCGACGTAGATGAAGCCGTAGCGCTTGCTCATCTGTGCGGTGGATGCGCTGACGAGATCGATGCAGCCCCAGGTGGTGTAGCCCAGGAGGCGCACACCGTCGGTGAGGGCCTCGCCCACCTGGACGAGGTGATCGCGGTGAAAGGCGATGCGGTAGTCGTCGAGGACCGTTGGCTCGCCGTCGATCTCGACGAGTTCGTCGACGGCGCCGAGACCGTTCTCCACGATGAACAGTGGTTTCTGCCAGCGGTCCCAATAGTCGTTGAGGGCCACGCGAAGACCTTGCGGATCGATCTGCCATCCCCATTCCGATTGCGGCAGGGTGGGATTCGGGACACCGCCGAACAGGTCTCGGCCGTCGGCGGGTCCGGCTTTGTCGGCGGTCTCGCAGACGCTCACGTAGTAGCTGAACGAGACGAAGTCGACGGTGTAGCGCAGATCGTCGCGATCGGAGTCGGTGATGTCGAGTTCGACGCCGGCTTCGCGGAGTCGTCGTAGGTGGTAGCCGGGATACTCGCCGCGGCAGTGGATGTCGCCGAACGCGTAGTTGGCGTGGGCGGTGTGCATGGCCGCGACCACGTCGTCGGGGTTCGGGGTCAGCGGGTAGATCGGGACCGCGAGAATCATGCAGCCGATCTTGGCGTCCGGCACCAGTTCGTGCGCCAGCCTGGTGGCCCGCGCCGAGGCGACCAGCTCGTGGTGGATGGCCTGATGTAGATCCTGTTGCGTGAGTTGCTCTTTCGGAGTAGCAATGCCGCCCGACAGAAAGGGTTCGTGCAGCACGGAATTGATCTCGTTGAAGGTCAACCAGTATTTGACGCGATGGCCGAACCGCTCGAAGAGGACGCGGCAATACCGTTCGTAGAAGCCGATGAGTTCGCGATTGGTCCAGCCGTCATATGTGCGCGCCAGATGCAGCGGCGTCTCGTAGTGGCTGATGGTGACCAGCGGTTCGATGCCGTGGCGCTCGAGTTCGTCGAGCACCCGGTCGTAGAACGCGAGTCCGGCTTCGTTGGGTTCGGTCTCGTCGCCGAGAGGGAAGATGCGACTCCAGGCGATGGAGAAGCGGAACACGGTGAAGCCGAGGTCGGCGAAGAGGGCGATGTCCTCGGCGTAGCGGTGGTAGAAGTCGATCGCCTCGAGCTTGAGGTTGTCCGGCGTCGGCGACTCGCTCGGCGGTGTGGTGATCCCCCGGGGCATCACGTCCTGGATGGATAGGCCTTTGCCGTCGGCGTCGTAGGCGCCTTCGATCTGGTTGGCGGCGGTGGCGCCGCCCCAAAGGAAACCGTCGGGAAACGAGGTCGCCATCAGAACACCGAGTAACCGCCGTCGATGACGATCGTGTCGCCAGTGTGGTAAGCGCTGGCCGGGCTCGCCAGATAGACGGCAATTCCGCCGAAATCCTCTGGTGCGCCCCATCGCCGGACGGGGACACGCGGCAACATCTTTTCTTTGGCCGCGTCGGTGGAGAGTCCCTCCTCGGTCAGCGCGGTTTCTGTCCACCCCGGCAGAATCGAGTTTGCCCGGATCCCCTTCTTCCCGTACTCGACGGCCAGCGAACGCGTGATCGCGCACAGGGCGGCCTTGCTCGCCGCGTACGGCTGGCGGCCGGGCGAGCCGTGAATCGCCGCGACGCTGGCAGTAGCGACCAGACTCCCACCGGTCCCCTGCGCGAGCATCTGTCGCGCAGCCGCCTGCAACGACATCACCACGCCGTCGACGTTGATCGCCATAAGGGCACGGAAGTCGTCGATGTCCCTGTCCACGAACGGCACATATCCAGTGTCGGTGCCGGCGTTGGCGAAAAACGAGTCCACACGACCGAATTCGTCGACCGTCTCTTGTACAGCGCGGTCGATGGCATCGCGGTCCGTCACATCAACGGTCTTGGCCGCTGCTTTGCCACCGTGGCGGGCAAGTCGCTCCTGGGCGGCGGCGTTGCGTTCGGTGTTACGCCCCCACACGCACACGTCGGCACCCGCCGCCCCCAGTGCATCGGCCATGGCAAGACCGATGCCGGAGTTACCTCCGGAGATGACAGCGACCTGGCCGCGGAGATCGAAGGGAGTTGTGGTCACTGAGGAAGTCCTCTCGTCGAGTTACCGTGCACGCTCGTTCAGGTGCGCTCTCCCTGACCCTACGATGCGCGGTGTCCGCTGTCTGTCACCTCGTGGCGGGAACGTCACCGATCATGCTGTCGAGCCGATCGGTGATTAGGTCTTCAGCGTCGGCGACGATGCGGCGCACCAGCTCCCCGACGGTCGGGATGTCGTGGATGAGGCCTTGCGAGGTGCCGGCACTCCAGATCCCCGCCTGCGGGTCACCGAGCTCGAACACCTTGCGACCCCGTGCGCCGGCGACCTGCTCCCGCACGTCCTCGAATTGTCCACCGCGGTCGAGAATCTCGACCACTTCCCGGCTGACGGTGTTGCTGGCCACCCGCCAACGCCGCGACCAGGCCACGGGCGTCGGCGAACCCACCGGAGGCGATCATCGGGATGGTGATCTTGGCGGCGGCGGCCGGGATGAGGCCGGGGATGTCGTCCTCACCGGGGTGACCGGCGCATTCGAATCCGTCGATGCTGATCCCGTCCACACCGAGTTCTTGGGCTTTCACTGCGTGACGCACGGTGGTGCACTTGTGCAGGACCTTGACGCCTGCGTCGTGGAACATCGGTAGGTGCGGACCGGGATTGGACCCGGTGGTCTCCACGATCTTCACCCCCGACGATCACCTGTCGGTACTCGTCATAGGGCGGCGGCGTGATGGATCGCAGGATCGTCAGATTCACGCCGAAGGGCTGATCGGTCAACTCCCGGCACCGGGCGATCTCACGGTCAAGATCCTCCGGGGTGGGCTGGGTCAGTGCGGTGATGAAGCCGAGGGCACCGGCGTTGGCGACTGCGGCGACCAGTTCGGCCCGCCCGACCCACTGCATACCTCCCTGCACGATGGGATGCCGAACTCCGAAGGTCTCGGTGAACCGAGTGGAAATGACAGTGAATGCTCCTCTGTTCGAATGTCTTTCGTTGGGACCGGTCTTTCCGACGCGGCATGGATCTGGTCTGCGCACCCGCCCTCGGCCGCGATGTGACCGGGATCTGATGGTCGTTGGGTAGCGTTGCCGGAATGAGAATCAAACACGCAGCACTCATTCCGGCAGCGGCACTGGCGATGGCGCTCGCCGCGTGCGGGTCGGACGACAACACCTCGACCAATGCCCCGACGAGCGTCGCGACGGAGACCTCCGCCGCCGCGGCGACCTCCTGCCCGACCGCGGCACCGGCCGCCGACGTGCAACCGCAGTGGACGCTGCAGGGCGCCACCGGCAGCATGGAGATGACCGGCTCCACCGACACCGCGGCCCCGAAGATCACCATCACCACTCCGTTCAGCGTGACCGAGACGCAGGTCAAGACGCTGACCGAAGGCGACGGGGCCGTTGTGTCCGAGGCCGCCACCGTCTCGGTCTGTTACGAGGGTGTCGACGGTCGCGACGGCAAGGTCTTCGACAGTGCCTACCAGCGCGGCGAGCCGGCCTCCTTCCCGCTCGACGGCGTCGTCGTCGGATTCAAGAAGGCGATCGCCGGCCAGAAGGTCGGGTCGACGGTGGGTGTCGCCATGACGTCGGCCGACGGCTACCCGGACGGAATGCCCGATGCCGGCATCCAGAAGGGTGACACCCTGGTGTTCTCGCTCAAGATCCTGTCGGCACAGGGCTGACGTCGTCGACGGTTGCCCGTCGACGCATGTCGATGGGCAGGCCGTCGGCCGGGGCCGGTCCGGTGCCGTAGGTGAGGCTGAGGCGATAGTCCGACGGCACCGACCATTCGAACCGCAGCAGCATCTGATGCAAGGCGGCCTTGACTTCCATGCCGCCGAAGTACAGGCCGATGCACTTGTGCGCACCGCCGCCGAACGGCGCCCACGCGAACCGGTGCACCTTGTCCTCGCGGCGTTCCGGCGAGAACCGCTCGGGGTCCCACTTCTGTGGGTTCGGCCACCATTCCTCCCGCAGCATCGACGCCCACGGATGGATCATCACCTCGGTACCCGCAGGAATGTGGTAACCGAGAATCTCGGTGTCACGCAGGGCTTTCCGGAACAGCATGCCGACCGGCGCGTTGATGCGCAGGGTCTCCTTGAAAGCGAGATCCATGCTCGGCAGGGCGTCGAGGTCGTCGTAGTCGAGCATGGGTTTGCCGAGGGCGAGCGATTCGGCGCGTAGCCGCTCCTGCCATTCGGGGTTGCGGCCGAGGAAGTAGGTCATCATCGAGAGTGCGATGGTGCTGGTGTCGTGTGCCGCCATCATCGCGAAGATCATGTGGTTGACGATGTCCTCGTCGCTGAAGGTCTGGCCCTCATCGCTTTCCGCGCGGCACAGCACGCTGAACAGGTCGTTGCCCTCACCCGCTCGCCGCCCGGCCATCTCGGTCCGGAAATACTCCTGCAGGCGTTCGCGGCCACGCAGCCCCCGTGCCCACGTCCACTTGCCGACGTCTTTGCGGATGATCGCCTGCCCACCGCGGACGGCGGCCTCGAAGGCGTCCTCGAGTTCGGCCGACTCGCCCGGGTTGAGCGTGCCGCCCATGAAGACCTCGGTGGCCAGCGACAGCAGCATGTCCTTGGTCTCGGAGTACATCCGGAACCCTTGTCCAACTTGCCAACCCGACAACGTGCTGGCGATGTGCGGGTTGATCATGTCGAGGTAGGCGAGCAGTCGCGGGCGGGTGAATGCCTGCTGCAGGATGCGCCTATGGTGCATGTGCTCGTCGAAGTCGAGGAGCATGATGCCGCGGTGGAAGAACGGTCCGATCATCGGTTCCCAGCCCTGCTCGCTGGAGAAGGCCTTGTCGCGGTTCATCCACGCCGCCTCGATCGCCTCGGGACCGACGAGGGTGACGATCTTCATGCCGGCGACCGAACCCGACCACGAGACCGGTCCATATTTCTCGAAGCGTTTCATGGTGACCGCGAGCGGATCGACCAGGCTCTCCAGCGTATGGCCGAGCAGCGGCATGCCTTGATCGCCCATCACCGGCTTGAGACCCGACCCGGCCGGTGGCTCGGCCAGCGGTTGCGTCGGGCTCGGGTATTTGGCGGATAACTGCCCGACTTTGACCTGCAACGACTTCTTTGTGCTGCTCATCGACTTCCCTCCGGTGTCACAGGCAGCTCACTCGCTTCTTGGTACGAAATGGCCATTCTGTGTCATTGAGCTGAGTGTACGACGACAGCGGACTCTTGTCTGCAACTTGGTCGAGGTTGCGTCAACGAGGCCCGGTCGGGTTTGCCGTGACTGGTGTCCGGCCGGTCAGCCAGAGCAGCAGTTCCTGTCCGCGCTTATCGGCCCGTGGGCCGATCCTCGACGCGAACTGCCCGTCGGTCACGCTTTCCGGTGTGACGAGACGTTGCGCCATCGCTACAGCGCGGGTCGTGGGTGCGGCAGGCATGCGATAGTCCCTGCCGAGCGCGTGGGCGATGTCCCAGCCATGAACCAACAGGTCCATGATGTTGATTGCTTCGGCGTCGACTGTGCTGAAGCGCCCGAACGGGAGCGCGCAATACCGGGCGAGATCGACCGCGGACCAGGCATCGTGACTCTCGCGCACAGCGCGGGCGAGCTGCGCGGAAATGTCGTCAACCGCAATGCCCCGCAGGTCTCGTCCGCGCGGGGCGTCGGTTTCGCCCCGCGCAAACGCCGAGAACTTGTCCGTGATCGAGATCGTGTGCAGAACAACCTCTGCCACGGACCATTCAGCACACATCGACTGTCGCGCCCAATCCGCGGCATCGACATGAGCGATCACATCGACAAAAGCGTCCAACGCATCCGACAGCTCGATTGCAGGAGGCCGCGTGCTCCCGTCCACCCCATGCGCTATCGCCACACCCGGTAGCTCGCCTCCGTGATCATCACCTAATCCCTACTGCGACTCGAATCGACTCAGCAACCGCTTGGCGCTCGCACAGCGTTGCCCCGCAAAGGCGGCTCAACACACCGATTGTGGCATGGACTGACTGGACCCGTCACGAAACCGTCTCAGCTCCATGAGAGTTCAATCAGTGGCGGCTCACCGCAGGTGCTCGACGAAGAAGCGGGCGGCACAGTCACGCTCGTGGTCCGGCACCTGGTGGAGGCTGCCAGAGTGGGCATGCAGTGTCTTGTCGGTCGCACCGAAGGCGTCGAACAGGGCGATCCCCGCGTTGCGGTCGAGATGGTCGTCGTCCCAGGGAATCCGGTAGTGCACCGGGACGGTGACCTTTCCGGCTGCCGCGAGGAGTGCGTCGTCGACAAAGACGCCGCCGAGACTCAGTGCCGCGATGCGGGACTCGACCGGCGCCAGCAGGATGCCGGTGACGACGCCGAGGTTCATGCCGCCGTAGCCGACCCGTGCAGTGGTGCCGATCTCGGGAAGCGCCTGCAGGGCGTCGAGAGTTGCCTGCCATTCGGGTACCGCACGTTGCGCCACCGACAGGTTGTACTCGACGACGAGCGGGGCGATGGACTCCCCCGATGCTCGCGCGTGACGGATCGCATCGACGGCCTGTTCATCCTGGGTGCTGCGCGGCCGGTCACCGTGGCCGGGTGCGTCGATGGCCGCGACGGTGAAGCCGTGGGCGGTCACGTGGTGGAGTGCCCCGGCGACGAGGCCCGGAGCCTTCTTGTGCATGCCGCCGGAGTGCCCGGAGAGCAGGAGCGGCCCGCCGCTGTTTACGGAGTCGGGCGACCAGAGGACGCCGGTGATGTCACCGAGAGTGAAGGTGCGTTCGAGGACACCGTTCGACGATGCCTCAGAGGTGAAGTGCATGATGGTGCCTTTCGGGAGTGCTGTTCAGGCGCTCCCGGCGACACCTAGGACAGTCGCCCGACCGCGGACACGAGTGGGAGCACCCACATGGTTTCTGCGTTCATGGGTCTCACCTCCTCGAGCGGTGTTGCGGTCGGTGGTGACGGTAGCAAGTGCGGTGGTGTGGCGTCCAATGGTTTCTCGGTGCCGGGTCACCAGGGCCTTCGTGGCTCGGCTGGCGCCTCGCGCCTCAGGCACCAGGGGATGTCCCGTTACCCCACGTACTCGGCCAGGTGCTGCCCGGTGAGCGTGGAGGCGTCGGCGACGATGTCGGCGGGGGTGCCCTCGAAGACGATCTGCCCGCCGTCGTGGCCGGCACCGGGACCGAGGTCGATGATCCAGTCGGCGTGCGCCATCACGGCCTGATGGTGTTCGATGACGATCACTGACTTGCCGGAGTCGACGAGCCGGTCGAGCAGGCCGAGGAGTTGGTTCACGTCGGCGAGGTGCAGCCCGGTGGTCGGCTCGTCGAGGATGTAGACGTCACCCTTCTCCCCCATGTGCGTGGCGAGCTTGAGGCGTTGCCGTTCACCGCCGGACAGCGTGGTCAACGGCTGCCCGACCTTCAGATAGCCGAGGCCGACGTCGGCGAGGCGTTGCAGGATCTTATGGGCCGCCGGGAGTTTGGCGTCGCCGTCGGCGAAGAAGGCCTCGGCCTCGGCCACCGACATGGTGAGGACATCGCTGATATTCTTGTCACCGAAGGTGTAATCGAGGACCTCCGGCTGAAACCGCTTGCCCTCACACACTTCACACGGCGTGGCGACGCCGGCCATCATCGCCAGATCGGAGTAGATCACGCCGGCGCCATTGCAATTGGGACAAGCACCGTCCGAATTCGCGCTGAACAAACCAGGTTTGACGCCGTTGGCCTTGGCGAACGCCTTGCGGATCGGATGCAGGAGACCGGTGTAGGTGGCCGGATTGCTGCGGCGGGACCCGCGGATCGCGCCCTGGTCGATGGAGACGACACCGTCACGGTCGGCGACGGAGCCATCGATCAGGGAACTCTTGCCGGACCCGGCGACGCCGGTCAGAACCACGAGCACGCCGAGCGGGATGTCGACGTCGACATTCTGCAGGTTGTGGTTGTCGGCGCCGCGGACCTCCAGTGCACCAGTGGATTCGCGTACGTCGTCCTTGAGCGACACCCGATCGTCGAGGTGCTGTCCAGTGAGGGTCTTCGCTTTTCGCAACTGCGCGACGGTCCCCTCGAACACCACTTCCCCGCCGTCGCTGCCGGCTTTCGGTCCGAGGTCGATGACGCGGTCGGCGATGACGATGGCCTCGGGTTTGTGTTCGACGACGAGGACGGTGTTTCCCTTGTCGCGCAACTGGATCAGGAGTTCGTTCATGCGCGCGATGTCATGCGGGTGCAGCCCGATGGTGGGTTCGTCGAACACGTAGGTGACGTCGGTGAGTGACGATCCGAGGTGTCGAATCATTTTGGTGCGCTGCGCCTCTCCGCCAGAGAGGGTGCCCGACGAGCGGTCCAGGCTCAGGTAGCCGAGGCCGATGTCGACGAAGGAGTCGAGGGTTTCACCGAGCGCTTCGATCAGCGGGGCGACGGACTTGTCATCGACGCCCTTGACCCACTCGGCGAGGTCGCTGATCTGCATAGCGCAGGCTTCGGCGATGCTGATGCCGTTGATCTTCGACGACCGTGCGCCTTCGCTGAGCCGGGTGCCGTCGCATTCGGGGCAGACCGTGAAGATCACCGCGCGTTCCACGAACGCCCGGATGTGCGGCTGCATGGCGTCGACGTCCTTGGACAGGAACGACTTCTCGATCTGCGGGATCAGACCGGAGTAGGTGAGGTTGATGCCCTCGACCTTGATCCGGGTGGGTTCGCGGTAGAGCAGGTCGTGCATCTGCTTCTTGGTGAACTTGTTGATCGGCTTGTCCGGGTCGAAGTAGCCGCAGCCGCGGAAGATGCGGCCGTACCACCCCTCCATCGAGTAGCCGGGGATGGTGATCGCGCCGTCGTTGAGCGATTTCGTCTCGTCGTAGAGGGCGGCGAAGTTGAAGTCATTGACCCGGCCCATGCCATCGCATCGCGGACACATGCCGCCGGTCACCGAGAAGCTGCGTCGTTCCTTGGTGGTCTGGCCACGCTTCTCGATGGTGACCGCGCCGGCTCCGCTGACCGACGCCACGTTGAACGAATATGCCTGCGGGGAGCCGATGTGCGGTTTACCCAGCCGGCTGAACAGGATTCGGAGCACGGCGTTGGTGTCGGTGACGGTGCCGACGGTCGAGCGCGAGTTGGCGCCCATGCGTTCCTGGTCGACGAGGATCGCGGTGGTGAGGCCGTCGAGGATATCCACATCGGGGCGGGCCAGTGTCGGCATGAATCCCTGGACGAAGGCGCTGTAGGTCTCGTTGATCAGTCGCTGGGATTCGGCGGCGATGGTGCCGAAGACCAGCGAACTCTTGCCCGAGCCGGAGACGCCGGTGAACACGGTCAGCCGGCGTTTCGGGATCTCGACGCTGACGTCTTTGAGGTTGTTGACCCGGGCGCCGTGGACGCGGATCAGGTCGTGGGTGTCGGCGGGGTGGGCGGTGGCCATTCCCACATGCTAGACACCGACACCCGAGATGACTCCCGGTCTCGAGTCGGCCGGTCGGATCGGCACCGTCGGCCGATCGTCCTCAACGATCCGGTTGCTGACCGACCCGAGCTGGTCGATAGTCACTTCGACGACGTCGCCGGCGGCGAGGTGGCGTTTGGGGTCGCGGGCGTGTCCAACACCTCCGGGGGTGCCCGTGAGGATTACGTCGCCGGCACGGAGCGGCAGGATCTGCGATAGGTACGCGACGAGATGGGCCGGGGTGAACAACAGGTCGGCGATCGGATGATCCTGCATCACTTCCCCGTTCACCGTGGTCGTAAGGCGGGCGGTGGTCGGGTCGAACTCGTCGGCGGTGGTGAGTACCGGTCCGATCGGCGTGGATCGCGCCCATATCTTGCCCTGCAGCCACTCCTGCGACCGGTACTGCCAGCCACGCATGGAGATGTCGTTGGCCACGGTGTACCCGGCGATCGATGCGGCGGCTTCGTGCTCGGTCACCCGGTAGGTAGTGGCGCCGATGACGACGGCGAGTTCCCCCTCCCAGTCGAGTTCGGGATCGTCGGCTACCGCGGTGATGTCGTCGTAGGGTCCGGTGACGGTGTCGGCGAACTTGGCGAACACCGTCGGATACTCCGGCAGTGGACGCCCCATCTCCTCGATGTGACTGCGATAGTTCAGTCCGACACAGAGGATCTTCGACGGCTGCGGCACCAACAAGGCCACGGATGCGGCGACGGCGTCGTGTCGAGGGCCATCGGCGGCGGCGGAGATATCGCGCCAGTGGGGTTCGGCGAGCAGAGTGCCGACGTCGTCGTAGCCGTCGATCTCGATGTAGGTGTCCCCGTCGAGTCGGGCGGCGGCGGTACGGTCGGCGAGGCGCACGGTGCCGAGCTTCATGAGGGTTGCCCTTCGGTGAGTTCGCGGGAGTCGTTCGGTACCACGAGGTCGAAGAAGCCCCAGTGGGTGTCGGCCGGCAAGGTGCCGGTGAGCACCCGGCCGCACTGTTCGGTGACGATGTGCGACGTGCCGCGGTGCTGGGTGCCGGCATGACTGTCCCGGAAGAACCGTTGTAGCGCACTGTTTCGCATCACCTGCGCCCCGGCGAAGCGGTGCACCAGCTGGCTGATCTCCAGCGCCGTGCGGGTCGCCAGATTCGACGCGAGACGCGTCATCGTCTCCTGATCGGTACTCAAGGCCGCCCCCGACATCAATGCGGCCTCGTGCTCCGACGACGTCTCGCGCAGCAGCGCCATGGTGCCCCGGACATGCGAGTAATGGCGGGCGAACTCGGAGAAGAACTCCGCGGTGGTCACCGGTGAGTCCGGGGAATCGGACTTGCGTTGAGCAAGTTCGCGGAGCTCGTCGAGCATCCGTCGACCGACGCCCTGTGACCACGATGCCTGGCCGAGGCCGGCGAGTAGGGCGGGGCTGAGCCGGTTGGTGACACCGCCGCGACGGATGGTGTCACGGCCGATGTCGAAGGTGTAGTCGTCGGCGACGAAGACGTCGTCGGCGGCATAGTCGAGGCTGGCGGTGGCCCGCAGCCCGAGCATATCCCAGTTGTCGATGATGCGCAGCGCGGATCGCGGTACTACGCAAACGATCTCGGCGCCGGTGTCGGCGTCGGTGACCGCAAGGTTGAGGTGGGTGGCCATCGAGACGCCGGGGGCGAACTTCCAGGTTCCGGTGACCTGGTAGCCGCCGTCGACGGCCACGGCGTAGCCCGAGTACCCGGCGCTCTGGCCGGCGACCAGTGCGCAGCGGCCGTCGCCGAACAGCTCGTCGACCGCAGTGTCGCCGAGATAGGCTGCCGCGGTGGCGGTCTCGCCGGCGACGGTGCGTACCAGCCACCCAAGTGAGGCGTCGGCGTGCGAAAGCTTCTCGATCACGGCCATCACCTGCAGGGGTGTGGCGTCCAGGCCGCCGAGTTCGGCAGGGACCATGAGGCCGAACACGCCGCTGTCACGCAGGGCGCTCTGGACGGCGGGTGTGGGTCGACGCAGGCGTTCGCTGTCGTCGGCCTCGAGTTGGAGCAGTGGGTACATGTCGTCGATGCGGGCGAGCACGTCGGAGATGGACTCACTTCGGGTCAGGGTGGTGGTCATTGTCGTCTCTCTTTCGTTCTCGTCAGCGGTTGTCGGAGCCGTCGGCGAGGGCGCCCCAGGTTCCGCGGTAGAAGAGCAGCGGTCGGGTGTCGTCTTGCTGTCCGTAGGAGGCGACCTTGCCGAGCAGCAGGACGTGGTCGCCGCCGTCGTAGCCGGCCCACGGGGTGCACTGGAAGTAGGCCAGTGAACCGTTGATCCGTGGTGCCCCATCATCGATGACCCACTCGATCGGTGCCCCCGCATCGGGTTTGCCGGCGAACTGCAGCGCGGTGGTCAGCTGATCGTCGCCCATGATGTTGATCGCGAACGGACGTTCGAGCAGATAGGTCAGCGCGCGGGAGGTCCGCATCATCGAGACCAGGACCAGCGGCGGGTCGAGCGATACCGAGGTGAACGAGTTGACGGTGACGCCGTGGTAGGTGTCGCCGGACTCGTAGGTCAGCACGGTGACGCCGGTAGCGAAGTTGCCCAACGTGTTTCGCAACTGTCGGGGGTCGGCGTGCGGAGCGGGAGTCGCCACGGCCGAACCCAGCGTCCGGGCGTCGGCGGCATTCTCGTAGATCTCCGAGTTCCACATGAGTTCGGTCATGATGTGTTCTCCAGATGAGTGGGTGATCGATGGATGCGGTTAGAGCGCTTCGACGAGGGTTTGGTCCTCGTCGACGTAGGAGGTCGCGGTGCCTTCGGGAAGCAGCCTGCGCGCCAGCGGGTAACCGATGATGGCGGCGACCAGGGAGACCAGGAATCCGAGCGCGAAGGTGTGCGTGGCCATGAGCACGATGCCGATGGCGGCAGCGATGATCAGGGTGAGCACACCGGCCCAGTTCCAGTTCTCGATCTTGTGGGTGGCGCTGTCGAACTGACGGCGCCGGGTGATGTAGTAGTCGGCAATCATCACGCCGCACATCGCCAGCGTCATACACCCGAGGTAGGCGAGATAGGTGGTGAACGAGTTGAGGATGCCGGCCGCGATCATCAGCAGCGCGATGATGTTGGCGACGACCACCATGACCGCACGCGGTGGCTTGCGGCCGGTCAACGAGTTGACCAGGTTCACCAGCGACAGCGAACCGGAGTAGGAGTTGATGGCCTGGGCCTTCGCCTGGGCGGCGTAGATGGTGATGAAACCGATCCAGCCGGCGAAGATGACGAAGAACGCGCCGGTGTTGCCCATGACGAATGCGCTACCCGCTTCGCCCGCGGCCTGGGGGGTCATGCCCGGGTTGTGCGACACGATGTAGTCGATGACCGTCGGCATGCCGCCGATGACGACGAGCGAACCGAGGATGGTCATCAGGACGTTCTGGACCAGGGGGCCGGAGGTGGCCAGCACGGTGACGTCACGACGGGTGCGGCAATAGCGGGCGAAGTCGGCGGTGACCAGTGCGATGGTGCCTGCCGTCGCGCCCATGACGCCGATCGCCGCTTCCAGCTTGGTCCAGTTGCCACCCGGTACGACGCCGGCGTAGGTGAACACGGTCATCGGGTCGGCGCCATCAATGAGGTAGATCTTGACGATCATCCACACGGTCACCACCAACGTGACCACGATGAGCACTCCTGTTGCGCGCAAGGCGAACTTGAGGCCGAAGATGGCCAGGGCGATCCACGCGACGCTCATCAGACCGTAGATCACGATCTTGGTGAGCCACGTGTCCTGCCAGGAGAACATCAACAACGTGCCCTCGTAGAGCAGGGCCGATTCGACGGCCAGGAAGCCCAGGATCATCACCGAGAAGATCAGCGACCCGATGGACGAGCCACGCACACCGAAGCCGAAGAACCGGCTGGTGATGGTGCTCGACATGCCGGTGGTGAAGGACATGTGCCCCAACGACTTTCCGAGAACCACGGCGAGGATGGCGACGAGCACACCGGCGGTGAGGCCGATGACAAATCCGGCGAGCACGACGGTGAAACCGGCGATGGCGAAGATGACCAGGGCGGTGGCGACGCTGACGGGACTCAGCGAAAGGTGCAGGCCGCTCTTACGGTCGCTCGCTGGAACGCTGACCAGCGCGTGGTCTTCGGCGGCCGCGGCGAGCGAGGAGTCGATGGAGGATTCGGCGGGGATGGCAGCGACGGTCTTACCGGATCTGCCGACGGAGATTGCCATGATGGGGACATCCTTGGGGTCAAAGGGAATGGGAAGAGGGGTCAGGAACTGCAACCGACGACAGCGGTCGCCTCGATCTCGAGCCGGATCTCCGGCTTGGCAAGAGAGGACACCTCGACGAGAGTGCAGGCCGGGAAGTCGCCGGTGAAGAACTCCTGGCGGGCCTTCCACACCTCGGTGTTGTTGCCGATCTCGGTGACGTAGATGGTCATCTTGACGACGTCGTCCATGACCCCGCCCGCGGCCTCGACCAGGTTCTTGATCTTGCCGAAGACGACCATCGCCTGGTCGTAGTCACCGCCGACGACGGTTTCGCCGTCGTCGGCGCGGGCGGTCATGCCCGACACCATCACCAGGTCGCCGATGCGCAGGCAGTTGGACCAGAGTCCGTCGGCGGGTTCGCGGACGTCGGTGGAGCGGATGCGTTCTTTGAGCATTGTCTGTTCCCTTTCAGAGGATCTGGTGTTCAGAGCTGGATCAGGTTGTCCCAGGGTGACTTTCCGCCCCAGTTGACACACACGCTCTGGCGGCGCATGAAGCCCTTCCAGGCGTCCGAGCCGGCGGTACGGCCGCCACCGGTCTCCTTCTCTCCGCCGAAGGCGGAGCCGACGTCGGCGCCGGTGGTGCCCATGTTGACGCGGACGATGCCGCAGTCGCTGCCGCGGGCGGACAGGAAGGTCTCGATGTTGGTGAGGTTGGTGCTGTGGATGCCTGACGCGAGTCCCTGAGCGACGTCGTTGTGGATCGCGATGGCCTCGTCGAGGGTGTCGTAGGTGAGCACGGAGACGATCGGCGCGAAGGTCTCCTCCTGGGCGATCTCGAAGTGCGGCTGCACTCCGGTCACGATGGCCGGTTCGACGTAGAGGCCGGGACGGTCGATCACGGTGCCGCCGTAGACGACGGTGGCGCCCTGGGCTCGGGCCGAGTCGAGGGCCATGCGGTAGTCGTCGACGGCGGGTGCGTCGATCAGCGGCCCGATGACGGTGTCGGTGTCGCGCGGATCGCCGATAGTGATCTGGTCGAAGGCCTTGCCCATCAGGTCGACGAGTTCGTCGACGATGCTGACGTGGGCGATGACGCGTCGCGTGCTGGTGCAGCGCTGCCCGGTGGTCCCCAGGGCACCGAAGGCCAGTGCCTTGGCGGCCAGCGGCAGGTCGGCGGTCTCGTCGACGATGCAGCCGTTGTTGCCCGAGCATTCGAGCTGATACCGGCGGCCGAGGGTGGAGCCGACGACGTCGGCGACGTGCTTGCCGACGCGGGTGGAGCCGGTGAACGACACCATCGCGACGCGCTTGTCGGTGATGATCCGGTCGGCCACGGCGTCCTCACCCGGGATCAGCAGGGAGAACACGCCTTCGCAACTGAGTTCGGCGGCGGCTTGGTTGACCAACTGCTGGATGGCGATGGCGGTCAGCGGCACCTTGGGGCTGGGCTTCCAGATGACGGTGTTGCCGGCGATGACGGAGAGGAATCCGTTCTGAGCCCACACCGCGGCCGGGAAGTTGTAGGCGCTGATGATGCCGACGACGCCGAGCGGCAGCCACTGGTCGTACATGCGGTGGTCGACGCGCTGGGACTGCTGGGTGAAGCCGTACATCATGCGGGCCTGGCCGGCGGCCAGCGTCGACATGTCGATGACCTCGCGCAGTTCGCCGCGCGCTTCCATGGTGGATTTGCCGGTGTCGAGGGAGACGATGGCGACCAATGAGTCGAGGCTCTCCTCGACCAATTGGCCAATGCGGCGGACGAATTCACCTCGCCGGGGGGCCGGCACGGACTGCCAGCGCTTCTGCGCTTCGACGGCGGCGACGATGAGGTTTTCGGCGTCGTCGGCGGTGGCGGCGGCGACCTGGGCGATGTCGGTGCCGTCGGCCGGGCAGCTGGCCGTGATCAGGTCACGTCCGTCGACCTCGGCCCAGCCGAGGGCGTCGCAGTAGGTGCCAGAAGCGACGGTGTCGAGGCCGAAGGCGGTCAGTGCGTTTGTGGTGTCGAAGAGCGCGTTCTTGGTGTCCAACATGGCTTCTCTCAATCGTTGGTGGGTGGTGGGTGGGGTCGGACAGATGTCAGTCCTGGGCGAGGAACTCGCCGATGGTGTCGTCGGTGTGGTACTCGGGCTTCTCGTAGTAGTGCGGGCCGTCGTAGATCTCGATGAGGACGCTGCGTTCGTGGGCGATGGTGGGACCGTGCGGATGATCCTTCGGATTCATGTAGAACGAGCCGGGCTTCAGACGCAGGCCCGAGTCGGAGTATTCGTAGTCACCTTCGAGGCAGTACATGAACTGGTTGGAGGCGTGCGTGTGTTTGGTCGGGATGGTCCCGCCCTGCTCGTATTCGAGCAGCGCGATGCTGGCACCGGTTTCGGGGTTCTTGTGGAGGAAGTACTGGCGGAATCCGTAGTCCGGGTAGTCGATCCAGTTGTCCTCGACGAGATCGGTCTGATGTAGCAGGACCTCGAGGCTGGCGAAGGTGTCGGCGTTGATGCTCATCGTCATTCCATTTCCGGGCGGCCCGCGGCCACCCACTCGTCGTATTCGGTTCGGCTGTCCGGCGTGGCCGGGAAGAGACCGAGGATCGATCGGCCGCGGGCGATGTGGCCGGCGGCGAACTCCTCGTATTCGACGGCGTCGAGCGCAGCGTCGGCGACCTCGGCGACGAGATCGCGCGGGATCACCACGACCCCGTCCCGGTCCCCCACCAGTACGTCGCCCGGGTAGACCGCCACGCCGGCGCAGCCGACGGGTTCGTCGAGGGCGATGGGGTGCAACGCAATCGGTGTGGCGGGCGGCGCGTTGCGCTGCTGGTAGCACGGCAGTCCGGTCTCGGCGATGGCCGCGGAGTCGCGGTACCCGCCGTCGGTCACGACGCCGGAGACCCCGCGATACCGGAGCCGCGTGGCCATCATGTCGCCCATCGACGACGCGGCGGTCGAGCCGCCGGCGTCGATGACCAGCACCGCCCCTGACGGGCACTCCTCGATCGCGCGTCGGTGCTTGTTGTCGTCGCGGCCGTAGTTGGCCATGCTGTCGAGGTCCTCGCGGGCCGGGATGAACCGCAGAGTGTAGGCGGGTCCGACCAGCTGTTCCTGGCTGTCGGCCAGCGGTGCCAGGCCAAGCATCATCACATTGCGGAAACCACGGGCCAACAACACGTTTGCGACGTTTGCCGATCCCACCCGCAGCAGTTTGGCGCGGATCTGCTCGTCGAGCTCCTGGACGGGAGCCGGTGCCATGGTGGTCATTCGAAGAACTCCAAAGGTGGTCGGTTGCCCCACTGGGTGGTTTCGCTGGCGGTGCCGTTGAAGATGGTGGGCTGATGGCTCGCATCGACGACGTCGCCGTCGGTGTAATGCTCGATCCGGAAGCCGAACGGGTCCTTCCAGTAGTCGAAGATCTGACTGCCCAGGACGTGCCGGCCGACACCGATGTCGAGCTGGTGACCTTGCTGCAGGAGATAGTCGTGGGCGGTCATCACCGCATCGAGGTCGGTGACCTCGAAGGAACTGTGATGCACCCCAACCCAATCCGACTGCAGGATGAGCATGAAGTGGTGATCAACCAACTGCTCGCCGAGATCCAGCCGGACGAAGGTGCCGATCACGGGACCGTCGGTGCCCGGTGGCACGAAGTAGTCCGAGTGCAGGAAGTTGAATCGCTCCTCGAGCCATTTCATCGAGTCGTCGTGGCTCGACACGTGCAGGACGAAGTGTCCCAAGCGTGCGATGGTGCATGGTGCGGTACCCTGCCGGACGTTCCCGTTGACCCGGTTCTTGTCTCGAATGTTGTTGAACAGGAACGGATCACGGTCATCGATTGGCTGGGCCTGCGTGCGTCCCCAGATCGCGCGGATCTCGAATCCGTCGGGCATGTGCATGACGACCTGCAGGCCGCCGCCCGGTTCGGTGGATTCGTGCACCGGCGACGAGTCCGGTAGTGCGGCAAGCTCGTCGAGGTCGTCGCGAGAGCGGACCTCGATCGAGGCGCCGATGAACTTCTGCTTGTCTCCCTTGCGGGCGACGTAGATGTGATGCTGGGTTCCGGTGCCGCGCATGTAGAGTGTGTTCTCGTCGCTCCCGTCGACGGTGGTCATGCCGAAGTCGGTGAGGAAGCGTTCCGCGACGTCGAGGTCGGGTACCTGGTAGGTGACCTGTGCCGCGTCGATGGCGGTCGCCATGGTGACTCCTTCCTGTGTTGGTTGGTGGTTCAGTACGGCAGGACGCTGACGTCGCCGGGGCCGATGAGGTCGGGCGCGGTCCAGCCGTCGAGGTCGTATTCGTCCATTGCCGACTGCGCGAACGCTTTCCATTCGTCGAGCAGTCCGCGTCCGCGGGCGCTGAACAGGTTGGTCTGACGGGTGACGTCGTTGCTGCCGATGTAGTTGATCTCGTAGAGCTCGTGGCGTCCGCCGAACTCGGTGCCGATGGCGTCCCACAGCATCTTCATCACCTTGACGCGTTCTTCGGCGTCGATGCCGTTGCTGCCGCGCAGGTAGGTGTCGAGGTAGCCGCGGATCTCCGGTGTCTTGAAGTCGTTGGCGTGGGAGTTGAGGTAGATCAGTCCGCTGGCGACGACCTGCTCGATGATGTTCTTGATCTTCGGCATGGCCAGTTGATTCATCACGCGGTAGGCGCCGGCGTGCTGCGGATCAGGCTGGATCATTCCGCCCTTCCACGGCACCTCGCTCTTGGCCATCGCATCCGACAGCGCCCAGAAGGTGTTGCGCCAGGCGATGACCTCGCCGAGTTGGCTCATCACACCGTGGAACTGTCCCGAGCCGGTGATGTCGAGAGCCTTGGCGAGCAGTCCGACCAAGAAGTCGAGCTTCACGGCGAAGCGGGTGCACCCGTGGAGCGAGGCACGCTCGAGGTACCCCGAATGGATGTTGTACTTGTTGGCCTGATCCAGATCGTTGTAGATGAACACGTCCGACCACGGGATGAAGACGTTGTCCAGCACCAGGATTGCGTCGTTCTCGTCGAGGCGGCTCGACAGTGGGTAATCGAACGGGCTGCCCAGCACCGCGGCGCGGTACTCGTTAGATGTGCGGCACAACAGCTTCACGCCCGGCGCGTTGGTCGGCATGATGAACACCGGTGAGTAGGCGGGGTCCTGGATGGCGACCTGACCGACGTGGCCGACGAAGGTGTAGTGGGTCAGTGCCGATCCGGTCGCGACGACCTTGGCGCCGGAGACATAGATGCCGTCCTTGGTCTCCTTGGTGACGTGGACGAAGACGTCCTTGCCGGCGTCAGGTCCGGCGCCACGGTCGACAGGCGGGTTCATGATGGCGTGGTTGACGTACCAGGTCTTTTCCTGCGCCTTGCGGTACCAGTTGCGGGCGTTGTCCTCGTAGCCGCGGTAGAACTCGGCGTTGGCGCCGAGGGTGCCGAGGAAGCAGCCCTTGTAGTCGGGGGAACGTCCCATCCAGCCCCAGGCGATCTTCTGCCATTCGGCGATAGCGTCGCGGGAGGCGACCTGCTCGGCGACGTTCTCCGGCGCGCGATAGAAGCGATGGGTGAAGCCGCCCCATTCGGTGGGGGTGGTGAGGATGTCCTTGCGAGCCGGGTCGTGCAGCGCGTCGTACATCCGCGCGATCATGCGAGCGGAGTTGCGGAACGCCGGATGTTCGACAATGTTCTCGACCTTCTCGCCGTAGATCCACACCTCGCGGCCATCATTCAGGCTGGCCAGATATTCGTCGCCGGTGAATGGCTGGTATTCCTTGGGAATCGAATCCGTGGCATTCGGAGAATCGATGATCGCGGTCATGTTCGTTTCCTTTCTTGACACGATTTCTGGCGCGTTCCAACCACGGCAGAAATCGTGGACTTCGAGGGCTTTTCGGCCGGAGGCCGGTTGTTGTGGCCTCTTTCTCGCCTGTTGTTCCGTCGCCCTTTGCGGTGATTTCAGAATGGCACCCGCGGCATCTCGGCAACAGGGTCGCGACGATGCGATCGGCGGGCGGAGCGACTCACCGTCGCGTCGGAGGGTGCGTCAGGCGAACGCGCGAACGGCGAAAGATGCGCTCCCATAAGGGCGTTTACCGACCCGAAACACGACGATGGTGATCACACTGCGGGCCAGCGAGTGGCCTACTTCACTTATTTGCTGTCTCAGATAGTGGGATATGGCTTGTGTTGGGCGAGCTTATGGTATCCACGGTTGTTCGCAGGGGTACATAGTCTTTTATATGGCTCTCACCAATCGAGGGATTCCCGGCGTCGGCCGATGGCCTCGGCAACCTCGATCCAGCGCTGCATCACCGGCGTGAGTTCGGCGCCTCGGCGCCAGATCAATGTCGCTTCCATCGGACCGAGCCAACGCGGTGCATCGATGAGTTGAATGCCACGAAAATGCTCGGCCACGCGTTCAGTGGTCGGCGCCACGCCCAATCCTGCGGCCACAAAAGGGAGCGCGGTTTGTGGTGTCGACACCTCGAGAACCTCGAATGTGTGATCGTCGGCCAATGCCGCCTCCACGACTTCAGGCATTCCCGGGAATGCAGGTATCCGATAGGGAAGAATCCATCTCCCCCAGCCACGTCCGTCCGGGTGGCTTTCCTCTTCCCGGCCCTGCGGCACCGCGATCTTGAGGTCGATCTCGACGATCGGCCTGGACTCGCAGATGTCGCCGACGAACTCCGCGAATCCGTCGGGGCTGAACGGCACGCAACCGAGGTCCAGGTCGCCGGTGCGGATGCCGTGCAGGATCGCGTCGGGGACCACATCGTTGAGCATCACGCGGACCCCCGGCGCCTGATCGAGGAAGTCGGCGAGCACATCCGCGACGATCTCGTGGATGACCATCGGCTCGACGCCGATGCGGAGGTCACCGACGACCGCGTCCCCCATCAGTGCCAGCGTCTCGGCAAGTCGGTCGCGGTCGGCGAGCAGTCGGCCACCGTTGGCCAGCAGGAAGAGGCCCGCATTGGTCGGGTGTACGCCCTTGGCGGTCCGCTCGAGTAGTCGCACCCCGAGTTCACGTTCGAGTTTGGCGATCGCCAGACTGACCGGCGGTTGGGTCATGTTCAGGTTCTTGGCGGCCTGGGACACCGAACCGGCCTCGATGACGGCCTTGAAGTACTCGAGCTGACGGAAGTCCATGGTGCTTCTCTCCGGGCGGCGGTGTCGATGTCAGAACTCTACGCAGACCGCGCGACATGCTCGGTGCACAGCTGTACACTGAGCTGATGTGTAGTGAGACCGCCGACCGCCGAACCGAGGTTGTCGCGATGACGCGGCTGGGTTCCCGCGAGCTGGGCCGCGCCCTGGTCGGGATCAGCAAGATGCACGCCACGGTCGCCGACTCGGTGTTCTCGGGGCTGCGGTGCGTACTGGGTGACAGTGTCGAATCGGCCCGCGCGATCCATGACACGGTCAGCACCGGCACCTACGGTGCCGTGGCGGCGACAGTCGCCACAGCCGGCCGACTGGCGGAGATCGCCGCGGAAACAACTGGCGGTGTCCCCTCCCACTCGTCGCGGGGAGCCACAGGTCTGGCCATCCTGAACGGGCTGATCGGCGACGAACTGGCCGGGAGCGGGTCACCCCTCGCTCCGGAGATGTCGATCCGCGTCCGTGGTGTGTCGATCGAGATCGAACCGGCCGAACTCACCGACGCCTATCCGCACGCATCGTCGCATCTGGTGGTCTTCCTGCACGGCCTCATGGAGGCCGAGTACGCATGGTCCGGTGGCGGCAAACCCACCTATGGCGCGCGGTTCGCGGACGACTTCGGCGCCACCGAAATCCAGATCCGCTACAACACCGGCCGGCACATCAGCGACAACGGACGTGAGCTGTCGGCGTTACTGACGAAACTCGTACTGCTGTGGCCGGTTCCGGTCACCGAGGTGACCCTCGTCGGGCACTCGATGGGCGGACTGATCATCCGCAGCGCATGCCACGCCGCCGCCGACGATCCCTACTGGCTGAGCCTGGTCCGTCACACCGTCAGTCTCGGCACACCGCACCTTGGCGCCCCACTGGCCAAGGGTGTGCACGCCGCGACCACGGTGCTACGGACGACACCGGCGACCCGACCCCTGGGCAATCTCCTCGGGCGACGCAGCGCCGGCGTCCGAGATCTGTTCCACGGCACGCTGACCGACGACGGGTGGTTGGCCAATGAGCCTGATGCGTTGCGCCAAAAACGTGCCGCCGATCTGGAACTGATTCCCGGGGCGCGGCACCTGTTCGTCACCGCAAGCCTCACCCGCGATCCGCGGCATCCGCTGGGCCGCATCATCGGTGACGGCATGGTGCTCGACGGCAGCGGGCGCGGTCAAAGCCGTTCGGTGCGAATCGGTTTCCGGACCGAGGACGGCTTCCACATCGGGGGTGCCAACCACTTCACCCTGCTGAATAGTGACGCGATTTATGCGTGGCTGGTTGAGCAGCTGCGACCGCGGAAGATGTTGCCGGCGGCGTAATTTCCGTTATGACGATCAGTGGCCCTTGAAAGCCTCGGCAAGCCACCAGGATCCGCCATCGGAGGCGATCTTCGCGTCGATGACGAGAATCCCGTCGGGTGCGGACGCCCAGTCGGCCACCGCGGCCATGTCCTTGCGATTGCGCACGGTGATGCCGGTGGCGCCGTAACCGCGGGCGATCGCGGCGATGTCGGTGTCGCCGAAGGTGACCGCGCCGAGGTCGGCGTCCGCGCCGAAGTGGTGGACCTCGGCTCCGTAGGCGGCGTCGTTGTAGACCGCGATCACCAGCGGGTTGCCCAGCCGCACCGCGGTTTCCAGTTCGCTGATGCTCATCAAGAAGCCGCCGTCGCCGACACCGACCACTGCCAGCCGATCCGGTTGGGCGAGCATCGCACCGATCCCACTCGCGAGACCGAGGCCGATGGATTGAAAGGCCTGGGTGAAGACGAAGCCGTTCTCGTCGGGTACGCGCAGGTAGGCACTCGGATAGCCCAAGAAGTTGCCGGAGTCGACGGCGACCACCCGGTCGGCGGGCAGGGCGTCGTCGAGCAGGGTGCTGAACACCCGCGGATCGATGTGGTCGTCGGTCGACAGGTCGGTGGTGGCGACGTCGTTCCACCACCGGTCGGCGCCAAGTCGAGTCGCGACCTCGGGGGTGCGATACCCCGACCTCGGTGATACGACGGCGTCACGGACATCGAGAGCCGTTGCGCCGCAATCGCCGTGGACACCCAACGTGACGGAGCGGTGTTTGCCGAGGGCGGCGAGGTCGTCGTCGATCTGGACGACTGCGGTGTCGGAACCGATGAGCGAACCCTGCCGCATGGTCCACATGTTCAGCGCGCATCCCCAACCGACGATCAGGTCGGCGTCCGCGATGAGTTCGGCGGTCAGCGGACTGGAGAAGCCGCCGGAGATGCCGAGGTCGAAGTCGTCCGCGCGAAAGAGACCGTTGGCCACCGCGGAGGTGGCGACCAGGGCGCCGACGTGGGCGGCGAGGTCGGCGATCGCGGGTCCGGCGTGGCGAGCGCCGCGGCCGGCGACGAAGACGGGGCGGTCGGCGTTCTCGATCAGCCGACACAGTTCGGCTACCGCGGCGACCGCAGGACGGACCGGTTCGGGAGCCTGCGGCGCGGTCGCGGGGTTCCGCTCGTCGACTGCCTGGGCCTGCACATCCAGCGGCAGGTTCAGCACCACGGTTCGTCGGCCGTGGACCGCGGTGCGGTAGGCGCGCAGCACGTCGTCGACGGCGGTGGCCGCACTGTGGACGCGCTCGGACACCGCGCCCACGCTGCGCGCGAGTCCGTCCTGATCGACCCGGAAGTTCGACAGGACCGCTGCACCCGCGGTGTCGGCGGCGAGCACGATCATCGGGGTGCGACTCTTGGCGGCTTCGGCGATGCCGGTCATCGCGTTGGTCAACCCGCAACCCTGATGCACCGAGACGATGGCCGGTACGTCAGCCAGTCGGCCATAGGCATCGGCCATCGACGCGGCGCCGCCCTCGTGCCGGGTCGCAACGAACCGAACACCGTTGGCGCGCAACGCATTCGTCACCGCAAAATTGCCACTGCCGACGACCCCGAAGGCCACCCCCACGCCGAGCTCGGCGAGGGTCTTCCCGACCAGCTCCGCAACCGTGCTCATCTCAGGCCGGGACGAAGGCGAAGACGCGGGCGGGCGATCCGGTGCCCCCGACGATCGGCAACGGGGACACCACCAGCAGCGCGCCGGTGGCCGGAAGTGCATCGAGGTTCTGCAGCTGGGTCAGGCCGTACTTGTCGGCGCCGAGCAGGTGATAGTGCGCAGGGAATGCCGGGTCCATACCGCCGGCCTGACCGGCGTCGATGCCGACGGTCTCCACGCCGTATCCGGTGATCGCGGACTGGGCCAGCCATTCCGCGCCCGCGACTGACAGACCCGGACTGTGTGGTCCGTTCTCGTCGGCGTTGAGGAAGGCCTCGGCGTCGGTGTTGAAGCGACTCCACCCCGTCTTGAACAGCAGCCACGCGCCCTCGGGCAGGGGGCCGTTCTCCGCGACGTAGGACTCGAAGTGATCGGGTTCCAGAAGGAAATCCGGGCTGCCGGCCACCTGCTCGGTGAAGTCGAGGATCACCGCAGGACCAATGAGCCGCTCCGGTGGGATCTGGTCGACCGAGGTGCCGTCCCGGCCGGTGCCCCAGTGGGTTGGGGCGTCGAGATGGGTGCCGGTGTGCTCGCCGGTGTGAATGTTGTTCCAGGCCCAGAACGGTCCGTCGTCGTCGAAGTCGCTGACCTTCTCCAGCGAGAGCGAGATGGTATTCGCGAACGGCTCCGGTAGTTGCAGCACCGGGGTCTGCGGGCTCAGCGGCGCGGTGAGGTCGACGATGGTCACCGAGCCGTCGGTGAGGCCGGACAGGAGCGTGGTGATGGCGGTCATGGTGTCACCCTATGACTGGGCGAGAGTGATCCGAACCTGGACCTGACCTTTTGCGTTGCGACTGCTGACGGCGTGACCCGACCACCACGTGCCGTCCAGCGTCAGTTCGATCGGTGCGCCGTCCCCGGTGAAGTTGCGCCACCAGGTCTTGTGACCGGCTGCTCCCACGCCGACGATGACGGTGTTGCCGCTTCGCCGGTACTGCACGGGCAGCTCGATCTGCGTGCCCGACTTGCGACCGGTGTAACGGAGGACGGTGAACGAGCCCTTCGTCAGAGACTTGACGCCAGGGAGTCCGAGGAACGGGATCACCGCTTTGTTGATGATCGAGGCGGAGCTCTGGATCACCTTCATCGAGGCCCCTTTCCGAGTGTTGGCATGAGTCCATGGTGCCTGGCATCTGTGCTGGACGTCGCAGGTTGGGTAAGCGTTCTGCTGCCACGGCTGACCAACTCGTTGAGAACTACGCGTGGTCGTGGTCGGAGGTTCCACGACGATCGACCGTCCGAACTTGTCGTAGTGCCGCGATAAACTGAGAGGTTCTAGTGACCTATTTCGTCGAATAGCTTTGGTACACAGTCGAATTAGTTCTTGTAATTCTATTGACTCGCACATGTGTGCGAGTACAGTGGAGGCATGCCCGAACCAGTCGCCACCCCCACCGCCCCGCCGAACACCACCAGCGCAGTCAGCGCGCTGCTGTCCGCGGTCTATGACCTCGACCTCGGCCGGATCACCTCCGGCCGGGAGGCCTTTGAGACGACGAAGGTGATGATCACTGCGGTCAGCGCCTTGTGCTACCAGCTGGCGGTGTGCGCGGCCCACATGGACCGGCTCGGCGTGGCCAAGCAGCGGGACAACGGCAAGACCAAAGCCTTGTTGATCACGATGGGGTTGGCGCCGTCGGTGGCCGAGCGGACCCTGCGGATCGGGTTGGGCATGCCGCGGATGCAGCTGTTGGCGGGGTATGCCGAGGACGGTGTCCTTCCGGCCGAGCATCTCGACGCGATTGTTTCCGGGGTGGCGCACGTGGCGCGGCGGGCGTTGGACGGGTTGTGCGACGAGGAACGTCGCGAGGTGGAGGTGGAGTTGATCGCCCAAGCGATGTCGGGGGCGACGCCGAAACAGATCAGCACCAAGGCTCGCGAACTGGGTAACACCTTCGCTGCTGAGACCGGTGGCTTGCCGGCGGCCGAGGACCGCAGTATCAACGAGTTCAGCGTCACTGAAACCTCCGACGGTCGGATCGCGGTGCGGGGCGATCTCGACATCGTCACCGGCACCAGGCTGCAGACCGCGATCGAATCGCTGGTCGACCCTCGCCCGCAACCCGATGGCTCGAAGGACGCTCGTACCCCAGGGCAGCAGCGCGCCGATGCGCTCAACCTGGTTCTCGAGGCGGCCGCGAATAACCCGACCCCGTTCGTCGCCGCCCCGCACACCGATCTGAACGTGACGGTCTCGGCCAACACTCCCGCGCCGGCCACTCTGCAATGGACCTCCGCGCTGACCCAGGCGACCGCTGAACTGCTGGCCTGCGACAGCAAAGTCACCGAAATCGTCCTTGACGGAGAAGGTGTACCGCTGAAAATGGGTGAGAAGAAACGCCGGTTTCCGCACCACCTCCGCAAGGCGATCTTGATCCGCGACACCTGTTGCGTCAAGTGTGGGGCGCCGTCCTGGATGGGTGAGTGTCACCATATCGCCTACTGGAGTCATGGTGGCCCAACCGATTTGGACAACGGGTGCCTGTTGTGCGCCTCGTGTCATGCCCAGATCCACGCCTCGGATTGGGAGATAGTCATGGGCGTCGACCGGCACCCATGGCTGATCCCACCGACCACGATCGATCCCGCGCGAAAACCGTTGCCCGCCTACAACAGGCGCACCATGACGCTCGACGATCGGGTCGCCGCATGATGGTGTCGATACGCCCCTCCTTCGTCGGGGCTACTCAACCAGCGGTGGGCAGAAGTCCACCGTGACGAAACGTTTCGACACGCCCCTCGCCCAGCGGCTCGGGACGGCTCAACCAGCGTATGGCTCAGCACATTTCAGCGCATCCGACATCCATCGGAACCGCGCACGACCTTTGAGAACTTCATAGCGTGAACGGCCACCTGCGGGTTGCCTGCCGGGCCATCGCCGGTCCGGCAGGCAGCCACCCGCGGCACTCAACCCTGGACCTATATTTGACACTCATGTAAAGTCCGGTTTTGTCGTCGGACGAGGAGGCTGGGATGACGGGATTGCCACCGGTGCAGGATCGGACGCTGCGATATGCGTACGACCGGGCTCTGACGGAAGTGCCGGATCAGGTGGCGCACATCGGCGCCGACGGCACGTACACGGTTGCCCAGAGTCACCAACGGTCGATGTCCATCGCGCAGGGACTGACCGATCTGGGCGCGCAGCGACAGGAACCGGTGGCGCTGTTGATGGACAATTCGGTGGACGCGGTGCATGCGTGGACCGGAACCGCGCTCGGCGCGATGGCCGAGGTGCCGATCAACACTGCCTACAAGGGGCAGTTCCTCTCGCATATCCTCAATGACTCGGGTGCTCGCATCCTGGTGTGTGACGACGTCTATGTCGACCGCGTCGCGAGCGTCGTCGACGACCTGCCGCAACTGACCGACCTGATCGTGCGCGGCGATGCAGCATCTGCCGAGAGTTTGCGAAACCGGTTACGGATCAGTTCGTTTGGAGATCTTACCGAGGCCTCGCCTGCCGCCCGACGCCCGCTCGCCGCCGACGACCTGATGGCATTCATGTACACCTCCGGCACCACCGGACTCTCCAAGGGGGTGCTGATCCCGCACGCCCAGGCGTACACGTACGCCTCGCGGGAAGACCAGGACCGACCGACCACCAGCGACCGCATTCTGGTGTCACTCCCCCTTTTTCACCTCGCCGGTCAGTGGTATGGGGCGTATCAGGCGCTCATCCACCGAGTTCCGTGCGTCATCGAGCCGGGATTCTCGGTGTCGCGGTTCTGGTCCACGGTCCGCGAACACGGCATCACCGTCACGGTGATGCTCGGCGCGATGGCCGAATTGCTCCAACAGTCCGAACCGCGGTCCGACGACGCCGACAACCCGCTCGAACTGGCGATCATGGCGCCGCTGGCCAGCGACATCGACGGCTTCCGGCGACGCTTCGGGATCGACTTGGCTGCCGTCTACGGGATGAGCGAGATCGGCGCCGTGCTGAACGGACCTCCGGAGACCGTGTTGGGTGGTGAATGCGGCTTTGCCCGCGACGAATTCACTCTTCGATTGATGGACGACGGGCGCGAGGTCGTGCCCGGGGAGGTCGGCGAGCTGTGGGTCAAGCCCGACGATCCGCGCCTGGTCATGCGCGGTTACCACAACCTGCCGGACAAAACCGCCGAGTCGATCGTCGACGGCTGGGTGCACACCGGCGATGCGTTCCGCCGCGATGAGGACGGCCGATTCTACTTCTCGGACCGCATGAAGGACGCGCTGCGCCGTCGCGGCGAGAATGTGTCGAGTTTCGAGGTCGAGCGGGTGATCAACCAGCATCAGTCGGTGTTCGAGAGTGCGGTGGTCGCGGTTCCCTCGGAGCTGAGTGAGGATGACATCAAGGCGGTGGTGGTGCCGCGCAGCGGACTCGAGATCGACCCGCGGGAGCTGACCGAGTTCCTGATCGAGCAACTCCCCTACTTCATGGTGCCGCGCTACATCGAGGTCAGCGCGGCGCTGCCCAAGACACCCACGCAGAAGATTCAGAAGAACCGATTGCGCGACACCGGGATCGGACCGGGCGTGTGGGATCGGGAAGCTGCGGGAATCACAGTACGGAGGGGACGTCGATGAAACTGTTGGTGGCCAATCGCGCGGAGATCGCGGTGCGCATTTTCTCCACGGCGGTGACGATGCGGATTCCGACCGTAGCGGTGTATCCGGCCGACGATGCGGCGTGCGCTCATGTGGCACGTGCCGACGAGGCGGTGCAACTCGAGGGTGCCGGGGCCGCAGCCTATCTCGACGTCGAGCAGGTGATCAAGGCCGCCCAGAACGTGGGCGCCACGATGATTCACCCGGGATACGGGTTCCTGTCGGAGAATCCGGCGTTGGCGCGTGCCTGCGCGGACGCAGGCATCACCTTCGTCGGCCCGTCACCGGAGCACCTGGAACTCTTCGGCGACAAGACGACTGCTCGTGACCATGCGGCGGCACTCGGTGTTCCGGTCAGCGCCGCAACGACCGCGCCCACCGATCACGCTGCAGCACGGAAGTTCTGGGATGAACTCGGGCCGGAGGCGGCAGTGATGGTCAAGGCCGTCGCCGGGGGCGGTGGCCGGGGCATGCGATTGGTGACTTCGGCGGGGGAACTGGAGCCCGCGCTGGACCGGTGTGCGTCAGAGGCAAGCGCAGCGTTCGGTGACGGGTCGGTCTATCTCGAAGCCGCGGTGGGCAATGCGCGGCACATCGAGGTGCAGATCGTCGGCGATGGAAGCACCGTGACCGCGCTGGGCGATCGGGATTGCTCGGCGCAGCGGCGGCGGCAGAAGTTGGTCGAGATCGCGCCGGCCCCCGCACTCGGCGAGACGGTGCGCGACCGCCTGTTCGACGCGGCGCGACGACTCACCGACGGCTACCGGGGATTGGCGACCGTCGAATTCCTCGTGTCGGGCGACGACTTCGTGTTCCTCGAGGTCAATCCCCGTATTCAGGTGGAGCACACTGTGACCGAGGAGGTCACCGGACTCGACCTCGTCGACATCGGTCTGCGCATCGCCGACGGCACCACGCTGGCCGACCTGGGTATCGCCGACGCGCCGACGTCGCGCGGGGTCGCGATCCAGGCGCGGGTCAACACCGAGACGGTATCGGCGAACGGCGAGCTCACCCCTGGTGTCGGCCGGCTGGAGCAGTTTACGCCACCGACCGGTCGTGGGGTACGTGTCGACACGCACGGCTACGTCGGCTACGAGATCGGGCCGCGCTACGACTCGTTGCTGGCGAAGGTGATTGTGTCCGGACCCGATCATGAGGCGGTCGCCGAACATACTGCCCGTGCACTCGGCGAGTTCGACATCGCCGGTGTGCCAGTGAACATAGCTGTCCTGCAGTCGATCCTGCGTCGTCCGGAACTCGCGTCCGGGACACTGGATACCGGGTTCGTGGATGCGCGGATGGCGGAGCTGATCGCCGCGGCACCGGCCGACATCGTTGCGACACTGCAGGATTCGACGGCGACACGACGACGTCCGGCACCGCAGGGACCATCCGGCTCGGTGCCGCTGCCCAGTCCTCTGCGCGGTGTGGTGGTGGCCGTGCCGGTCGCCGTGGGTGACACGGTGGGTCCGCGTTCGGACGTGCTGATCGTCGAGTCGATGAAGATGGAGCACGTGGTCTCCAGTCCGACAACGGGTTCGGTGGCAGCGATCGCCGTCGATATCGGTGATGCGGTGGAACCCGGCGATCCGCTGCTGTTCCTCGTCGAGAGTGACACCGATCACGATGCCGATGATGCCGCCGACGAGGTGGATCTCGATCGGATTCGGCCAGAACTCGCGGAACTCCTCACTCGGCGCCACAACACCCTGGACGAGGGACGACCGACGGTGATGGCCAAGCGTCACGGCCAGGGCCGGATGACGGCGCGTGAAGGGCTTGCGGCTCTGCTCGATCCGGGCAGCTTCGTCGAATACGGCGCGCTGACCATCGCCGCGCAACGCCAGCGGCGCGAGCTCGACGATCTGATCGTGCGCACCCCCGCCGACGGTCTGCTGACCGGCACCGGGCGGGTCGGCGGTCTGCCCGTCGCGGTGCTGGCCTACGACTACACGGTGCTCGCCGGCACGCAGGGCCTGCACAACCACAAGAAGACCGATCGACTCCTGGAACTGGCCCACCGCCAGCATCTTCCGCTGGTCCTCTTCGCCGAAGGCGGTGGCGGTCGCCCCGGCGACACCGATACGTCGGCGGTCGCGCAACTCGACGTGACGACGTTTCGGCTGATGGCCCAACTGAGCGGCAAGGTCCCGACAGTGGCCATCGTGTCCGGCTACTGCTTCGCCGGCAACGCGGCGCTGGCCGGGAGTTGCGATGTGATCATCGGGACCGAGGGCTCCAGTCTGGGGATGGGCGGCCCGGCGATGATCGAGGGCGGGGGCCTCGGGCGGGTCGCCCCGGGTGATGTCGGACCGATGGACGTTCAGTCGGCCAACGGCGTCGTCGACCGCGTCGTCGCCGACGATGCCACCGCCATCGCCGACGCCCGCCGCTATCTCTCCTACCTGGGTGCCACGCCCGACGACGCGGTGATCGACACCGTCGACCAGCGGGAATTGCGACATCTGGTGCCGGAGAATCGATTGCGCGCCTACGCTATCCGCCCGGTGATCGACGCCCTGTTCGACACCGGGTCGGTGCTGGAACTACGCGCAGACTTCGGGGCGGGGATCGTCACGGCCTTGGCACGCATCGACGGAACTCCGGTCGGGGTCATCGCCAACAATCCGCAGCACCTTGGCGGCGCCATCGACGGGGACGCCGCCGACAAGGCCGTCCGCTTCCTGCAGATGTGCGACGCCCGAGGGTTGCCGATGGTATCGCTGTGTGACACCCCGGGATTCATGGTCGGACCGGATGCCGAACGCACCGCGACGGTGCGGCGCTTCAGCGACATGTTCCGCGCGGGCGCCAACCTTGCCGTACCGGTGGTGATGGTGGTACTGCGTAAGTCGTACGGGCTCGGGGCGATGGCGATGGCCGGCGGCGACCTGCACGCGCCGGTGGCCACCGTGTCCTGGCCGACCGGCGAGTTCGGCGGCATGGGACTCGAAGGGGCGGTGCGGCTCGGCTACCGCGATCAGCTCGAGGCCATCGAGGATCCGGCCGCGCGGCAGCAGCGCTACGACGAACTCGTCGCACAGTATTACGAACGCGGCAAAGCACTCAACGTGGCCAGCGTGTTCGAGCTCGACGCGGTGATCGATCCCGCCGAGACCCGCGACGTCATCGTCGGTTGCCTCACCAACCACGGCACGATCCCGCCCCGATGAATGCGATCGGCCACCGCGGCCTGCCGGTCGACGACAAACGCGAACTGTTGCTCGATTCCGCCGAACGCGTGTTCTGCCGTGCCGGGTATGCCGGTACGACGATGGCCGCGCTGGCCGCCGAGGCGGGCGTCACCCGCCCGACGATCTACGCGTATTACCCGTCGAAGGACGAGGTGTTTCGTGCTCTTGCGCAACGAGTTCGCGCCGAGCTCCTCGATCTGCAGGAGCGGGCGGATGTCACCTCGCCGCGGGACACGTTGCGGGGCACCCTGACCGAGAGCCTGAACGCCTATGTCCGCCACCACGGGATGGTCACGGTGATCGCGCATCAGGCGCTGGTGGATCCGTCGATCCGGTCACTGCAGGAGGAGATCTACGACCGCGCGAACCGGCGGCACACCCGCTACATCGAGCGGCTGGTGGCGGCGGGGGTCGCCGATCCGCCGGTGGCTCCGGCGATGCTGGCCGAGATCGTCACCGGGATGACGATGCGGTTCGCCGATCTGGCGGCCGCCGACCCCGCCCGGCAGACTGAACTCACCGAGGCGTTGGTCGAGGCGTACTGGCGGCTGGCCGGGATGGAGTGAGATGGCGATGGA
Source organism: Gordonia sp. CPCC 205515 (assembly GCF_048537925.1). Lineage (NCBI taxonomy): Bacteria > Bacillati > Actinomycetota > Actinomycetes > Mycobacteriales > Gordoniaceae > Gordonia > Gordonia sp. CPCC 205515. The sequence goes on along the minus strand of NZ_JBCLVJ010000008.1, from coordinate 323,614 downwards.
GACGGTGGACGCGGTCGTGGTCGGGGCCGGGGTGGTCGGCCTCGCCATCGCACGGGAACTGAGCCGCTCCGGCCGTGAGGTGATCGTCCTGGAATCCGAGGATGCCGTTGGGACGCAGACCAGTTCACGCAACTCGGAGGTGATCCACGCCGGCATCTATTACCCGCAGGGCAGCCGTAAGGCTCGGGCCTGCGTCGCCGGACGCGAACAGCTGTACCGCTACTGCGCCGAACACGGGGTGCCGCACCGGCGGATCGGCAAGCTGATTGTCGCCACCTCCGCCGATCAGCTGCCGAAACTGGACGGGATTCAGGACAAGGCACAGGCCAACGGAGTCACCGACCTGCGCCTCGTCGGCGCCGACGAACTCGGTGACCTCGAGCCTGCGCTGCACGCGGTCGGCGCATTGCTGTCCCCCTCCACCGGCATCATCGACTCCCACGAACTCATGCGGTCGCTGCGCCGCGACGCGGAGGACGCCGGTGCGGTGGTGGCGCTGCGCAACCCGGTCACCGGCGGCCGGGTGGCCGACGACGGCACCCTGGTTGTCGAGGTCGGCGAGTCAGGTCCGGTGGCCTGCCGCACGCTGATCAACAGTGCCGGGCTGCGCGCCTGGGAGGTGGCCCGTGGGCTGCAGGGATTTCCGGCCGAGCAGATTCCGCCACGACATCTGGCGAAGGGGAACTACTACGCGCTCGCGGCCGGTTCCGCGCCGTTCTCCCGACTCATCTACCCGGTGCCGGTCGACGGGGGGCTCGGCGTGCATCTGACGCTCGATCTGGGTGGCACCGCGCGGTTCGGGCCGGACGTAGAGTGGCTCGACGAGATCGACTACACCGTCGACCCGGCCCGCGCGGACAGCTTCTACTCGGAGATCCGCCGCTACTGGCCGGAGCTGCCCGACGACTCGCTGCATCCCGACTACGCCGGCATCCGACCAAAGGTCACCGGGCCGGGCGAGTCGGCGGGCGATTTCGTCATCTCGGGGCCGACGGACCACGGTTTCGCCGGGCTCATCAACCTGTTCGGCATCGAGTCGCCGGGTCTGACGTCGTGCCTGGTGCTGGCCCAGATGGTCGACGGGCTACTCAGCGAATAGAACATGTTCTAGTGTGAGGACAGAGGGACGTGGTCCCGGTAACGAGGGAAGGTGTCAGGAACGCGATGAAACTTGGTCTACAGCTGGGGTATTGGGGTGCGAAGCCGGCGACGAACCATGCGGAGCTGGTCGCCGCCGCCGAGGCCGCCGGATTCGACAGCATCTTCACCGCCGAGGCCTGGGGTTCGGACGCCTACACGCCGCTCGCGTGGTGGGGCTCGGCGACCGAGCGGGTGCGGCTGGGTACGTCGGTGCTGCAGCTGTCGGCGCGCACACCCACCGCGTGCGCGATGGCTGCGTTGACCCTCGACCACTTGTCCGGCGGCCGACACATCGTCGGCCTCGGTGTGTCGGGTCCGCAGGTCGTCGAGGGTTGGTACGGTCAGCGGTTCGCGAAGCCGCTGGGCCGCACCCGCGAGTACATCGACATCATGCGGCAGGTGTGGGCGCGGGAATCGGTCGTGACGAGCGCAGGCCCGCACTACCCGCTGCCACTGTCCGGGGAGGGCACCACCGGGCTGGGCAAGCCGCTCAAGCCGATCACCCATCCGCTGCGCGCCGACATCCCGGTCATGCTGGGCGCGGAGGGACCGAAGAACATCGCGCTGGCCGCCGAGATCGCCGACGGCTGGCTGCCGCTGTTCTACACCCCGCGGATGGCCGACACCTACAACGAGTGGCTCGACGAGGGCTTTGCCCGCCCGGGTGCGCGTCGTAGCCGCGAGGACTTCGAGATCTGCGCGACGGCACAGATCGTCATCACCGATGACCGTGCCGCGACATTCGAGGCGATCAAACCGTTCCTGGCGCTGTACATGGGCGGAATGGGCAGCGAGGACACCAACTTCCACGCCGAGGTCTACCGGCGGATGGGTTATGGCGAGGTCGTCGACGAGGTCACCGCCTTGTTCCGCAGCGACCGTAAGGACGAGGCCGCCAAGATCATTCCCGATGAGGTGGTGGAGGATTCGGCGATCGTCGGCGATGCCGATCATGTGCGCGAGCAGATCAAGGTGTGGGAGGCGGCCGGGGTGACCACGATGCTGGTGTCGCCGGGCAGTGTCGAGGAGATCAACAACCTCGCGACGCTGATCTGACGCCCGATGTCGAAGATCATCGTCGCCTACGTCATCGCGGTCGCTGTCGGACTCGCCTGGCTGCTGCTCGGACCCGACACCGGACACCTGTGGCTGGACACCCTGATCGCCGACGTCCTGGCGACCCTGGTGATCTTCGCCTTCAGTCGTCGCTACTCGAATTCCAGCTTCTACGATGCCTATTGGAGTGTCATCCCGCCGCTGTTGCTGTGCTACTGGTGGGCCGTGGGCGGTTTGGGTCTTGCTGATTGGCGTAGTTGGGCCGTGGCGGTGGTCATGTTTGTCTGGGCGATCCGGTTGACCGTCAACTGGATTCGGACCTTCCCCGGTCTGCATCACGAGGACTGGCGGTACGGCATGATCCGCGACGATGCGGGTCGATGGGCCTGGGCGGCCGACCTTTTCGCCATCCATCTGATCCCGACGATGCAGGTGTTCCTGGCCATGCTGCCGGTCTACGTGGCGCTCACGAAGCCCGCCGAGGGACCGGGTTGGCTGGTCGTGGTGGCGTTTGTGGTGGGGCTGGCGGCGATCGGGCTGGAGACGGTTTCGGACCTGCAGATGCAGCGGTTTGCGCGGGATCGGCAGCCGGGCGAGGCGATGGATCGCGGGTTGTGGGCGTGGTCGCGGCACCCGAATTACTTCGGCGAGTTCGGGTTCTGGGTGTCGATGTGCCTCTTCGGGGTCGCCGCGGTGCCGGCGGACGCGTGGTGGATGTGGGTGGGCGCGTTGGCGATGCTCGCCATGTTCGAGTTCGCGAGCATCCCGATGATGGAGCAGCGCAGTCTGGAGCGCCGGCCCGAGTATCAGTCGGTGATCGACCGCGTGCCGCGGTTCGTGCCGCGACCGCCCCGTTCCCGGGTCGGCTGATGAGCTCTCATACTGTTCGGCCACGGGTTGTCGTTGCCGGACTGGGCGATACCGGCATTCTCACGGCTATCGGGCTGGCGCGGCACGCCGACGTGGTCGGGGTGTCGGTCAAGCCGGGACTCGTCAGCGGGCAGGAACTCGGCACGCGCATCACCCGGCCCGACGCGTGGGCGCGAGACTACTGGATTCCGTTCGACAGATTCCGCGGCCTCGACCGGGTGCGCGTCGTCCATGGCACGCTGACCGGCCTCGACCGCGCCGCGCGAACTGTCCTGGTCGACGGTGCCGACGGGGGCGCGATCACTGAACCCTATGACGTACTGGTGATCTCGACCGGGGTGCGCAACGGGTTCTGGCGGCGTCCGGACCTGCAATCGCCCGACGATGTGGACACTGATCTCGTTGCGGTGCATCAGGATCTGGCCAAAGGTGAGAGCGTGGCGGTGATCGGCGGTGGACCGGCCGCGGTCAGCGCCGCGGTCAACGTCGCGGCGACCTGGCCGGATAAGGTCGTCGACCTGTACTTCCCCGGGGAACGCGCACTCCCCCATCATCATCCGCGCGTCTGGGGGCACGTCGAACGCCGACTTCGACGACTCGGTGTCGGCCTACACCCGGGCCACCGCGCGCAGGTGCCCGACCGTGGCGTACCCGCCGAGGTCACCGCGGGCAGTGTCGACTGGACGACCGGTCAGTCGACGATCTCGGCCGACGCCGTGATCTGGGCGATCGGCGCGGTCGCCCCGAACACCGAGTGGCTCCCCACAGAACTGCTCGATGATCGCGGATTCGTCCAGGTGACAAGCGATCTGCGGGTCGTCGGCGAGGAGCGGATCTTCGCCGTCGGCGACGTCGCGGCCACCGATCCCCTCCGCAACTCGGCCCGCAATCGGGCCGACCGGCTTCTCGTCCACAATATCCGCGCGTCGATGGCCGGGAAGCCGTTGCGCCAGTACCGGCCTCGCCACCGGCGGTGGGGATCAGTGCTCGGGGTGCAGGACGACGGGCTCGAGGTGTTCGCACCCAACGGGCGTCCGTTCCGGTTTCCGGCGTGGTCGATCGATTCGGTGTTGCAGCCGGGGATCGTGCGGTGGGGAATTTATCGGGGTGTGCGGCGCGGGTGAACGTCGGGCGTCGTCCGCAGAGTCTCCAGCCAGGCGTGCACCTGGGGTACGACGCTGGCGCCCTCACCACTCGCCGACGCAACCCGCTTCATCGAACCGCCACGGATGTCGCCGGCGGCGAACACGCCGGGGACGCTCGTGGCCAGGTTGGGCGGTGGGACGTCGTCGATCCACTGTTCCCGTGGGACGTCGCGGCCGGTACACACGTAGCCATTGGCGTCCCGCGCCACCACATCTGGTAGCCACTCGCAGTGCGGTTGGGCACCGAGCAGCAGGAACAACCCGCCGATGCGACACTGCTGTTCGACTCGGGTGTTGGTGTCGCAGAGGGTGACCCACTCCAGGCGACCGTCGCCGCCGCCGTCGATGACCTCGCAGCATCCGTGCACCGTGATGCGTGGGTGGAAGGCGATCTCACCGATCAGGTACTGCGACATCGTCGCGGTCAGGTCGGGTCGTCGTACCGCGATGGTGACCGATCGCGCATACCGGGCGAGGTGAATCGCGGCTTGCCCCGCCGAGTTCCCGCCCCCGACCACGATGACGTCCTGCCCCTCCATCTCCCGGGCCGCACTCATCGCCGCCCCGTAGTAAACCCCAAGGCCGACAAGGTCTTCCAGAGCGGACACACCGAGCCGTCGGTACGCCACACCGGTGCTGATCAGCACCGAACGGGCCCGCACGTCTCCGCCACCGGTGGCGACGCAGAACGGACCGTCGTCGATGATCAAGTCGTCGGCGGCCCATCCGGAGAAGAAGCGGGCGCCGAACCGGATCGCTTGGGTACGGGCGCGTTGCGCCAGCCGCATGCCGGAGATCCCGCGCGGGAAACCGAGGTAGTTGCGGATCATCGAGCTCGTACCGGCCTGTCCACCAACGGCTTCGGCCTCCAGCACCACGGTGGACAGCCCCTCAGACGCCGCATACACCGCAGCCGCGAGCCCGGCCGGTCCGGCTCCGACGACGGCAAGATCGACCACGGAGTCCACCTCGACATCGTCGGGGCGACCGTAGATCATCACCGCCACGTCGCGCGCCGCGTCGGGTACGATCACCCGGCCAGATCCTTTGAGCGAGTGCACTATCGGATGGCGAAACTCCCCCTCGACCTGCTCGGCTGCGAGTCGCCCCTCTGGACTGTCCGGTGCACAGGTGCGGTAGGGCATGCCCATCCGGTCGAGCAGGTCGCGGATCGACATCGTCAGCGGGGTGAGGTCGTCACTGATGATCCGCATCACCTCCACCGTGGGCGCGGCAACCGTGGCACCCCAGTCGGAGAGTAATTCGGTGATGGCGTAGTGGAATTCTTCGTCGCGAGGGCCACGGGGAATGAGCAGAAAGGTGTCGAACTTGCCCTTCTGCAGCGCGGGGCGCAGCGTGACCGTGTGGTCGGCGAAGTTGTCCCAACCGATTCCCACGACGCGTCGGGCGGTGGGCACGATGCTACGGAAGGTCGAGAGCGCCTCGAGCACACCCATGTCGGCCAGTTCGGACTCCGCGACGATCAGTGCCACCGGTTGGTTCTCGCCGCGCAGCCGGCCCAGCAGTGTGATCGCCTCGATGGCCGACGCCGCGAAGCACACATCGTAATCGTGCCGATAGCGATCGAACTCCGCACGTAGGACATCGGTGTGGTCGTGGGCAACGACGACGATCGCCGGCGCCACGTCCGCAGGCGGCATCGGCGCCGGGTTCGGAATGGTCATGGATCCAGTCTTGCACCGTGGCACCGATCGCACCGGATCTGTGTTTTCGTCACAAATCAGCGCTTCTTTCGGCGGACAAAACGGACATCGAACAATATGATCTTGTGAGTTATCAACTAGAGCTTGTTGTTTGAGGAGGTTCCGTTGTTCAGCATCCGAAGAGGCTTCGCCATCGCCGCGACCGTCGTCGCACTCGCGATACCGACTGCCATCACATCCGTCGCCCCGGCGTCGGGCGCCACCCTCATCGCCTCGGACGAGTTCACCGGGGCTGCCGGGTCGGCCCCGTCCTCGAGTTGGTGGAATTACGAGACGGGTGGCGGCGGGTGGGGCAACAACGAATGGCAGACCTACACCAACTCCCGGTCGAACTCCTATCTGGATGGAAACGGCCGTCTCGTCATCGCCGCCCGCTCCTCGGGTACCAGCATCACCTCGGCGCGACTGAACACCCTGGGCAAGATCTCCTTCACCTACGGAACCGTGTCGGCGCGTATCAAATTGCCTGCAGGACAGGGGCTGCTGCCCGCCTTCTGGCTGATGGGCACCGACATCTACCGCAACGGGTGGCCGGCCTGTGGGGAGATCGACGTCATCGAGACGCCGTCGATCACCACCCGGTACACCAACACCATTCACGGGCCGACGACCTCGGGGGGCCACTGGCAACTCGGGAACAGCGGCGCGATCAGTGACCTCTCGTCGGACTTCCACACCTATTCGGTCACCAAGGCGCGCAATCGGATCACGATTTCGCTCGACAATCGGGTGGTGGGTACGTACACGTCGTCACAGCTCTCGGCGGGACAGCGGTGGGTGTTCAACCAGCCGACCTATCTGCTGCTGAGTCTCGCGGTCGGCGGAAACTGGCCGGGCGCACCGGATCTCACCACGCCCAACCCGTCGTACATGACGCTGGACTGGATTCGGGTCTACTCGGCCTGACTGATGACCGCCGTCCGGGTCGCCAGGTCGGCGTCCCGGACGGTGAAGATCCGGGTTCCACGCTTGCGTCCGATGCGGAGTTCACTGACGTCGACGCCGGCACCCTCGAGACGACGATGTGTGGCATCGATGTCGGTCGAGCGCCAGGCCAGGCCCCAGAGGGTGCAGGTGTCGGCGTCGGCGGTGGACGGCTCGCCGCCGGTGATCACCTCGACCACCACGTCGGCGGACCGGAAGAACAATTGACGGACACCGCCGCCGATTTCCTGGTCGAGTCGGAAGTCGAGGTCCAGGGTCGCGCCGAAGAGGGCCAGCGCGTGGTCGCGGGAGGGTGCGCTGATGACCAAATGATCGAGGGCGGTGATCTCGGGGGCGGGGACCTCGGGGCCGGTTGCTTGCCCACTCGATGGGGGCGCGTCGGTGACACCGAATGGTTCGTCGGGCGAGAGACCGCGCCGGGTGAGTAGGCGCTCGGCCGATGACAGGTCGTCGACGCCGAAGAGGACGGTGTGGGATCGCGTGCCCGCGCCCGGTCGGAGGTATCCGTTGGTGACGGCGAGCGGGGAATCGTCGTCGAGACCGAGGAGTCGGCGATAGGCCGAATCGGTGCGATCAGGGTCCGGCGTCACCAGGTCGATGAGGACCCCGCGCGGATTCAGGCGCCCGCTCATCGCGGCGGCTTACTGGTGATATGCCAAGAGCCGCAGACACATCGGTAGGTCCACAACCGGACGCCGCCGACGGTGCGGGCGCGGATGCGATCGATGCCGTCGCGCGCGAGCATCTCCGCGGCAAACGCGTCCTTCTCGGGGGTGGGACAACCGCGCGCCGTCGTCTTCGGCTTGGATTTTGCCCGGCGCACCGGCTTGGCGGCCGTTGCGGCTTCGACGTCGCGGTAGAACGCGTCGAGGTCATCGTCGGAGAAGGGCACGTGGGTCAGTTTAGGTGCGGCGCGGGTTCCGCGGTGTGGTGGTGGTTGCGCCTGGCGCTTGGCCGGCGGTCGTGGTTTCGACCAGGGTCGGGCTCGCTTCGCTCGCACGTCCCGCTCAACCAGCGGTGGGAAACGTCCCGCTCAACCAGCAGTGGGGTCGGCCGGGACTTTGTAGGCGGCACCGGTGGTCTGGCGACGTTTCATCGTCTCGATCTCGGCGTGCACCCGGCGGGCGTGGTAGGCCAGCGGGAAGTAGGTGAGGCGTTCGGGCAGCACACGGTAGGCGGCGCGGATCCCCTTGTGGATGCGTTCGAGTTCGCGCTGCTCCCCCGTCGTCCAGGTGAGGCCGAGGATCTCGCGGACACGCGGGTCCATGACGCCGACGGTGGTGAGGTAGTTCAGTTTCTGCACCGGCACCGACGCGTACCGCGCCACGGTGTTGGCCATCCGCCGGAACGCGGGCGGCACGGATTTGTCCAGGCGCGGTGCAGACTGCATCTGCTCGATCAGCTCGAGTGCGACGGGGTGCGCGACGAGTCGGTCGGCGAGCATGGTGTCGAAGTAGTGCTCGAACTCGTCGATGGTTTCCGGGAAGCCGTTCATCGGCACCTGGACGATCCTGGCGATGCGGCGATTGTCGCGAAATACCTCGGCCCGCTCGTCGGCAGTGAACTCGCGGCCGATGATCAGCGGGGCGGCACTGACCGACGTCGGGAATGCGGTGCCGATAACCCATTGGTACGCTTCGGGATTCAGTGCGCTGATGTGCTTGCCCGCGGCGTTGCGCATCTGTAGCGGCTGGTGCATCCGCCGCAGCCGCTTGCCCTCCTCGATGGCCTCTTGGCCACCGTAGACCCAGCGCAACACCGAGTCGATGGACCGAGTGGCACGGCCGAGCGGATCGCTGCGGAACACCGAGTACTCCCCGACGATATCGCCGATGACCGGGTGCATGACCTGCATGACGAAGGCTGCGCCGTTGACCGGCAGGAATGTGTAGCGGCCGACGAGTTCGGCGGTGATCGAGTCCGGCGGGATGAGTTCGATCTCGTCGTCGGCGTGGGAGAGCACCGATTCGTCGGGCATCTGCTGGGTCACCGTCATTGCGCGCACCACCTATCTGATCACTGTTGTAGTCAGATTAGCGTGCGCGAGTGTCCCCGTCGAGTATTTCGTCGATTTGCGCGTTACGCGCCGGCGAACAGCACCGCTCAGCGGGCCATCCACAGGCGTCGTCGAATGACGCTCTGCATACGGGTGAGTTCCGACTTGGTGAGGGTGGCCGGCGGCTCGTCCTCGACGATGCGGTTGACCTGACTGAAGAAGTCGCGGTCATTGAGACCGAACTGTTCGACGATGGCCTTCGAGGAGCCGCCCCCGAGGGAGTACCAGTTCGTCTCGAAATCCAGCATCTGCTGCTGCTTGTTATCCATTTCTCACCCCGGGGGTCGCCGTTGACTTCCGATGCGTGCCCATAGCGGTGATCGCCGGTCGTTCTCCGGCGTCGGTCGCCGGGGGCCGATGTCGTCCTTTGTACACCCGCGATCCGACCGAGGACAGCAGATTTCCGACGCGTCACGCAAACGGTTCGGCATCAGTCTCGACGGTCGAGGTCAACGCGGTGTGACGGCCCGATGATCGGCAGCTGACATCGTCTGAACCATCGACGTCGGCTTCAGACAGTTCCGGCATCGTAGCGCGGGACGACCGCGAACACCTCGAGCTCCCGCGGGACGCCTTTGGCCTTGAACCGCCGTCGTCGCCGGTGATAGCGAGCGGCGTCGGCGCCCGCCAGCGTCTCATCGCTGACCAGCAATTCGCCTGCCCCGGCGGCGTCGGCGACCCGCGCGGCGATGTTGACGTCGACGCCGAGGAAGTCATCGCCGACCGCCCGCGGCGTCCCGGTGTGCAGGCCGGCCCGCAACTGTGGCCGGTAGCCGTCGACGGTCAGCGCGCTGACCGCGCAGATCGCCTCGTGGGCGGCCTCGATGGCTTCCGTGCCGTCGAGGAAGACGGCCATCGTCCCGTCGCCGAGATGTTTGACGATGCTGCCCCCACGCGCGGTGACGACCGTTTCGGTGGCGGCATTCACCTCGGCCAGTAGTTTCAGGACCTGGTCGTCGCCGGCGGCGAGTGCCCAGGTGGAGAAGCCGACGAGATCGGTGAACAGGATTGTGGCGGGTACCGCCTGATCCGAGCGCTTCGGGCGCCGGGAGATCAGCGCCTGCCACACGGCGACCGCGCCGAGTCCGAGTTCGCGGACGACGCTCGGCTGATCGGGTTTCGACGCGTTGATGAGCTCGGCGACTCGATCGGAGCGGCGGCCACCGACGGGCGAGGGGGCGTCCGGGATCAGGTTGCGGGCGGCGCGCGCGGCCTTGACCGCAGCCGGGCTGGCATCGCTGCGCGCAATCATGTCGGCGGCGCGGCGCCCCGCTCCCGGTGCAGGGGTGTCGGGCTCGTCGTCGTGGTTGGTCATGACGTGGCCGACAGGTGGTGGTCGCCGGACTTGTGTGCGTCGCGGCGATTGGCCCGGATGCTGCTGGCCAGGGACGCGCCGATGAAGGCGACGCCGACCAGACCGGTGACGACCTCGTTGATGTGGACCTCCACGCTGATGAGCAGGATCAGGGCCAGCGCCCCGATGGCCCAGTGGGCGCCGTGCTCAAGGTACCGGTACTGGCCGAGCGTCCCCTGCCGAACGAGGTAGATGGTGATCGACCGGACGAACATTGCCCCGATGAAGCCGAGTCCGAGTGCGATGAGGATCGGATCGGGGGTGATGGCGAACGCACCGATGACACCGTCGAACGAGAACGACGCGTCGAGGATCTCCAGGTAGAGGAACAAGAAGAAGCCGGCCTTGCCGACGGCCACCGTCACTGCGTTCGGGCCACTGCTCCGCGCGTCGTCGGCGTCGTCGTCGTCGGGCAGCTGGAACAGTGCGCTGAGGCCGTCGACGATGAGGTAGGTGACGATGCCGAGCAGTCCCGCGATCAGCACGGTGCCGCGGATATCGTCGGGTGCGAGGAACACCGCGTCGGCGAGCAACACGATGATCGCAACGGCCACCGACAATTGATCGAGTCGACCCAGTCGCCCCAGCGGCCGCTCGATCCACGACAGCCAGGTGAGGTCGCGATTACTGAACACGAAGTTGAGGAACAACAGCAACAGGAACATGCCGCCGAACGCGGCGATCTGCGGATGCGCCTCGAGCAAGATCGTCTCGTAGCTGGGGCTGCCGTCCGGGAAGTGCTCGGCCCCGTCGGGCGGTGGATTCATGGCGAGGTCGAAGGCCTCGCCCGGGCTCAGTCCGGAGGTGATCCAGACGATCGCGAGCGGGAACAGCAGCCGCATGCCGAACACCGCGATCAGGACACCGACGGTGAGGAACATCCGTTGCCAGAACAGGCTCATCCGTTCCAGCACGGTCGCGTTGATGACCGCGTTGTCGAAGGAGAGCGACACCTCGAGGATGCCGAGGATCGCGCACAGCGCAAGCCCGGTCCACCCCTGATACACAAACGCCGCGACGAGGGCCGCGACGGTGACGACCGCCGACAGCCCGAAGATCCGGACGATCACCGCAACCGCTCGGCTTCGCGGGCGAGGTTCAGCAACTCGTCGCCGAGGGTGCCCAGGGTCGACGCGTCGGCCCGTTCGCTGACGGCGGTCACCAGGTCCTCGGCAGCGCAGCGCAGGGCGAACAGACGGTCGGCGAAGGCGTCGGCCTCCCCCGCGGTCAAGATGACGGCGTCGGCGGGAATAGAAGTGCCGTCGGTGAGCGCTCTTTGTTCGTAGGCGCGCTGCCGGCACGACTGCTTGCAGTACTTGCGGCGGCGGCCGGACTCGGAATCGACCATGCTGCGGCCGCACCACGCGCAGGCGTACGGGCGGTGGCGGGGGTCGGTCACGGTTAAGACCGTACCGGGCAGACACCCACGACGTCGGCCCGCCTCGGCGGGTGGCACATCGTAGCGGTTTCACCGCGTAGAATGAATATGTTGAGCGTCAAAACGTGAGAGGAACAGTCCATGGCAGATCGAGTACTTCGGGGTAGCCGCCTCGGTGCGGTGAGCTACGAGACCGATCGCGATCACGACCTCGCGCCACGACGGATCGTCCAGTACCGCACGGACAACGGCGAGATCTTTGATGTCCCGTTCGCCGACGACGCTGAGGTCCCGTCGAAGTGGCCGTGCAAGAACGGCATGGAGGGCACGATTCTCGAGGGCGCCGAGCCCGAGGAGAAGAAGGGCAAGCCCCCGCGTACCCACTGGGACATGCTGCTCGAGCGCCGGTCCGAAGAGGAACTCGAAGTGTTGCTCAACGAGCGCCTCGAGTTGCTCAAGCCGCGCCGCAGGGGCGTCACGAGCTGATCGTGGGTCGGTAGCCGAACCGACGACGGCCGGGTGAGACAAGATCTCACCCGCCCGTTGTTGTGTCTCGGGGCCCTTCGTGACGCTCGCCTCGTACCTCGGCGGGCTCCTCAGGGAACGCAAGAACACTCGCCTCGTACCTCGGCGGGCTCCTCAGGGATCGGAAAGCGCTACCGGCGGATACGGTCCCAGCGGCTCTGCGCTCCCCAGCGCGCGACCATCAGGAACGCTTCGGTCATCACGCCGCCGCTCATCTTGGATTCGCCGATCTCGCGTTCGGTGAACGTGATGGGGACCTCGCGGACATCGAATCCGGCGCGCACGGCACGCCAGGCCAGGTCGATCTGGAAGCAGTAGCCGGCCGACTCGACCGAGTCGAGCTCGATCTTCTCCAGCACCGCACGCCGGTAGGCGCGGAAGCCTGCGGTGATGTCGTGCACCTTGGCACCCAGTGCGAGGCGCGCGTAGGTGTTGGCGCCGCGGGAGAGGAACTCGCGATGTTTGGGCCAGTTCACCAGCTTTCCGCCGGGGACATATCGTGACCCGATCACCAGATCGGCGCCGTCGTTGATCGCATCGAGAAGCCGGTCGAGTTGCTCGGGTGCGTGGCTGCCGTCGGCGTCCATCTCGATGATGACGGTGTACTCGCGCTCGAGGCCCCAGGCGAAACCGGCGAGGTAGGCCTTGCCGAGTCCGTCCTTCTCGGTGCGGTGCCGCACGTGGATGCGGTTGGCGGTGTCGTCGGCGGCGATCTGATCGGCGACGTCACCGGTCCCGTCGGGGCTCGAGTCGTCGACGACCAGGACGTGCACGCCGGGGAGTGCGGCGTGCAGGCGCGTGATGATCGTCGGCAGGTTCTCCCGCTCGTTGAAGGTCGGGATGACCACCAACGCGCGTTCGCCCTGCGGGCCGACCACCGATGTCGAACTACCCAATGCCACCGAGCTCCCTAGTCTGATTCTCTGAGGTCTGTGTCTGCGCCTTCGCACGCTCGTGGCTGTCGAGCGGCGTGCGGCGCCTCTGAGAGAACCTAGTATGTCGAGCCAGTGCGAACAAAAGACCGATGGCGGCGATGAGGCAGGCGATGGCCTCGGGCCACCCACCGAGGCGGGTCGCCAGGGTCGTGTCGTCGTGCAGCGGCAAGCGGCTGGACAGGACCGCCGGGGTGAAGAAACCGCTCTGCGCCACGATCATTCCGTCCGGGTCGATCAACGCGCTGACCCCGCTGGTCGCGGCGACCACCACCGAGCGGCCGTGTTCGACGGCCCGGACCTGTGACATGGCCAACTGCTGATAGGTCATCTGGGTGCGGCCAAAGGTGGCGTTGTTGGTCGGCACGTAGAGGATCTGCGCACCTTGTTCGACGGCCTGGCGGGCCGACCGGTCGAAGGCGACCTCCCAGCAGGTCGACACGCCCACCTCGACGTTGCCGGACCGGCCGGGAACGGTGAGGATGTTGCGGCCGGTGCCCGGGCGGAAGTTGCCGGCGAGATCGGCGTACGAGGAGAAATGCCGGAAGAAGTTGCGCCACGGCAGGTACTCGCCGAACGGCTGGATGATGTGTTTGTCGTAGCGGTCGACAGGGCCGCGTTCGCCGTCCCAGACGAGCACGGTGTTGGTGGGGCGGCCGTCGTCGTTCATCACCAACGTGCCGACGAGGATGGGTGCGCCGACCGAGACCGACGCCGCAGTGATCTCGTCGGCGGCGTCGATGTTGGTCAGGGGTGAGATGTCGGAGGCGTTCTCCGGCCACGCCACCCAGTCCGGCTGCGGTGCGGTGCCTGCGCGTACCCCGTCGGCCAGTTTCAGGGTGGCGCGAACGTGGTTGTCGAGGACGGCACGTCGTTGGGCGTTGAACTCGAGGCCGAGGCGCGGGACGTTGCCCTGGATGGCGGCGACCTGGGTGGTCGACGACGCAACGTTGCGGTCGACGGTGCCCGGGGTCAGCGCGATGGCCGCGATGGGGCCGACGAGGGCGAGGACGACGGCGGCGACGCCGAGCCGAACGAAGCCCGGGCGGTGATGGTCACCGCGCCTTATGGCACCGACGAGGAGCGTGATGATCCAGGTGAGCGAGGAGCCGAGTAGCGCGACGGCGGCGGAGAGTCCAGGGGCGCCGAGTACCGCGGCCAGTGGCAGCAACGGCCCGTCGACCTGACTGAATGCTGCTCTCCCCCAGGGAAATCCGCCGAACGGGAAGGATGATCGGAGGAACTCGACGAGCACCCACGACAGGGTGAACCAGATCGGCGGGATCGGTAGTCGCATGGTGAGGGTGGCGACCACGCCGAAGACCGCCAGGTAGGCGGCGAGCGCGGTGGCCAGCGCCAGCCACGGCAGCGGCCCGACGTATACGCCGATCCACGGCAGCAGCGGCACGAAGAAGCCGAGGCCGAAGACGAAGCCGAGCCAGGCGCCGGTGCGGGCGCGCGGGCGCCCGACGCCGAGGAGGGCGGCGAGCAGACCCAGCGACACCACCGCGAGGAACCAGAGGTTGCGCGGTGGAAACGCACCCCACATCGCGACGCCGGCGACGGCGGCGATGAGTGTGCGCAGCAACCAGTCGCGGCGCTCGGCGGTGAGGAGGCTCACCCGCGCTCGCCGTCGAACAGCACTCGGCCGCGATGCACGGTGCGTACACAGCGCGGCAGGTCGGTTCCGGGGGTGATGTCGGGCAGAGCAGGCACGCGCGATCGTGGATCGGTGGACCAGCGCTGCACGCTCTCATGCGATCCGGCGACGACGAGGTCGTCGACGTCCCAGACCGCGTAGCTCGCGGGGGCTCCCGGGACGAGGTTGCCGTGCAGGCCGTCGTTGATGCCGCCGGCGCGCCAGCCGCCACGGGTGACCGCAGAGAACGCGCCGCGTGCGGAGATGGCGTTACGGGGCTGGTGGTGGTGAACCGCGGCACGGATCGCGGCCCACGGATCGATGTCGGTGACCGGGGCGTCGGAGGAGAACGACAACACCACGCCCTCGCGGGCGAGGGAGGCGAAGTTGTTGAGTTCGGCGGCGCGTTCGGCGCCGAGTCGCTGTTCGTAGAGGTCACCGCGTCCGCCCCAGGCGGCGTCGAATCCGGGCTGCATGCTGGCCACGACGCCGCACCGGGCGAGGACCGCGGCCTGCTGCGGGGTGACCATCTCCGCGTGCTCGACGCGGTGGGTGCACTTGGCCAGTGCCGGGGTGCCGACCTCGGCGGCGATCTCGTCGAACACCGAGACGACGGCGGCGGTCGCGGCGTCACCGATGACATGGAAGCCGGCCTGGATGCCCAGCTCGGTGCAGGCACGGACGTGGGTGGCGATGGTGTCGGTGTCGAGGTAGCTGATGCCGGTGTGGCCGGGTTCGTCGGCGTAGGGCTCGGTCAGCCATGCAGTGTGCGAGCCGATCGCACCGTCGATGAACAGGTCCCCGGCGAGCCCGTCGGCGCGGCTGATGGCGAGCAGTTCACGGGCGTGGTCGGCGCTTTCGACGGCTTGGCCCCAGTAGCGGCGAATCTCGACGGGGTGGTCGAGGTCGGCGAGGGCGAGGAAGTCGTCGAGGCCGCTGATGTCGGGGCCGCCGTTCTCGTGGACGGCGACGACGCCGTGGGCGGCGGCATGATCGAGGGCGCGGCGCTGCGCGCGGGTGCGGTGGGCGGCGGTGACCAGCTGTCGGGCGGCGCCGCGGACAAGATGGTGTGCTTCGGCGACGAGCGGTTCCTCGGCGTCGTAGCCGGTGGTGTCGGCGAGGTCCGGGACGAGGCGGCGCAGCGCAGTGGACACGACCGCCGAATGCTCGTCGATGCGCGCGAGATAGACGGGCAGGGTGCCGACGACGGCGTCGATCTCGCTGGTCGTCGGGAAGCGGCGTTCGTCGGGGTCGACGTGGTGCTGCCAGGCGGAGTCGTCCCAGCCGAGGCCCCAGATGAGTTCACCGGGGTCGGTGTCGGCGGCGTGGGCCGCCAGGCGACGCAGGCAGTCGGAGCGACCGGTCGCGGCGTTGAGGGTGAGGCCGTCGAGCGCGAGGCCGGTCGAGGTCAGGTGGACGTGGGAGTCGACGAATCCGGGTGCGACAAACCTCCCCTGCAGGTCGGTGACCTGGGCATCCGGGTGCAGTGCACGTCCGACGTCGTCGCTGCCCACCCATACGACGACGCCGTCGGTGATGGCCATCGCGGTCGCGTCCGGCGCGGCCGGAGAATAGACGATGCCGCCGGAGAGCAGTTCGGTTGTCACGGTCGTCCAGTGTGCCTTGACCGTGCTGTCTGGTGCTCAGTACCCCCTGGGCAGCGTCCGGTTCGTCGTGGGTGGCGCCGTCGGGTCGACGATGGTGCCATCGGGCTCGATGACGGTGCCGTCGATGACCGTGCCGCGCATGTACATGCCGCGGGAGGCGTAGAGGCCGGCGCGGTTCATGCTGGCGGCGAAGCTCTTCGCACCGGCAGCCTGCACGGCCGGGCGTAGGAGTTTGCGCACCGGTGGGATCAGCAGCACCAGTCCGATCACGGTGGACACGATGCCGGGCAGTACCAGCAGCAGGGTGGCCGCAGCGAGCAATGCGGTGTCGGTGAGGGGGCCACGTGGGTCGACCTCGTTGCGCGATGCGCGCTGCAGTTCGGCGAACACCTTCTTGCCCTGCGCCTGCAGCAGGACGAATCCGAGTCCCACAGCGAACAGGGTGATGAGGATCGCCCAGGCAAACCCGAAGAAGTGGGCCATGGCGACGAACGCGCCGATTTCGATGGCGAGGTAGGCAAACACATACAGCAGCCGCATCTCGACTCCGCCTTTCTGACCGGGTGTTACCAGTCTCTGCCCGTACAACGCACGAGCGCCAGGGTTTTCTCCCGGTTTGGGGAGTTTGTTTGGCTCGGCTTGCGGTTTCGACGGACGAGTCCTCGGCTAGCGCCTCGGTCTCTACTCAACCAGCGTTGCGGGTGCGGCACGACCAGCGTGCGTGATTACTCCCCGCGGGCTTCGATGTCGCCCTCGGTCTGGAGGTACACCTGGCGGAGGTCGTCGAGCATACCGGCGGGTGGGGCCTCCCAGAGGTCGCGTTCGACGGCTTCGAGGAGGCGTTCGGCGATGCCGTGCAGGGCCCACGGATTGGACTGCTGCATGAAGCGCTGGTTCTCCTCGTCGAGGACGTAGGCCTCGGTGAGCTTTTCGTACATCCAGTCGGCGACGACGTTGGTGGTGGCGTCGTAGCCGAAGAGGTAGTCGACGGTGGCGGCCATCTCGAAGGCGCCCTTGTAGCCGTGTCGCTGCATCGCGGAGATCCAGCGCGGGTTGACCACGCGGGCTCGGAAGACGCGGCTGGTCTCCTCCGACAGGGTGCGGGTGCGCACGGCGTCGGGGCGGGTGCTGTCGCCGATGTAGGCGTCGGGGTCCTTGCCGGTGAGTGCGCGGACGGTGGCGACCATGCCGCCGTGGTACTGGAAGTAGTCGTCGGAGTCGGCGATGTCGTGTTCGCGGGTGTCTGTGTTCTTCGCGGCGACCGCGATGCGACGGTAGGCGGCGCGCATGTCGTCGACGGCCGGTACCCCGGCGAGGTCGCGGCCGTAGGCGTAGCCGCCCCACTCGGTGTAGACCTGCGCGAGGTCGGCGTCGCTGCGCCACTCGCGGGAATCGATCAGCTGCAGCAGGCCCGCGCCGTAGGTGCCGGGTTTGGACCCGAAGACGCGGGTGGCGGCGCGGCGCTGGTCGCCGTGTTCGGCGACCGCGGCGCGGTAGTGGGCGGCGACGAAGTTCTGCTCGTCGGGTTCGTCGGCGTGCGCCGCGAGGGCGACTGCGTCGTCGAGCATGGTCACCACATGCGGGAAGGCGTCGCGGAAGAAGCCGGAGATGCGGACGGTGACGTCGATGCGGGGGCGGCCGAGTTCGTCGAGGTCGATGAGTTCGAGGTCGGAGACGCGGCGGGAGGCCTCGTCCCAGACGGGCATGACGCCGAGGAGGGCGAGGACTTCGGCGATGTCGTCGCCGGAGGTGCGCATGGCGCTGGTCCCCCACACCGAGAGGCCGACCGAGGCCGGGTGCTCACCGTGATCCGTGAGGTAGCGCTCGACGAGCGAATCGGCAAGGGCGCGACCGGTTTCCCAGGCGAGCCGCGACGGCACGGCCTTGGGGTCGACGGAGTAGAAGTTGCGGCCGGTGGGCAGCACGTTGATGAGGCCGCGCAGCGGAGAACCGCTGGGCCCGGCTTCGATGAAGCCGCCGTCGAGGGCGCGCAACACCTGGGTGATCTCGCGGTTGGTCTGCCGCAGGCGGGGTACCACTTCGCGGGCGGCGAACCGCAGGACGTCACCGACGGCGGCCGGATGTCCGGCGGCGGCGTCGTCGATGGCCTGATTGGTCCACTCCCCCTTGGTGGCCGCGGCGATCAGGCCGCGGGCCGTGGTTTCCACGTCGTCGACGAGATCGCGGGCAGCCGTGCCGTCTTCGACCAGACCGAGCGCCTCCCGCAGGCCGGGTAGCGCCTGGCTGCCGCCCCAGAGTTGCTTGGCGCGCAGCATCGCCAAGACCAGGTCGACCTCGGCGTCGTCGGCGGGCGCCTGCCCGAGGACGTGCAGCCCGTCGCGGATCTGGACGTCCTTGATCTCGCAGAGCCAGCCGTCGACGTGCAGCAGCATGTCGTCGAAGACCTCTTCGTCGGGGCGTTCGGCGAGGCCGAGGTCGTGATCCATCTTGGCGGCGGTGAGCAAGGTCCAGATCTGCTGGCGGATGGCCGGGAGTTTCGCCGGGTCCAGGGTGGAGATGTTGGCGTGTTCGTCGAGGAGTTGCTCGAGACGGGCGATGTCGCCGTAGGATTCGGCGCGCGCCATCGGCGGGATGAGATGGTCGACGAGCACCGCGTGGGCACGACGTTTGGCCTGGGTGCCCTCCCCCGGGTCGTTGACCAGGAACGGGTAGATGAGCGGGACATCGCCGAGGGCGGCGTCGGTGCCGCAGTCGGCGGACATACCCAACGTTTTGCCCGGTAGCCATTCCAGGTTGCCGTGCTTCCCGAGGTGCACGATGGCGTCGGCGCCGAAACCGGTGATGTCCGTGGACTTCTCGCCACGTCCGGCGAGCCAGCGATAGGACGCGAGGTAGTGGTGCGACGGCGGGAGGTCGGGGTCGTGATAGATGGCGACCGGGTTCTCGCCGAAGCCGCGAGGCGGTTGCACCATCAGCGCGATGTTGCCGAATTGCATGGCGGCAACGACGATGTCGCCGTCCGGATTGGCCGAGCGGTCGACGAACAGTTCACCCGGCGCAGGCCCCCAGTGCTGTTCGACCGAGGTGCGCAGGTCGTCGGGCAGGGTGGCGAACCAGCGACGGTAGTCGGCGGCCGACACGCGAATCGGGTTGGCAGCCAGGGTTTCTTCGGTCAGCCAGTCGGCGTCCTGGCCGCCGGTCTCGATGATCGCGTGGATCAGCGCGTCGGAATCCTGTTCGGCGAGACCGGGAATGGCGTCGTCGCCCTCGGCCGGGCCGATATCGTAGCCGGCCGCACGCAGGGCGTCGAGCAGATGCAGCAGGCTGCGGGGTGTGTCGAGGCCGACCGCGTTGCCGATGCGGGCGTGCTTGGTGGGATAGGCCGAGAGCATCAGCGCGATGCGACGGTCGGCGGGGGCGATGTGTCGCAGGCGCGCATGGGAGACCGCGATCCCGGCGACCCGGGCGCAACGCTCGGGATCCGGTTGGTACCAGGGCAATCCGTTGTCGTCGAACTCCTTGAAGGAGAACGGGACGGTGATGATGCGGCCGTCGAACTCGGGCACTGCGACCTGGGTCGCGACATCGAGCGGCGAGAGTCCGTCGTCGGTGGCCGCCCAATCCGCGCGGGAACTGGTGAGGCAGAGCCCTTGGAGGATCGGGATGTCCAGGGCGGCAAGGCGTTCGATGTTCCAGGCGTCGTCGTCGCCGCCGGCCGACGCGGTGGCCGGGGTGGAGCCGCCGGCGGCCAGCACCGTCACGACGAGGGCGTCGGCGGTGCCGAGCAATTCGATCAGGTCGTCGGGGGCGGTGCGCAGCGATGCGCAGAAGACGGGCAGCGCGCGGCCGCCGCGCGCTTCGATGGCTTCGCAGAGCGCCTCGATGTAGCGGGTGTTGCCGGCGAGATGCTGGGCGCGGTAGTAGAGGACGGCGATGGTGGGGGCTTGGGCAGCCGGGGTGGCCGCTGTGCGGTCGAGGATTCCCCAGGCGGGGGTTTGTTGGGGACCCACGAAGCCGAGGCCGGTGAGGAGGACGGTATCGGAGAGGAAGTTGTGCAGGTTGCCGAAGTTGTCGATGCCGCCGGCGGCGAGGTAATTGTGTGCGTCTGCGACGACACCGGCCGGGACGGTGGAGCGGGCCATCAGGTCCGGGTCGGGTTGCTGTTCGCCCGAGCAGACGACCAGCGGGGTCCCGGACTCGGCGACCAGTCGGCGCAGGGCGTCGAGGCCGTCCTCCCAGGCCCGGACGCCGCCGAGGATGCGCACGACGATCAGGTCGGCCCCCTCGGCCAGCGCGGGAAGGTCGTCGACGAGGATGCGGGACGGGTTGGCGCCGGTGTAGGGGGCGTCGCACGCCGCCGCGGTGATCAGGTCGGTGTCGGAGGTCGAGAGCAGCAGGATCATCGTCGGTCTCCTCGCCGGGGTTCGCGCCCGGATTCGTGTCGGTACGGCCAAATCACCTCAGAGCGCAGGTCTGACTCTCACAGTGGCGCGACCGCACCGGATTTCCACCGGCTTCTGCTGCTCTCGGTGGGTCAAGCCTAGCGTCGTAGGCTGACAGAGTGAGCCAGCCCTCCCCTCGCTCCGGAACCGATCGGTGCCCCGGGGTATTCAGCACACACGCCGCGGCCGACGGCGCGGTTGCGCGGATCCGTCTACCGGGTGGCCGTATCCGGCCGGATCAGCTGGAGAAACTGGCGCAGGCGGCGGCCGAGCACGGAGACGGCTATCTGGAGTTGACCGCCCGTGGCAACCTCCAACTGCGGGGTATCGGCGATGTGGAGGCGGTCGCCGAGGTGGTGGTGGCGGCCGGGCTCGCGCCGAGTTCGAGCCACGACATGGTCCGCAACATCGAGGTCAGCGCGCTGACCGGACGGATCGGCGGGGTGGCCGACGGCTGGCCGCTCGCTGATCGGCTCGACGAGCGGCTCCGGGTCGACGACGCGGCCGCCGAGCTCTCGGGGCGATTCCTGTTCGGGATCGACGACGGTCGCGGCGACGTGCTGCGCCGCGGACCGGATGTGTGCGCGCTCCTGCACGACGGGGAGGGAGACACCCTGCGCGCGGACATCGTCGTCGGGGGCGCTCCGCTGGGGTCGGCGACAGGCCTCGACGCGATCGTCTCCGCTCTGCTGGAGGTCGCCCACGCGGTGCTGGAGATCGCGCCGGGCGCGTGGCGGATCGCGGATCTCTCCGATGAGCAGCGCGGCGACCTCGAGCTCCGGATACGAGCGACGCTGGGCCCGGTGATCGGCGGCGCCATCCCCGATCCCGGCGACCCCATCGTCGGGTGGTTCGACCAGGACGACGGTCAGGTGCTGCTCGGTGCGGTCGTCGAGCTCGGGCGGTTGCCGGCGCGGCTCGGCGAGTTCGTCGCTGCGGTCGGTGCGCCGATCATCGTCACGCCCGACCGCGAGATCATCCTCTGCGACCTCGATGAGGGTGTTGCGGAGACGGTGGTGCGGGTGCTCGCACCGATGGGGTTGATCTTCGACGCGAACTCCCCCTGGGCGCGCGTCAGCTGTTGTGTCGGCGCTCCGGGCTGCGCAAAGTCGCATGCGCCGGTGCGCGAAGATCTCCTCGAGTATGTGGACGGCGGCGTCGAGATCGATACGCGCGAGCATTGGGTGGGATGCGACCGCGGCTGCGGCGCGCCGAGCGAGCCGCATGTGCGGGTGGAGGCCGATCCCCAGGGCGGATACCGAACGCAGCGTCGATAGGCTGGCCCGACCATGACCGAATACCTGCGCGACGGCGCCGCCATCTACCGCGAGTCCTTCGCGACGATCCGTGCCGAGTCCGACCTGTCGGCGTTTGCTCCCGACGTGGCGGGCGTGGTGGTGCGGATGATCCACGCCTGCGGGCAGACCGACCTCACCCGCGATGTCGTCGCCACCGACGGGGTGGTGGCCGCGGCGCGCACGGCGTTGGAGGCCGGAGCGCCGATCCTGTGCGACGCGTCGATGGTCGCCTCCGGCATCACGCGCAAACGCCTGCCCGCCGACAATGAGGTGCGCTGCTACCTCTCCGAGCCGACGCTGCCCGAACTCGCCGAGCAGATGGGAACGACGAGAACCGCTGCTGCGCTGGAGTTCTGGCGACCACGGCTGAACGGCGCGGTGGTGGCGATCGGCAATGCGCCGACCGCACTATTCGCATTGTTGGACATGATCGACGACGGCGCGCCGCGACCGGCGGCCATCGTGGGCGCGCCGGTCGGTTTTGTCGGCGCTGCGGAATCCTGTGCGGCGCTGGCGGAACGGGCGGATCTGGAGTTCATCACCGTGCGCGGTCGGCGCGGGGGCTCGGCGATCACCGCGGCAGCGATCAACGCGCTGGCCAGCGCGGCCGAGTGACGACGGTAGGAGTTCTGATGGCGGGCAAACTGTGGGGTGTGGGTCTGGGACCCGGCGACAGTGAACTGGTGACGGTGAAGGCCGCGCGGGTGATCTCGTCGTCCGGGGTGATCGCGTATCACTGTGCGCGCCATGGCAACAGCATTGCGCGGTCGGTGGCGCAGCCCTATCTCGCCGACGGACAGATCGAAGAACGCCTGATGTACCCGGTGACCACCGAGACGACCGATCATCCCGGCGGCTACCAGGGTGCGCTCGACGATTTCTACGCCGAGAGCGCAGAACGCCTGGCGGTGCATCTGCGGGCGGGCCGTGATATCGCGCTGCTGGCCGAGGGCGATCCACTGTTCTTCAGTTCCTACATGCACATGCACAAGCGGCTCGCCGACGAGTTCGACGCGGAGATCATTCCCGGTGTCACGTCGGTGAACGCGTCGTCGGCGGCGGTGGGGATTCCGTTGGTGGAGGGCGACGAGACACTGACGGTGGTGCCCGGTACGCTGCCGGCCACCGAGCTTCTCACCCGGTTCCGTACCGCCGACGCCATCGCCGTGATGAAGTTGGGCCGCACCTTCACCCGGGTGCGTGACGCGCTGGTCGCGGCCGGTCGCGCCGACGAAGCCTTCTACGTGGAACGCGCGTCGACCTCGGTGCAGCGGGTGCTCCCGGTTGGCGAGGTGAATCCGGAAGAGGTGCCGTACTTTTCGATGATCGTGGTGCCCGGCCGGCGGAACAATCCACGGTTCGTCGACGAGACCCGCACGCCGGCAGGTGAAGTGGTGGTTATCGGACTCGGACCCGGCGCGGACGATACGACCACCCCGCAGGTCTCCGCCGAACTCGCCCGCGCCACCGATCTGGTGGGCTACAAGACGTACCTGGCGCGCGTGACGCCGCGGCCCGGACAGCGGGTGCATGCCAGCGACAATCGCGTCGAATCCGAACGGGCGGAGTTCGCACTGGATCTCGCGTCGCGTGGAGCCCGGGTGGCGGTCGTGTCGTCGGGAGATCCGGGGGTGTTCGCGATGGCGACCGCGGTCGCCGAGGTGGCGGCCGAACCGCGCTGGCAGGAGGTCGCGGTCCGGGTGTGCCCGGGTGTCACCGCGGCCAATGCCGTTGCGGCTGCGGTGGGTGCGCCGCTCGGGCATGACTATGCGGTCATCTCACTGTCGGATCGACTCAAGCCGTGGGAGGTCATTGCCGACCGGATCCGGCAGGCGGTGGCCGCCGATCTCGTCGTGGCCATCTACAACCCGGGATCCGCGAGCCGCGGCTGGCAGGTGGCGGCACTGAAAGAGCTTTTGCTGGGACTGGTCTCACCGGATCGGGTGCTGATCGCCGGGCGGGACGTGGGCGGGCCGGAGCAGCAGCTCACGACGACGACGGTGGGCGCGCTGGATCCGGCGTCGGTGGACATGCGAACGCTGCTGATCATCGGGTCGTCGGCGACGGTCGCGGTGTCGCGGCCCGGCGGTGATCTGGTTTACACGCCGCGACGGCACGTGGGCTGAGACAGCACCCAGTCCTCGGCGTCGTCGACGGTGTGCACCGTGGTGCCGACTCCGGGTTCGGCGGGTCGTTGCACCATGATCACGTCGACCCCGAGTTCGGCGGCGGCCACCAGTTTGGCGCGGGTCAGTTCGCCCCCGCTGTTCTTGCTGACCAGTACGTCGATCTGGTTGTCGGACAGCAGTGTTCGTTCACTGTCCAGGTCATAGGGGCCGCGGGAGCGTAAGAGTTGGTGGTGCGTTGGGAGATCGGCGGTTGGCGGGTCGACGACCCGGATGAGGAACCACGCGGAGTCGATGCCGGCGAACACGCCGACGTCCTGCCGACCGGTGGTGAGGAACACCCGACCTCCTCGCCTGCCGACTTCGCGTGCCGCCGCTGCCATGTCGGGCACGGTGAGCCACTGGTCGTCGGGGCCGGCGATCCACGGTGGGCGGGCGAGTCGCAGCAGTGGGATGTCGGTGGCGTGGGCGGCGACCGCGGCGTGCTCGGTGATGGTCGCGGCGAACGGGTGGGTGGCGTCGACGATCGCCGTGGCATCGTGCTCACGCAACCAGGTCTGCAGGCCGTCGACTCCGCCGAATCCGCCGATCCGCACCTCGCCCACCGGCAGTCGGGGTTGCGCGACCCGGCCGGCGAGTGAGCTGACGACGGGGATGTCGGCTGCGACCAACCGGGCCGCGAGATCCCGGGCCTCCCCGGTGCCGCCGAGGAGCAGGACGGGTCGGTCAGCGCCCATCAGTGTGGCGCTCAGAGTCGCTGCGCAGCTTGGTCATTCGCGCGTGGGAGTAGAGATAGCTGTCGGTGACGGTTGGATGCTCCGCTGTATCGAGGACGCGGCCGACGAAGATGACGGCGGTCTTGGTGATGCCGTGGCGCGTCAACTCGTCCGGCAGCCTCCCGAGCGGGCAGCGCACGATCTGCTCGTTGTCCCGACTGGCGAATGCGACCGTGGCGGTGGGACAGTCGGTTCCGTAGTGCGGGGTGAGGGCGGCGACGATGGCGGCGGCCCGATGGGCGGCCAGGTGCAGCGCGATCGTCACACCGGTCGCGGCCAGTTCCTCGAGGTGCTCGCCATCGGGCATGTCGGTGGACAGCGTGGACACCCGGGTGATCAGCAGGCTCTGGCCGACCCCGGGCACGGTCAGTTCGGTGCCCAATGACGCTGCAGCAGCGGCGAATGCGGGCACCCCGGGGACCACTTCGACGCCGATGCCACGCGCGGCGAGCTCACGGCGCTGTTCGGTCATCGCCGAATACAGCGACGGATCCCCCGAATGCAGCCGCGCCACATCGTGTCCCGCGTCGTGCGCCACCACGATGTGTTCGATGATCTCGTCGAGCGGCATGCGTGCGGTGTCGATGAGGACGGCGTCCTCGGGGCAACGGTCGAGTAGTTCGGCGGGTACCAGTGACCCGGCGTAGAGGCAGGTGCGGCAGCGTTCGAGGATGGCCGCGCCACGCAGGGTGATCAGGTCGGCGGCGCCGGGACCGGCGCCGATGACGTAGACGGTCATGCTTTCGTCACCGCCCACTGGACGATCGGTAGCGCGGGCCGCCACGTGGTCATCGACCCGAGGGGCGCGGCCGTTTCGACGCTGTGTCGCTGGAGCGAACCCCCCTGCCGCGCATACCATTCCGCGAGTAGTGATTGGTTCTCGACGGTGACCGCATTGACCACGAGCCGCGCGTCGGCGGGCAACCCATGCCATACCGTCGCCAGCATCGTCTCGGTGAGACCACCGCCGATGAACACGCTGTCCGGGACCGGCGCGTCGGTGCACGCCTCGGGAGCGGCACCGCGGACGGTGAGGCGCCGGCCCACTCCGTGCCGCCGCGCGTTCGCGGTCAGGCGGTCGGCGCGGGTGGTGTCGCGTTCGAAGGCCACCGCATAGCCGGTGGGGGTTGCCCGCAACCATTCGATGGCGACGCTTCCGGACCCGGAACCGATGTCCCACAGGAGTTGTCGATGTCCGGGCGCGAGGGCGGCGACGGTCAGCGCGCGGATCGGCGCCTTGGTGATCTGTCCGTCGTGGTCGTAGTCGTCGTCGGGGCGGCCGGGCGCGATGCTGCGGCGCGGTCCGACGCAGGAAACCGCGATGACGTTCAGATCGTCGCCGGCGGGTTCGTCCCAGGTGCGAGCGAGACCACGTACGAGGCGCTCGGCCGGACCGCCGAGCTGTTCGGCGACGACCATCGACGACCAGCCGAAACCGGTGTCGTTCAGCAGTTTCGCCACCGCGGCCGGAGTGGTGCGGTCGCAGCTGAGGATGAGTAGGTCACGTCCGTCGGTCGCGGCGTCAAGAACGCTGTCGACATCGCGGGTCACTGTGGTGACCACCGTGACCTCGGTGAGATCCCAGCCGAGCCGAGCGCAGGCCAGGCTGACACTCGAGACGGTCGGAATGATGTGCACACGTTGTGCTCCGACGGCCCGGACCACGCTGGCACCGACACCGTGGAACATCGGATCGCCACTGGCCAGTAGGTGCACGTCCCCGCGATGATCGGTGGCCAACACCTCGGCCAGGTGCGCCGACATCGGCGAGGTCCAGGGTCGACGTTCAGCGAATCCCGATGGCAGCAAATCGAGTTGACGTTGCGATCCGTAGATGACACGGGCGCCCGACAGTTCGTCGCGGGCGCGGCCGGACAAGCCGTCCCAGCCGTCGGCGCCGATCCCGACCACGACGAAGCGTCCGATCATCGCGGTAACCGCCGCCAGATCGCCCGCGGAAGCAGTCGCATCCCGAAGAACATGGGCCGCAGGATTCCCGGGATCCACACCTCACCCTTGCCGCGGCGATAGGCGCGGGCGACGTCGTCGGCGACCCGATCGGCGTCGACGGAGAAGGGGGCCGGCTTGGTGCCGGCGGCCATGAGGTCACGGGTCATGGCGCCGATGACGAATCCGGGACGGGCCAGCAGCAGCCGTACTCCGCTGCCGTGCAACGCATCCGAGAGGCCGCTGGCGAAGCCGTCGAGGCCGGCCTTGGTGGACCCGTAGACGTAGTTGGCGCGGCGCACCCGCACGCCGGCGACCGAGGAGAACACGATGATGGTGCCCGACCGCTGCGTCCGCAGCGCGGTGGCGAGCAGGGTGATGATGCTGATCTGGGCGTAGTAGTCGGTGTGGGCGATCGCCAATGCGTGGGCGACGTCGGTTTCGGCGCGGGCGGCGTCGCCGAGGATGCCGAAGGCGACGATCGCCACGTCGATCGGGCCGTGCGCGGCGACGAGGCCGTCGATCAGCGCGGGATGGCTGTCGGTGTCGTCGGCGTCGAACGCGACGGTGTGGACGTCGGTGGCGCCGGCGCCGCGAATCTCGGCGGTCTGTGCGGCGAGGTCGTCGGGGCGGCGGGCGGCCAGGATCACGGTGCGATTCTCGGCGAGTCGGGTGGCCAGCGCGACACCGATCTCGCTGCGTCCGCCGAACACCACGATCGTGCCGGTCGACGGTTGCGGTACCGCGGCGTTGCCTGCCATGGGTAGCAGTATCGCAGGAGACCACTACCGTGGGATGCATGACCCGCACCCCCGGCGACTTGGGCGCCGCCGCAGCCGAATTCCTCACCGATCGCCATCTCGCGACGCTGGCCACGTTGCGCGCCGACGGCACCCCGCATGTGGTGGCCGTCGGTTTCACCTGGGACCCCGAGGCGCACCGGGCGCGGGTGATCACCTCCGACGGGAACCAGAAGGTGCGCAACGTCGAACGCGGTGGTTATGCCGCCGTCACCCATGTGGACGGTCCGCGCTGGATCACGCTGGAGGGCCGGGCGGTGGTGCGTCGCGAGCCGGAGCAGGTCGCCGACGCCGAACGCCGCTACGCACGCCGCTACCGGGAGCCTCGACCGAATCCGAAGCGGGTGGTCATCGAGATCGAGGTGACCCGGGTGCTGGGCTCACGAACGCTGCTCGACTGAACCGGGGCTCGACTGATTTGGCTCAGAGCACCACGAGATCGTGCGGTTGGTTGTTCACCGACTCGCAGCCGTCGTCGGTGACGACGACGATGTCCTCGATGCGGGCGCCCCAGTCGCCGTCGAAGTAGACGCCGGGTTCGATGGAGAACGCCATCCCGGGCCGCAGTTCGATGGAGTTGCCGGCGACGATGTAGGGCTCCTCATGTACCGACAGCCCGATGCCGTGGCCGGTGCGGTGGATGAACCGGTCGGCGAGATCGTGCTCGCGCAACAGGTCTCGGGCCACGGCGTCGACCTGTTCGGCGGTCAGGCCGGGCTTGACGGCACTGACAGCGGCCTGCTGGGCGGCTTGCAGCGCGGCGTATGCGTCGGCGACCTTCGCGGGCGGTGTGGTGAAGCAGTAGGTGCGGGTGGAGTCGGAGTTGTAGCCGGGTTCGACGGGGCCGCCGATGTCGATGACGACGACGTCGTCACGCTCGATCGTCCGGTCGGAGAACTCATGGTGCGGGTCGGCGCCGTGCGGTCCGGAACCGACGATGATGAACTCGGCCCCGGTGTGGCCCTCCTCGACGATTGCGGCGCGGATGTCGTCGGCGACCTCCCGTTCGGTGCGGCCGGGCGCCAAGAACTCCCCCATTCGGGCGTGGACCCGATCGATGGCCGCGCCGGCTTCGCGCAACGCGGCGATCTCGCTGTCGTCCTTGATCATTCGCAGTTCACGCAACACGTCGGTGGCCAATGCCGGGGTGGCTTTCGTGTGGTCGGCGATCGGGACGACGTGCAGGGCGGGCATGGTGTCGCAGACGGCGACCTTGGCTCCCGAGGCGAGGTCGGCGAGCGCGAGTCCGTAGGGGTCCTCGCCGTCGACCCAGGCCGCCACCTCGATGCCCAGGTCGTCGATCGCCGAGTCGCGGACGGAGGCGAGTTCGAGTCTCGCGACGACCAGTCGGGGCGAGGCGGCGGCGGGGATGACCAGCGCGGTCAGCCGCTCGAAGGTGTTGGCGCGGCTGCCGGTGAGGTAGCGGAGATCTGGTCCGGTGGAGACGATCAGGGCGTCGAGTCCGGCGTCGGCGGTCAGCGCGGCGGCGCGGTCGATGCGGGTGCGGTAGACGTCGGAGGGGAACCGGTAGGCCATGTGTCGCAGCCTACGCGCGCGAGTCGACCCGAGGATGACAGAGTTGTCCCATGGCGCCTTCCCTGATGCTCCTCGACGGAGCGAGTCTGTGGTTCCGCTCCTTCTACGCCCTCCCGGAGAAGATGACCTCCCCGGACGGTCGTCCGGTGAACGCGGTGCGGGGGTTCGTCGACACCATCGCGAATCTGGTCACCCGCGAGCAACCCACCCGGCTGGTGGTGTGTCTGGACCTGGATTGGCGGCCGGCATTCCGAACCGACCTGATTCCCTCGTACAAGGCGCATCGGGTCGCCGAAGAGGTCCCGCACACCGGCAATACAGAAGCGGTCGACGTGGAGGAGGTGCCCGACACCCTCACCCCGCAGGTCGACATGATCCTCGACGTCCTGCGCTGCGCCGGCATCGCGACCTCCGGTGCGCTGGGCTGCGAGGCCGACGACGTGATCGGCACCCTCGCGTTCGCCGAGGCCACCGATCCGGTGATCGTGGTGAGCGGTGACCGCGACCTGCTGCAGGTGGTGACCGACGACCCGGTCCCGGTGCGGGTGCTCTACGTCGGCCGCGGTCTGGCGAAGGCGGAGATGATGGGGCCGGATGAGGTGGCCGACAAGTACGGTGTGCCGGTCGATCGGGCGGGGATGGCCTACGCGGAGATGTCGATGCTGCGTGGCGATCCGTCCGACGGGCTGCCCGGGGTGCCGGGGATCGGCGAGAAGACGGCGGCGAAACTGATCAGCGAGTTCGGCAGCCTGGACGCGTTGGAGGCAGCGGCCGCCGGGGGCGAGTCGTCGGTCCCCACCCGCAGCCGCAATGCGTTGCGGGCGGAGACGGATTATCTGGTGGCGGCGCGCACGGTGGTGCTGGTGCGTACCGACGCCGAGACCATCGACAGCACCGATGACGATCGGCTGCCGGCCGCGCCCGCCGATCCGGCCGGCCTCGCCGATCTCGTCGACGAACTCGGCATCGGTGGGTCGGTGGCTCGGCTGGCGAAGGCGCTGGGCTGGCCGACGGGCTAGTCGCTTCCGGTTCCGGGTTCGACCGGCCTCGGGGTCAGGCCGCGGTCGGGCGGGAGACCTCGTACTTGCCGTCGTCGTCGAGGATGGTTACCTTGACCGTCTGCGCCTGCCCGGAAATCGTTGCGGTGCAGGTGAATGTCGCGCCGGTCTCGACTTTCTGCCCGGACGGGCAGCTGACCTCGGATACGTCGGTGGCCTGGTAGTCCTCGGTGAGGACCTTCTTGACGCCGTCCTGCAGTGCGTCCTGGTCGAGGGTCTTGGGCGCCCAGCCGGGCACGACGAAGGCGGTGATGAGGACGATGGCGGCGATCAGCGCCGCTACGATGCCGCCGATGTAGAGCAGGGTGCGGCGTGATCCCTTGCCGCTTTTGGGTGTCATGGTCGAGAACTGGTCGTCGCTGCCGTACTGACCGTACGGCGCTTGGGCACCGAACTGCTGGGTGCCCGCGGCGCCGGCGGGCTGCTGGCCGTGGCCCTGCGGTTGTTGGCCGTATCCCTGCTGCGGGTAGCCCTGCGCAGGCTGGTCGTAGCCGGGCTGCTGGTACCCCTGCCCCGACGGCGGCGTGCCGTAGCCTTGTGGCGCACCGTAAGAGCCTTGCGGCGCACCGTAAGGCTGCTGGCCGAAACCGGGCTGACCGTAAGGTTGCCGGCCGTGCTCGGGCCGACCGTATCCCTGCGGTGGTTGGCCCTGCGGTGGTTGGCCCTGGCTGCCGAATCCACCCTGCGGCGGCGGGTATTGCGCTCCCGGGTACGACGGCTGCTGCGGGTCCGGCGCCGGATACTGCGGTTGCTGATACTGCGGGGACGCCACGGTGGGCGGCGCTCCTGCGGGGTGGGGACCGGCGGCAGGGTTCGGATCGGTGTGGACGACCTGGGTCGCGTCGTCGGCGCCCTCGTTGTGCCGCACGATACGGGTGGTCTCGTCGGGGGCCGACGATCCGCCCTGCGGTGGCACGCCCGCCGGCTGCGTCGGATCATTCGGTTCGCTCATTGGTCCTCCCGATTCCCCCGATGACGGCCACCGGTACCGCGAAAAAACGTTACCGCACCATCAGCCGAGCTCGACGGCAACAACGCCGCGCCGAATCGACGACACCGCCGAGCGTGCCGCGACGGCCAGGCGGGCCTCGGGTCCGACGCCGAGCCGGATCTGTTCGAGCAGGTCGACGACCTGACGGTTCCAGCGGACGAAGTCGCCCGGCGACAGCAGTTGGCCACGTTCGCCCGCGGCGGCCAGTGATTCGGTCAGCGATCGACCCGACGCCCACAGCGACACCGCGACCGAGAACCCGGTGTCCGGTTCGCGGGTGGGGCTGACCCGGTGCCGGGCCTCCACCTCGGTGAGGTCGCGCCACGCGTTGATGGTGTCGATCAGCGCGCTGCGCACCGCGGTGTGCCCGGCCATGGCATCGACGCCGGAGAAGCTCTCGCGGCGGGCCTCGAACACCATCGACGCGACGACCGCGGCCAGTTCGTGGGGCGCGAGTCCGTCCCAGGTGTCGGCCCGGATGCATTCGGCGACGAGCAGGTCGCTCTCGCTGTAGATGCGGCTCAGCAGCTGCCCGGCCGGGGTGACGATCTGCCCGGCACCGCCACGGATCGCGAGATAGCCCATGTCGTCGAGCACGCCGACGATCTGGTCGAACATCACGCCCAGCGTCGAGGTCCGCTCCCCGATCACCCGTTCGGCGGACACGATCTCGCGGACGAGTCGGTTGCGGCGTTCGGCGAGCCGGAACAGTTCGTCGTCGCCG
Source organism: Gordonia sp. CPCC 205515 (assembly GCF_048537925.1). Lineage (NCBI taxonomy): Bacteria > Bacillati > Actinomycetota > Actinomycetes > Mycobacteriales > Gordoniaceae > Gordonia > Gordonia sp. CPCC 205515. The sequence goes on along the minus strand of NZ_JBCLVJ010000008.1, from coordinate 291,584 downwards.
CCGAGTTTGTGCGCCGGGTGCGCCCGCAGCGCCGACCGCAGGTGGTTCAGTTCGCGGTCGTCGGCGGCTGCGGCACGTTTCTTCGAGCGTCCCTTCGGCAGCTCGATGCCGGTGGACCGCAACGCCGACGCCAGGTCGCGGCGACCGCGGCCGGTACGTCGGTCGACGTGCTTGGGCAGCCGCATGTGCCCGAGCACCTCCGGCGGGTTGACGAAGTCGCGTGCGGCGACCCGACCGCACCAGGCGTCCTCGGACAGCACGAGCGGCTTGGGGTCGACCGCAACCGTCGCCGGTTCGAGTACCACCGCCAGCCCGCGATGCCGACCGCCGTAGAGGCCGATGACGTGACCGCGTTTGAGTGCGCCGAGGTCGGCGATGGTCGAAGTGGAGTTCTCCCAACGTTTCTGGGTCTTCAGATCGCGTTCGCGGCGGCGGATCTCCTCCCGCAACTGCATGTAGCCGAGGAACCCGGCGTACGGGTCCACGAAGGGATCGACGTCATCGTCGGAGTCGGGTTCGTCGGTCTCGGCGAGCACCAGCCCGGCGTCGAGACCGCGATGTTCGGCCGCCCCGGCCAACTCGACGTCGAGCTTGCGGAGCCGGCGACGGGCGTCGTCGACCTTGCGGGCCTGCCCGACGACCGAACGGTCGGCCTGGAACTGCGCGAACGACCGGTTGAGCAGTTCACGTGATCCGGCGAGCCCGAGCCGGCCGATGAGGTTGACCGCCATGTTGTATTCCGGCGCGAACGAGCTACGCAGCGGGAACGTGCGGGCACCGGCGAGCCCGGCGACCGCGTCGGGGTTGACCTCGGGAGTCCAGACGACGACCGCATGTCCTTCGACGTCGATGCCGCGCCGGCCGGCCCGCCCGGTCAGCTGCGTGTACTCGCCTGCGGTGAGTTCGACGTGCGCCTCGCCGTTGTATTTGATCAGCCGTTCCAGCACGACGGTCCGGGCAGGCATGTTGATGCCCAGGGCGAGGGTCTCGGTGGCGAACACCATCTTGACCAGACCCTGGGTGAAGAGTTCCTCGACGGCGTGCCGGAAGGTCGGCAGTAACCCGGCGTGATGCGCCGCGAATCCTCGCCGCAGTCCGGCGCGCCACTCGGGTACGCCGAGGACGTCCTCGTCGGCCGGCGAGAGTTCGGTGAGGTGCCGGTCGACGACCTCGTCGACGAGGGTGGCCTCCTCGGGGGTGAGCAGGGTCAGGCCCGAGCGCAGGCATTGGGCGAGCGCACCGTCACAGCCGGCGCGGGAGAAGATGAAGCCGATTGCCGGAAGCAGGCCTTCGCGGTCGAGGCGGGCGACGAGATCGGGGCGCGACGGGGGGCGCATGCCTCCGGTGCGGCGTCCACCGCCGCGGTTGCCGCCGCCATACCGTCCGGTGCTGCGTCCGCCACCGCCCGGTGAGGACCGGCCGCGCCCCCGATGATCCCCGCCGCGGTCGCGTCGGGTGTCGCGGTCGTCGGCCATCAGCATCTGGTGCCGGATGTAGCGCTTGAGTTCCTGGTTGACCTCCGGCCGCGCGCGCTCCTGCCGACGGTCTGCGGTGGGTTCGAAGAGGTCGAACATGCGTGAGCCGACCAGCATGTGCTGGGTCAGCGGCACCGGGCGGTGCTCGTCGACGATGACGGTGGTGTCGCCGCGGACGGTCTGAATCCAGTCGCCGAACTCCTCGGCGTTGCTGACCGTCGCCGACAGGCTGACCACCCGTACCGACGGTTCGAGGTGCAGGATGACCTCCTCCCACACCGCTCCGCGGAAGCGGTCCGCCAGGAAGTGCACCTCATCCATCACGACATGCGAAAGACCATGCAGTGCAGGTGATTCCGCGTAGATCATGTTACGCACGACTTCGGTCGTCATGACCACGACGGGTGCGCTGGAGTTGATGGAGTTGTCGCCGGTGAGCAGGCCGACGTTGTCGGCGCCGTGGATCGCGACGAGGTCGGCGTACTTCTGGTTCGAGAGCGCCTTGATCGGTGTGGTGTAGAAGCATTTGGTACCGCCGGCCAACGCGAGGTGGACGGCGAACTCCCCCACGATCGTCTTGCCTGCGCCGGTCGGGGCGCACACGAGCACCCCGTGACCGCCTTCGAGTGCGGCGCACGCCCGTTGCTGGAAATCGTCGAGGCGGAAGGCGAGCCGCGCGGTGAACTCGTCGAGTTGGGTCACAGGACGTCGTCGAAGGTGTCGCGGTCGCGGGCGGAGGTACGGATCGGGGCCGGCGTGGCCACGGGGGCGCTCGCGCCGATCGACGACGACGCGGGTGCCGAGGTCGACCCGTCGAGCGGGCTGGCCTCGTCATCGGAGACCGCCGCCCACGCCGGTGCGGTGCGGGCACGGCGCCGGTCGTTGATGCGGGCGAACTGGATGGAGAACTCCAGCAGCACCGACAGCGCGATGGCCAGTGCGGACATGGTGAACGGATCGGAGCCGGGCGTGACGATGGCCGCGAACACGAACATGGCGAAGATCAGACCGCGGCGCCACTTCTTGAGACGCTCGTAGGTCAGCACGCCGATCAGATTGAGGGCGATGACCAGCAGCGGCATCTCGAAGCTGACACCGAAGATCACCAGCAGATGCAGCATGAAGTTGAAGTACTGGTCACCCGCCAGCGCGGTGACCTGCACATCGCTGCCGACAGTCAGCAGGAAGTGGAAGGCCTTGGCGACCACCAGGTACGCGAGGACGGCACCGGTCACGAACAGCACCGACGCCGCGGTCACGAAACCGACGGCGTAGCGGCGTTCCTTGGCCAGCAGCCCGGGAGTGATGAACTGCCAGATCTGGTAGAGCCAGATCGGGCAGGCCAGGACAAGACCCGCGGTCAAGGCGACCTTCAGTCGCAGCATGAACTGGTCGAACGGGCCGGTCGCGAGGAGTCGGCAGGCATCGTCGGGAGTCAACGACGCACGGGTCTCCGGGGGCAGCGAGCAGTACGGCCCCTTGATCATGTCGCCGAGCGACTCGATGCCGAAGAAGCTGTGCGAATACCAGAGGAAACCGATGATGGTCGTGAACAGGATCGCGATCATCGCGATCACCACACGCGTGCGCAACTCGTAGAGGTGCTCGACCAACGACATGGTGCCGTCGGGGTTGAGTTTGCGCTTACGTGTTCTCGGGTCGAAGGGGATGCGCACCGTGCCGAGTGCCTACGCGGACTTCCTCGTGGGGTCGGTGGTGGTGTGCGGCGCCGGATTCTGCACGACCTCGCCGGTGGGGAGTTCCCGGGTGACCGGCGGCGCAGGCGTCACATCGTCGGGTTTGCCGTCGTTCTGCATCTCCTTGACCTCGCTCTTGAAGATGCGCATCGACCGGCCGAGACCACGTGCGGCATCGGGGAGCTTCTTGGAACCGAACAAGATGAGGAACACGAGGAGCACAAGAATGATGTGCCAAGGCTGAATGGCGCCCATGAGATCCACCTCCCGAATTGGATGTGTTCATGCTACCCGAGTGATTGCGGTTCGCCGATGGTCACTGGTACCGGCCGCGCGCGGCGGTGGCCGACGCCGTGACGCGCTCGGCGATGGCCGGGTCGGACAGCAGGCGCACCTTCCCGCCGAAGCCCAGCAGGAACCGGGTCAGCCAGTCCGCGGAACCGTAGACCATCTGCGCCCGCAGCGGCAGGTCGGGATCGGGACGATCGTCGGCCGGTTCGAGCGGGTCGATGAGGTAGTAGTCGAGGATCCACAGTTGCGACGGATCGATCTCGATGGTCGCCGACGGCAACTCCGGGTTGTCGGAGAGCACCGCCGACTGCGGGTGGGCGGCCGCCTCGGCCGGCGGCGCCGCCGGCTCCTCGAGGATCTCGGCGCTCTCCACCCGGTCGAACCGGAACAGCCGGACGCCCTCGGCGTTGCGGCACCACGCCTCGAGGTAGGTGTTGTTGTCGACGGTCTGTAGACGCAGTGGGTCGACGATGCGTTCGGACACGCTGTCGCGGGTGGCCGAGTAGTACCGCAGGCGCAGCGCCCGGTCGCGGGTGACGGCATCGCGGATCACGGAGTAGGTGGGGTTGTCGTCGTCGGAGTTGTCATCGGTGCCGGCGGCGACGGGGGTGTTCGTGGCGCCGACGGCCTCCTCGATCTTCGCGATCGCCCGACGCGCGGCGGCCCGGTCGACGGCGCCCGGCATGTCCAGCAGCGCCCGCAACGCGACCAGCATGGTGCTCGCCTCGGTGGTGGTCAGCCGCAGCGGCCGGTCCATGCCTGCGGTGAAGCCGACCTCGACGTGGCCCTGCTCGAACTGCAGGTCGATGAGATCGTGCGGGAAGTAGCCGGGCAGCCCGCACACGAAGAGCAGTTCGAGATCCTTGGTCAGCTGTTTCTCGGTGATGCCGAGGTCGTCGGCGGCCGTACTGATGGAGATGCCGCTGCGGCTGGCGAAGTACGGGACCAGCGCGAGCAGGCGGCTGAACCGGTCGGGTCGGGCCGTCATCGGATGCTCACCCCCACCAGCGTGTCGAGGCCGGCGACGACCTCGCCGACCAGTTCGGCCGGGGCCAGCGCCACGGCATCGGCACCCGCGCCGAGCACCATCCGCGTCAGCGTGCCCAGTGACCGGATCTCGATCTCCAGCACGTCACCCTGGTCGCCGTCGAGCTCGCGGGGGGTCGTGGTGACCGCGATGCGTCGTAGACCGGCGGCCCGGTCGCGGGCCACCCAGATCTGCGCGGTACCGCCGTCGGAGCCGGCGGCCGAATCCACCGCGGACGACACGATCTGCTGCAGGTCGATGTCGCCGGGCACGGTCACGTCGCCGGGGTCGTCGATCGGGGTGACCTCGGCGACGCGGGACAGCCGGAAGGTGCGGGTCGCGGCGCGGTCGCGGTCGTGTCCGACGACGTACCAGCGGCCACGGTAGGTGGCCACACCCCACGGTTCGAGGGTGCGGGTGGTGCTCGCCGCCGCGGCCCCCGGCCGGTAGGCGAAGGTCACCGGTTGGGCGTCACCGATCGCCGAGAGCATCGCGGCCAGCGCGGATTCCGAGCCGACCGAGCGTGGGGACAGCGCCGCGGAGAACCCGATCTCGTCGTCGTCATCGGCGCGCACGTCGATCCCGGCGGCCCGCAGCTTGAGCAGGGCGGTCTGGGTGATGGTCGAGACCTCGGGGGTGCTCCACCAGGCGGCGGCCATCGCGACGATCGCGGCCTCGGCGTGGTCGAGGGAGATGTCGGGCAGGTCGTAGTGCTCGCGCATGATGCGATAGCCATCACTGCCCGCGGCCAGTCGGTCGCGGCCGGTGACCAGCGGGATGCCGAGGTCGCGGAGTTCGTTTTTGTCGCGCTCGAACATCCGGTTGAAGGCGTCATCGGACTGCGCGTCGTCGTTGTAGCCGGTGATGTTGCGGCGGATGTAGTCCGCGGTCACGAACTGCTTGGACGACAGCAGGCAGATCACCAGGTTGAGCAGGCGTTCGGCTTTCTGGGTTGCCACCGGCCCAGCCTAGTCACTACATGGAGGCGATCAGGCGATCGACGCGCTCGTCCACAGACCGGAACGGATCTTTACACAGGACGGTGCGTTGGGCTTGATCGTTGAGCTTGAGATGCACCCAGTCGACGGTGAAGTCACGGCCGGCCTTCTGCGCCGCCGAGATGAAATCGCCGCGGAGTTTGGCCCGCGTGGTCTGCGGCGGCTCGTTGACCGCGGTCGCGATCGCCTCGTCGGTGGTCAACCGGGTGACCAGACCCTTGCGGGACAGTAGGTCGAACACGCCGCGTCCGCGTTTGATGTCGTGGAAGGCGAGGTCGAGTTGCGCGATCTTGGGGTCCGACAGGTCCATCGAGTACCGGTCCTGGTACCGCTGGAACAGTTTGCGCTTGATGACCCAGTCGACCTCGGTGTCGACGCCGGAGAAGTCGCCGCTCTCCACCGCGTCGAGCATCCGTCCCCACAGGTCGACGACCTTGTCCATCTCCGGGTCCGGGCGCCGGTTGGTCATGTGCTCGACGGCGCGGGCGTGATATTCGCGCTGGATGTCGATGGCGCTGGCCTGCCGCCCGCCGGCCAGCCGCACCGGACGTCGGCCGGTGGGATCGTGGCTGACCTCGCGGATCGCGCGGATCGGGTTGTCGAGGGCGAAGTCACGGAAGGCGACGCCGGCCTCGATCATCTCCAGCACCAGCGCGGCGGAACCGACCTTGAGCAGGGTCGTCATCTCCGACATGTTGGAGTCGCCGACGATGACGTGCAGGCGCCGGTACTTCTCGGCATCGGCGTGCGGTTCGTCGCGGGTGTTGATGATCGGCCGCGACCGGGTGGTTGCCGACGACACGCCCTCCCAGATGTGTTCGGCGCGCTGCGACAGGCAGAAGGTGGCGGCCTTCGGGGTCTGCAGCACCTTGCCGGCACCGCAGATCAGCTGCCGGGTCACCAGGAACGGCAGCAGCACATCGGAGATCCGGGAGAACTCGCCGGCGCGCACCACGAGGTAGTTCTCGTGGCAGCCGTACGAGTTGCCCGCGGAGTCGGTGTTGTTCTTGAACAGGTAGATGTCGCCGCCGATGCCCTCGTCGGCGAGCCGCTGCTCGGCGTCGACCAGCAGATCCTCCAGCACGAGCTCACCGGCCCGGTCGTGATTGATCAGCTGGATGAGGCTGTCGCATTCGGCGGTCGCATACTCCGGATGCGATCCCACATCGAGGTAGAGCCGGGCGCCGTTCTGCAGGAACACGTTCGACGACCGACCCCACGACACGACCCGCCGGAAGAGGTAGCGAGCCACCTCGTCCGGACTCAGCCGACGGTGACCGTGGAAGGTGCACGTGACACCGAACTCGGTCTCGATTCCCATGATTCGACGCTGCACAAGTCAAACACTACCCGCGGAAACCCCCGGTGACCGTGCGACGCACGGTCAGGAATCGGGGTCGGCCGGCGAACCCGGTTCCGACGGGTCTCCCCCGGTCGATTCGTCACCGGCAACGGCCGCCGCCGGGAGCATGTCGGTGACCGCGGCCTGCGCCAGACGCTTGAACGCGCGACGCGGACGGTTGCGGTCGAGGACCGCCACCTCCAGATCCGCGGCGGTCAGCACCCGGGGTGCGGGTGGTGGCGTCGACGCCGAGGACGAGCCGTTGCCACCGTCCGGCGGGGTGGTCAGCGCGGACACCGCCAACTCCACCGCTGCCGAGAGATCCAGGTCCGGCTGATACTTGTCCCGCAGGGTCGCGGTGATCGACTCCGTCGCGCCGCCCATCACGATGAACCGCGTCTCGTCGGCGATCGACCCGTCGTAGCTGATGCGGTAGAGCTGCGACGGCGTCTGCTTGCCCGGCTTGGCGACCTCGGCGACGCAGAGCTCGACCTCGTACGGCTTGGGTTGCTCGGTGAACACCGCGCCCAGGGTGTTGGCGTACGCGTTGGCCAGCGACAGACCACTCACGTCGGCGCGGTCGTAGCTGTATCCGCGCATGTCCGCGAGCTGAATCCCGGCCTTGCGCAGGCTCTCGAACTCGTTGTACTTGCCGACCGCGGCGAACCCTATGCGGTCGTAGATCTCGCTGACCTTGCGCAACGTGTTCGACGGATTCTCCGCCACGAACAGCACCCCGTCGGCGTAGGTCAACGCGACAACGCTGCGGCCACGAGCGATACCTTTGCGCGCGAGCTCCGAGCGATCGCGCATGATCTGCTCGGCGCTGGCGTAATACGGGAATGTCATCGCGCCTCCCCCTCATGCTCGGCCGCACGGCGGTCGAGGATCGCCCGGGCCGTCGTCTCGATCTCGGGCGCCGGCACCTCGCGGGCACCGTCGGCCGACACCACGACCGCGGTCGGGAAGATCCGGCGGATCAGGTCGGGACCACCGGTCGCCGAGTCGTCGTCGGCCGCGTCGTAGAGCGACTCGACACAGATCGACAACGCACCGGCCTCGTCGAGGTCGTTGCGGTACAGCTTCTTCAGCGACGACTTGGCGAACACCGAGCCCGACCCGATGGCGTGATAGCCGCCGAGTTCCTCGTGGCGATCGCCTGCGACGTCGAAGGTGAAGATGCGGCCGCGTTCGGACCGGTCTTCGTGGTCGATGTCGAACCCGACGAGCAACGGGATCGCGGCGAGCCCCTGCATGGCCGCCCCGAGATTGCCGCGCACCATCGTCGCGAGCCGAGAAACCTTGCCGTCCAACGTGAGTGGGACGCCCTCGATCTTCTCGTAGTGCTCGAGTTCGACGGCGAACAGTCGCACCATCTCGATGGCGATGCCCGCGGTGCCCGCGATGCCGGCCGCCGAATAGTCGTCGGTGATGTAGGTCTTCTGCACGTCGCGGGTCGCGATCATGTTGCCCATCGTCGCTCGCCGGTCACCGGCGAGCACGACGCCACCCGCGTAGGACACCGCCACGATGGTGGTGCCGTGCGGGATCTCGTCGGCGGCTCCCGTGGGGAAGTTCATCCGCTCAGCCCGATGCTGCGGCAGTTGCTCGGGAGCATGCGCGCGCAGGTATTCGGTGAACGACGAGATGTCGGGGCGGGACGTGGGTTGAGGGTGCAGTGAACTGAACCGATCGCTCACTGGCCGCCCTTCTGCACATAGGCGCGGACGAAGTCCTCGGCGTTCTCCTCGAGCACGTCGTCGATCTCGTCGAGCAGGTCGTCGGTGTCCTCGGCGAGCTTCTCACGCCGTTCCTGACCGCCACTGCCGTCCGAGCCGAGTTCGTCGTCGCCGTCGCCGCCACCGCGCTTGGTCTGTTCCTGCGCCATTTGCTGCCTCCCGCTCGTGCCCTCCCCGGCCATCGACCGGGGTGGAGAAATCGTGTTCTCCCACCCTACCGGTGCGCACGCCGCGGCGGGTGGAAGCGCGCCCCGGCACCGTTTTTCGCCGAACCCGTCAGGTGGTGAGCTGGTCGACGAGTTCGGCGGCCGAATCAACGGAATCGAGCAGTTTCCCGACGTGCGCCTTGCTGCCGCGCAACGGTTCCAGTGTCGGGATCCGCACCAGCGAGTCGCCGCCCAGGTCGAAGATCACCGAATCCCAGCTGGCCGCGGCCACGTCGGCGCCGAAGCGGCGCAGGCATTCGCCACGGAAGTACGCGCGGGTGTTCTCCGGGGGTTCGTGGATCGCACGGACCACGTCCTCTTCGCTGACCAGACGCTTCATCGAGCCACGCGCCACCAGCCGGTTGTAGAGGCCCTTGTCCAGGCGCACATCGGAGTACTGCAGGTCGATGAGGTGCAGGCGCGGCGCCGACCACCCCAGGTTCTCCCGCTGCCGGAAGCCCTCCAGGATGCGGAGTTTGGCCGGCCAGTCGAGGATGTCGGCGCACTCGAGCGGATCGCGTTCGAGTCGGTCGAGGACGTCGGCCCAGGTCTGCAGTACGTGGGCGGCGCGGGTGTCGTCGCTGTGTTCGGTGTCGTGGAACTTCTGGCAGCGTTCGAGATATTCACGCTGCAAGGCGAGCGCGGTGACCTCGCGTCCGTCGGTGAGCGCGACGGTGGTGGCCAGCGTCGGATCGTGGCTGATGGCGTGCACCGCAGAGACCGGCCGCGCCAGTTCGATGTCGGAGAAGTCGACGCCGGCCTCGATGAGGTCGAGGACCAACGCGGTGGTGCCGACCTTGAGGTAGGTGGCGGTTTCGGCGAGGTTGGCGTCGCCGATGATCACATGCAGCCGGCGATAGCGCTCGGGGTCGGCGTGCGGTTCGTCGCGGGTGTTGATGATGCCGCGCTTGAGGGTGGTCTCCAGACCGACCTCGACCTCGATGTAGTCCGAGCGCTGGGACAGCTGGAAACCGGCCTCGTCCCCGGACTGACCGATGCCGACCCGGCCGGCGCCGGTGATGACCTGCCGCGACGCGAAGAAGGTGGTGAGTCCGGCGATCACCGCGGTGAACGGGGTCTCCCGGTTCATCAGGTAGTTCTCGTGGGTGCCGTAGGAGGCGCCCTTGCCGTCGATGTTGTTCTTGTAGAGCTGCAGGCGCGGCGCACCGGGCACACTCGCGACGTGTCGGGCGGCGGCCTCCATGACCCGCTCCCCCGCCTTGTCCCAGATCACCGCGTCCATCGGGTCGGTCACCTCGGGTGCGGAGTACTCGGGGTGGGCGTGATCGACGTAGAGGCGGGCTCCATTGGTCAGGATCATGTTGGCCGCGCCGATCTCGTCGGCGTCGATGATCGGGGCCGGTCCGGCACCGCGCCCGAGGTCGAATCCACGGGCATCGCGCAGCGGGGATTCCACCTCGTAGTCCCAGCGGGTGCGCTTGGCGCGCGGTACGCCGGCGGCCGCCGCGTAGGCCAGGACCGCCTGGGTGGACGTCATGATCGGGTTCGCGGTCGGGTCCCCCGGCGCGGAAATGCCGTACTCGACCTCGGTGCCGATGATTCGCTGCATACGACGAGGGTAAATGTTCATCCCGCATCGGTCGCACCCGTGTGGCCACCTGGGTAGGGTTGCGCCGTGAAAGCCTTCCGCCGGTTCACCGTTCGGGTGCCGCTCCCAGCCCAGTTGTCCGAACTCACCACGCTCGCCCACAACTTGCGCTGGGTGTGGCACGCGCCCACCCAGGAACTGTTCGCCACCATCGACCCCGACCTGTGGGCGGCGACCGGCGATCCCCTCCGGCTGCTCGCCGAGGTGCATCCCGACCGGGTCGCCGAGCTAGCCGACGACGCCGCCTTTCTCGCACGGCTGCGCGAACAGAGCGACGACCTGGCCCGCTACATCGGCGAACCGCGCTGGTTCGACGCGTCGTACGCCACCGAGATCGACACGAACAAGGTTGCGCCGCAAGGCATTGCCTACTTTTCGATGGAGTTCGGCATCTCCGAGGTGCTGCCCATCTACTCCGGCGGTCTCGGCATCCTCGCCGGCGATCATCTCAAGGCGGCGTCGGATCTGGGCCTGCCGCTGATCGGCGTCGGCCTGTTCTACCGGTCGGGCTACTTCCACCAGAGCCTGTCCGCCGACGGCTGGCAGCTCGAGCGGTATCCGGTCAACGACCCGACGTCGATGCCGCTGACGTTGCTCGCCGACGGCGACACGCCCGTCGTCGTGACGATCGCCGTGCCGGGCGGGCGGACCCTGCACGCCAACGTCTGGGTCGCGACCGTCGGCCGCATCCCCCTGTTGCTGCTCGACTCGGACCTACCGGTCAACGACGAAGAACTGCGCAATGTCACGGACCGCCTCTACGGCGGCGACCAGGATCACCGCATCAAGCAGGAGATCCTGCTCGGGATCGGCGGGGTGCGAGCGGTCCGCGAGTACACCCGCCTGTCCGGTCACGCGGAACCGACGGTGTTCCACATGAACGAGGGGCACGCCGGCTTCTTGGGTGTCGAGCGCGTCCGGGAGCTGACCAGCGACGCCGGACTGGACTTCGACTCCGCAGAGGCAGTGGTACGAGCGTCCAATATCTTCACCACCCATACTCCGGTACCGGCCGGCATCGACCGGTTCCCGCTCGACATGGTTCGCTACTACCTCGGACCCGACGACCAGGGTGTCTCCCGGCTGCTGCCGGGCCTGCCGGTGGCCACCGTCCTCGAACTCGGCGACGAAGCCGACCCGGGCGTGTTCAACATGGCGCACATGGGTTTTCGGCTCGGGCAGCGCAGCAACGGCGTCTCGCAGCTGCACGGTGCGGTGAGCCGCAAGATGTTCGCCGACCTGTGGCCGGGATTCGACGCCGACGAGGTACCGATCGGCGCGGTCACCAACGGAGTGCACGGCCCCACCTGGACCGCCCGCACCTGGCAGGACCTGACGCCGGGCGACGAGGACGCCGCGGCCGAGGTGATCGCCGGGATGTCCGGGGACGAGCTCTGGCGGATCCGGGTGAGCCTGCGCGGGCAACTCGTCGAGGAGGTGCGTCGTCGGGCGCACGCCAGCGGCCGTGACCGCGGATTCACCGACGCGGAGTTGGGCTGGACCGCCGACATCTTCGACCCGAACGCCCTGACGATCGGCTTCGCCCGTCGCGCCGCCACTTACAAACGCCTCACCTTGATGCTGCGGGATCCGGAGCGGATGCGGCGCATCCTCACCGACCCGGACCGCCCGGTACAGCTGGTGATCGGCGGCAAGGCGCATCCCGCCGACGACGGCGGTAAGGCGCTGATCCAGCAGATGGTGCGCTTCTCCGACGATCCCGAGCTGCGCAACCGCATCGTGTTCCTGCCCGACTACGACATCTCGATGGCCCGCGACATCTACGCCGGCTGCGACGTCTGGCTCAACAATCCGGTGCGCCCGATGGAGGCGTGCGGCACCTCGGGCATGAAGTCGGCGATGAACGGCGGGCTGAACCTGTCGATCCTGGACGGCTGGTGGGACGAGATGGCCGACGGCGACAACGGCTGGGCCATCCCGTCGGCCGAGGGCGTGCACGACGATCACCGCCGCGACGACCTCGAGGCCGAGGCGCTCTACTCACTGCTGGAAGACTCGGTGATCCCGCTGTTCTACAACCGGTCGGCGACCGGCACACCGGAACGGTGGGTGGAGATGGTGCGCCACACCCTGAGTCGGCTGGGACCGAAGGTGCAGGCCTCCCGGATGGTGCGCGACTACACGACCGCGCTCTACGGTCCCGCGGCGACGCAGTACAGCTCGATCGTCGCCGATGGCTACGCGCCCGCCCGCGACCTCGCCGCCTATCGGCGAGTCCTGAACACCGGGTGGTCGACGGTCCAGGTCGCCGGGATCGACGAGGCCGGCACCGACACGTCGGCCGACGATCGACCGGGCACGGTGCGCCTCGACCTGACCGCGCACATCGCGCTGGGCGAATTGGCGCCCGATCAGGTGACCGTGCAGGCGTTGATCGGTCCGGTCACCGCCGACGGCGACATCGAGGATCCGGTCATCGCGGAGATGACACCGTCGTCCGACACCGACCCGTCGGGCCGCACGCTGTTCACGGTGTCGCTGGTGCCGTCCCGGTCGGGTCGGCTCGGGTACACCGCGCGGGTTCTGCCCCGGCACCCGCAGCTCTCCGACGACGCCGAGCTCGGACTGGTCCGGTACCCGGTGGGCACCGCCGAGGATCTCGGTCCGGCGCTGCGGACGACTATCGGGAGCGCGCCAGCCGCAGTCGTGAATACGTGAACGCCAGCAGCACGAGCGTGAGCACCCCGAGCATGCCGTAGCAGATGACGGTGTGCGCGATGGTCGGGTCCCAGAGTGCTTCCCGGTCGGCCGGCGGTTGCGGCGCCAGGCGGTTGAGATCGACCGCCTGGGCCGCGGCCGCGTACCCCCAGTAGGACGGGAAGATCCAGGAGAGCTGCGCCAGCCCCGGCGTGCTCAGGTGAAACAGGCCGCCGGAGAACACGATCTGGGCGATGATCACGATGACCAGCGGCGGCATGGTCTGCTCGGTGGACTTGACCGCGGACGAGATGGCCAGGCCGACGACGGTGCTCACGCACGCCAGCGCGGCGACCGCGCAGAACAGTTCGATCGATCCGGGGAGCACCACACCCGAGCCAGGTAACCCCTTGCCCACGTACGTGATGGCGAGCATGATCGCCGACTGGGCGATGGCGGCCGCGAAGAACACCAGCACCTTGGCACCGAGGTAAGCGCCGGGTCGCAGACCGACGGCGCGTTCGCGTTCGAAGATGTCGCGTTCCCCGACCAGGTCGCGGATGGTCAGGGCGGCGCCCATGAAGGTACCGCCGATGACCAGCACGAGCAGCAGCATGATCGCCTCGGTACCGGTCCCGCGTGGACGGTCGACGGCGAACCCGTAGTCGCCGGGGATCACCAGGGTGAGCAGACCGAGCACGACGGGCATCACCATCAGGAAGATCAGATAGCCGCGATCGGCGAAGATCAGTCGCACCTGTCGGCGCGCGATCGTGCTGCACTGCCCGAAGCCCGACGATTGGGGGACGGCCTCCGGTACACCGGGCGGTGCCGCGGGTGGCGGTGCCGGTGGTCGCGGCCGGCTGCGCGCGAGATGTCGCTGGTGCGCGGCATCCGGCTGGTCGGCGACGAAGGCGAAGATGTCGGCCCAGTCGGTGGTACCCATCGCCGGCCCGACGTCCCCGGGCGGGCCGCTGAACGCGGTCTTGCCGCCGGGCGCGAGCAGCAGCACCTGATCACACATCGACAGATGGGTCAGTGAGTGGGTGACCACGACGACCACACGTCCGGCGTCGGCGAGCCGTCGGAGGGTGGCCATCACCTGCCGGTCCAGGGCCGGGTCGAGGCCCGACGTCGGTTCGTCGAGGATCAGCAGCGACGGCCCGGTCAGCAGCTCGAGCGCGACCGAGGCACGTTTCTGCTGGCCGCCGGAGAGCTTCTCGACGCGGGTGTCGACGTGTTCGGTGAGCTGGAGTTCGTCGAGCACGCCGGCGATGACCGCGTCCCGGTCCGCTGCGTTGAGGTCGGGCGGCAGCCGCAGCTCGGCGGCGTAGCGCAGCGCCTGACGCAGGGTGAGTTTGTGGTGCAGCACGTCGCGCTGCGGGACCATGCCGATGCGGGTGCGCAGCGTCTCGTACTCGGCGTGGATGTCGCGGCCCTCGAACCGGACTCGGCCGGTACTGGGTGCGTTGATGCCGGCGATGATGCGCGACACCGTCGACTTGCCCGCACCGGACGGCCCGATGACTGCGGTCAGGCTGCCGGGACGGGCGGCGAGTGAGATGTCGTGGAGCAGTCTCTTGGTGCCCTCGACGACGAACCCGACCCCTTCCACGTCGAGTCCACCGGAAATGGTCGACGGCGGCCGCCCCTTGGTCAGGGTGCGGCCGGCGACGACCAGATCGCTGTTACCGATGGTGATGACGGCACCGTCGGATACCGGTACGGGTTGGCGACGCGGGATGCGATGACCGTTGACGTGCGTGCCGTTTGCGCTGCCGAGGTCCTCGAGGAGCAGACCCTGCGGCGAGGCGATCACCCGCGCGTGGTGGCGGGAGGCGAGGACGTCGGCCACCACGATGTCGTTGTCCGGGGTACGGCCGATGGTCTGCGCGCCCTGCAGCGCAAACGTGTCGGGGCGCGCCGCGTCACCGATGTTGTAGAGGAGCGACTGCATGTGCGGCGCGGCGTGCAGCTTCGGTGGCACCACGGGGCGGGGCGGCGGTCCCGGCCGCACCTGCTCGAGTACCACGGTGACCGGCGCGCCGGTCGTTGCATCTCCGAGGAGGACGCGGGTGGTCGTGCTGATCGGCAGTTCGGTGATCCGGCGGCCGTCGACGAACACACCGTTGGTGCTGCCGAGATCGACCAGATACCAGGCTCGTCCCCGCCACTCGATGCCGAGGTGTCGTCGCGAGACGAGCGGATGGTTGATGTCGAGGTCGTTGTCGGGGGTGCGGCCTACGGTGAATCGTCGGGCCGTCGACAGCGGTCGCGTCGTCGAGCCGACAGACACGCGCCCGGAGACGGTCACAGGGCTGTTCATCAAGAGATGACTGTAATGCCTGTGGCCCGGTCCCCGGGCGCGTGTACTGCGGTTGATCTATCGGATGCGTCCTACAGGTACTGCCCCGTGTTGGTCTCGGTGTCGATGG
This sequence comes from Gordonia sp. CPCC 205515, assembly GCF_048537925.1. Classification (NCBI taxonomy): domain Bacteria; kingdom Bacillati; phylum Actinomycetota; class Actinomycetes; order Mycobacteriales; family Gordoniaceae; genus Gordonia; species Gordonia sp. CPCC 205515. The sequence goes on along the minus strand of NZ_JBCLVJ010000008.1, from coordinate 276,107 downwards.
CCCGGCTCGCGCCTGCGCTCTTGCCGGTGACCAGCGTGCGGATGTAGACGATGCGCTCGCCCTTCTTGCCGGAGATGCGTGCCCAGTCGTCGGGGTTCGTGGTGTTCGGCAGATCCTCGTTCTCGGCGAACTCGTCGAGGATCGAATCGAACAGGTGCTGCACCCGTAGACCCGGGGTTCCGGTGTCGAGCTGCGACTTGATCGCGTACTTCTTGGCCCGGTCGACGACGTTCTGGATCATCGCGCCCGAGTTGAAGTCCTTGAAGTACATGACCTCTTTGTCGCCGTTGGCGTAGGTGACCTCGAGGAACCGGTTGTCCTCGCTCTCGGCGTACATGCGCTCGACGACCTTCTCGATCATCGCGTTGAGGGTGGCTGTGCGGTCGCCGCCGAACTCGCTGAGGTCGTCGGCGTGCACCGGCAGCCCCTCCACCAGGTACTTGGAGAAGATATCCATCGCCGATTCGGCGTCGGGCCGCTCGATCTTGATCTTCACGTCGAGCCGTCCTGGGCGCAGGATCGCGGGGTCGATCATGTCCTCGCGGTTGGAGGCGCCGATCACGATGACGTTCTCCAGGCCCTCGACGCCGTCGATCTCGCTGAGCAGCTGCGGCACGACCGTGGTCTCCACGTCCGATGACACACCCGAACCGCGGGTCCGGAAGATCGAGTCCATCTCGTCGAAGAACACGATCACCGGGGTGCCCTCGGACGCCTTCTCCCGCGCCCGCTGGAAGATCAGCCGGATGTGGCGTTCGGTCTCACCGACGAACTTGTTGAGCAGCTCCGGGCCCTTGATGTTCAGGAAGTACGACTTGGCTTCCTTCGCGTCGTCGCCGCGGACCTGTGCGATCTTCTTCGCCAGCGAGTTGGCGACCGCCTTGGCGATGAGCGTCTTGCCGCAGCCGGGAGGGCCGTAGAGCAGCACACCCTTGGGCGGGCGCAGTGCGTAGTCGCGGAACAGGTCCTTGTGCAGGAACGGCAACTCGACGGCGTCGCGGATCTGTTCGATCTGCCGGCCGAGACCACCGATGTCCTCGTAGCCGACATCGGGCACCTCTTCCAGAACGAGGTCCTCGACCTCGGCCTTGGGCACCCGCTCGAACGCGAATCCGGCCTTGGTGTCGATGAGCAGCGAGTCACCCGGACGCAGCTTGCGCTTCTGCCCGTCCTCACCGTCGACGTCGCCCAGGAGTGGTTCGGCCAACCAGACGACGCGTTCCTCGTCGGCATGCCCGACGACCAGGGCGCGTTCGCCGTCGCCGAGGATCTCGCGCAGCGTGCTGATCTCGCCGACCGAGTCGAACTCGCAGGCCTCGACGATGGTGAGCGCTTCGTTCAGGCGCAGCGTCTGGCCCTTGTGCAGCGTCTCGACCTCGATGTTCGGCGAGCAGGTCAGCCGCATCTTGCGGCCGGAGGTGAACACGTCGACGGTGGTGTCGGGGTAGATCTCGAGCAACACGCCGTAGCCGCTGGGCGGCTGACCGAGCCGATCGACCTCTTCGCGGAGCGCGACGAGTTGCTGACGGGCCTCTTTGAGCGTGTCGAGCAGTTTGGCGTTGCGCGCGGTGAGGTTGTCTACCCGCTCCTGCAGCTCGGCGGCATCCGAAGGCCGGCCGAAGGACGGCCGTTGGGTGGCGTCGGGCCGTGGAATCGGCGAATACGCGGGGACGAAGTTCTCGTCGGTTTCGGGCAGGTCTGCACCCGAGGGCCCGTGACGTTCGGCGCCACTGGCGCCCTGACGGTCAGATTCGGTCATTGCTGACTCCTCTCCCCGGCAAACACGCTCTCACCGGACTCCCTGGCCCGCTGCATGTTTGCGCCGTATCACCACGCTACCGGTGCGGCGGCGAAATCGCCGGACACCGCGCAACTCTCGGCGTTGTCGGTCTGTTAAATGTGCGTATTCGCAACGTATTCGCGATGTTTCGTCGGGTAAAGCGATTAACGCAGGGTAATCCGATCCGACGGGTCAGCCGCGCGTCGGTCGCCGCTGGGGTCGCAATGTGGTGACACCGTCGGCCAACCGTCGTGTGGTGATCAGGAATGCGGTGTGGCCTTGCATTTTGTGTTCCGGACGGACCGCGAGGCCGACGGCGCTCCAATCGCGGACCAGCGATTCCCAGGCCCGCGGCTCGGTCCAACACTCCTGCTCACGCAGGCTTTCCACGACCCGGGACAGCTGTGTGACAGTTGCCACATAGATGATCAGCACGCCGCCGGGCGTGATGGCCTGCCGGACGACGTCGAGCGGCTCCCAGGGGGCGAGCATGTCGAGCACGATGCGGTCGAAATGCTGCTCGGGCGACAACGCGGCGGCATCCAGGTTGGCCAGGTCGTCGACGAGGATCTCCCAATTCTCCGGGCGTCCGCCGAAGAAGGTATCGACATTGCGGATGGCGTGTTCGGCGTGGTCGTCGCGCACCTCGTAGGAGGTGACGGTGCCGCGCTCACCGACGGCCCGCAGCAACGAGCAGGTCAGCGCGCCGGAACCGGCACCGGCCTCCAGCACCCGCGCGCCGGGGAAGATGTCGCCCTCGGTCACGATCTGGGCGGCGTCCTTCGGGTAGATGACCTGCGCGCCGCGCGGCATGGACAGCACGTAATCGGTGAGCAGCGGCCGCAACGCGAGGTATTGGGTGCCACTGGTGGCCGCGACGATGCTGCCCTCGGGCGCGCCGATCAGGTCGTTGTGGGCGATGGCACCGCGATGGGTGTGGAAGAGCTTGTCCTCCTCGAGGTGCACGGTGAACTTCCGGCCTTTGGCGTCGGTGAGTTGCACTCGATCGCCCACGGCGAAGGGGCCGGTCGTCGGCATCTGAGAGGTGTCCTTCCGGCTGGTCAACAGTGATCTAGGGAAACGTGTGGATCGCTCCGCAACGCGACGTCGGCGCGTTTCGCAGTTTCTGTCGGGGTCGCGACCTACCCTGCCAAATGTGAGTACGACGATCGACGCCGGGTCCGCGACCCAAGGCACCTCCCCGGACACTGGGTCGGGCACCCGCGGGCTCGTGGGCCGCCCGCTGGCCCTCTCCCCTTCCCGGGCGGCCGACTTCAAGCAGTGCCCGCTGCTCTACCGCTACCGCGCGATCGACCGCTTTCCGGAGACCCCGACCCAGGCGCAGACGCGCGGCACCGTGGTGCATGCGGCGCTGGAGAATCTGTTCGACATACCCGCCGAACAACGCACGCCGGAGGCCGCCGACCTGCTGGTCGAGGGCGCCTGGGCGGCGATGTGTGAGGCAGACCCGCAACTGTCGCAGGTCATCGGCGTGGACGCCAACGGACGATTCGTCGCCGAGGCACAGAAGCTGATGGCCACCTACTACACGATGGAGAATCCGACGGCGTTCGACGCCGATGCCGTCGAGGAACATGTGGAGATCGACGTCGACGACGTACTGATGCGCGGTTTCATCGACCGGATCGACGTCGCGCCGACCGGGGAGATCCGGGTGGTCGACTACAAGACGGGTCGCAGCCCGGGCGAGGCATACGAGGCCAAGGCGCTGTTCCAGATGAAGTTCTACGCGCTGGCGATATGGCGGATCCGCGGCGTGGTGCCACATCGGCTGCAGCTGATGTACCTGTCGGACGGGCAGCAACTCAACTACACCCCGGACCCCGATGAGCTCGAACGATTCGGCCGCACTCTCAAGGCGATCTGGGCGGCGATCCGGGCCGCGGTGCGTACCGGCGACTTCCGGCCGCGCAAGTCGCGGATGTGCAACTACTGCGAGCATCGCGAACGCTGCCCGGAGTTCGGTGGCGAGATCCCGCCCTACCCGGGACCGCCACCCGGGTTCCTATGACGGTTGGCATAGGCTGGCGTAGTGGAAAGTTGCTACTACGTGCCCATCGATCCGCCCGCCACGTCGGCCGGTGACGGATACGAGTACTTCCAGCCCACCGACGCGACGCTGAGCGTCTGGGCGCCGACGATGCAGCACGGTGGGCCGCCGGCCGGTCTCACGGTCCGCGCGCTGGAGCGCTGCGCCCCCGACCCCACCCAGCACATCACCCGTGTCACCACCGAGATCCTCGGTCCCGTCGGACTTGGCATCAACCGGGTCCGCGCCCAGGTGGTGCGCCCGGGTCGGCAGATCAGCATGGTCAGTAGCGACCTCGAGGTGCAGCAGGCCGACGGCTCGTTCCGGGTGGCTGCGCGGTCGACGGCCTGGCGGATTCGGACGGCCGATTCGTCGGCGGTGGAACGGATGCCCGCCCGCCTGACGCCAGGACCGGACGAAATGACACCGACGTTGGGCATCAGCGCCGATCCGGACGTCGGCATACCCTGGGGGACTTTGGGTTTCGTCGGCACGTGCGAAACCGCGATCGTGCCGGGCCGCCTTGGCGAGACGATGGCACTCTGGCTGCGGCCGGCCCTGCCACTGGTCGGCGGCGAGGAGATCACCGATCTGGAATCGATCTTCACGGTGCTCGACATCGCCAATGGCGTCGGCACCACCCTCGATCCCAACGAGTGGACGTGGATGAACACCGACACCACGGTCCACCTGACGCGGATTCCGCGGGGACCGTGGCTCGGGCTCGACTCCGACATGTTGCGCGGCGGCGACGGTTTCGGCGCCACCTTCGCCGACCTCTACGACGCGACCGGCTTCATCGGACGTTCGGCGCAGACGGTGTTGCTGGCCGAGAACTGATCTCTCTGCGGTAGGCCACGTTCGCGGATCTTGAGCAGGACGATCCGGGAGACGACCATGGTCAACGCCCACAGCAGAAAGAACGGGGCGATGGTCGCGAAGTCCAGGTGATGGCCGATCATGAACTCGCCAAAGTGGTTTCGCAGTGTGGGGTTGTTGGTGACCGCCCACACGAACGTCAGCCGCGCCACCACCGCCGTCGCCCACACCGCGACGAAGGCGGGACCGGTGATGGTCAGCAGCCGACCGCTACGGTCGTCCCGTTCGATGCGGGTGACGGCGGTGGCGACGACCCCGAAGACGAGCCCGACGACGACAGCCGTCGCATAGACGAGCCAGTCCCTCGGTGACCCGATCGGCGCGTCCTTGAGATAGATCACCCCGAAGACCCCGACCGCCGCGACGGGCAGCATCAGTGCTCGTCGGTCGAAGACACGACGGCCATAGCCGCGGGCCACGACCAGGGCGAAGATGCCGCCGCTGATGAGTAGTGCCTGGGTGAAGTCCGACATCGCGTGCTCCTTCGGGTTGGTGTGTGCGATGTCTTCAGTCAACGTGGCTACACCGGCAGAAACATCGCCGTGCGGGTGGAGATCGGGTGGAGATCGGTTCTCCACCCGGGCGCGGTTGGCCGGCGTCGCGGCGCCTGACACGATGGGCCGATGGGATGGTGGGACATCCAGACATACGACAGCGGCATCCCGCGCGAGACCGAATGGGATCGGGCGTTGCGGGTGCTGCAACCGGTGCTGGTGATCTTCTTCGCGGCGATGATGGTGCTCACGCTGCCGGCGTCGTCGCACCCGTGGGGCACCCCGCTGCAGCTGGTGCTGGTCGTGGTCTGCGCCGGTCTGCTGTTGACCGTGCCCGTGCCCGACCGGATCATCGATCTGCGAACGCGGTTGATCCTGGCGTCGATCACGGCGGTACTGGCCGGTGTGTTGATGGGGCTCGGCGGTCAGGGGTGGCCGGCGACGTTCTCGTACATGATCGCGCTGCACGCCGCGATCCGGTTTGTGCCGCGGGTCGCGGTCTGGGTGATCGCCCTCAACGTCGGGGTCGCGATCGGCGTGCAATTGCTGTGGGGCCCAGCCGATATCACGCCGTGGTGGACGAACCTGCTGGTGTTCTTGAGCATCATCCCGGGAATGGCGCGCTACACCAGGCAGGAGACCTTCGCCGCGGCCGACGAAGTGGTGCGGCAGACCCGTAAGGCCGCCGAATCCGAGGCGCAATCGCGCGCTCTCGCCGACCGCGCCGCCATCGCCCGCGACATCCACGACGTCCTCGCCCATTCGCTGTCCGGGGTGAACATGCAATTGTCGTTGGCGGACGCGCTCTTTGACGCCGACCGTGTCGACGAGGGCCGGGCTGCGGTCCGCAACGCCCGCACCATGGTGGTCACCGGACTCGAGGAGGCCCGCAGCGCTGTGCAGATGTTGCGCGGGGACACCGTCGATCCGGCGATCGCCATCGCCGGCATGCTGACGGGACCCCATGAGACACTGACGGTTCGGGGAGAACCGCTCCCGATGGACGGGCGGACGGTCCACACCATGGTGCGGATCGCGCAGGAGTCGGTGACCAACGCACGACGACACGCACCAGATGCACGCCTGGACTGCGTGCTCGAATTCGGTGCCACGCCAGTCGAGTTCACCGCGACCAACAAAGCTGGACACGAATCATCCTCGGCAGGCTCCGGATTGGGCCTGGTCGGGATGCGGGAACGCGCCGCGGCGATCGGCGCGCACCTCGAAGCGGGCCCGTTGCCGCCTGACGACCCGTCGTGGCCCGGCGGCTGGCGCGTGCACCTGAGTATCCCGACAACCGGCATCGACGACGAGGAGCAGCCATGATCACCGTGGTGGTCGCCGACGATCAGACCGCCATCCGCGAGGCGCTCGCGGTGATGCTGAGCCTTGTCGACGATCTCGACGTGGTGGCGACCGCAGCCAACGGGCGCGAGGCCGTCGATGCGGTGGCCACGCACGGACCGCAGGTGCTGCTGACCGACCTGCGGATGCCGGTACTCGACGGGGCCGCCGCGACCGCCGAAGTGTGCGAACGGTTTCCGGACACCGCCGTCGTCGTGCTCACCACGTACGACGACGAGGCGTCGATCCTGAGTGCCCTGCAGGCGGGTGCCCGCGGCTACCTGACCAAGGAGGCCGGACGCGACGAGATCGCCACCGCCATCCGCGTGGCCGCCGCCGGCCAGTCGGTCCTCGATCCGGCGGTGCAGGCGCGGTTGGTCGCGGCGGTCGCCGGCGGCGGGCCGTCATCCGCGAACGCAGCGCCGGCGACCACCGGTCTCGAGGTGTTGACCGCACGCGAGACCGAGGTGCTCGAGTTGATCGCGCAGGGTCTGAGCAACCGCGAGATCGCCCGACGACTCGTCGTCAGCGACTCCACGGTGAAGACGCACATCAACAACATCTTCACCAAACTCGATCTGCGCGACCGCAGTTCGGCGATGCGGTTCGCCTTCCAGCACGGCCTCGGCAGTTAGCGTCTGGGGCGTCAGGTCAGAAGCGGCAGGACCGGATGTCGGTGGCGAGGATGGCCTTGGCGCCGAGCTCGGAGAGCTCGTCCATCAGGCTCTGGTGGATCTTGCGCGGCACCATGGCGCGGACGGCGGCCCAGTCGGGGTCGGCCATCGGTGCGACGGTGGGCGATTCGAGTCCGGGGGTGAGGGCGGTGGCCTGCTCGAGCAGGGTGCGTGGGCAGTCGTAATCGATCATCACGTACTGCTGACCGAAGACCACGCCCTGCACGCGGGCCACGAACTGGCGGGCGGCCTTGCCGAGGTCACCGCCGCCGTTGCGGGAGATGAGCACGCCCTCGGAGTCGCACAGCGATTCGCCGAAGGCGACGAGGCCGTGCTGCCGCAGGGTGCGTCCCGAACCGACGACGTCGGCGATCACGTCGGCGACACCGAGCTGAATGGAGATCTCGACTGCGCCGTCGAGGCGGATGACCTCGGCCGGTTCGATGCCCCGGTTACGGAGGTCGTCGCGGACGAGGTTCGGGTACGACGTGGCGACGCGTTTGCCCGCGAGGTCGGCGACCGTCCAGTCCTGGCCGGCGGGTGCCGCATAGCGGAAGGTCGAGGACCCGAAGCCCATCGAGAGCTGTTCGTCGACCGAGGCGCCCGAATCCCGGGCCAGGTCGCGGCCGGTGATGCCGAGGTCGAGGGTGCCCGAGCCGACGTAGATCGCGATGTCCTTGGGGCGCAGGAAGAAGAACTCGACGTCGTTGGCGTTGTCGAGAACGGTGAGGTCTTTGGCGTCGGATCGCTTCCGATATCCGGCTTCGGCGAGCACGGCTGCCGCCGATTCGGAAAGTGCTCCCTTGTTGGGCACGGCTACGCGCAACATGAGTGTGGGGTCCTTACTGGTGAGACGTGATGTTGGCCTGGGGTCCGATGTGGGGCTGGATCGCAGCCCTACAGATGGCGGTACACGTCGGCGAGGGACAATCCCCGCTTGATCATCATCACCTGCAGCCAGTACACGAGTTGGGAGATCTCTTCGCCGAGCGATTCGTCGGACTCGTGCTCGGCGGCGAGCCAGACCTCACCGGCCTCTTCGATGATCTTCTTGCCCAGCGTATGGACTCCGGAATCGAGGGCGGCGACGGTCCCGCTGCCGGCGGGACGGTTCTGTGCCTTGTCGCTCAGCTCGGCGAACAGCTCCTCGAAAGTCTTCACGGGACTCTATTTTGGCATGCCGCTCAGCGACGACGCACGTGCGCCCACCGCACCAGCCGATCCGTCGACACCTCGTCGACCGCGATGCTGTGGTGATCGGGCGGCAGTGTGGCCAGGAGGGACCGGCCGGGAGCATTGTGCAGCCACACACGCGTGCCGTGACCGGCAAGGACGTCGACGCACAGATCCCACCGCACGCCGACGACGATGCCGTCGGTCAGGTCGGTGCGCAGCTGGGCGGGCGTGCGCAGGAGGCGACCGTCGCGGTTACCGGCGATCGGGATGCGGGGTCTGCGGAGTTCGATGTCGTCGAGGGCGGTGGCCACCGCGGCTCCGGCAGGTGCCATCAGTTCGGTGTGCGCGGGCACGGATACCTCGAGCGGGCGGATGCGGGCGCCGTGGACGTCGGTGAGTTCGGCGGCCAGCCGCGCAAGGGCGCGATGGGTGCCCGACGCCGTCGCGGCGGACGCGCTGTTGATGTTGCTCAGCCAGACCAGTTCGCCGTCGCCTCGCAGCCGGGCGGCCGACTCGTCGATGACGCCGGCCCCAACTCCTTCGACGGCGATCATCCCCGAGTCGGGCGGTGCGGCCGCGGCCATCGCGTGGGCGCGCAGGTCGACGATGCGCACCGCGTCGGCGACGTCGACGACGTCGGCGAGCACCGCGGCGGTCCACTGCCCCACCGAATGTCCGGCCAGATAGTCGATGGGTGCGCCCGCGTCGAGCAACGCTCGCCCGCGGGTGACGCCGCAGATGAGTAGCGCGAGCTGCACGGCGCGGGTGTCGCGCAACGCGTCGGCCGTGTCGAGGGTGGTGACGTCCTCGCCGAGCACCGCGGCGGCTTCGTCGAGCACGTCGGTGCCGGCCGCGGCGAGATCACCCAGCATGCCGGGCTGCTGAGCGCCCTGCCCCGGGCAGATCAGCGCACTGCGCATGCCGACGTGTCCCACGGATCGGTGCACAGGATGGGACCGTCGACGGTGCGCAGCGCGACCTGACTGTCGCCGCGGGCGACTTCGGTGAAGGCGACGCCGCCGCCCGGTGTCACAAGCTGGACGTCGATGCGCGTGCCGGTCGCGTCGGTGGCCTTGGTGATGGCATCCGTGATGAGCGCCATCTCGGTGGTCGAAAGTCGTTGCGGCGCATCCACGATCAGGTCGAGATCGCTGGTCTCGGTGGCGACGGACGTACCGGTGACCAGTTCGAAGGCGACGCTGCCGGCCGGGCCCCAACGCAGGTCGGAGTGGCCCAGTGCGCCCGTCACGAATCGGAAGGCGGTCAGGGCCGGGGGCCGGGTCGGGTCGTGCGAGGTGGAACGGATCTGCCAGGGCCGGACCCGTTCGGCCGCGCCCGAGACGGGCAGCAGGGCGGCGTGACGTTCGGACCGCTGCCGCCCGCGGATGCCGACGGGCAGCATTCCGGTGGGCGCAGCAGCACGCCGCACGACCACCCAACCGCCGCCGAGTCCCGCCAGCGCGCGGGATGCGTCGTCGGACAGCGTTGCACCGGCTGTGTCCGTCAGCAGATCGGTGTCGGCGACCCGGACCAGGTCATGGGGTTCGGCTGGGGGTTCGGCGAAGGCGGTCATGCGCGCCAGGCCTGCGCGACCCGGCGTCGCACCTCGTTGGACGCGGCACGCCGGGCGCGGGCCTCCGGCGAGGTCAGCCGCGACGTCAGGTCGGCGGGCGCCTCGCGCGCGGCTCGAATGGCGGCGGCGATCGAGGTGCGGACCGCGTCGATGTCGGCGTCGGTCGGCCGGTGCGGCTGCTCGACCTTCAGTAGCTCGTGTAGTGCGCCGAGCGAGGCGAAGCTGCCGACGTCGCGGGCGGTCGCCGGCGCGACTGCGGCGATCCGCTCGAGTTCGGCGACGTCGCGTCGGGTGATGCGGGCGGTCGCGCTCTGCGACATGACCTGCACCTCGACGTCGGAATGGTCCAGGGCGACAAGCCTATTGGCCTGCAGGCCGAAGGAGAGGAAACCACCGGAGATGGCCTTGCCGACGATCAGCCCCACCACCGGATGCCCGGCGAGTCGGGCATGTGCGAGGGCGTCGACGGCCGCGGCGAGCGCCTGATGCAGGCCGATGAGTTCTTCGAGGTAGCCGTAGGCCTGGCCGGGGGTATCGATGACCAGGACGACCGGCGCGCGATCTGCTCGGGGTCGGTGCTGCTGCGCGGCCGTGTACCGGGTGACGGCGTCGGCGACGGACCACCCCTCGCGGAGGCCGATCTCGCCGTGGCGCACCCGCGGGTACGGGGAGTCGGGATCGGGCACGACGGCGATCACCAGCGCAGAGTCGGACGAGCTGTCGAGCGTGATCTCGCCGACCCGGACCGAAGCGCACCCGCTCTCGGCGGAGTCGGTGGTGGCGAGGGCGTCGAACCAGATCTGGCCGAGGGAACATGTGGGGCTCATCGGAAGTCACCGTTTATCCAGTCGCGGGCGATATCGGCGGGCAGGTGCGCTGCCGGGTCGAGGCGGTCGAGGATACCGGTCGCGGCATCGATGCGCTGCGACCGTGGTCGTGGGGTGCCGGGTTCGCGCCACACCGCCCGGACCGCGGCGGCGACCGCGTGGGTGTCGTCGTCGACGAGGATCTCCGCGAGATGCTGGCCGACGCGCTGCACTCCGCCGAGCATCGACCAGATGAGTGGCCGGTCGGCGGAGTCGAGTTCGTCGATGCCGGCCTCGGTCTCGATCACCTCGGGACCGTTGAGACCGAGACGCCCTTCGCGGGTCATGACCAGATGGCTGGTCAGCCCGGCGGCGATGCCCATGCCGCCGAAGCAGCCGACCGGCCCGCTGATCACCCCGACCACCGGGGCGAGCTGGCGCAGCTCGACGATGGCGGCGTGGATGTCGGCGATCGCCAGGAGCCCGAGGTTGGCCTCCTGCAGGCGGATGCCCCCGGTCTCCAGCAGCAACACGACGCGGATGGGGATACCGGCGCGGTGATCGGCGATGGCCTGTTCCAGACCGGCCGCCAGTTTGGCGCCGGACACCTCGCCGATGCCGCCGCCCTGGAACGCGCCGTCGAGTGCCAGGATGACCGCGTCCGCGTCGTCGATGGTGCCGCGTGCGATGACGGCGCCGTCGTCGCTCTGACCGACGATGCCCTGCGCGGCCAGATGCGGCGACTCCATGCGGTCGAACGGGTCGAGGATCTCCCGGAAGCTGCCCGCGTCGAGCAACGCCCGCGCGCGGTCGCGAGCGCGGAGTTCGGTGTAGGCGAGAGGCAGGACGGTCATGCCGCACCTCCCCGGGCCGCCTCGGCGGCCTGCGCCAGGCGCAGGGTGACCATGCCGGGCGTGGCACCGGAATCGTTGATCTCGTAGCGGGCGGCGTAGGCGCCGTCGGCGAGCGCGCGGTGCAGCACGCGTTCCCACAGCACGCCGTAGCCGTCGACGGTGGTGCGGAGCCGGATCTCGGCCGTGCTCTCTCCGGCGGGATCGGTGCGGTCATGCGGCGTGAGCAGCACCTCGAGATCGCCGGATGCGACGACCCCGACGTGCACGTCGCGAGTCAGTGTCTGCGTCGCCGGAAGGGTCAATTCGATTGTCTCCATGAGTCTTTCCTCAGTGTGTGGGCGGTGGTCTCGATGCGCTCGGCTCCTTCATCGCCGGGCTGATCCGAAGAGTTTGGTGAGGTGGCGTCGTGACGCGCGGGTGGCGCGTGCGGAGGTGCCCGACGCTGGTAGGCGCCTGGTGCGGGATTTCGGTGGGGTGTGTGGGTTTAGGCGCTGGCGGGTTGTAGGGTGGCCTCCCATCCGAGGTCGCGTAGTTGTTGTAGAGCACGGTTTTTGGCGCGTTCAGGGTTACGTTGTTGGTAGAAATCAGGACCGGGTTCGGTATAGGTGGTGTGGTTGGTGATCATGGTCCAGATGAGGGTGATCAGGGTGCGTTCGATCGCGACGATCGCTTTGCCCTGACCGCGTTGTTTGGACAGCCGCACGTATTTCGTGTGCAGAAAGGTGCCTTTGTTGCGGGCGATGGTCAGGGCTGAGGCGCCGAGCGCGCCTTTGAGGTAGCGGTTGCCGGGTCGGGTTGCCGCGTTCTTGACGCGGCCGGCCGACTCGTGGTGGCCGGGGCATACCCCGGCCCACGATGCCAGATGACCTGCGTCGGGGAACACGGTCATGTCGGCGCCGGTTTCGGCGATGATCACATCGGCGGTGCCTTCGGCGATTCCGGGGATGGTGCATAACAGTTCCCGGATGTCACGAAAGGGTGCCATCAGCTGCTCGATCCGCTCGGTGAGCGCGTCGATGTGGGTGGTGTGTTCCTCGATCGAGGTCAGGTGCATGTCGATGATGAAGGCGTGGTGGTCGGTGAAGCGGCCTTCGAGCGCTTGGGTGAGCATCGGGATCTTGGCTCGCAGTTGGCGTACGGAGAGGTCGGCGAGGACTTCGGGGTTACGCTCGCCGTTGGCCAGCGCGCGCAGGATGCGTTGCCCGGATACCCCGGCGATGTCGGTGGCCACCACCGATAGTTTGATACCGGCGTCTTCGAGGACCTTCTCCACCCGTTGGATGGTGCGGCCGCGTTCGCGGGTGATCGCGGTGCGGGTACGGGTCAGATCGCGTAGCTGCCGGATCGGTGGCGGTGGCACGAAGCATGGGCGCACCAAGCCATGTGCGGCGAGTTGGGCCAGCCAGGCCGCGTCAGAGACATCGGTTTTGCGGCCGGGGAGGTTCTTGACGTCGCGAGCGTTGACCAGCATCAGCTCGAACGGTCCGTCCTCGAGGACGTAGTAGAACGTTTTCCAGTAGTCGCCGGTGGCTTCCATCACCACACAGGTGACCTTCTCGGTACTGAGGTGTTCACGCAGTGCCAGCACGTCACGGGTCATTGAGGACCATGTCGTGACTGTTTCCACGGTCTTGCGGCGTCCTGAACCCGCCACCCGGACACACACTTTCGCGTCTTTCTTGGATATGTCGAGCCCGGCGCAGCGGGCATGGAGTACTTCCATCACCGATTCCTGACGGTCGAAGGGAATTGACGGGTGAATCGTGGGCGGGGCTGGGTAGATCTAGGAGTCTGATCCGCGTGCTCGAAGCAACAATCCACATTCCCCGTGGCAGGCCCCGCGATTCATACTTACTCGCTGGCTCACTGGCACAAAGCACGTGAGCGAATTCTCCACGATTCACCCTGCCCACTATCCGCCCCGGCGGCTGTGGTGACCAGCGGCAACTCTTCCCGGCTCACGTTGGCCGCCTGCGGCGGCCCTGGTCACTTACTCGACCATCTGGGGGGGTGGCGGTGTCGAGCTCGTCGAGGAGCAACGCGAGGGCGAGCATGTCGGCGCTGCCGCCGGGTGAGATGCCGGTGGCGCACAGTCGACGGTCGAGCTCGGTGATGACCGCGCGACCGGCAGGCGTGCGGGCGCCACCGACAGCCAGTGCGCGCCGGGCGCCGGACCGCACGGTGTGCAGCGCCGATCGGCCGCCGCGGACGAGGACGCAGGTGTCGTCGAGGTCGGTCATCGCGGCCAGCAGTCCGTCGAGTCGCGCCTGCTCTTCGGTCGCGCCCGCGAGCCGGGATCCGCGGATCGACATCAGTGCGGCGACCGCGGCCGGGAAGCCGGCGCGGGCGGCACCGACCGCACCGCCGACCGCGTAATGGGCACGTGCCCGGGCACCGGGGGTGTGCGGTGCGGGTGCGGCGGGGTCATCGTGGGCGGCGATCGCCGCGACCCGGTCGAGGATCGCCGCGGCGGACCCGGCGCCGCTCTCCGGTGCGAGACTCGCGGCGGCACCCACTGTCAGGCCCAGCGCCCAGATCGCGCCGCGATGGGTGTTGACGCCGCCGGTCGCCGCCATCATCGTGCGTTCGCCGACGCGGCCGACGCCGGCGAGGTCGGCGCGCAGTCGGGGCAGATCCGTTCCGCCGGCCAAGCCGGCGGCGGCGAGGTCGGTGAAGGTCGGTCGCAGCACCTGCGCGGACCGCAGGAGCAGGTCGAGATCCATGTCGGTGTGGGCGCCGGAACCGCGGGCGTCGACGAGTCCGGGTTTCGGGCTGAGGGTGGCCTCCGCGCACAGCGCGGCGACCGCGGCGTCGGCGAGTAGCGAGGTCGGGGTCTGCATGTCGGTGATCACAGTGTGGGTCATCACCAGCTCCGGAACTTCGCGGGCGGGTCATAGAGTCCGCCGGACCAGGTCACCAGGTCGCCGATGCTGCGGGCGGCGAGTTGCGTCCGGTTGGCATCCGAGCGCCGGACCCCGAGATCCTCCGGTGTCGCGAGGAGGCCGTCGCGGCGCAACTGCGCCCGCTCGTCGGCGGTCGAGGTCTGCCCGAGTGGGCCCGCGCCGGCCAGCGCGGCGACGGCCGCACGACGCTCGTCGGCGCTGTGCGCGCGGTAGAGGTAAGCGACGCCTTCTTCGCTGATGAGGTGGGTGACGTCGTCGCCGTAGATCATGACCGGCGCGACCGGCATGCCGGCCTGCTCCCCGACCGACCACGCGTCGAGCCGGTCGACGTATTTGGGGACGCCGCCGGTGCCGAAGGACTCGGCGATCTGCACGACGAGTTTGCGGCCGCGCAGCGGACCGAGCGTGCCGGTCGCCTCGGTCCTACCCAACTCCTCGGCCATCCCCAACCAGGTGGGTGTCGAATGCCGTCGGCCGCGGGGGTCGCTGCCCAGGTTCGGGGCTCCGCCGAAGCCGGAGAGCCGGCCGGCGGTGACCGTCGACGAGTTGGCGTCGGCGTCGATCTGCAGGGTGGAACCGATGAACATGTCGGTGGCGTACAGACCGGCGGTCTGGGCGACCATCCGGTTCGAGCGCAGCGAGCCGTCGCGTCCGGTGGCGAAGATGTCGGGACGGGCGGCCACGTAGCGTTCCATGCCGAGTTCCCCGCCGAACGAGGTGATCGTCTCGACCCAGCCCGATTCGATGGCCGGGATCAGCGTCGGATGCGGATTGAGCGCGAAATGCCGGGCGATGCGCCCCTTCAACCCGAGGTCGCCACCGTAGGTGGGGAGCAGCAATTCGATTGCCGCCGTGTCGAATCCGATGCCATGGTTGACCGAGGTCACCTCGTGGCGTTCATAGACACCGCGGATCGCGAGCATCCCGAGCAGCACGTGCAGGTCGGTGATCTGGCGGGGATCGCGGGTGAAGAGCGGTTCGATGTGGAACGGGCGGTCGGCGCGAATGACGAAGTCGACGCAGTCACCGGGGATGTCGGTGCGCGGCAGATCCTCGTGGTCGACGATCTCGTTGACCTGAGCGATGACGATGCCGTCGCGAAATGCGGTGGCCTCCACGATGGCCGGGGTGTCCTCGGTGTTCGGCCCGGTGTAGAGGTTGCCCGCCGAGTCCGCGGCCTCCGCCGCGATCAACGCGACATCCGGGATCAGGTCGACGAACATGCGGGCGTAGAGCTCGAGGTAGGTGTGGATGGCACCCACGGTGAGCGTCTTGTCGGCAATCAGTCCGGGTATCCGGCCCGACTGCGCTCCGGCGAACGCGAAGTCCGCGCGGGTGGCGATGCCCTGCTCGAATAGGTCGAGGTGTTCGGGCAGCGAGATCGACGGGATCACCAGGTGCAGTTCGTTGACCCGGCCCGGATCGAGCCGGGTGAGGGCCCGGGCCAGGAAGTCGGCCTGCTTCTGATTGTCACCCTCGAGTGCCACTCGATCCCCCGGCCGCAGCACGGCGTGCAGGAGATCCTCGACGGCGTCGGTCGGCACGACGCGCCCGTCGGTGAATCGGCGCCCCGCCTCGACGCGCTCGGACTTGCTCTGGCGGCGGCGGTTCCAGACGGGAGCGGCGCTGCTCGGTTGCTGCGTGGTCGTCACCCACTCAGGCTGCGTTGCCGATATGCCCCACCGCAATGGTCGACCGCGTTAGAATCATTCACTCATGAATGTCAATGAGGTCGAACTACTCTTCGCCTCCGGCCTCGCGCAGCTGGTGGCCCTCGACGCGGAGCAGTCGTTGACCAGCGCGGCCGACCGTAGCGGGGTCAGCCAGCCGACGCTGAGCCGGACGGTGCGCACCTGGGAACACGCCCTCGGCGTCGCGTTGGTCGAGCGCGACGGCCGGGCACTGCGGCTCACCGCCGCGGGGATCGCTCTCTCGGCGGCCGCCCGCGAGGCACTCGACACCTTCAGCGCGGCGGTGCGGACGGCAACCGATCCGGGAGCGACCGAGATCCTGCGGATCGGATGCCTCCGATCACTGAACTCGACCGTGGCCGGCGAACTACTCGGCTCCTTCATCGCCGAGCACCCCGAGGTGCGGGTGGCCCATCGTGAGGGCGCGTCCGACGAGCTCCTGGCCGCCGTCGACGATCAGACCATCGAGGTGGCCGTCACCGCGCCCCGACCGGCACGGCGATTCTCCTGGATTCCGTTGGGAAGGCAGCGTTTTGTTCTGCTGGTGCACAGTTCGCATCCGCTCGCCACCCGCGCTTCGGTGTCACTGACCGAGTGCGCCGACGAACCCGCCCTCGCGCTGGACACGCGTTTCCACACCCGCCGCATCGCGGACACGCTGTGGCGGCAGGCCGGCGTGAGCCCACGCGTGGTGCTCGAGGCCGACAACCTCGCCACCCTCGCCGGCTTCGTCGGCTCCGGATTGGGCGTGTCGGTGGTGCCCGCCGACGGGGCGCCACACCCGCGGACCGTCGCCATCCCGATCGACGACGCGACGGCCGAACGCGAGTTCGGCATCGTCTGGGACGGCGGGCGGGAATCGACGCGACTGAGCGCCTTCCTCGACCACGCGCGACAGATCAGCCGGGACTATCCGAACTGGGCAGATATCGATGGCTGAGAATCATTCTCTGATGCATGAGTCGCGGTGTCCGCATGTCCGACATGGCCTCGGCGAGACGCACCGCTAGGGTACGGATATGGCCGCGGCATACCTCGACGATCTCGACCGACGGATCGTCGGCGCGTTGCAGGTCAACGGCCGCGCATCCTGGCGGCGTATCGCCGACGCCCTCGGCGAATCGTTCTCCACGGTGACCCGCCGTGGCAACGCACTGATTTCCTCCGGCGCGGTCCGTGTCGCGACCCTGCCCCTGGGCATGTCGACTCATGTTGTCTATCTGGATTGCCTGCCCGGCGACATCGACGACGTGGCGTCGTCGCTTGCCGCGGATCATCGCGCCGTGTTCGTGTACCGGCTCGGCGGCTCACCGTCCATCGTCGCCGAGATCACCGCGCCGGAATCCGAACTCGCCCAGTTCACCCGCGACATCGCCGACGCCCACGCGGCAATCCGGTCGGTTCACGTGGCACCGGTCCTCCGATATTTCCAGACCGTCGCCGGGTGGCGACCGCCCGTGCTGACCGACGCCGAGGTGCAGGCACTCGACCTCGACGCACCACCCGAGAATGTCGGCCCCTCGGGCGAGTTCGACGAACCCGACGCAACGATCGTGCGAGCGCTCGCCCGCGACGGCCGGATCGCGCTCACCACGATCGCCGAGGAAGCCGGTATTCCGGAGAGCACCGCGCGGCGCCGGGTGGATCACCTGTTCACCACCGGCCGGTTGCACACGAGGATCGTCATCGAGCCGGCGAGCCTCGGTCTGCCCGTCGAGGCGCTGCTCTGGATCCAGGCGAATCCCGCGGTCACCGTCGAGGTCGGTGAGATGCTCGCCAAGCTGCCGTCGGTGCGGTACGCCGCGCTGGTCATGGGCCGCGACGCGCTCGTCGTCAACATCACGATGAGCTCATTCACCGAGCTCGCACAGCTCCTGACCGGCAGCGATTGGGTGCCGCGGGTGTCCGCGGTGCACTCCGAGCTGGTGCTGGCCTCCTATAAGCGCAGCGGCGTTCTCACTCGCTGACCGCTTCGGCACCGTTCGCACTAGCCTCGATTCCTCCTTGTCACTTCGCACTGCAAGGTGGATCGATGGCGGCTAATCTCATCTCACCTATTGACACAAAGTGTGTCGCCTGCCACATTTGATGAATCATTCCTCCACGCAAGCCCAGTTTCTTGAATCAACTATCGATTGGATGGCCATGACCGACATCGTCAGAATGAGCGCCTGCGACCTGCGCGATGCCATCGCGGCGAAGGAGCTCTCGGCCCGCGAGGTCACCCGCGCGCATCTCGACCGGATCGACGCGGTGAACCCCGCGATCAACGCCATCGTGACCTTGGACTCCGACGGTGCGCTGGCCGCTGCCGACGCGGCCGACCGGGCGTTGGCCGCGGGCGTCGAGCCGGGCCCGCTGCACGGCCTGCCGGTGACGTTCAAGGACACCCACGCGACCGCCGGCATGCGCACCACGCTGGGCTCGCCGCTGTTCGCCGACAACGTGCCGACCGAGGACGCGGAGACTGTCCGACGAATCGGCGCAGCCGGTGCCATCCGCCTGGGCAAGACCAACGTGCCCGAAATGGCCGCGGGCTCACACACTTTCAACTCCGTATTCGGGACGACGGTGAATCCGTACGACACCACCCGCTCGGCCGGCGGCAGTTCCGGCGGTGCGGCCGCCGCACTCGCTGCCCGGATGACGCCGCTGGCCGACGGCAGCGACATGGGTGGATCGCTGCGTAACCCGGCGTCGTTCTGCAACGTCGTCGGCCTGCGCCCGACCCCCGGCATCGTCCCGAGTCCCGGTGGCGGCATGGGCTTTTCGCCTCTCGGTGTGTTGGGTCCGATGGGCCGGACCGTCGACGACGTCACGCTGCTGCTGTCGGTGATGGGCGGCGGACATCCGCACGACCCACTGACCACCGGACGCCCCGCACCCACGCTCGACGCCGAAGTCGCGTCGCTGGGCGGACTGCGGGCAGCCTGGGCTCCGACGCTCGACGGTCGCATCCCGGTGGAGGCCGAGGTGCTCAAGGTGCTCGAGCCGTTCGTCGGCTCCCTCGGCGGATACGGCGTCGATGTCGAGCCGGCCTGCCCGGATCTCGATGCCGCCGAGCGGGTCTTCCGCACCTTGCGGGCCGCGGAGTTCGCCCTGGAGATGTCCGATGCACTGGCACAGCAGCCGGAGGCGTTCAAGCCGGATCTCGCCTGGAACATCCGTTGCGGTGAGGAACTCGGCGCAGCCGACGTCGCCGCCGGGTTCCGTGATCTGACGATGCTGCACTGCCGGGCCGCCGACTTCTTCGAGCAGTACGACGTGCTGCTCGTGCCGACCTGCCAGGTACTCCCCTTCGACGCGTCCGCAACCTACCCCACCGAGATCGACGGGGTGCCGCAGCACACCTACCTCGACTGGATGCGTGCCTGCTATCTGCTGACACCGCTGGGCATTCCGGCGCTGTCACTGCCCGTCGGCTTCACCGACACCGGATTGCCGGTCGGTATCCAGGTACTGACCGCCGCACACACCGAGAGGAGACTGCTGTCCATCAGCCGGGCGCTGGAAGCACTGACCAACGCCGCGGCGATCGAACCGCACCTGCCTGTCTGAGATGACCCGCTCCTCGACCTGAGTTCCTCGCAAGTCCGGGGTCTGCCAACCCCGTCCCGCCTCATCGACCGACAACCCGAAAGCTACCACCATGAAACACACCATCGCCAGCCCGCCCCAGCTGGCCGTCGCCGCGATACCGGTAATCGCCTTTCTCGCAATGCCTTTCCTGCCCTTCGTGAACACCGACGCGCTGTGGTTCGGCGTGCCGTCGGTGCTCGTGTGGTCGTTCGGCGCGGTTCTGCTGACCGTCGCCTCACTGAATGTCGTCGACTACATCGGCCGGCGTGACCGGCTCTCCGACGCCGGCACCGAGGGCACGGAGGTCACCCGATGATCACCGTCATCGTCACCGTCGGCATCGTGTTGATCGCGGTGCTCGGCATGACCGGCCGCAAGAAGGCCCGCGATGTGGAATCCTGGGCGGTCGCCGAACGCAACATGCCCCGGTGGACCTCCTGGTTCCTGCAGGCCGGAGAGTCGTTGACCACGTTCAGCTTTCTGGGTCTCGCGGGCATCGCGTTCGCCGGCGGCGCGAGCGCCACCTTCGCCGTCGCCTACCTGACGCTGTCGGCGATCCTGCTCTACTTCATCTCTCCCCGGATCCGTGACCTCGCGGTCAACAAGGGCTACGTGACAATGTCGGACTTCCTGTCCGATCGGTATCGCTCACCGTGGCTCGGTCGGGTGACCGCAGTGGTCGGTGCGTTGAGCCTCATCCCGTACTTGCAACTCCAGATCACCGGACTCGGCCTGATCGTGCAGCTCGCCACCGGATCCGAAGCGGCACGCGGACTTTCGATGGTCATCGCGAGCGCACTCGTCGTGCTGTTCGTCACCCGGTCGGGCATCCGCGGCATCGCGCGCGTCGCCTACCTCAAGGATGTCCTCATGGTGGTGGCACTGCTCATCGTCGCCGGCGGCGTGATCATCTCCATCGGTGGCGTGCCCGAGGTCTTCGGTCAAGTCGCACAACATGATCCGGTGATGCTCACCCTGGGTGCCCATGGCTACGACACCACGTTCTTCGTGACGTCGGTGATCGTCACCACGCTGGCCGCCGGCTTCAACACCTTCCCGCACCTGTGGCCGCCGGTGTTGGCCGCCAAGAGTTCTGACGTCCTGCGGTCGAACTACAAGTGGCTGTCGCTCTACCAGGTTGCCCTGTTCCTCCCGATCTTCATCGGCTTCGCCGCCATCCTCGTCCTCGACCCGGCCACCAAGCCCAACGCCGCCCTGTTCGGTGTCGCAACCGCAACGCTGCCGGCTTGGCTTGTCGGTGTCGTGGCAGTGGCCGGCGCGTCGGCCGCGATGGTCCCGTCGGCAGCCATCGCAATGGGCATCTCCACTCTGGTGACCCGCAACGTGCTGTCCATCGGCAATCCGCGCACCGCACTGCGCGTCAATCATGCGGTCGTCGTGGTCGCCACCCTGGGTGCGCTCGCCTTCGGGCTCAAGCAGTCCAACATCGCCGAGCTGCTGCTCATCACGTATGGCGGATTGGCACAGCTCATTCCGGCAGTCGCGATGGCACTGGGCGTCCGCGTCCGGATCGGCGCGCTACCGATCATGCTCGGTGCGATCACCGGCATCGTGTCCGTCATCGTCCTCACCTTCGCTGACATCAACGTCGGGAGCTGGGACACCGGCCTGGTGTCGTTGCTCCCCAACGTGATCGTGGTGGCCGTGGCCGAGGTGATTCGTCGGACGACGATGACCACGTCGACCCCGGAGCCGACCGCCGCACCGAAAGTGACCGTCGAGGTCTGAGGGTTCGACGCCTGGACGCCTCAGGTGACCTGGCCGGTCCAGGCGTCGACCAGATCATGCTCGGTGAGCCCGACCAACGTCTCCCGGAAGCTGCGCAAGGTGCCCGACGGTACCGGCGCCGCCGACGGGATGACGAGGGTCGGGCATCCGGCTGTCGTCGACGCGATGGTCCCGGTCGGCGAATCCTCCACGGCCAGGCACTGATCGGCGCGCAACCCGAGCGCGGAGGCAGCCTTCTGGTAGATGTCCGGTGCCGGTTTACCCCGGGGGACTTCGTCGCCGCAGACAGTGGCGGTGAATCGCGCCGGACCCAGCGTTTCCAAGGCGACGACGACGAGTTCGCGAACCGTGTTGGTCACCAGCACCATCGGCAGTCCGGCGGTCGCCACCAGATCCAGTGCCGCGGCCGCCCCCGGTCGCCACGGCAGACCCTGCCGGAACAGGACCGCGACGCGGTCCAGAATCCAGCGACTGTCGGCGGCGATGTCGCGGTCGGCCGGCGCCACGTCGGCTGCGTCGTGCACACGGGTGATGGCGTCGGGCAGCGAGTTGCCCAGTGTCGACTCGCGCAACGCCGGGGACATCACGATGCCGTGACGTACCGCGAGGTCCTCCATCGCGATGTCCCAGAGCGGTTCGGAGTCGAGCAGGGTGCCGTCCATGTCCCAGAGCACGGCGGCGGGCCCGGTCTGTGCGAGGTCGGTCTGTGCGGGAGTGCTCACCCCAGCATCATCGCAACCGAAGTGCCGCGCGGCGAAAAGTATCGACGACGGCATAGACCATGCCGAGTGCCGCGAGCGCCATCATCGACGCGTAGATCGTCAACGCGGTGTCACCCCGACCGGAGGTGTAACCGCTGCTCCCGCCGTGTTGGCCGCCGCCGGACTGGCCACCGCCGCCCGGGTGGCCGCCACCCGGTCCCCCGGCGCCGCCGCCTGGACCGCCGGTTCCGCCGTGATGAGATTCACCGCCGAAGCCGGGACCGCCGCCGGGCGCATGCCCCTGTCCACCAAACCCCTGACCCCCGAACCCGTGTCCCTGGTCACCGGTCAGCGACGAGTGATAGACGCCGATCGCGGCGGCCTGGATGAGGACGGGGATCAGCACGAAGCGCAGCGGCAGGTAGAACGCCATCACCACGCTGAGGATCTCCGCGGTGTAGAAGTAGCGGTCGTGCATGGCCGGGAGCAGGAACGGCACGATCACTGCCGACGCGGTCGCGACCACGAGGATCGACGTCGGCGTCACCGCGGGCTTCTTCCACAGTGACCAGGCGAAGAACGCGGCGATCACGGTCGCCGCCGCAGCGATCCCGAGATGCGCGAGCCACGTGGCGTCGCCCGCGATGGGGATCAGTTGGTACAGGTTGGCGGCGCCGAGCGTGAGCTGCTGATACGAGCCGGTCTGGTCGAGGTAGACCGACAGCGCGGTACTCCAGGACGCGCCGGCCAGCACGGCCGGGATGTCGAACAGCAGGTACACAACCGGGATCGCGAGTAGTGAGTACCACGGCAGCCGACGACGCAGCAGCAGCCACAGCAGCACCGGGAACACGAAGATGGCCTGCAGCTTGAACGACACCGCGATGCCGAAGAATACGCACGCCCACACCGAGTTCCAGACGAGCCGATCCCGCTGGGCGCGCAGCAGGAAGCAGACCCCGCCGAGCACGAACGCCGAGTAGATGGCGTCGGCCTGCCCCCAGTAGGCACTGTTGGCGATCACCGACGGCAACAGCACCACGACCCCGAAGGCCGCCGCGCGCAACCAGAATCGGTCGGTCCGCAGTGCGACGATGCGGTAGGCGAAGAAGCCCAGGACCAGGTCGAAGCCGATCGAAAGCGCCTTGATCCCGACCAGCGCCGGGATGTTGAGCGCGGTGAGCACCCAGATCAGGTACAGGTAGGGATAGTTGTAGTCGGCGAAACGTTCCTTGAACGCGCCGAACCCCTGGGTGTCGAGCGTGCTGTACCACCGGCTGAGGAACGCCTGGTAGTCCATCGTCTCGATGTGCAGGAAGCGAACCCGGATGCCGATGGCCACCGCGACGATCGCCGTGAGTACCAGCCACCGGATCCACCGTCGCGGAGTGCGGTCGGCGGCCACCTCGGGTGGTGGCGCCGCCGACGGCGTGGACGCAGGCAGGGTCGCAGATGTCATGTCACCACTGTCGGCGGTCAAGCTGTGAAGACGGTGGCAGCCCGCTGCCAGGTTCAGCCCGGTTTCGTGTGGGTCCGGTTCAGGCCATCGATTCGCCGGTGTCGGCCTCGATGAGTGCCCGCGTGCGTGCGGCCGTCGCGGCACCCCAGCGTGACGTCGACACCACCGCGAGGATGGTGATCGCGATCCCGACCAGCGCCATGATCAGCCACGCCGGGCGGGCTGCCGCGGCCAGTCCGTCGGCGACCGATCCGTCGACCCCGGAGAACGCGAGCGTGCCGAACACCGCCACACCCAGCGATGTACCGACCTGCCGGCCCGTCGAGGTCATCGACGATGCCAGTCCCGCTTGGGATCTGGGCATGCCGGAGACGGCGGCGTTGGTGATCGGGGCGTTCACCAAACCGGATCCGATGCCGAAGAACATGTAGGCGACGCCGATGAACCAGAGGCTCGTGTCGGTGCGCACCATCATCAACATGACGCCGCTGATGACGATCGCGAGGCCGCCCATCGCCATCGGCACGCGGGCACCCCGCGCCGCCACCAACCGTCCGGCGAGTGGCGCAAAGGCAGCGCTGGCGACCGCCATCGGTAGCGTCATCGCGCCGGCTTCCAGAGGTGACATACCGCGCACCTGCTGGAGGTAGAGCGTGTTGAGGAACAGGAATCCGCCGGTTGCGGCGAACAGGATCACCGCGGTGCCGATGGCGCTGGTGAACGGTGCGCTATGGAAGAACCGCGGATCCAACAGCGGTTCGGTCCGGCGGGTTTCGTACCAGATCAACGTGGTGACCGCGCAGATCGCGACGACGAAGCAACCGATCACCACGCCCGACGTCCAGCCCAGTCCGCGGCCTTCGATGATGCCGTAGGTGAGGGTGGCGAGGAAGGCGAAGATCAGCACCTGCCCCAGCGGGTCGGGCCGACGCGCACGTTCGGCCTTCGACTCGGGGACGAAGCGGGCGGTGAGCACAATCGCCAGCAGACAGATCGGGACGTTCAGCCAGAAGATCGCCTCCCAGCCGATGCCGTCGACGAGGGCGCCGCCGACCACCGGACCGAGGGCCATGCTCACGCCGATTGCCGCCGCCCACATGCCGATTGCGTGCGCGCGTTCCTTGGGGTCGGTGAAGACATTGGTGATGATCGACATCGCCACGGGATTCAGCATCGAGCCGCCGACGGCCTGCAGCATGCGTGCGCCGATCAGCATCTCCGGCGACGTCGACAGCGAACACAGGATGGACCCGACCGCGAACACCACGAGTCCGACCTGGAAGACACGTTTGCGGCCGAGCCGGTCGCCCATCGACCCGCCGAGGGTCAGCAGGCTGGCGATGACGAGGGTGTAGGAGTCGATGACCCACTGCAGCTGCGCCGGCGTCGCACCGAGATCGGTGCTGATCGACGGCAACGCCACGTTGACCGCGGACACGTCGATACCGACGATGAACAGGCTCAGGCAGCAGGTCGCGAGGATGATCTTGCGGTGCCGTGCGGAGAGTTCGCCGACCACCTGAGTCGTGGCGGCGACGCTCATCCGTCGGCCGCCACACGCAACGATTCGAGCAGGTCGGCCAGTGTGCGGAGTTGCGTGGCATCGAGTGCGGCGAACATCGGCGGCGCGGTGGCCGGGTCCTCGGTGACCGCCGCCACCGCGCGACGACCCTCCTCGGTGATCGTGACGAGCTTGCAGCGTCCATCCGTCGGATGTGGCCGGCGCGTGGCCAGTCCGCGCTCGACGAGGTCGTTGACGATGCCGCTGGCCGCCGGCGCGTCGACACCGAGCCGCTCGGCGAGCTCCCGCTGGGTCAGATCGCGTACCGCGATCCGACGCAGCGCGCGGAAGCGGCTGAACGGGATGTCGATGACCGCGCTGATACGGTCGCGCGACGACTTCGCCTGATCGCGCACCAGGCTGTTCATCGCGAACCACACTTCGGTCGCCGTCGGCACCGAGGACCCAGCATCCGCCGGAACAGTTGGATTCATACAACTGTTGTAGAACTACAACTGGTTTGTGTCAACTCAACTAGCGTTCGTCTTCCAATGCGCGTTGCTCAGCGAGGAGCTCTTGCACCCGCTTACTCAAGGGGCGGCCCGTCCGTTTGCTGGCATGCTCGGCCATGCGAGCGAGGGCGTACTGAGACGACTGACTCAACTGCAGACCGTCGGCTCGCTGACCGTGCTTGCCCTGTTCTGCCGTCATGGCGCACCCCTTCCCGGCTCTACCGTGCCATTATCGTCGCCGAGCCACAGCTCGACCACCTTCTGGAACAACTCGTCGTCGGGCCTGGTGGCCAACCGGGACTGTGCAAGATGGGTAAGCATGAGGACTCCGAAGTCGGCCTCGGCACATCGACTGCCCGACCTCGGAGACTCCCGCTGAAGATGACGACACTGTATCCCGCCGTCCGACAAGACTCGTGTCGGATCGGCACCTGTGCACAACATGCGGTTGGCTGTGGGTTGTGGACACCGAGATGGGCGGCAAACCGTACGGGTCGCGCGCGTCCGAGTACATAGACCTGTTCGGCTCCATCAACGCCACGTCACCGCTCGACCGGGATTTCATCGGCAGCTGGGCGGCCGGTGTTTACGGACCGATTCTCGACGTCGGGTGCGGCCCCGGTCACTGGACGTCGTGGCTCACCGACAACGGCTGTGATGTCGTCGGCATCGACCCGGTCGTCGAGTTCGTGGACCACGCACGTCGGGCGTTTCCCAGGTCGAGCTATCGCCTGGGGAGTGCCGAAGACCTCGACGTATCCGACGCCGAGGTCGGCGGAATCCTCGCCTGGTACTCACTGATCCACCTCGCGCCCAACGACATTGACGCCGTTTTCGATGAGTTCGCGCGAGCCCTGCGGCCGGGCGGCACGGTGCTGATCGGGTTTTTCGAGAGCTCCCGCGTGGCACTCTTCGACCACGCCGTCACCACCGCCTACTTCTGGCCGATACACGATCTCTCGCACCGACTCAGGCGGGCCGGGTTCGCCGTCACCGCCACGCAGTCCCGCCACGATCCGGGCGCGCGACCGCATGGGGCGATAGTGGCGCGAAAGCACGAGCAACCCACGCACTTCACACAGCAGACGTAGGTTTGACACCATGCATCCACATCAACAGTTGGATTCATACAACTGTTGATGAACTACAACTGTTCGGTGTCAACTCTCGCCGTCGGCGGCGCGCCGCTGCTCCTCGAGCAGCTCCTGCGCTCGCTGACTCAGCGGGAGACCCGTCCGCTTACCAGTGGACTCAGCGATCCGAGCAGCGGTGTACAACGACGACAGACTCTTTCGCGGGCCACTGGGAGCGTGGTGTCGGCCCCCGCTGACACTCGGAACGTGCTGGACCTCATCCGTTGTCATCAGGACCTCCTCCGACCTGTTTGTTCATTATCGCCGTGAAGCCACGTTTCGGCGATCGCATTGAACAGCCTCGAATCCGGCTCCGTCGCCAATCCCGACTCGGCGACGTGCTCGACGACCACCCATCCGAAACCGGACTCGACTGGATCGGTGCTCAGAGCGTGGTCAAACGCCCAGCTCAATCGTCGCCACCATTCGGCGCGCCGGTCGGCACGGTTCTTCTGCCACCACGTCAACAGCCGACGTAGGCTCGACACCATGTCCACCATTCTGGTGTTCGGGCACCGCAACCCCGACACCGACGCGATCGGCGCCGCCATCGGACTCGCCCGCCTCGAGCAGGCCCTGGGGCAGGACGCACAGGCCGTTGCGCTCGGTAAGCCCAACGCCGAAACCCGTTATGCCCTAGATCATTTCGGACTAAAAGCGCCGCGTGTCATCGAACGCGCGGCGCCGGAGACCACCGACGTGATGCTCGTCGACCACAACGAACGCCAGCAGAGCGTCGCCGACATCGCCGACCTCACCGTGCACAAGGTCATCGACCACCACCGCATCGCCAACTTCGAAACGACTGCGCCGCTGTACTTCCGCGCCGAACCCGTCGGCTGCACCTGCACCATCCTGACCCGGATGTACGACGAGAACGACATCCCCATCCCCGGCGACACCGCGGGCATCATGGCGTCGGCGATCATCTCCGATACCCTGCTGCTGCGCTCCCCGACCACCACCGACGCCGATCGCAACGCCCTCGCCCATCTGGCGTCGATCGCCGACATCTCCCCCGACGCCTACGGCACCGATCTCCTGCGCGCCGGCACGGACCTCGGCGATGCGCAGCCGGCAACACTGATCGGCCGAGACGCCAAGAGCTACACCATGAGTGGCACCGAAGTCCGCCTCGCGCAACTGAATACCGTCGACCCGACGGACATCCTCGACCGCCGCGACGAGTTTCTCGCGGCGATGCGCGCCGAGGCCGAGCATGCGGGCTACGACCTGTTCCTGCTGCTGATCACCAACGTGTTGACCACCGACTCCGACGTCCTGGTGGTCGGCGACCCCCTCGACGCGGTAGATGCCGCCCTCACTGTGACGATCCGCGACGGACACGCTTTCGCCAAAGGTCTGGTGTCACGTAAGAAGCAGATTGTGCCGCAGTTGACCCGGGCGCTGGCCCAGTAGTCCCGCTAGAGGAATTTCGCGCGGGTGCGTTCCACGGTGCGCTGCGCCCACTCCCCGGTCGACGCGTAGCCGACGACGACCAGCGCGACACCCAGCACCGCCATCAGCATCCACGCGGGATGCGAGGCATCGGCGAGTCCGGTGCGCAGATCGTCGGTCGCAGATTCGTCGACCTGCGCAAAGGCGATGGCGCCGAAGACCGCAACACCCAGTGACGTGCCCACCTGACGGCTGACCGACGCAACCCCCGACGCGACGCCGGCTTGTTCCTTCGGCATCCCGGATACGGCGGCGTTGGTGATCGGCGCATTCACCAGTCCGGCTCCGACACCGAGAACGGCGTAGGCGAACCCGAGATACCAGAAGCTGGTGGTGTCCGACATGGCGACCAGCATCAGACCGGACAGTGTCGTGGCCACGCCCGCGATCATCATCGGGAGCCGCGCACCGCGACTCGCGACGATGCGCCCCGACAGCGGTGCGCAGATCGCCATGGCCCCGGCCATCGGCAGGGTCATCAGACCGGCCTGCAACGGACTCAGGCCGCGGACATCTTGCAGGTACAGGGTGTTGAGCAGCAGGAACCCGCCCATCGCGGCGAAGGCGATGAGAGCCGCGATCACCGAACTGCTGAACGGGGCGCTCCCGAAGAACCGCAGATCGATGAGCGGCTCGTCCCGGCGCGACTCGACGAGCAGGAACGCGACGAAGGCCACCACCCCGATCACGAAGGAGCCGAGCGTGACGACCGAACCCCAGCCCAACTCGTTGCCCTCGATGATCCCGAAGGTCAGGGTCGCGAGAAAGACGAAGAGCAACACTTGCGCGGCCGGATCGGGTCGTCGTTGCCGTTCCGCCCGGGACTCCGGCACGTACCGCAAGGTCAGCAGGATCGCGATCGCACAGATCGGGACGTTCAGCCAGAAGATGGACTCCCATCCCAATCCGTGCACCAACGCACCGCCGACGACCGGCCCCAGCGCCATGCTCAGCCCGAACGCGGCACCCCACATACCGATGGCACGGGCGCGGGCCGCCGGGTCGGTGAATGTGTTGGTCACGATGGCCATGGCGACCGGATTGAGCATCGATCCGCCGACGGCCTGCACCATGCGGGCGCCGATGAGCATCTCCGGTGACGTGGCCAGCGAAGCGCCGATCGACGCCAGCGCGAACACGGTCAGCCCGGTGAGGAAGATGCGCTTGCGCCCGAGCCGGTCGCCGAGCGAACCACCGAGCATCAGCAAACTCGCCAGCACCAACGTGTAGGCATCGATCACCCATTGCAGCTGCGACGTCGACGCACCGAGATCCGCCGCGATCGACGGCAACGCCACATTGAGGCCCGTCGAGTCGATCCCGACGATGAGCAGACTCAGGCAGCAGGTCGCCAGAATGATCATGCGCTTGGCATCGGTCATCTGGTCGTCGGCCCCCACCGGCGTCCGCTCACCCGCACTCACGTGTTGAAGTACTTCGCTTCCGGGTGATGCAGCACGAACGCATCGGTCGACTGCTCCGGATGCAACTGCAACTCCTCCGACAGCACCACACCGATCCGCTCCGGCTCGAGCAGATCCATCATCTTGGCACGATCGTCCAGGTCCGGGCAGGCGCCGTAACCGAAGGAGAAGCGCGCACCGCGGTACTCCAGGTCGAAGAAGCCCTGGGTGTTCTCGGGGTCTTCACCCGCAAACGACGTGCCGGCAACGGTCAGTTCGCTGCGCACCCGCTGATGCCAGTACTCGGCCAGCGCCTCGGTGAGCTGCACACCGATACCGTGCACCTCCAGGTAGTCGCGGTAGGCGTCCTCGGCGAACAGCGTGTTCGCGAAGTCCGCGATCGGCTGCCCCATCGTCACCAGCTGGAACGGCAACACGTCGACCTGGCCGGCCTTCTCCGCGTCCTCGCGGGACCGGATGAAGTCGGCGATGCACAGGAATCGCGGTCGCTGCTGGCGCGGGAAGCCGAAGCTGTAGCGCACGTCGGCGTCCGGGCGCGGTTCGCTCAGCACATGCACGGTATCGCCGTCGCTCACCGCCGGGAAGTAGCCGTACACCACGGCGGCGTGCTGCAGGATGCCCTCGGTGGCGAGCCGGTCGATCCAATACCGCAGACGCGGACGGCCTTCCGATTCGACGAGATCCTCATACGACGGACCGTCGCCGCCCCGCACACCACGCAGACCCCACTGCCCCAGGAACAGGGCGCGTTCGTCGAGCAGCTGCAGGTAGTCGTTGATCGGCACACCCTTGATGATGCGGGTGCCCCAGAACGGCGGTGTGGGAATGTCGTTGTCACTCACCACATCCGATCGCGCCGGGATCTCGATCGGGGTCTCGGCGGCCTTGCGCTTCTCGGCGATCCGCTTCGACCGCTCATGGCGGGCCTTGCGCTCGGCGGCTTTCTCCTTGGCCGCCAACGCCTCCGGGCTGTCCGGCGCCGGACCCTCACCACGCTTGGTGGCCATGATCTCGTCCATCAACCGCAGCCCCTCGAAGGCGTCGCGCGCGTAATGCACGTCGCCGTCGTAGGTTTCGGTCAGGTCGTTCTCCACGTAGGCACGGGTCAGCGCCGCACCACCGAGCAGCACCGGGTAGGCGTCGGCCACCCCACGGGAATTGATCTCCTCGAGATTCTCCTTCATCACCACCGTGGATTTCACCAACAGGCCCGACATGCCGATCACGTCGGCCCTCTTGTCGTTGGCGACTTCCAGGATCGTGTTGATCGGCTGCTTGATGCCGAGGTTGACGACCTCATATCCGTTGTTGGACAAGATGATGTCGACCAGGTTCTTGCCGATGTCGTGGACGTCGCCCTTGACGGTGGCCAGCACGATCCGACCCTTCCCGTCCTCACCGGTCGACTCCATATGCGGTTCGAGGTGGGCCACTGCGGTTTTCATGACCTCGGCGGACTGCAGCACGAATGGCAGCTGCATCTGGCCGGAGCCGAACAGTTCGCCGACGGTCTTCATGCCCGACAGCAGGGTCTCGTTGATGATCTGCAGTGGCGGAACCTGTTTCATGGCCTCGTCGAGGTCGTCCTCGAGGCCGTTGCGTTCGCCGTCGACGATGCGCCGCTCGAGTCGTTCGAACAGCGGCAGTTTCGCCAGTTCGGCGGCGCGGGACTCGCGCGCCGACGCCGCCGACACACCCTCGAACAGCTCCATCAGCCGCTGCAGCGGGTCATAGCCTTCGGCTCGGCGGTCGTAGACCAGGTCGAGCGCGACTTCCCGCTGTTCGTCGGGAATCTTGTTCATCGGCAGGATCTTCGACGCATGCACGATCGCGGTGTCCAGGCCTGCCTGCACACATTCGTGCAGGAACACCGAGTTGAGCACCTGTCGCGCAGCCGCATTCAGGCCGAACGAGATGTTGGAGATGCCGAGGGTGAAGTGCACGTCCGGATGGGTCTCGTGGAGCCGGCGGATCGCCTCGATGGTCTCGATGCCGTCGCGTCGCACCTCTTCCTGCCCGGTGGAGATCGGGAAGGTCAGGGTGTCGATGATGATGTCTTCTTCGGCGAGACCCCAGTTGCCGGTGATGTCGGCGATCAGTCGTTCGGCGACCTGCACCTTCCAGTCGGCGGTCCGCGCCTGCCCCTCTTCATCGATGGTCAGCGCCACCACGGACGCACCATGTTCGACGACCAGCCGCATGATCCGCGCGAACCGCGAATCGGGACCGTCACCGTCCTCATAGTTCACCGAGTTGACCGCACACCGCCCGCCGAGGGCTTCCAGGCCGGCCTGGATCACCTCGGGTTCGGTGGAGTCCAGCATGATCGGCAGCGTCGACGACGTCGCGAAGCGACTCGCCAGCGCGGTCATGTCGGCGGCCCCGTCACGTCCGACGTAGTCGACGTTGAGGTCAAGCATGTGCGCGCCGTCGCGCGTCTGGTCCTTGGCGATGTCGAGACACTTCTGATAGTCCTCGGCGAGCATCGCCTCGCGGAAAGCCTTGGAGCCGTTGGAGTTCGTCCGCTCGCCGATCATCAAGATGCTGGCGTCCTGATCGAACGGCACCGCGGTGTAGAGCGACGACGTCTCGGACACATGCTCGGGACGACGGTCGGCCGGGGTGAGTTCGGTAACCCGTTCCGCGACCTGCCGGATGTGCTCGGGGGTGGTGCCACAGCAGCCACCGACCATCGACAGGCCGTAGTCGGTGACGAAATCGCCGAGTGCGGTCGCCAGTTCGTCGGGTTGCAGCGGGTACTCGGCACCGTTCGGGCCGAGCATCGGCAGACCGGCGTTCGGCATCACCGATACCGGGATGCGGGCGTGCTGGGAGAGGTAGCGCAGGTGTTCGCTCATCTCGGCCGGGCCGGTCGCGCAGTTGAGGCCGATGAGGTCGACGCCGAGCGGCTCGATCGCGGCCAGTGCGGCACCGATCTCCGAACCGAGCAGCATGGTGCCGGTGGTCTCGACGGTGACGTGACTGATGATCGGGATGTTGCGGCCCAGATCGCTCATCGCCCGGCGTGCGGCGACGACGGCGGCCTTGACCTGCAGCAGGTCCTGCGACGTCTCGATCAGGATGGCGTCGGCACCGCCGTCGAGCATGCCGGCGACGCACTCGTAGTAGGCGTTGCGGATGACCTCGAAGGTGGTGTGCCC
Source organism: Gordonia sp. CPCC 205515 (assembly GCF_048537925.1). Taxonomy (NCBI): domain Bacteria; kingdom Bacillati; phylum Actinomycetota; class Actinomycetes; order Mycobacteriales; family Gordoniaceae; genus Gordonia; species Gordonia sp. CPCC 205515. The sequence continues at coordinate 243,206 of NZ_JBCLVJ010000008.1, read as the reverse complement.
GAGGCTGGGCAGTTTGGTGCCGGGACCGATGGAACCGAGGACGAATCGGGCGGTACCGTCGGCCGACGGTCCCATCTCGTCGGCGACGCCACGCGCGATGCCGGTCCCTTTGTACGACAGTTCCCGGATCCGGTCGGCGATGTCGTAGTCACCGAGGTTGGAGAGGTTGCAGCCGAAGGTGTTGGTCTCGACGGCGTCGGCGCCGGCCTCGAAGTAGGCGCGGTGGATGCTCGCAAGGACGTCCGGGCGCGTGTCGTTGAGGATCTCGTTGCAGCCCTCGAGATTGTTGAAATCATCGAGGGTCAGGTCGGCAGCCTGCAACATGGTGCCCATCGCCCCGTCGCCGATCAGCACCCGACGCGACATCGCCGTCAGGAATGTCGTGTCGTAGTCGGTCGGTTCGATGGCGGGTGTCGGCATGCTTGACAGCGTAGTTCGCCCTCTCTCGGGGTTCGGTCGTAGGCTTGTTCGGTGAACGCTGAGCAGATGTCGAACCTTCCCCAGCTGCGCAGGCCTATTCTGTTGGCCGCATTCGAGGGGTGGAACGATGCCGGTGACGCCGCCAGCGCCGCGGTGGAACATCTGGCGCTGGCCTGGGACGCGGTACCGCTGGTCGATATCGACGCTGATGAGTACTACGACTTCCAGGTCAACCGGCCGACGGTCAAGCAGATCGACGGTGTCACCCGACGGATCGACTGGCCCACCACATCCATCTCGTACTGCACCCCCCATGGTGCGGACCGTGACATCGTACTCGTTCGCGGTATCGAACCGAACATGCGCTGGCGGGCGTTCTGCGCCGAGATCGTGGACCTGGCGACGGCACTCGAGGTGGAGACCTCGGTGATGCTCGGCGCGCTGCTTGCCGATACCCCGCACACACGCCCGGTCCCGGTCACCGGGTCGGCCTACAGCAGCGAGGCGGCGGCGCGGTTCAACCTCGCGGAGAGCCGGTACGAGGGGCCGACCGGGATCACCGGGGTGCTGCAGGACCTGTTCGTACAGGCCGGTTTTCCGGCGGTGTCGTTCTGGGCGGCGGTGCCGCATTACGTCTCGACCCCGCCGAACCCCAAGGCCACGGTGTCGCTGCTGCAGCGGGTCGAGGACGTCCTCGATCTGGAGGTACCGCTGGGGACGCTGCCCGAGCAGGCCGAGGAGTGGGAGCGTGCGGTCACCGAGATGACCGAGGACGACGAGGAGATCGCCGAGTACGTCCGCGGGCTCGAGGAACGCGGCGACGCCGAGATCGACACCGACGAGGTGATGGCGAAGATCGACGGCGACGCGCTGGCCGCCGAGTTCGAGCGCTACCTCAAGCGTCGCGGTCCCGGCGGTGGGCCGGGAACTGCCGGCGGGTCCGCCCGCGGACCGGGGCCCTTCGGCGGCTGACCGCTCAGCCGATCCGTTCGATCGAGACGACCGGGGTGGTGATGCGCCAGGTCCGGACATCGGGATCGTCGGCGGCGCGCACCCAGAACTGCGCGGATTCGCCGACGCGACAGGACTTCACCCCGAGCAGCGGAATGTCCTCGGAATCACGCCGCAGCCGGCTGACCGTCCAGTCCTCGCTGTCGTCGCCGCCGACGCCGGGTGCCCGCAGCAGGGTCATCTCGTCGAAGTCCAGGAGGTACGTCGACGTTCGGGTCTGTACGGTCCACACACCGGTGGTGGTGTCGGCCTGGATCTCCTGCTTGGGTGCCACGCGAAAACTGTACTAGCCGGGTCCGACTACTTGAGTCCGACACCGAGGAGCGCGTCCACGGCCTGCACGATCGCGGCCGGCGCGCCGGCGTCCTGACCGATACCCGCTTCGACATCCGCGCACCAGCCGTCGATCGCGGCGAGCGCCTTGGGGCTGTCGAGGTCGTCGGCGAGGTGCTGCCGGACGCGGGCGATGACCGGGTCGGCGTCCGGAGCTGCGGTGGCCGCGGCGGCGGCACGCCACCGCGCCAGCCGTGCCTGCGCGGTCTCGAGGACTGCGTCGGTCCACATGCGGTCGCCGCGGTAGTGATCGGCCAGCAGGGCCAGGCGGATGGCGGCCGGGTCGACGCCGGCGAGCCGGAGCTTGGAGACGAAGACGAGGTTGCCGCGGCTCTTGGACATCTTCTCGCCGTCGAGTCCGACCATCCCGGTGTGCACGTAGTGACGGGCGAAGCGTCGGGAGTCCGACAGCGCCTCACCGTGCGCGGCGGAGAACTCGTGGTGCGGGAAGATCAGGTCGTTGCCGCCGCCCTGGACGTCGAACTCGATGCCGAGGCGGTTGATGGCGATGGCCGAGCATTCGATGTGCCAGCCGGGGCGCCCGGGTCCCTGCGGGGAATCCCACGACGGCTCGCCCGGTCGCGCCGCACGCCACAGGACCGCATCCAGGGGATCCCGCTTGCCCGGGCGATCGGGGTCGCCGCCGCGCTCGGCGAAGAACTTCTCCATGGTCGCGCGGTCGTAGTTCGACTCGTAGCCGAACTGTTCGGTGGCATCCGCGCGGAAGTAGACGTCGGGGTACTCGTCGTCGTCCACGACGTAGGCCGCCCCCGAGGCGAGCAGCTTGCCGACCATCTCGACGACCTCGTTCACCGACTCGATCGCGCCGATGTAGTCGCGCGGCGGCAGCACCCGCAGGGCGGTCATGTCGTCGCGGAATAACTGGATCTGCTCGGAACCGAGGTCCCGCCAGTCGACGTGATCGCGTTCGGCCCGCTCGAACAGCGGGTCGTCGACGTCGGTGATGTTCTGCACGTAGTGCACATCGTGGCCCTGGTCGCGCAGCACTCGATTGACCAGGTCGAAGGTCAGGTAGGTGGCGGCGTGGCCCAGGTGGGTGGCGTCGTAAGGGGTGATGCCGCAGACGTACATGGTGGCGGTCGCACCCGGGGAGACGGGCCGGACCGCGGCGTCGGCGGTGTCGTAGAGGCGAAGTGCCGGACCGGTGCCGGGGACGTTCGGGATAGCGGGTTCGGGCCACGACTGCATGCCCACCACTGTATGGCCCGATGATTTCCGCGGAGAAATCGCGTCTACCCCGCAGAACACTGCTCGTTCGAGAGAATGGATCGACATGCAGAAACTGATCGGAGGCCTCGGGCTCCTCGAATCGCCCCGCTGGCACGACGGCCGGCTGTGGTTCGCCGACTGGACCGCCGGACAGATCCGCGTGCTCGCCGACGACCGACGCAGCAGTCGCGTGGTCGTCGAGCATGAGTCGCTGCCACTGTGCTTCGACTTCGCCCCGAACGGCACCCTGCTGGTCGTGTCGGCCGCCACCCAATCGTTGCTGCGCTTCGACGGCGAGCAGCTCATCCGGTTCGCCGATCTGACACCGCTGTCGACGATGGGCGCCAACGACATCGTCGTCGACGGCCGCGGCAACGCCTACGTCAACAGCCCGAACGCCCCGTTCGGCTCCACCAGCCCGCCCGACGAACCAGCACCCGGGCGCATCGCGCTGATCACCCCGGACGGCGCGGTCACCGTCGTCGCCGACGACCTCGACTTCCCCAACGGCATGGCGGTCACCGCCGACAATGCGACGCTCATCGTCGCCGAATCATACCGACAGCGGCTGAGCGCCTTTGATATTCGCGACGACGGCACGCTGGGTGAGCGGCGTGTGTTCGCCGAGCTGCGCGAGGATCCGCCCGACGGCATCACCGTCGACGCCGACGGCGCGGTCTGGTACGCCGACGTCCCGCACGGTCAGTGCGTCCGGGTCGCCGAGGGTGGCGACGTGCAGCAGCGGGTCACCGTCGACCGCGGCGCGTTCGCCTGCATCCTCGGCGGCGCACCTCGGGATCCCGAACTGTTCATCGTCGGCGCGCAGTGGCCGGGCGCGTCGGGCCTGTCCGACGACACCGACTGGGATGGCGCGGTGTGGTCGGTGCCGGTGGATCGTCCAGGGTCGGGCTGGCCCGGCAACTGAGCAGCCGCAGTGTCGCAACGGCGGTCTCAGAACGGCGGCCAGGGAATCGGGCGGTGTCCCGGCGGATGCGGCATCGTCTCCCGCTGCACGAGGTCAACGGCCCGTTCGGCGAGCGCGAGGATCTCGTCGTCGGTGATGTGCCCGGCGAGTTCTGTGGTCAGCGGATGGTCGGCGGCGGCGAGGTGCTCGACGAGGTCGGCGAGATCCTCGAGCAGGTTGCCCGGGATCTGCTCGCCCGCCCAACCCCACAGCACGGTCCGCAGCTTGTCGTCGTAGTGCAGGCAGATGCCGTGGTCGATGCCGTATACGCCGCCGTCGAGGCCCTCGAGCACGTGACCGCCCTTGCGGTCGGCGTTGTTGAGCACCACGTCGAGCACGGCCATCCGTTGCAGCCGGGGGTCGTCGGCGTGGACGAGGATCACCGGCGAACCGACCGGGTCGAGGGCGCGCAGGATCGCGCGGTAGCCGTCGGGCACGGTGTCGGCGGGACACAGATCGACCAGGTCGAGCCGGTGCACCGGGAGTTCGGTCGCCGGGGATTCGGTGTTGTCGGCGGTGTCCACCCAGCGCTGCACCATGCCCGGTCCGAGCGGCCCGTCGCGGTGGACGGTCGTCGGGATCACCGACCAGCCCAGCGCGTCGGAGATCAGGTACGACGCCACTTCCCGCCCGGCAAGGGTGCCGTGTGGGAAGTCCCACAGCGGCACCTCACCGCGGACGGGTTTGTAGACGCACCGCACCTCGGTGTCGTCGAGGACCGCATCGCACACGAGGGTGGCGTTGCTGGCCGCCGGGATCCGGCCGATGATGACGAGTTCGCCGAGGCGCAGTGCGTCGGTGTCGTCGACGTCGGGCACGGGCCGTTCGGGTAGTTGGCTCACCACGATCCCGACCGGTCAGCCCTGCGGCGACGACCCCGGGTCGTCGTCGGACTCGGTGTCGGGTTCGTCGGAGGCGGGATCATCGGTCTCGTCGGTCTCCAGATAGCCGGCGTCGTCGGTCAGCGCCAGATTGCGGAACACCTCGGGGTCGACGAAATCCAGCGACTTGCTCAGCTCGGCGTCGCGCTTGTAGCCGTTGGTCCGCACGCACAGGTGGCCGTCGGGATCGAGCGGCTCGTGGCACAGCGGGCAGGGTGCCCGTCCGGCCGAGATGACCCGGGTCGATCGGGCGGCGAACTCGCGGGCGGCATCGGTGGACAGGAAGACGCGCACGGCGTCGGGTCCCTCGTCGGTGTCGTCGAGGACGACACTCTCGTCGAACTCACCTTCGGTGATCGCGAGCAATTCCACGACGACCGACTGTGCTTCGGCGTCCCACCCGAGTCCCATGGTGCCGACCCGGAATTCCGCGTCGACGGGCATGACCAGTGGGCTCAGATCGCCGACCCGATCGTCCTCGGGCGGGATCGGCGTGCCGAACCGGCGGTTGATCTCCTCGAGCAGCGCGCCGATCCGGTCGGCGAGGATCGCCACCTGCTGCTTTTCCAGCAGCACGCTGACGATCCGGGTTTCATGCACCGCCTGGAGGTAGAACGTGCGGTCGCCGGGCTGACCGACGGTGCCGGCGATGAACCGGTCCGGGCTGCGGAACACATGTATCGCGCGAGCCATCACACCTCCTTGTTCGTGTTGTCCATTATCCGCGCGCCCCCGAGGTAGCCGCAGCGTTGCGGTCGGGTTCGGTGCCGTCGATGCCGGTCGACCCGCCGACCACCGCGTCGTCGCCGGTCTCCCCTGCCACCTTCTCTTTCGTACGCGGCGGCACCGACAACACCGCGGTGCTGTTGACGGTGTGCACATACGGCCGGGTCGGGCTGTAGCGGATCACGCTGATCGACGCCGGCTCGACGACGATCCGCTGGAACGAGTCGAGGTGCATGCCCATCGCGTCGGCGATCACCGACTTGATGACGTCACCGTGCGAGCAGGCCAGCCAGACGCCGCTGCCGTCGGGGCCGCCGTAGGTGCGGTCGAGGTCGCGGACCGCGGCGACGGCGCGTGCCTGCACTGCGGCCAGCCCTTCACCGTCGGGGAACACCGCGGCCGACGGATGCTGCTGCACGGTCTTCCAGAGGGGTTCTTTGACCAGGTCCTTGATGGGCCGGTTGGTCCAGCTGCCGTAGTCGACCTCGGCGAGGGCGTCGACGACGATCTCGGGGACCTCTCGGTCGGGGTCGGCGTCGAGTGCGGCGAGCAGCGGGGCCACGGTCTGGGCGCAGCGTTCCAGCGGGGAGCGAGCGACCGCGGAGATCTCGCCGAAGCAGGAACCGAGCCGGTCGAGCAGCGCCGTCGCCTGTTCGCGGCCCTTGTCGTCGAGGGCGACGCCCGGCGTGCGGCCGGCGAGCACCCCGGATGTGTTGGCCACGGAGCGCCCGTGGCGCACCAGGATCACGGTCATGGCACCACCTTAGTGGTCACCCAGGACATGGCCGGGCGGGTCACGTCGCGCTGATGGTGCCGGTGGCCAGCAGACCGATGAGGATCAGGCCGACGATGACGCGGTAGGCACCGAACCAGTTCATCGAGTGGTTGCTGACGAAGCGCAGCAGCCAGGCGATGGCGGCATAGCCGATGACGAAGGCGATCGCGGTCGCGACGAACAGCTGCGCGCCGGTGGCCTCCATGCCGTCGCCGCTGGGGTGGAAGGCGTCGGGCAGGCTGAACAGCCCGGATGCGGTGACCGCCGGGATGGCGAGCAGGAACGAGAAGCGGAACGCGGCCTCGCGTTCGAGCCCGAGGAACAGGCCGGCGCTGGCCGTGGCACCGGACCGGGAGACGCCGGGGATCAGCGCGAGACATTGCGCCGCGCCCATCACCAGACCGTCGCGCAGGGTGAGCTGTTCGAGCGGACGGTTCTTGCGGCCGTATCGCTCGGCCAGCCAGAACACCCCGGCGAACAGGATCAGCACCGTCGCGACCAGCCACAGGTTGCGGCCGGTGGTGCGGATCTGATCCTTGAGGACATAGCCGATGATGCCGATCGGGATGGTCGCGAAGATCACGTACCAGCCGATCCGGTAGTCGAGTCCGCGCTCGTCGCGGTTGCGCAGGCCACGGAACCAGGCAGTCACGATGCGCACGATGTCGCGGGCGAAGTAGACCAGCACGGCGGCCTCGGTCCCGAGCTGGGAGACGGCGGTGAACGACGCACCGGCGTCACCGCCGAACATGATCTCCGAGGCGATCCGCAGGTGCCCGGACGACGAAACGGGCAGGAACTCGGTGATCCCCTGCAGCGCGCCGAGCACGATCGCTTGGGTCCACGTCATGGTGTCAGTCACGGCGGGTGATGCTACGTGGAAATGCGGCCGGCCGTTCGACCCCGATCTCCTCGGCTGCTCGGCGTGCCGCACTATGGGGTCATGCCAGTCCCGCGTTCGCTGCCGAAGTCCGCCGCGTGTGCGGTCAGTGTCCTCACCGCCCTCGGGTTGCTCGCCGGGTGCGGTTCGTCGGATTCGTCGTCGACCCCGAATGTGCCCACTGTCACACCGGCTTCCGCGGTTGCCGCGCCACCCGGCCCGGCCGCGCAACCCGCCGGCACCGTCGTGCCGACACCGGCGAACAGCCGCGATCTGGCGGTCGACGGCGACACGATCGCAATCCTCGATCCGGCCGGGACCACGGTTCTGCGCTACCCCACCGCCACCCCCGATCAGGAGCCGCAGCGCTCGGCCACACCGCCCCTGACGCACCTTGTCGGCGCCGGTGACGGCACGTTCGTCGGCGTCGGCCCCAAGGTCATCGCGCGCATCGACAGCACCGGTGCGGTGACCACCACCGCGACGACGATCGACAACCCCACCGCGGTCGCCAACACGGCGGCCGGACAGGTACTCGTCGGCACCGCGCAGGGACATCTGATCGTGTTCGGCTCCGACCTCAAGCCGGGCCGCGAGATCGACGGCTTCGTCGGCGTCGACGACATCACCGTGTCCCCCAAGGGCGCCGATCTGCCGTCGGAGCAGGTGGTGGTGCTCGACCGCGCGCAGTCGTCGGTGACGCCGGTGAACCTCGACGACGGCACGCTCGGTCCCGCACTGCGGGCCGGCAACGGCGCGACCAACTCGACGGTCGACCGCTACGGACGGGTGCTGGTGGCCAACACCCGTGACGGCGAACTGCTGGGTTTCTTCGGCTCACCGCTGGTCATGCGGTTCCGCTATCCGGTGGCGTCGGGTCCGTACGCCGTAGACTACGACGACACCCGCAACCTGGCGTGGGTGTCGACAACCGCGAACAACGAGGTGGTGGCCTATGACCTGTCCGGCGGCGAACCCGTGGCCCGACATCGGTTCCCGGCGGTCGCACAACCGGACAGGATCGCCGTCGACGACGCGTCGGGCACCGTCTACGTCCTCTCCGCACGGGGTGGACTGCAGATCGCGCCGGCCGCTGCGGTCGACTGAGATGCCACCGACCGACCGGGCCGCCGCTGCCGACCGGATCAACCATGTCCGTTAGCTCACGTCTGGGCGCCCGTTATCCCCGCGGCTGGGAGGTCAGCACCGAGACCCACGAGTGCCTGCTGCTCAACCTGCCACCCGACGTCACCCGCGTGACCGCATCGATGCGCCTGGCGATCGAAGCGGAGTTCGGCGGGTGGGAACTCAAGCGGGTTCGCCTGTACCCCGACGGCAGCCGGAAAGTGTTGCTGCGTCGCAAGAAACCGCCCCGTGGTGCGCCACTACAATCGGGCACACAACCAGGAGCTGCCGCATGCTGAGCCGGATCAACCACGTGCTGTATCCGATCCTGTTGCAGTTGATGTTTCGGCTCTCCCCCGAGCGCATCCACGCGATCGCCGCCGGGGCACTGCGATTCACCGGAAACACCCCGGGCGCACGGCAACTGGCGGCCAAGGTGCTCACGACCCACGATCCGGTGTTGCGGCAGAACGTCTTCGGTGTCGACTTCCCGGCACCCCTGGGTCTCGCGGCCGGCTTCGACAAATCCGCCTCCGCGGTGAACGCTTGGGGCCAAATCGGTTTCGGCTACGCCGAGATCGGCACCATCACCGGCCAACCACAGCCCGGCAATCCCACTCCCCGCCTCTTCCGCCTGCCCGCCGACCGAGCGTTGATCAACCGGATGGGGTTCAACAATCCGGGCGCCACGGTGGCCGCCGAACATCTCGCCGCCGGTCGACCCGGTCCGGTCCGGGTACCGATCGGCGCGAACATCGGCAAGACCAAGGTGGTGCCGGTCGACGACGCCGTCGACGATTACCGGTTCAGCGCACGGGTTTTGGGGCCGTTCTGCGACTTCATGGTGGTCAACGTCAGTTCCCCCAACACCCCGGGACTGCGCGATCTGCAAGCCGTCGACTCATTGCGCCCGATCCTCGCCGCCGTGCAGGCCGAGGTGAAGGTGCCGGTGCTGGTGAAGATTGCGCCCGACCTCGCCGACGACGACGTCGACGCCGTCGCCGATCTGGCCGTGGAATTGGGGTTGGCGGGCATCGTCGCCACGAATACCACCATCAGCCGGGATGGCCTGCGCACCCCGGCCGACGAGGTGGCCGCCATGGGGGCCGGCGGCCTGTCCGGTGCACCGGTTGCCGCACGGTCGCTGGAGGTGTTGCGCCGCTTACATTCTCGGGTCGGCGGCCAGATCGCGCTGATCAGCGTCGGCGGCATCGAGACCGTCGATCAGGCATGGGAACGAATCTGCGCCGGCGCCAACCTCCTTCAGGGCTACACGCCGTTCATCTACGGCGGACCCGTGTGGATCAAGGAGATTCACGACGGCCTCGCGGCGCGGGTCCGCGCCGCCGGCTACACCAGCATCAGCCAGGCAGTCGGCAGCGCGAACTCTTCTGCTCCCTGAGTCGATTCAGACGTTCTCCGACGGCTGTTCGTAGGTACCGACGATCGTTGCCCGCGCAATGGCGTGGGAGAACAGGTTGAACCCGAGGTAGGCCGGGGTGGCCCCGTCGGGCAACCCGAGCGACTCGACGTCGACGGCATGCACCACTACGTAGTACCGGTGCGGGCCGTGTCCGGGCGGCGGGGCGGCACCGATGAATCGCTTCTGCGACGCATCGTTGGCGAGGGTGACCGCACCCGCGGGCAGGCCGCTGCCGTCGTCATCGCCGGCGCCCTCGGCCAGTGAGGTCGTCGCCGCGGGGATGTCGGCGACCGCCCAGTGCCAGAATCCGGATGCGGTCGGGGCGTCGGGGTCGTAGACGGTGACCGCGAAACTCTTGGTCTCCGAGGGGAATCCGGACCAGCTCAGCTGCGGCGAGAGATCGGATCCACCCGCACCCATGATGCCGCTGACCTGCTGATTGCGCAGCGGCGCACCGTCGCTGACGCTCTCGGAGGTCAGGGTGAACCCCGGCAGGGTCGGCAGGGGTTCGTACGGGTTGAACGACGACGTCATCGAATCACCTTTCTCGACTACTTGATTGCGGACTTGAGAACCATCTAACTAGCTGTGCAACAGAAAGTGTTCGAGAACCCGGGTTCCGAACAACACCGCGTCCACCGGAACACGTTCGTCGACGCCGTGGAACAGCGCCGCGAAGTCCAGTTCCGGCGGCAGCTGCAGCGGCGCGAAACCGAAGCAGCGGATGCCCAGTTTGGCGAACGCCTTGGCATCGGTGCCGCCGGAGAGCATGTAGGGCACGGTCTTACCGTCGGGGTCGTGGGCGAGGATCGCGTCGTTCATCGCATCCACGAGGTGACCGTCGAAGGTCGTCTCGTAGGAATCGAGATGGGTGATCCACTCGCGGGTGACGTTCGGCCCGATCAGTTCGTCGAGTTCCTTCTCGAACGCGGCCTGTCGCCCGGGCAGCACCCGGCAGTCGATGACAGCCTCGGCCTTCTGCGGGATCACGTTCGCCTTGTAGCCGGCCTTGAGCATCGTCGGGTTGGCGGTGTCGCGCAGGGTGGCGCCGATGATGCGGGCGAGGTTGCCGAGTTTGAACAGCGTGGTGTCGAGGTCCGGTGCGTCCGGCCGCAGGTCCAGGCCGGTTTCGGCGGACACCGCGGCGAGGAACTCGGCGACCGAGTCGGTCATCACCAACGGGAAGGTGTGCCGGCCGATGCGGGCGACCGCTTCGGCCACCTCGGTGACGGCGTTGTCGCTGTGCAGGAACGAGCCGTGGCCCGCGGTGGCGTCGGCAGTCAGCCGCATCCAGGAGAGCCCCTTCTCGGCCGTCTCCACGAGATACAGGCGGCCTTGCGAGCCGTCCGGCCGGTCGACGGTCAGGGAGAAGCCGCCGACCTCGCCGACCGCATCGGTGATGCCCTCGAACAAGTCGGGACGGTTCTCCACCAGCCAGTGCGACCCCCAGGTGCCGCCGGCCTCCTCGTCGGCGAGGAAGGCGAACACGATCTCCCGCGGCGGGACAGTGCCGTCGCGCTGGAACTGCCGGGCCAGGGCCAGCGCCATCCCGACCATGTCCTTCATATCCACGGCACCGCGACCCCAGATGTAGCCATCGGCCACCGACCCGGAGAACGGGTGGACACTCCAGTCGGCCGGTTCGGCCGGCACCACGTCGAGGTGGCTGTGCAGCAGCAGTGCGCCGCGGTCAGAGTCCGGTGGGCCGGGTAGCCGCGCGAACACATTGCCGCGACCCTCCCGACCGGATTCGACGTACGCGGTGGTGTAGCCCACTTCCTCGAGGAGTTGAGCAACCCATTTGGCGCACTCCTCCTCGCCCTTGGTGGTCTCCGGTTCGCCGGTGTTGCTCGTGTCGAACTGGATCAATCGGCTGACGAGATCGACAACTTCGTCGACGGCCCGCGGGCCCTGAGGCTGGGAAGTCACCCCCCACTCCTACGGGATTTGGGATACGCGGGCAACCTCGGTTATGGTTGTGCGCGCTACAGCGAGTCCGAGTGGCGGAATGGCAGACGCGCTAGCTTGAGGTGCTAGTGCCCTATTAACGGGCGTGGGGGTTCAAGTCCCCCCTCGGACACCGAGTGAAAGACCCCGACCAATTGGTCGGGGTCTTTCGCATTCGGGGCCGACGGTAGATTGTCGCGAGTGAGTGACGGGGGCGAGTGGGTCAAGGCGGAGCAACTCCTCCCCGCCGAGCTCCGCCCCTATCTCAACCGCTTCGACGCCCTCAATCCGCTGCAGGCCGCGGCCGTCCCCGCGGTGCTCGGCTCCGACCGGCACCTGATGGTCGTGGCCCCCACCAGTTCCGGCAAGACCCTCGTCGGCGAGGTCGCCGCCCTGCGGTCGATCCTTCTCGAACGTAAACCCGCAGTCTGGCTGTTGCCGGCGCGAGCGCTGGCCGGTGAGATCGCCGCGACGACCGCCCGCTGGCGACAGCATGGCATCACCTCGCTGGAGCTGACGGGCGAGACCAACATGTCCAGTGCGCACATCCGACGCGCCCAGCTGTGGGTCGCCACGACGGAGAAGTTCGAGGCGCTCTACCGGCGGTCGTCGTTGCGTGAACACCTCGACACCATCGGCTGCCTCATCGTCGACGAGGTCCATCTGGTCGGCGACGTCGACCGCGGCGCGACCCTCGAGTCGCTGATCGCGCGCCTGCGCTCTGACCAACGGCGCACCCGGATCGTCGCACTGTCGGCGACCGCCTCCAACGCCGGCGAACTGGCCGCCTGGTTCAATGCCGAGCTGATCCGAACCGATTGGCGACCAACAGTTCTCACCACCGAAGTGGTGCCCTTCGACGACGGCGACAGCAAATCCGAATACGAGGCCGAGCAGGAGGGCAAGGATCAGGCGCTGACGCGGCTCGTCGCCGGCCTCGACGACAGCGGCAGCCTCCTCGTGTTCTGCGGCAGCAAACTGGCCGTCCGACGCACCGCGGCGTTGCTGGCCGGACTGCCGTTCCACCGCGACGGCGACGAGCAGGTCCTCGCCGAGAGCGCCTTCGCCGCCGGGGTCGGTATGCACTACCGCGACGCGCCGCAGGCCGCGCGGGCGCTGCGGGCGTTCAACGCCCGGCAGATTCCGATGCTGGTGGCGACCACCGGATTGTCGACCGGGGTGAACACGCCGGCGCGAGTGGTCGTGATCCGGGATCTGGTGCTGGGGTTGGACTCCCCGTTGGAGGTCAGTCAGGCCCAGCAGATGCTGGGCCGGGCGGGCCGAGCCGGGCAGGAGTCCCACGGGTACGGCTACGTGCTGGTCCCGCGGCATCGGGAGACGGAGTGGCGCGCCAAACTCGACCTCGGTTACACCGTCCGCAGCCAGGTGCGTGGTCAGCTCGCCGACGTCCTTCTGGCCGAGATCCTGCTGGGATCGATCACCGATCGGGCCAGCGCGGAAAGTTGGTTCCGCAGCACCTTCGCCTACGCGCAGACCAAGAAACAGACCGACCTCGGTGCGGCGATCACCTTCCTCGTCGACCACGGCCTCGTCGCCGACGCCGACGGCCAACTCGGGGTGACCGAGATCGGAGCCTTGACCACCCGCCTGATGATCGACGCCGCCTCGGCCGGCGGGCTGCGACAGGCCATCACGTCACCGGAACGACCCCTCGATGCCGACGACGCCGAGCGGATCGTACTCGAGATCGTGGTGAACAATGTTGCGCCACTGCATCAGTGGCCGGTCAACCCGCGCCTCTACCGCACCTGGGCCGACGACATCCTGTACACCTACGACGCGTCGGCCGGATTCCCCGACGACGAGTTCGGACCGTCCTTCGCCCTGGCCGCCGCCCTTGCGGCGGTGCGGGATCCGGCCCGCATCGGTCGCAACCTCCCACCCGGGGCGACACCCGCCGAAATCCGCCGCGTCATCGACACCCTCCCTCGCTATCTCTCGTGGGCGGCGGCCCTGGGGTATCTCGGCGAGGGCGACTGGGCGCCGGCGGTGGCCGGCGATCTCGCGCGGCGGCTCACCTGGTGGCATCTCTCGCCGCACCCCGAGCGCGGCGCGGGCCGGCTGCTGTGGTTCCTGGAGCGGCTTCTCGATCCGGAGAATCGACGGACGGGGATGCCCGACCTGTATCGGCGCGCCCGGCGGGCCGGTTTCGACACCCCCGATCGCATCCACCGCAGCCCACGCGGGGTAGACGTCTCACCGGAGCAGTTCGACGTCGTCGCGCACGGTCGCGCGGTGCTCGACATCGAGCCGCCAGAAGGCCTTGTCCTCGAGCATCATGCGTCGCCGGTCGAGGCACGGTTGACGGTGCTCACCACCGCCGGACCGTTCCGAGACCGGTCGACCGCCGTGCCGGCGCCCCGATCGCTGCCCCTGCCGCACCCGAGTTCGCCGGTGGCCACGGACCTGGCGGCCGACGTCTTCGTGTACACCCGCGACGGCGATTTCGCCTACCAGAACCTGGTCACCGACCTGCCCGTCGATGAGGAACCAGCCGGACGCGATCCCGTCGAGGCCGCCCGCGACCTGCTCACCGACCTCGAGCCGACACCGTCGACCAACGGCGGCGGAAAACGGCGCGGGTCCGGCAAGCGCCGCCGAACTCTTGCCGAACTCCTCCCGCACGCCGCCCCCGACCCGCACCTCGCCGACGTCGCCGCCGCGCTGGCGCCCGGTCGCCCCGATGCGGTGACGCGCGCCGCGACCCTGCGGATCAACCTGGGTCGGCTACTGCCCGTCACCGAGGGCGCCGCGCGCGGGCCGCTGCGGGCGGCCGCCACCGTCCTCGTCGACGGCACCGCCTCGGCCAAGGAGTTCGAGTGTGTGTATCTCTCGCTCGCCGGCGCGCTGGGGTTACACGTCGGTGCGGCAACCACTTTCGGCGGTCGACTCGTCGCGCTGCTGCAGATCGAGGGCGACTGGTATGTCGCCACCCCGCTGCCGCCCGGCCAGTCGGTGACCGGAGCGCTCGATCCGCCGACGATTCCGGTTGGCCTACGGTCGCTGCCCGGCATCGAATTCGGTGCTGCGCCAACCGCTCCCGCGTGTGACTGGATGGGTGAGTTCGCGCCGGTGGGGTGAGTAGGTTGGCTAGCTGTCCTCCAGTTCTCGCCTACGGCGGTTGCGTTCCCGCTCTTGTTGTCTGCGGGCGTGTTTGGCTGCCACCCGACTCTGCGAACGAGTGGGCGGTGTTTCTGGTCCCTGAGGAGCCCGCGAGGCGCCAGCCGAGCGAGCGTCTCGAAGGGCCTCGGGCACCTTGAACCGAATCCGCCGTAGTCCGGGCAGCAACTGCTCCAGGTTCTCCGGATCTCCCGGAATCACCAGGCCTTCCGGGGTGATGAACTCCTGCTTGAGCCGCCCCGTCATCGGGTCACGGAACTGATCATCAATCCATCGGCCGAACGTCTTGAGCAGGTGCCCGAAGCGGCCTTTCGCATTCAAGTTCAGGTCGGTGGTCTGCCCACCCGCGCCCGGATGCTCGTGATCGAACTCCTCGACGTGGTCGAGGTCGGCGTCGAACGCCGAGGTGGTGTCCCCGGGAATCACCGAGTAGCCGTCGCGGACTCGGACGAAGGTGTCCAGGGCGGTCGACGGGCGGTAGGGGTTGGCCGGTTGGGTTGCGGGCAGCGTGTAGGTGCCGTCGGGGTTCATCGGCGTCCCTTTCGGAACGATCGGGCGGATCACCGCATCCGGCCGGGCCACCAGATCCCGCACTTGCTCGTCGGAGATCACGCCTTGCCCGGCGATGAACCCCGCATTCTGCTTCGCCCCAGTGACGGTGCCTTCATCGGCCACCACATGAATGACCACCGTGCTGGCCGGGGCGGTACCCGGTTCGGGGATCTCCGCGTCGCAGTCCTCCCGACCGCACAGGCACTCGAAGACGTTGCCGGTCAACAGGGTGAAGGTGGCATCCGAGCGGCGTTGATCCAGCGTGCGCGGATCCTGCTCACACGTCGCGGTGGCCAGTGCGTTGACGGCGGCTTTGGCGATGAGCGCGTTCTCGGCGGTCATCGTCGCCGATACTTGGGCCATCCCATCGGCGGTGGGCCGCGTCCAGAACCGACGCGCATCCTTCGCCCGACGCCGCGCTTCACGCACCGCGTCCGGATCATGCCGGAACACGATGCGATCGCACATCGTCTGCAGCCGGTGCATCGACCATGCCCCGTCGTGGAGGTCGAGTTCGGCGACGATGTCGGCGTCGACGTCCGGGGCACACGGTTGGCCGTCGACCAGATCGGTACGCGCGACGATCTTCCGCACCGCCTCGGCAGTGATCCGCCCGATCTTCAACCGCTCGGCCACCTGAGGGAGGCGATCGCGCAGCGCCAGGGCGCGGTGCAGCAGTTTCTCGGCCTCCCCTGGCCCACACACAACGACAACGAAACCCGGGCGGCGCAATCAGCGAACCCATCCTTCAACAAGAGGTCGTCGGCACGGTCAGAGTCGCCGACCAAACGCGCATGCAGTTCCGCAGCGATCTGATACTCATGCCACGCCAGATACGACTGGCCACGCACGCTGGAGATCAGTCCACCGACCAAATCATTGATCCCGGCGTCGGCGATATCGGAGGCGTGGACCTGACCGGTGTAGAAGGGTGGCAGGTCCGGCCAGGGCGAAGCCACCCTCCACCACGCCGACAACGGATCCACGACCAACGACCTTCCAAACACACGAACAGGACAGGGAGGATCGATCTGCCCACATCGTGTTGTCTGAAAGACCAAGGCCCACAAGGCCTCAGCTCGCGTCGTTCATTCTTGTTCGATCCGGTGACACCACTCTAGAACACCCCACCGACAAGTTCGGCTCACGCCGCTGGGGACCGGATCTGCTCGAAGGTCTCCGCGTCTACGCCACGAGTAACGACGACCTGCTCTCGGTGGCGCAGTGCGTGCTGGATTGCGGGTGTTGGACGAGGAGCGGATCTTGCGACCCGATTGGTTCGCCGAGTCCGCACAGATCGGTTGCGTCGGCGGCGATAACAGCTACTGGGTGTCGCCCTACGCGGCCTGGTGGCTCGCGCCCAGCTGATCATTCGCTGTCGGCCAGCGCTCCCGCCAACCGCGCCGCCGGATACGGCAGTTCGATGCCGTTCTTCTCGTAGGCCCGCAGGATCGAGTGCCGAAGCTGCCGGGCCGTGGCCCACTGGGCGTTCGGCTTGGTCTTGACGGTCATCCGCAACACCACCCGGTCCGCGGTGACGTCCTGGACACCGAGCATCTCGGGCTCGCCCAGGACATCCGCAGCCAGCGCGTCATCGGCCACCGCGTCGTGGGCGGCCTGCAGCGCCACCTCTTGCGCGCGATCCAGATCGGCGGTGAGCGACACCGGCAGTTCGATGCGTGCGACCGCATACTCCTGGCTCATATTGCCGACGCGCAGGATCTCGCCGTTACGCACGTACCAGAGGGTGCCGTCGATGTCGCGCACGGTGGTGATGCGCAGTCCGACCGACTCGACGGTGCCCGACACCTCGCCGAGATCGACGACGTCGCCGACGCCGTACTGGTCCTCGAGCAGCATGAACACACCGGACACGAAGTCCCGCACCAGGTTCTGCGCGCCGAAGCCGATCGCCAGGCCGACGATGCCGGCCGAGGCCAGGAACGGTGCGATGTTGACACCGAGCACGCTCAGGATCGACAGCACCACCCAGACGAGCAGCACGATCGACACCGTCGACTTCATGACCGACCCGATGGTCTGGGCGCGTTGGGCGCGACGTTCGGCAATCGCGGGATTCCGCACGACACCCGACCGATCCCGCAGGTGGCGCACCAGCGCAGGCGGCTTGCGATCACCCGACGGGCGGCGGGTGGCCCGGTTGATCACTCGGTGCGCGAGATAGCGAATCACCAACGCGGCCACCACATAGGCGACGATCCGGATCGGGTTCTCGATCAGCCACTCGCGGTTTGTGTCCGTCCATTCGAAGGCAAGCTGTTGAGCGGTCATGTCCTACGACCGTACGGATGATCCACACAGCGTCAAACCACTTGATAGGCAAGTGTCAGCTTGCCTATAGTGGGTTCGTGGTAGACGTGTTCCACGCCCTCGACGACGAGACGAGGCGCATCATTCTCGACGAACTCGCCGCTCACGACGGTCAGACGCTGTTCGAGATCTGCTCACGACTCACCATGCAGCACGGCCGCAACCTGACGCGGCAGGCGATCTCCCAGCATCTCGGCGTCCTCGAATCGGCCGGGTTGATCGTCACCGAACGCCGCGGACGTGCGAAATATCACTACTTCACCCCGGGTCCCCTCGCCGAGATCGCGCGACGGTGGCCCATCAGCGAGAGGAACGACCCATGAGAATCAATCTCACCAGCGTCTTCGTCGACGACCAGAACGCCGCCCGCGCCTTCTACACCGACACACTCGGCTTTCGGGTGCACCATGACATCCCGTTGGGCGAGGCGTCGTGGCTGACCGTGGTCTCCCCCGACGCGCCCGACGGTCCGGAACTGCTGCTCGAACCCGCCGGACATCCAGCCGTCGCGCCCTACCGCGACGCACTCAAGGCCGACGGCATACCGCTCGCCCAGTTCGCCGTCGACGACGTCGAGGCCGAATATGCCCGTCTGACCGCAAACGGCGTCGTGTTCACCATGGGACCCACCGACGTCGGCGCCGTGATGGTCGCGGTGTTCGACGATACGTGCGGCAATCTCATTCAGATCGTGGCCGAAAAGTAGGAACGGCCAGTCTCACTTCACAAAGGCATCACGATCGGGCGAACTCCGCGTTTACCACACCGAAACATATTTACGATGCTGCTCATGACCAAGTGGACGAACGCATCGGTGGCTGCGGTGGCTGCGCTCACGGTCGTCGGCGGGGCGGTGATCGGTATCGGGCAGGCCGATGCGGCGCCGCGGTCGGCGACGTTTCCGCTGCTCCAGAACGGCACGACGGTGAACGGTTGGGGCTGGACGGGGACGTTGCTGTCCAAATCCCAGACCCGGGATGCCTATCGGCTGGGCATCCTCGGAGCCATCAATCCGGGTGCGGTGACGGCCTACCAGAAGGCGGTCACACCCGGTCAGGGCGCAGGATGCGTCGTCGTCTACCACGCCACCAAGAGCGGGGACGTCGAAAACAGCGCCA
Source organism: Gordonia sp. CPCC 205515 (assembly GCF_048537925.1). Classification (NCBI taxonomy): domain Bacteria; kingdom Bacillati; phylum Actinomycetota; class Actinomycetes; order Mycobacteriales; family Gordoniaceae; genus Gordonia; species Gordonia sp. CPCC 205515. The sequence goes on along the minus strand of NZ_JBCLVJ010000008.1, from coordinate 224,349 downwards.
CCTACATCCGAACCCTGACGTACGCACTCCGGACTCCCGACACGATCAACGCCCCATATTGGAGCACCCGGAACTTCCGCTGCGTCTGACCGCGGCGGCACCGACCATAATGGTGCGGTGACCCGCCTCTTCTTCGACTGCGACACCGGAATCGACGACTCACTCGCGCTCCTCTACCTCTTGGCGCGCACCGACATCGACCTGGTCGGCATCGCCTCGACCGGCGGCAACGTCCCCGTCGACGTCGTGGCGACCAACAACCTGTCCTGGCTCGAGGTGTGCGGACGGACCGACATCCCGGTGCACATCGGCGCAGCCCAACCACTGGTGGCGCAGATGCGCACCACCGAGGAGACACACGGACCGCTCGGCGTCGGCTACGCCGAACTCCCACTGCCGACCACACCGGCGAGTCACGTCGACGCCGCCGACGCCTGGATCGACGCCACGCGGAAACACCCGGGCGCGCTCATCGGCCTGGTGACCGGGCCGCTCACCTCGTTGGCCACCGCCATTCGTCGCGACCCGGCGCTGCCCACCCGACTCGCTCGTCTGGTCATCATGGGCGGAGCGTTTCGGGCGCACGGCAACACCACGCCGACGACGGAGTGGAACATCGCCGTCGACCCCGAAGCCGCCGCCGAGGTGTTCGGCGCCTTCGGTCGCGACGGTGCCGCACCGCCGATCGTCTGCCCACTCGACCTGACCGAACAGATCGCGCTGACCCCCGACCACTTGGTCCGGCTCGCCGCAGCGGCCGGCAGTACACCGTTGGAATGCCCGGACCCCGCCGATGAACCCGGCCTGCGGTCGGTCGCCGACAACGTCGTGATCCGGCACGTCGTGGACGCGCTCCGGTTCTATCTGGAGTTCCATCAGGCGCACGACGAGGGATACATTGCGCACCTGCATGATCCGTTCGCCGCCCTGGTGGCCCTCGCACCCGACATCGTCACCACCATCCCGGCGCGGGTCGACGTAGAACTCGTCGGCACCCTCACCCGCGGCATGACCGTCGCCGACGAGCGCGCCATGACCGGCGAGCCCAACGCGCGCATCGCCACCGCCACCGACGTCGACGCGGTGTTCGACGAACTGCTCGAGCGCATCGCCGATCTCGCCCGAACAACTGCCACGTCCGCGTCCGGTCAGGCGTAGCGTCGAGGAGGTGACTCGACTCGGCTACCAGATCCCCAACTTCACCTACCCCGGCGTCTCCGCCGATCAGCTGTACCCGACCATCGTTGCCCAGGCGGTGGAGGCCGAGGCCTCCGGCTTCGACACCGTTCTGGTGATGGACCACTTCTACCAACTACCGCTGCTCGGCACTCCCGACCAGGAGATGATCGAGTGCTACACGTTGTTGTCCGCACTCGCGCAGCACACCAAGCGGGTACGGCTGTCGTCGCTGGTCACCGGCAACACCTACCGCAATCCGACGCTGCTCGCCAAGACCGTGACTGCGCTCGACCTCGTCTCCGGCGGACGCGCGCAACTCGGCATCGGTGCCGGTTGGTACGAGTTCGAACATCAGTCTCTCGGTTACGAATTCGGCACCTTCACCGATCGCTTCCAGAAGCTCGAGGAGGCCCTGCAGATCATCCTCGGCATGTTGCGCAGCGAGAAGCCGACCCTCGACGGCAAGTGGTACACCGTGCACGAAGCACTGAATGTGCCTGCGCCGCTGTCGAAGATCCCGGTGATGATCGGTGGCGGCGGCGAGAAGAAGACGCTCCGAATGGTTGCCCAGTACGCCGACGAATCCAACATCATCTGTGGACCCGGCGAGATCGGCCGCAAGCTCGATGCGCTCGCCGCACACTGCGAAACCTACGGCCGCGACCCCGCCGACATCACGGTGACCCTGCAGACCTCGGCCTGCATCGCCCCCACCCACGACGAAGCCGTCGCCGAACTCGACGCGTATTTCCAACGCAATCCGGCCGCCGAGCCCCGTCGCGGCACCACCATCGTCGGCGACCCGGACGAGGTCGCCGGCGCCTACGAGGCGCTGAAGGTCGCCGGCCTCGACGGCTTCACCGTCAACGCACCCGCCAACGGCCATGTGCCGGGCCGTGTTTCACTGCTCGGCGAAACCCTGGCGAAGGTGGTCCCCTCTCACTGAGCAAACGCGCAGGAGGTCAGTCCTCTTCCAGGCTGTGGTGATCGAGGTTGACGGTGCCGGACCGCCAGTAACCGTCCACCTTGACCCGCTCCTTCGGCAGACCCAGCTCGCGGCGCAGGTACCGGCGGATCGGCTTGAGCGAGTTGGCTTCTCCGGCGACCCAGACGTAGAAGTTGTCGTCGGGCAGGTCGGCCGAACGCAACGCCTGGTCGATGAGCGGGCTGTTGCCGGGATCGGCGCCGTTGCGGTGCACGAAGTGCACCTCGGCTCCGTCGCGTTCCGGCAGCTCGACCTCGGACTCGGGTCCCGCCACCTCGACGAACGCGATCACACGCTTGTCGGCGGGCAGGTCCCCCATCCAACGGGCGAGGGCCGGGACGGCGGTCTCGTCGGCGCCGAGGACGTAGGTGTCGTAGCGGGGGGGATAGTTGTGCGAGCCCCGCGGACCGAGCATCCCGAGTCGGTCGCCGGCCGCGGCGGCCCCCGCCCAGGCGCCGGCGACGCCGTGCTCGTGCAGGACGAACTCGATGTCAAGGCGCCCGAGTTCGCGGTCGTAGCCGCGCACCGTGTAGTCGCGGTAGATCGGGAAATGGCCCTCGGCAGGCAATTTCATGCCATCCGGCCCGACGCCGGGCATGGTGATCTCACCGGTCTCCGGGTCGGCGAAGAACAGCTTGACGTGATCGTCGGGCGCCATGTCGACGTACCAGAAGTCTTGCGGTGACGAGATCTCGAAGGTGACGCGCCGCAATTCCGGCGAGAGATCCTTGACCGCGACAACCTCGACGGTGCGCGGCACCAGGTCGTACATCATCAGTCGGAGTTCGCTGGCGTGCGGCGTGAGATCCGGTTGCGTCATCAATGACCCTTCGGCTCGTCGATCCAGATGGCGCGGTGCGGCGGCGCCGTTGTGACGGATACCGGGATGCGATCCGCCGTCGAGGTTGGCCGCCGACTCGTCGACGATCGCCTGGACGATCTCGCCGGAGCGGATCGCCACGTTCGACAGCAGCGTCGACGTCAGGCCGTGCGTGTGTTCGGTGTTGCCCTGCACGAAGATTCGGCCGGTGACCGCAGGTGCGGTCTGCAGCCGGTACTGCCGGTCGAGAACGGGTCGCCCGTGCCGATCGGTCCGGCACTGCTCGGCAAGATCTCCGAGCATGTCGGCGACCGACGTCGGCTCGAAGCCGGTGGCGAAAATCACCGCGTCGCAATCGAAGACGCTCTCGGTGCCGGACAGTCGGTGTGCAACCCGCACGGTGACGCCGTCGCGATGTTCGTCGATGCTGATGACCTCGGAGGCGCCGTGTACGAACAGCCGACGCTGTCCGCTGACCCGCTCAGCGTATTCCCGTCGGTACAACTCGTGGATCAGTTCGGGATCAACCGCCGAGTAGTTGGTGCTGCGGTGGTAGTTCATCAGGCGATCGCGCCACACGGGCTCGGCACCGAAGAACTCGTCGACCACGTGCGGGTCGAACACCCGGTTGGCGTAAGGGCTGTCGTCGGCGGGTGTGTAGCCGTACTTGGCGAACACCGCGTGCACTTCAGTGTTGTTGCGGTCGTGCAGGTATCCGACGACCTCGGCCGCGCTCTGCCCGGCGCCGACCACCACGAACCGGTTGTGGGTGGCCGGACCGAGAGCCTCGAACTTGGCCAGCATCTGATGGTTGTGGAACACCCGACGACCCGGCGTCACGCCGACCGGGAGCTTCGCACGCAGACCACCGCCGAGGACGACGTTGCGCGCGGCGATGGTGCCCTGCGGCGAGGTCACCTCGAAGTGATCGTCCACCCAGCGGACGCTCTCGATGGTGCTCGCATAGTCGACCGGCACCGCCACCCGGCGCGCCGCCCAGGAAAGATAATCCTGGAACTCGTCGCGCAGCGGGAAGAAGTCCTGCCGGTTGATGAAGTCGGTCAGCCGTCCGCGATCCGCAAGATAATTCAGAAAGCTGTACGCGCTCTGCGGGTTTCGCTGCGTCGCGAGGTCCTTGAGAAACGACACCTGCATCGTCGCGCCGGGCAGCAGCATGTCCGGATGCCAACTGAACTCCGGCTTCTTCTCGAAGAAATGCGCGGTGACCGCATCTGTTCCGTCAACGGCCTGATTGTGCTCTTCGATCGCGATGGCCAGGGCCAGGTTCGATGGTCCGAATCCGACACCCACCACGTCGACCAGCGGTGACTGACGCACACGCACTCCTGTCGAAATCGTCACTGGTGCAAACACCCGCTCGCGGGCATGGTAATCCTAACCTAACGTCTGGGTGGGTGACGACTCGGCCCGGTCGAGGTCGTCGATGAGTCCGTTGCGCGCTCCCCCACGGTCCATGCCGGACCTGCGCAGGGCGAATCCGAGACACGGCGGCGCCATGATCGATGTCACCAAAGCGACCAGCACGATGATCATGTACACCGTCGGGGTGAACACTCCAAGCTGCAGACCGATGGTGGCGAGGATGATCTCCACCAGTCCGCGCGCGTTGAGTCCCGAGCCCAGCGCCAGCGACTCCCAGTGGCCGATGCCGGCCAGCCGTGCACCCGCATACGTGCCGGCGAGCTTGCCGACGACGGCGACGGCCAGCACTGCCAGCGCGACGAGTGCGGTGTCGAGGTGGGCCAGCTGGGTGAGATCGAGGTGCAGCCCGGCGGTGGCCAGGAACACCGGCGCGAACACCGCGGAGGTAACGATCTGCAAGGGCGCCAACGACTCCGGTGTTCGCTTGCCGATGAGCACCCCGGCCAGGAACGCACCCAGCGCCGCCTCCAGGTGCAGCGCACTGGTCAGCGCGCCGCAGCCGATGATCAGCAACACCGTGGGTGCGGTCACCGCGCCGGGCACGGCGGACGCCTCGAGCCGGTCCATGGCCCGGCCGACCGTCGGGCGCAACACGAACGTCACGAGCACGACGAGGGCGAGCGAGACGAGGGTCAGCGGCAGTTGCCATCCGCGCAGGCCGACGGTGGCCATCGCGGAGACGACCGCCAGCAGGATCCAGGCCCCGATGTCGATCACGGTGCACGACGCCAGGATCACCTGACCGAAGTCCTTGCGCAGCAGGTCGAGGTCGGTGAGGATCTTGGCGATCACCGGGATCGCACTGACCGACATCGCGGTGCCGAGCAGGATGACGAACTCGGCACACGTCGACCCGTCGCCGTGGAATCGTTCGGGCACCAACAGCCCCACACCGATCCCGAAGGCGAGCGGGATGGCGAACGACCACACACTGACCGAGGCGATCACTCGGGCGCGACGACGCAGCACACGCGCGTCGAGTTCGGCGGCCGCGAGCCCAACGAGCAACAGAATCCCCAGCTGCGCAATGGAGTTCACCATCTCGTTGGGGCCGCCGGCACCGAAGAGCCGATGGTGGAGACCGGGGAACACCCAGCCGAGGATCGACGGCCCGAGGACCACGCCGGCCAGCAACTCGCCGACCATTGCCGGTAGGCCCAGCCGTCGGGCGAGCAAGCCCAACAGCAAGGCCACGGCCAGCAATACGGCGAGTTGCGTCAACATCGGGCCTACCTCGGGTGATCTACGTCAGGCGTCGACCACGGCCGGTTCGGCCCAGGCCAGGCCGTCGTCGGTGGGCACGAGGCCACCGTGGAGTAGCGGCGCCTCGACGGTCGCCGCGCCGGTGGCGCCGCGGGCCTGGAAGGCGTTCATCTCCTCCATCACGTCACGGACGACGGGGGCACTGAACATGTGGCCCATCCGCTGACCGGAGTCGGTGTCCATGCCGCCGGTCTTGTTGGTCGCCTCGGTCAGCGCCTTGGTCGACGCGGTGAACTTCTCGATGATCGCGTCCGGGTCGGTCAGTGCGCTCTCCCCGGAGTAGCCGCCGGCGACCAGGGACACGAAAGCGGCCATGTCCTCGCGGTCGAAGTTGGTGACGCTGCGGGCCTTCCAGAAGTAGGAGTCCTCGGTCTGCTCCATGTCGTAGAAGGCCGACAGGAACTCGTAGAACACTGCGTACTCGCGGCGGTAGCGGCCCTCGAACTCGTCGAATGCCCGCTCCTCGGTCATGGTCCCGCTCAGCACGCTGTTGATCGACCGCGCGGCGAGCACCCCGGAGTAGGTGGCCAGGTGAACGCCGGTGGAGAACACCGGGTCGATGAAGCAGGCGGCGTCCCCGACGAGGACCATGCCGTTGCCCCAGAACGTGGTGTTGGCGTAGGAGTAATCCTTGCGCAGGCGGATCTCGCCGTAGGTGCCCTCGGTGACCCGGGTGGCGTCGGCGAGCATGTCGTCGACGATCGCGCAGCGCTTGATGTAGCGGTGCAGCGTCTCTTCCTGCGCGTTGATGACGTCGTCGATCTTGTCGCGGGAGAGCACCGCGCCGACGCTGGTGAGCGTGTCCGACAGCGGGATGTACCACATCCAGCCCTCGTCGAATGCTGCGCAGAGGATGTTGCCACTGTCCGGAGCGGGCAGCCGTTTGCCGTTCTCGAAGTAGCCGAAGACGGCGATGTTCTGGAAGAAGTCGGAGTAGATGCGTTCTCCACCTGCATATTTCGACATCCGGGTGGTGTTGCCGGAGGCGTCGACGACGTAGCGCGCGGTGATGCGGTGCTCGACCCGGTCGGCGTCGACGTAGGTCACGCCGGTGACCCGGCCGTTCTCGTCGCGTTCGGCTCCGTTGACGCGACAGTTCTGTCGGACGTCGACGCCGCAATCGGCAGAGTTCTCGAGCAGGATCTGGTCGAACTTCATCCGCTCGACCTGGTACGCGTAGGAGCCCTCACCGGCGAACTCGGGCGAGATGGCGAACAGGAAGTTCCACGGCACCGGATTCTTGCCCCAGCGGAAGCTGCCGCCCCGCTTACGCATGAAACCGGCGTCCTTGATCTTCTCGTCGACTCCGAGGAGCTTGCAGACACCGTGAATTGTCGAGGGCAGCAACGACTCCCCGATCTGGTAACGGGGGAAGGTCTCCTTCTCCAGCTGGATCACCCGGTGCCCGGACTTGGCGAGCATGGTCGCGGTCGTCGAACCGCCCGGGCCACCGCCGATGACCACGACGTCGACGGTTTCGGTGGTGGGGGTCGCGTTGCTCATGCCGACGCCTCCTCGGTGAGCTCACGGACCCAGGCACCGACGACCGGGTCGGAGGCCAGTGCCACCAGGTCTGCCTTCTCGGCACCGGCGGCCCGCCAGCGCTCGATCAACGACATCAGGCGGACCGAGTCCAGACCGAAATCGAGGACGTTGGTGTCGTCGGCGATCTCCGACGAATCGACCTGCAGGATCTCGGCGATGTCGCCGATGATGCGATCGCGTGTCAGCGTGCTGGCGCTGGTTCCCATAGACTCTCCTCCAGTGAATCCGACGGCGTGGATCGTCTCGCTCGTTGGAATCGCGTTTGATACATCGGATAGCCTAACCTTTGTTGTGCCGATACTCCCAAGTCCGGGGGTCGGCGCCCGTCGTTCGTGATGCAGTGACGTCGGGTGTTTCGAGGATGGGTAGGCTAAGCTTCTGTGTCGACTGTCAGGACCGTGCCCCGTGGTGGACGAGTTCACGCATCCGCGGATGCGCGAGCGTGAAGCGCGCGTCCTCTGCGCAGCAAGGTCTCTGGTTCGCGCAATCCATCTCCACACCGTCGCCGGTCTTCACCGTCGGGCAGCTCCTCGACTTCACCGGCAGCACTCCCGAAAGCGGTCCGGACCCCGATCGCCTGCTCCGTGCCGTACAAGCCGCGCTCGACGAAGCCGACGGCTTGCGATCACGGTTCCGTGCCGGCGACCGCGGCGACGTGTTCGTCGAGGCCGGCGACCCGATGATCGCCACATTCCTGGACCTCGGTGACGATCCCCGCGCGATCGACGCCCATGCCCGCACCGCGGTCGACGTGGTCATCGATCCCGCGGTCGACCCGTGCGCCGCGGCCACCGTGCTCCGCGCCGGTGGACGAATCTCGTTGCTGGTCATCGCACATCACATCGTGCTCGATGCCTACGGTCTCGGATTGCTAGATCGCCGGATCGGGCAGCTCTACGCCGACCCCGACGACGACCGCGGACTGCGGTCGGTCACCACGCTGGCCGACGACTTCGACGCCGCACCCCCGCACGCCGCGCAGTTCTGGTCGGACTACCTCGCCGGCGTCGACGGCCCGCTCACCCTGGCCGACCGCCCCCGCGACCATCGCATCGCCCGATCGGTGCACACCGTCCGCACCACCCTCGACGGGCTGGGTGGTGTGACGCGCCGGCCGCATCAACTGGTGGCCGCGCTCGCCGCGTTCTGCTCGGCGAGCTCCGGGACCGACGACGTGGTGCTCGGTTTCCCCCTGATGAACCGGCTGGGTTCACCAGCGGCAAATGTCCCGTGCACCACCGTGAATGTGGTCCCACTGCGGGTGCCGGTGGCGCCACACCACACCACCGATCAGCTCGGAGCCAGCGTCACCGAGCAGATGCGCGCCATCGCGCCGCACGGTCGTTATCGCGGTGAGGACATCGTCCGCGACCTGCGTCGGCGGGGGGTGGACGGCGCGACCGGACCGACCATCAACATCAAACCGTTCGGTGCGAGCGTGCCGTTCGGAGACCTGACCGCCCACGTCGAATCACTGGCCCGCGGACCCGTGGTCGACCTGTCGGTCACCGCCCTCGGGCTCGACAACGGCGACCTCGAACTCCTGCTCGATGCCGACGCCTATCTCTATGACGCCACGCGACTGGACGACATCGCCACGGACCTCACGATGTTTCTCGGCACGGCACTCACCGAACCGTCGATTCCGTTCGGCGCCATCGCTCATGCGTCCACCACCGAGTTGGTCGCCGGCATCCACACGGCCGACCGCGGCACCTGGGTGGCCACCGATCCGACGCCGATCCACGAGCGCATCACAGCCGCACCTGCCGCCGCGACCGCGGTCATCTGCGGTGACGACGCCCTTACCTATGCCGAATTACACCGGCGTGCAACCGAATTGTCGGACCAACTCGGTACCTGCGACGCCGAGGACATCGTTGCCGTCGCCATGCCGCGCGGCATCGACCTCATCGTGGCACTGCTCGCGGTGCTGCGCAGCGGCGCCGCCTTCCTGCCACTGGATCCGGGATTCCCCGCCGATCGGATCGCCGCGACGCTCGCCGATGCCGACCCGATCGCCGTCATCGAGCCCGACATCGACGGCCCGTCGGTACGCCGGCTGCGGCCCGCGCGGCCAATCCGGTCGTTAGGACCCGTCCGGTCGGTGCCGTCACCGGACTCCCCCGCATACGTCATCTACACCTCCGGCTCCACCGGCGTGCCCAAAGGTGTGGTGATCGGCCATCGTGCGCTCACCAACTTCACCGAGTCGATGATCCGCGAGATCGGTTATCGCACCGGCGAATCCCTGCTCGCGGTGACTACCATCTCGTTCGACATCGCCATCCTGGAGACATTGGTGCCGCTCGCCGCCGGGATGACCGTGGTGCTGGCGACGCCCGACGACGTCCACGACCCGGCGCGGCTGTCCGCGCTGATCGACCGGCATCGGGTGCGGGTCATGCAGGCCACGCCGTCGTTGTGGTCGGCCGTGCTCGACGCCGGACATGCGGCCGCGCTGGCACAACTCGATGTGCTGGTCGGCGGTGAGCAACTGCCACCCGAATTGGGCACCCGCCTGGCGCGGGCCGCCCGGTCGGTGCGCAACATGTACGGGCCCACCGAGACGACGATCTGGTCGACGACCGCTCCGGTGCACGCAGGCGAGCCGATCCACATCGGCATCCCGATCGACAACACCGGTGTGCGCGTGCTCGATTCACGCCTGGCGCCGCTACCGGTGGGGCAGGTCGGCGAACTCTATCTGACCGGCGACGGGCTCGCGCGGGGTTACCGCGGGCGTGCGGATCTGACCGCGACCCGCTTCCTCGCCGATCCGTACGGCGCCGACGGCGCACGCATGTACCGCACCGGTGACCTGGCCCGGATCGCGGCCGACGGCACTCTGACCTGCCTGGGCCGCACCGACCACCAGGTCAAGGTTCGTGGTTTCCGGATCGAACTCGGCGATGTGGAAACGGCGCTGGCCGAGCATGATTCGGTGGACCGTGCGGTCGCATCCACGGTGGACGGCCGGCTGGTCGGGTACGTCATCGGAGCGGCCGGGCAGGAGATCGACGCGGCCGCACTACGCGGACACGTCGGTGGTCTCCTCCCCGACTACATGGTGCCCGCAACGGTCGTCGCCATCGACGAACTCCCGCTCACACCGAACGGAAAGATCGATCGAAAAGCGCTGCCGCGTCCGGATTTCGCCGCTCTCGCCGGGCATTCCCGCGCTCCGGCCACGCCGGCCGAGCAGGCGTTGGCGCGCGGCTTCGCCGACGTCCTCGGCGTGCCGACGGTGGGTGCCGACGACGATTTCTTCGTCCTGGGCGGCGACAGCATCACCGCGGTGCGGGTGGTGGCCGCGGCAGCGGCGGCCGGCTGGGCGGTCACACCACTGCAGGTCTTCGATCATCCGACCGTCGCCCGGCTCGCCGCGGTCGCCACCGCCGTGACCGCCGACGCCGGCAGTCCCACGCCCGCGGCAGCGGAGTCGACCGGCCTGACCACCGCCGGTCTCGCAGCCGATGAGATGGACGAACTGATGGACGGAAACTTGCTGTGACAACGACTTCCGCGCCGACCACCACGCAGCAACTCGCCGATGTGCTGCCGCTGACGCCACTGCAGGAGGCGATCGTCTATCACTCCACCCGGCCTCGGCCGGACGGAGTGACCGACCCGTATCTGATCCTCGCCGACCTCGACCTCACCGCCCTCGTCGGTCCCGTCGATCCGGCCCGGCTGCGCGCCTCGATCGCGGTCGTCCTCGATCGCCATGCGGCGCTCCGCACCTCGTACACGCGGCGGCGCACCGGGCAACCGGTGGCACGGGTGCATACCACCGTCGACGTCCCGCTACGGATAGTCGACGGCGACATGGACCTCGAGGCAATGAGGCAGGCCGAGCGGGTCACCGGGATCAGTCTGACGAGCGCCCCGCCGGTCCGGTTCGTTATCGCGCCGACGTCGGGCACGCTGCTCGTCGTCGCCCATCACGTGGCCGTGGACGGATGGTCCCTGCATCTGTTGCTCGACGAGATCGTCCGCAGTTACCGCGGCACCGAACACCCGCCGGTCCGTCCGATCAGCGACTTCTTGCGCTGGCTCGGCGCGCGCGATACCGGAATCGCCGCCTGGACATCTGCTCTCGCCGGATTCGAGAGCCCCACCACGGTGCCCGTGATCGGGCCCGCCGACGGGTCCACGGTCATCAGCCACACGTTGTCCGCCGACGACTCGGCGCGTCTGCGCGAGGTGGCGCGGTCGGCCGGGGCAACCCTGAACACCGTCTTCCAACTGGCGTGGGCGCAGGTGCTCGCCGCGCACAATGACACCGACGACGTCGTCTTCGGCGCGGTCGTCTCCGGCCGCAATCCCGCCGTCGCCGGTGTCGACGAGATGGTGGGCATGCTGGTCAACACCATTCCCGTGCGAGTGCGGATCGATCCCGCGGACTCGGTCCGCGACACCCTCGCGCGTCTCCAGCGCGAACAGCTGGCCCTGCTCGAGCACCATCACACGGGGCTCGCCGACATCGTGTCCGCGATGGGCATCGGCGAGCTGTTCAACTCGCTGGTCGTCTTCGAGAGCTTCCCGCGCGGCGACGTGCGCCCGCATATCGAGGATGAGAATACCTATCCGGCAACACTTCTCGTGGAGGATGAGCCGGAGATCCGGGTGCTGCTGGAGCATCGCGGGGCCGACGCCGCCCTGCTCGACCAAGCGCTCGTCGCGCTCACCACGCTGGTCACGCATCCCGACACCCCGATCGGCCGGCTGCCGCGCACCGACAACACCGGTGCTGACGCCACTGCCGCCGTTGCTGATGTCGCCGCGCCCGCGCTGCCGTATGTCGGGGTGGCACAACAGTTTTCGGATACCGCGGCACGCAGTCGGCGCCGCACCGCCGTCGTCTGCGGCGACCAGCGGATCGGCTACCGGGAACTCGACACGCTCGCCGGACAACTCGCCGCCGCACTGACGCGTCGCGGGATCGGCCCCGAATCGGTGGTGGCACTCGAATTGCCTCGCCGTATCGAGCTGGTCGCAGCCTTGCTCGCGGTGCTGCGGACCGGCGCCGCCTACCTGCCGATCGACCCGGGCTACCCGGCCGATCGGATTGCCTTCATGCGGGCCGATGCACGACCCGACCTGATACTCGATCCCGCTGCGATGGCCGCGCTGCGCAGCGACATCACCGCCGACACCGCCACTCCCGCGCCCGTCACGCCGCATCCCGCGGCCGCGGCGTACCTGATCTACACGTCCGGCTCCACCGGTCGGCCCAAGGGTGTCGTCGGCACCGCGGCTGCACTCGCGAACCGGATCGCCTGGGCCGCAAGCCGCTGGACCGGTTCGACGGTTCTGGCGAAGAGTTCGATCGCATTCATCGACGGCAGCACGGAGATCCTCGGTGCTCTGACTGCAGGCGCGACCGTCGTTCTCGCCGACGACGTCACCGCCCGTGACGCCGCCGCGCTCGCCGGCCTGGCGCTCGACACTGCCGCCGACCAGGTCACCGCCGTCCCGTCGCTGGCACATGCCATGGTCGACGCCGTCCCCGCCCTGCGTCTCGAGCGGTGGATCGTCTCCGGCGAGCCGCTGCCCGAGCCGACCGCAGAGTTGTTGCGCCGCAGTGCTGCCGAGGTGATCAACTCGTACGGGTCGTCGGAGGTGGCCGGCGACGTCAGCATGGGGGTGATCGCCGATGACGTGCATGTCGGGACCGCCGTGCCTGGCACCGGCATGATCATTCTTGACCGCCATCTGCGGCCGGTTCCGGCCGGTGTACCCGGTGAAGTGTATGTGACCGGAGTGCAGGTGGGACGCGGCTATCGCAGCCAATCAGCCCAGACCGCAAGTCGTTTCGTCGCAGCGCCACCGAACGCCGGAGCCGCCGGTGACCGCATGTACCGAACCGGCGACCGCGCAGTCTATGCCGCCGACGGCCGGTTCCGGTTGCTCGGGCGCAGCGATACCCAGGTCAAGATCCGCGGCAACCGGGTGGAGCTCGGTGAGGTCGAATCCGCCGTACTCGCCGTCGACGGGGTCGACGAGGCCGCGGTGATCGCCGGCGCGGATAACGATGGGACACAACGGCTCGACGCGTACGTCGTCGGGACGTCGGCGCCCGCCGACATCGCCGCCCGACTGGCCGCGTCGCTACCCGGCTACATGCTTCCGTCGACCTGGACCCGGTTGACATCGATCCCGCGCACCCCCGGCGGGAAACTCGACCGACGGTCACTGCCTGCCCCGCATCGGGTTTCCGTCCCGCACCGGCGCGCGACCACCGATGTCGAGCGGACCGTGGTGACCGCGGTCGCCGAGGTCCTCGGCATCGACGAACCCGGCCTGGACGACAACTTCGTCGATCTCGGCGGCCATTCGCTCTCCGCAACACGGGTTCTCACCCGACTGCGGGTTGCCACCGGCAGCACGCTGAGCGTGGCGCAGATCTTCGATCGGCCCACGCTCGGCGATCTCGCCGCACTGCTCGATGCCGCCGGCACCCACGCCGCCGAGACCGCTGCGGATGAGCCGACGGCGCTCGACGTGCGGCCGGACCCGATTCCGCTCTCCCCCGCGCAGCGACGGCTCTGGTTCCAGAGCGGCATCGACGACTCGGCCTACACGGTGCCATTCGCCGTCGAATTGGTCGGTGGGACTGTCGATCACGATCGGCTGGAACGCTCGTTGCAGGGCGTCGTCGCCCGGCACGAGGCATTGCGCACCCGCATCGTCGACGGGGCACAGGTCATCGACGCACCTGGCGTCACAACCGTCCCGATCGCCGAGCACGACACCCCGGCGGCCGATCATCTGATCGCCGACCTCGTCGCGCGGCCATTCGACCTCACCAGTGACTCCCCGATTCGGGCCGATCTGATCCGGTCCGGACCGGAGCTTGCGGTTCTGCTGATCACGGTGCACCACATCGCCGCCGACGAATGGTCGGCCGGCCGACTGTTCGACGAGCTCGCCGCCGGCTACAACGGCGTCGAGGTGACCGCCCCGCCGATCCAGTTCGCCGATCACACCGTGTGGCAGCTCGCCCGCCTCGGCGACGCCGCGGACACCACCTCCCTCGCGGCCCGTCAGCTCGCACACTGGCGCGACGTGCTGGCCAACGCCCCGGACGAGCTCGCTCTACCCTATGACCGGCCCCGCGGCACCGACCGCGATCATCGTGGCGCCCAGGTCGATCGGGTCCTCGACGCAGAATTGCTCGGCACGCTCGGTGACCACGCCCGGGCGGCCGGCGCATCGATGTTCATGGTGGTGCATACCGCGGTGGCCGTGGCCTTGTCGGCCTCCGGCGCCGGGAACGACATCGTCGTGGGCACCCCGATCGCCGGACGTGGCGCCGCTGCCGCGGACACGCTGATCGGCATGTTCGTCAACACCCTTGCGTTGCGGACCGACCTATCGGCGAATCCCACGCTCGATGACGTTCTGGCGCAGGTGCGGCGGGCGGATCTGACCGCCTATGAGCATGCCGATGTGCCGTTCGATGCCGTCGTCACCGCGCTTGCTCCGGAACGATCGCTGGGTCGGCATCCGCTGTTCCAGACGATGGTGCAGTATCGCGATCCGATCGTGGCACCCGCGTTCGAGGGTCTGCGGGCCACGCCGGTGTTCCCGCTGACCACCACCGCGAAGTTCGATCTCACCTTCGAGTTCGCCGAACTCGAGGATCGGGGCGGTGTCCGATTGCGCCTGGAGTACGCCACCGAATTATTCGACGCCGCCACCGCCGAGGCGCTCGCCGATCGGGTGATCGCGGTGCTGCACAGTCTCTCTCGCACACCCGGCACGCGACTGGCGGACCTGCGGTTTGCCGACGACACGGCCCCGGCGGCACCAGAACTACGGGGCGGGTCGCGCACCCTGGTCGACGTGTTCGCCGACACCGTCGCCGCCCACCCCGATCGCACCGCCGTGACCTGGGGCGCAACACGCCTGTCGTACCGCGAGATCGACACGCGCAGTGCGCACCTCGCGGCTCGGCTGCAGAGTGATGGGGTTGGCCGCGGGGACTTCGTCGCGCTCGCGCTGCCCCGCTCGTCCGATCAGGTGACCGCGGTTCTCGCCGTGCTCCGCGCCGGCGCCGCCTACGTGCCGATCGACCCGCACTATCCGCAGTCGCGCATCGACGACATCCTCGGCGATGTCGCGCCGCGGGTCATCATCGACCCCGACTACCTGGACGCTGCTTTCGCGACACCCGAATTTGTTGCTACAGCCTATTCCGAAGCGCTGTCCACCGATCCTGCGTACGTGATCTTCACCTCGGGATCCACCGGGCGCCCGAAGGGTGTGGTGGTCTCGCACGCCAACGTCGTCGCGTTGCTCGAGCACACCGCGGGACTCTTCGACTTCCGGCCCGACGATGTGTGGACGCTGTTCCACTCGTATGCCTTCGACTTCTCGGTGTGGGAACTGTGGGGGCCGCTGTCCACCGGCGCCGCCCTCGTCGTCCCCGATCGGGAGGTCACGCGTTCACCCGCGGAGTTCGCCGCTCTCGTTGCTGCCGAGGGTGTCACGGTGCTGAACCAGACGCCGTCGGCGTTCTTCGCGCTCGACTCCGTTGACACCCCGGCCGAGAATCTCGACCTGTCGTCGCTGCGATATGTAATCTTCGGCGGCGAGGCACTCGACCTCGGCCGCCTGCAGGGGTTCACCGCCCGCCACCCCGACATCACGCTGGTCAACATGTACGGGATCACCGAGATCACCGTGCACGCCAGCCATCTCGCGCTCACCGCCGACGACATCGCCGGCGCTACCGGTTCCGACATCGGTGCACTGCTGCCCGGCTTCGGCGGAGCCCTGCTTGATCAGTACCTCCGCCCCGTGCCCGATGGCGTGACCGGCGAACTGTACCTGGCGGGTCCGCAGGTGGCGGCCGGCTATCTGCATCGGCGGGGTCTGACCGCGTCGCGCTTCGTCGCCGACCCGCGGGGCAATGGAACGTTGCTGTACCGCACCGGCGATCTGTTCCGCCGGGTCGCCGGCCGGCTGCTGTACGATGGGCGCGCCGACGCGCAGGTCAAGATCCGGGGCTTCCGCATCGAACTCGGTGAGATCCGTTCGGCGGCAGCCTCACTCGATGGAGTGCGGGACGTCGCGGTGATCACCCGACCGGGACCCGACGGCACGCCCCGCATCCTCGCCTACATCGTCGGCGACACCGATGCCGCCGTCGACACCGATGCGATCCGGGTGGCTCTGACCGCTCGTCTGCCCGAGCACATGGTGCCTGCCGCTGTCGTGGCCGTCGACCGAATCCCGTTGACCGTCAACGGAAAGACCGACACCGCGGCGCTGCCTGACCCAGAGTTGCGGGCAGGTGCCGGACGACGACCGTCCGGGGAGCTGGAGATCGCGCTCGCCGACATCTTCGCCGACAGTCTCGGCCTTCCCCGCGATGCCGACGGTGTCCCCGAACTCGCCGCCGAGGACGACTTCTTCGCGATCGGCGGGGACAGTATTGTGTCGACCACGATGGTCAACCGGGCTCGCCGCCGCGGCCTGCGCATCACCCCGCGCGACGTATTCACGCATCGCACGGTCGCCGGATTGGCGACCGTCGCCGAGTGGATCGACGGTGTGGAGACCCCTACCGGCGAGGTCCCGGCCGCCGAGACCACCGCCGGGCGCACTCCGATCGCGTTGCTGCCGGTCGTGCATCGACTGCGCGAGTTCGGTGGCGCCATCGATCGGTTCAACCAGTCGCTCGTCGTCGACACCCCCGCCGGACTCGACCACGACCGACTGGGCCGGGCACTGCAGTCGGTGCTGGATTCGCATGCAGCCCTGCGCAGCAGGCTGACGGTGGTCGCCGGGACGGTCTGGACAATCGAGGCCGAGCCGGTCGGCGCAGTCGCCGCCGACGATATCCTCGAGACGGTGGCCATCGACGCGCACGGCACCACTTTCGAGACAATCACTGTCGAATCCGACCGCGCCGCAGGTCGACTCGCACCCACCGCGGGCCGCATGCTGGCAGCCACCTACCTGGAGCCGGCCCCCGGTGAGACCGGCCGGCTGATCCTGGTGATCCATCACCTCGCCGTCGACGGGGTGTCGCGACGCATCATCCTCGACGACCTCGCCGCCGCCGATGACGCATTGGTGGCCGGCACCGCCGTCGCCGCGCTCCCGGAGATCACGTCTCTGCCGGAGTTCGCCGACGCCGTCACCGCCCGTGCCGGCGATCCCGCACTGCTCGGTGAAGCGCAGCATTGGGCCGAGACCCTCGCCCCCGGTGGCGAACTCGTACCAGGTGTGCCCGTGCGTGGCGGACGGGTGGGAGATCAGCAGCATCACGTCGTGACCCTGGACACCGAGATCACCCGTGCGCTCCTGACCGAGATCCCGGCCCACCTCGACGTGGGCGTGACGTCGATCTTCCTGGGCGCGTTGCGCTCGGCCGCCACCAGTGCTCTCGGCACCGCCGATCTCGTCGTCGACACCGAACGCCACGGCCGCGATACCGATCTCGCGGGCCTCGGCGCCACGCTCGACCTCTCGCATACCGTCGGTTGGTTCACCACGGTTGCACCGCTGCGGCTCACGCCGAGTCCCGATCTCGTGACCGCCATCGACGCTGCCGAACGCGGATGGAACGAGATGCCCTCGGCCGGCGCCGGTTTCGGCATGTTGCGCTATCTCAATCCGCAGTTGTCGGCGGCGCTGGCGGGCCTCGGATCGCCGTCGGTGCTGCTGAACTACCTGGGGCGCTTCACCGTTGGGGGCGGAGCACCGTGGCAGCCGGCCGCCGAGTCGGCCGCGCTGCATGCCACCCCCGACCCGGATCTCGGGTGCGGGTATCCGCTGGAGATCGACATCGTCTGCCGCGACGAGGCGTCCGGTCCGGTGCTCTCGGCCAGCTTCGCCTACCTTCCCGACTCGCTCGACGAGGACACCGTGCGACGGCTCGCCGTCGCGTGGCACGACGCGGTGACGTCGCTGCCGGCACAGATCGGAGTTCGGCCGTGACCTCAACGTCTCTGCGCACCCTGCCCGCCCTGGCCGGGCAGCGCGACATCTTCCTCGCCATGCAGGTCGCCACCGACCCCACGCTCTACAACACGGGGCTCTACCTCGATTTCCCCGCCGACCTCGACGCCGAGCGACTACGCGCGTGCTTCCTGGCCGCCCTCGATTCCGCCGAGGCGCTGCGGGCGGTGTTCCTCGTCGACGAGGCCGGGGAACTTCGGCAGCACATCCTGCCCACCGACCGGTGGCAGTTGCGCGACCGCGAGATCACCGCGGCCGACACCGCCGACTGGATGCGCGCCGACATGGCCGTGCCGATGGACATTCACACCGGTCCGCTGGCGGAGTTCACCCTGCTGCACACCGACGATCACCGCATTCTCGGCTACATCAAGGTCCACCATCTGGTGTGCGACGGTGTCGGACTGATTCACTTCGTGCAGCGGGTGCAGGAGCTCTACGACGGCAAGCATCCGACCACCGCGTGGGACCTGGCGACCGTGGTGGCCGCCGAGGACGGTTACCGCAGCGGTGACGAGTTCACCACCGATCGTGACTATTGGCTTGAGCGGATGGCCGACCGTCCCGAACCGGTGCGGCTGCTCGACGCCGAGCTACCTCCGGGGACCGGAGAACTCCACGCCCGCTTCGAGGTTCCCGTCGACCAACTGGTCCCGTTGCGTGCGGTGGCGTCGGCGGCCGGGGTACGTCCGGCGGTCCTGATGATCGCCGCGGTCGCCGCGTTCGCCCGGATCCGCACCGGGCGGGACGATCTCGTGTTCGCGCTGCCGGTCACCGGGCGTCTCGACCGGGCGGCACGCACGATTCCGTCCATGGTCACCTCGGTGCTGCCGTTGCGGGTTGCCGCCGGCGATCGGGACACCATCACCGATCTCGCCCAGCGGGTGGATCGTGCGCTGTTCGGGCTGCTGTCGCACAGCCGGTTCCGGGGTGAGGATCTCGGCCGTGCGCTGGCCGCCACCGCGGAACCCGGCACGCCGTACCGGATGTTCGGGCTCGGCGTGAACGTCATGTCCAACACCACCCGCCAGACGATCGGCGGCCACCAGGCATCGGCGCACGCGCTGGCGTCGGGACCGGTCTCCGACGTGGAGATCCAGATCCAGCTGCGGCGCAAGGACAAACCCGCCGAGGTGGTGCTGCGCGCGGTGCCGGAGGCGGCCGCCGAGGTGCAGACGATCGCGAAGGAGTTCGCGACGTTCCTCGAAACACTGTCCGTGCGAACCGATCTGCGGCTGAGTCACCTCGCCGCGGGCACCGAACCCGACCCCGACGACGAGTCCGTCGGCCCGATGGCACTGACTCCCGTGCTGCATCGGTTGCGCACCGCGGCCATCGACCCGACGAGTCTGCCCGCGCGAAGGCTGCGGGCGCATGCGGCAGCCGGCACCAGTCGGGAGACCATCGATCGAATCCTGGCCACGCTCGTCGCCCGCCACGGCGTACTACGCACCGAGTTGGCGCGTCCGGTGCCCATCCTGTGGACCGTGACCACCGCACCCGCCGAGACCGCCGCGTTCACCGGCACGGTCGATTACACCCCGGAAACCGGCGACCTGACGGTCGGGGTGGATCCGGTGCTCGTCGACCCGGTGTCCGCGGAACTGCTGGCCGCCGACCTGCAGTGTGCCCTCGACGACGACGCGGCCGGACGGCACGTCGAGATCGATCCGGTACCGAACTCGGTGCAGCGCATCGCCGGCGACCTGACCGCGACCGCAGGGAACGTGTCGGCACTCGCAACGTGGTTGCAGATCCTCGCGCCCGGCGCTTCCCTGGAGGCACCCGCGACGCTGCCCGACGACACCGTGGTGATCGACCATGTCGTCCCCCTCGCCGATGGGTCACAACCACTTCCGGCCACACCGGAGCGTCTCGCCCGAGCCGTGACAATCGCGATCGCAGGAGTACTCGGCGACAGGGCACCGCAGGCGTTGCTCCTCGACGTCGTCGGCGATCTCCGTCCGGACGGGGCCGCCCGCACCGCCGGACCGCTGCAGGCCCTGCGCCCCGCCCGCATGAACCTGAGCAACCTCGAGTACGCCACGCCGGCCGGCCCGGCCTTCGACGTGCTGCGGTTCCTCTCTCCGCAGGTGACCGCCGCCCTCACCGCGGCGACCACCGCAGGCGAGATCGTCGACCCGCAGATCCTGGTGGGCGACTACGGGTTACCCACCGATCACGCCCTGAGTGTCGCGGTCCGTCGCGACGACACCGGTGCGTGGATCCTGCGGGTGACCGCCGACCCTGCGCGCATCGCCGGCGCCGACGCTCTGGTGCCCGCGATCGCCGACGCGGTGTCCGCGGACATCGCCGGCCGACTGGTGGTGCTCGACGACGATGTGCTCGCAGACTTCACCGCCACCCACGGCGAGATCGCCGACGTGTGGCCGCTGACGCCGCTGCAGGAAGGCCTGTATTACCAGGCGCGGGTCGACGCCGAGGCCGACATCTACACCGCGCAGTTCTGGCTGGACTTCGGGCATCTGATCGAGCCGGATCGGCTGCGGGATGCGGCCCGGATGCTGCTGCGGGAGAACCCCGAACTGCGGGCCGCGTTCGTCGAGCACGACGGCCGGCCGCTCGCGTTGATCGTCGAGGAGGTCGAACCCGACATCACCGCTGTGGATCTGTCTGGGGTCGACCTCTCGGCTTCCGCCGATGCCGACACCGCCCTCGAAGACGTCCTGGTGGCCGACCGCGCCCGCGGATTCGCGCTGGATGAGGCACCGCTGTGGCGGATGACGCTGGTCACGCTGCCCGGCGAGCGCACGCGCCTGATCGTGAATCGTCGTTTCCTGTTGTGGGACGGCTGGTCCGGCGGACTGTTCGTGTCGCGGTTGCTCGCTCACCTGGACGGCACCCCGGTGCCGCCGCGCGAGGCGTCGCTGCGCGACTACCTGGCCTGGATTGCCCGCTCCGACGACGCGGCCGCGGTCGACACCTGGGCGCGTCACCTCGCCGGCTACGACGAGCCGTCCCTCATCGCACCACGTGCGGTCGGCGGCGCACCGCGGGCGCCCAAGCGCATCGAGGTGCAGCTCGGTGCCGGGCTGTCGGATCGGTTGCGCGGCGACGCGCGGGCCGCCGGCGTCACCCTGAACACCGTCCTGTCGACGGCGCTGACCCTCACCTTGGCGCGGGTGCTGGGGCGCACCGACATCGCCTACGGGTCGACGGTCGCCGGCCGCCCGACGGAGGTACCCGGCCTCGACACCGTCATCGGACTGTTCCTCAACACCGTGCCGGTGCGGACCGTGCTACAGCCCGCCGAGACCGTCGCGGACCTGTTGGCGCGCATGCAATCCGACCGCGTCGACGTGATGGCCTACGATCACATCGGTCTCGCCCACCTACAGCAGGAGACCGGCCATCCGGTGCTCTTCGACGTCCTCTACGTGCTGCAGAACTTCCGCACCGAGGACGAAGAGCGCGAACAGTCTGCGCTGCACGACGTCACCGGTGAGGGCAGCCTCGATCACACCCACTATCCGCTGGCACTCGTCGTGACCCCGGGCCACGACATCCGGTTCCGCCTCGAATACCGCGACGATCTCGTCGACGACGTGGCCGCCGACGAGTTCGTCACCCGATTCCGGTGGCTCCTCGAGACTCTCGGCACCCACCTGTCGGCACCCGTTGCGGCACTGGATCTCACCCTGCCGGCCGACCGGCCGCTCGTCGGACCGGCGCATCCGTTGCCGGCGACCACCGTCTCAGGTCTACTGTCCGAGCGGGCCGCACTCATCCCGGACGCCGACGCCCTGGTGTTCGGCGCCGACCGCCTCACCTACGCCGAACTCGAAGCGGCCGTCGACCGCGCCGGGCACGTCCTCGCCGACCACGGCGTCGGACCGGAATCGATTGTCGCGCTCGCGGTTCCCCGAACGATGCACACCGTCGTCGCGTTGTTCGCGATCCTGCGGGCGGGCGGTGCCTATCTGCCGCTCGAACTCGATCACCCCGACGATCGGCTGCACGGCATCATCGATGACGCAGCACCTGTCCTGATCCTTACGCACGGCACGGTGGCGCACCGCTTCGATCCGGTTGACCTGCCGCAGTTGCAGATCGAGGACCTGCCCACCCCGGTGCGCGTCGAATGGTCGGCGCCGCAGGTGAATCCGGACAGTCCGGCGTATGTCATCTATACGTCGGGTTCCACCGGCAAACCCAAGGGTGTGGTCACGCCGTACCGCGGGTTGACCAACATGCAGCTCAACCACCGCGAGAAGGTGTTCGAGCCGGCGATCGCGGTCGCCCGCGCGGCCGGCATCGAGGGACGACTGCGGATCGCGCACACCGTGTCGTTCGCGTTCGACATGTCGTGGGAGGAACTACTGTGGCTCGTCGAAGGCCACGAGGTTCATGTCTGCGATGAGGATCTGCGGCGTGACTCGGCTGCGCTCGTCGACTATTGCGCCGCCCATCGCATCGACGTCATCAACGTCACCCCCACCTATGCCGCCCAGTTGTTGGCCGACGGTCTCCTCGACGGCGCACACGTGCCGCCGCTGGTGCTGCTCGGTGGTGAGGCGGTCTCCGAGCCGGTATGGACGCGGCTGCGGGAGAACTCGGAAACGTTCGGGTACAACCTGTATGGGCCCACCGAGTACACCATCAACACTCTCGGCATCGGCACCGACGAATCGCCGACGTCGTCGGTGGGTACACCGATTTGGAACACCACCGCGCATCTGCTCGACCCGTGGTTGCGGCCGGTGCCGCACGGGGTGGCCGGTGAGCTCTACATCAGCGGTGCCGGATTGGCGCGCGGCTATCTGGGTCGTCCGGATCTGACCGCGGAACGCTTTGTCGCCGACCCGTTCTCCACCGCCGGACGTCTCTACCGCACCGGCGACCTGATGAAGGTGCGGCCCGACGGGAACCTCGACTTCCTCGGCCGCACCGACGACCAGGTGAAGGTTCGTGGGTATCGGGTGGAGCTCGCAGAGATCGACGCCGCGCTCACCGCCCTGCCGGAGATCGCGTCGTCGGCGGTGGTGGCGACCGCCGATCCGGCCGCACCGGACGTGAAACGGCTTGTTGCCTACGTCATCCCGGCCGATCCGTCGTCGACACCGGATTTCGCCGACATTCGGCGACGCCTCGGCGTGTCCCTGCCCGACTACATGGTGCCGACCCTGTTCGCGACGGTCGATGACTTCCCGATGACCGTCAACGGCAAACTCGACGTCAAGGCGCTGCCGGAGCCGCAACGCACCGGTACCCGGCGGGCGCCGCGCACCGATCTCGAACGCCGCCTGTGTGACATCTTCGCCGACGTCCTCGGCCTTGATACCGACGGTGACCTCGCCGTCGGTATCGACGACGACTTCTTCGAACTCGGCGGGCACTCGATGGCCGCGATGAAACTCGTTGCGGCCCTGCGCAGTGACCTCGGTGCCGAACTCGCCATCCGTGATCTCTTCGAGGCCCGCACTCCGGCGGACATCGCCGCCCGCGCCCGCCTGACCGGGTCCACCACCGACATCGTGGTCGGCCCACGGCCGGAACGGATTCCGCTGTCGCCGGCGCAGGAACGGCTGTGGATTCTGCACACCCTCGACCCGGCCGATGTGTCGTACCACTACGGACACGTGGTCCGGTTGCACGCCCCGCTCGACGTCGACGTGCTGCGCGCGGCGGTCGGCGACGTTCTGGCGCGGCACGAGTCGCTGCGCACCCTCATCGACGAGGTGGACGGCGAACCCGCGCAACGGATCATCGATGCCGCTGACGTGCCCGATGTGGTGGAGACCGGGCGGATCAATACCGCGGGACTTGACGCTGAGCAGGTGATCGTCGAGATCACCACTCGTTCCCGCGAGTTCCTGACCCGACCGTTCGATTTGCGGACCGCACCGCCGATTCGGGTGCGGTGGGACGAGGTCGGCGGCGCGGGCCGCGCCGGCGACGCCGGGGTGCTCACCCTCGCCATGCATCACATCGCCACCGACGAATGGTCGGATCGGCCCCTGCTCACCGACCTGACAATCGCCTACGCGGCCCGAACTGCGGGTGTCGCACCGGAATTCGCGCCACTGCCGGTCCAGTACGCCGACTACGCCATCTGGCAGCGGGAACGCATCGCCGAACGCGGTACGGCACAACTCGATTTCTGGGCCGAGGCCCTCGACGACCTGCCGGATGAACTGGCGCTGCCCCGGGATCGGGCGCGTCGCCCCGGGCCGGCCGGTCCGGCCGCGACCGAGACCATCACCCTGGGCGCCGCCACCCGCACCCGGCTCGCCGAGGCCGCCCGCCGCGGCGGCGCCAGCATGTTCATGCTGGTACAGGCCGCGGTGGCGACCCTGCTGCATCGGGCGGGCGCCGGCGAGGACATCCCGCTGGGCACCCCGATCTCCGGACGCAACGACCCGGCCCTCGAGGACCTGATCGGCTTCTTCGTCGGTACCCAGGTACTGCGCACCGACCTGTCCGGGCGGCCGCGGTTCGATGAGCTCCTGGAACGGGTGCGGCTGACCGATCTGGCCGCCTTCGACAACGCCGACGTCGACTTCCAGCAGGTCGTCGAACGTCTGGCGCCGGCGCGCGTCACCGGACGCAATCCGCTGTTCCAGGTGAGCGTCGGCTATCTGCCGCTCGATTCGGTACCCGGCGAGTTCCTCGGTGCACCGGCCACGTTCGAGCAATTGACCGCGGTGGCCGCCAAGTTCGATCTGTCGTTCACCGTCGTCGACGTGACCGCGACCGGCGAACTGACGGTGGCCCTCGAGTACGCGACCGACCTGTTCGACGCCGCCACCGCCCACACCTTGCTCGATCAGTTGACCCGCGTGCTCGACGCGGTGGCCGCCGACCCGCGGGTGCGGGTGGACACCATCGACCTGCTCGACGCAACGAACGTCGCCGCGCTGCGGTCTATCGAGTCGGGACCGGCGTCACCTGCCGAGTCGATGACCGTCGTCGATCTCGTCGCACGCGCGGTGACCGCTCATCCGGACGAGGTGGCGCTGCGCGACACCTCCGGGCACTCACTGACCTACCGTGACTTCGATCGAGCCACCGAAGCGCTCAGCCGCCACCTGAGTGCCTTGGGCATCGGTCCCGAGGACGTGGTCGCCGTCATCGCCGACCGCAGCATCGGGCAGCTCGTCGCGCTGCACGCGGTGCTGCGCGCCGGGGCCGCCTACCTGCCGGTCGACGTGGATCTACCCGCCGAGCGCATCGAGTTCATGCTCGCCGACAGTGCCGTCGCCGCCACCATCGTCGACCGCGCCGACTCGCCGTATGCGCCCGAAGTGCCCCGGCTGGTCCTCGAAGATTCGACGGTCGAGGCCGACACCAACGTCGATGGTCCGGTTCGGACGCCACGGATCCGTCCGGAGAACCCGGCGTACGTGGTTTATACCTCCGGCTCGACCGGTCGTCCCAAGGGTGTCGTGGTCTCTCATGCCGCGGCGGCCAACGTCATCGAGTGGCGTCGTACCACGATGCCCGGGACCGGGACCTTCGGTCCGGGCGACGTGATGCTGGTCAAGACGCCGGTCGGTTTCGACGGCGCAGTGTGGGAGTTGTTGCTGCCCTTCATCTCCGGGGCCACCGCTCTAGTCACCGAGCCGGGCGCCCAGCGGGATCCGGCGCGGCAGGCGCAGATCATCGCCGACCACGGGATCAATGCCGCGGTGTTCGTGCCGTCGCTGCTCGCGCTGTTCTCCGAGTACTTGCCGCAGGTTCCGACGTTGCGGCACATCATCGCCGGCGGCGAGGCCCTCACCGCGGAACTCGCCACCACCGCCGTCGCGGCATCCCCGCAGCTGCAGCTGATCAACGCGTACGGACCCACCGAGACCACCGTCGTGGTCACCGACCACACCGCGGCGCCGCACACACCCACCCGGACCGTGCCGATCGGCCGACCGGTCGCGGCCACCGATCTGTTGGTGCTCGACGGTTCCCTGCGCCGCGTCGGCGACGGCATGATCGGTGAGCTCTACGTCCGCGGAACCGCGCTGGCCCGCGGCTACCTCGGACGTCCGGGCCGCACCGCCGCCTCCTTTGTCGCCGACCCGACCGGCGAGCACCCGGGTGCCCGCGTCTACCGCACGGGCGACTTGGTCCGCCGCCGCGACGGCATGCTGGAATACCTGGGCCGCAGCGACTCCCAGGTCAAGGTCCGCGGCAACCGGGTGGAGATCGGTGAGATCGAGGCCGCCATCCGATCGCTCGACGACATCGACGGGGCGGCCGTCGCGGTCGACGGCGATCGGCTTCTGGCCTGGGTGGTGCCGACACAACCTGGTGCCGCCGCGGATTCCGAGGTCGTCGACGCCATCACCCGTGCGTTGTCGACCACGTTGCCCGCCTACATGATTCCGGCGCCGATCACCGTGCTGGCGGAGTTCCCGCTCAACCACACCGGCAAGCTGGATCGGCGGGCGCTGCCGATGCCGGCGCTCGGCTCCGCGACCGGTACCGCACCGCGCACCGAACTCGAGTCCGATCTCGCCGAGATCTTCGGCGCCGCCCTCGACGCCGAGGTCACCGACATCCACGGCAATTTCTTTGCCCTGGGCGGACATTCGTTGTTGGCGATCAAGGTGATCAACCTCATCCGGGCCACCCTCGGCTACGAGCTGGGGCTGCGGGTGCTGTTCGACAACCCCACGGTGGCCCAACTCGCCGACCACCTCACCTCCGACGAATTCGACTCCGCCGCAGCAACGGTCACCGACCTGCGCCGCCGCACCGACACCGCTCCCGTGCTGTCGTTCGGGCAGGAGCGGATGCTGACGCTGCACGCAGTCGCCGGACCGACGGCGACCTACAACGTGCCGATGCTGTGGCGCCCGGGCGGCCCGACGGGCACCGAGCAGATCGATCACCCTGCGTTACGTGCCGCGATCGGCGACGTCGTCGCGCGTCACGAGGTGCTACGGACCCGCTACCCCGACCAGATTCCGCTGGTGGAGTCCGATCCCGAGGTGCCGGTGGTGCTCGCCGCCGACCCGGCCGACTTGTTCACCGCCGGAACGTATGCGTTCGACCTGGCTGCCGAGATCCCGATCCGGGTCACCGCCACCGCCGACATCGTAGTGGTGGTCATCCACCACATCGCGACCGACGAATGGTCGGCGGCACCGCTGCGGGCTGATCTCGATGTCGCGTACCGCGCCCGACTGGGCGGAAGTGCTCCCGTCTGGGACGAGTTGCCGTTGCAGTACGCCGATTTCGCGGCGTGGCAACGGGAACTCCTCGCGGGTCCGCGTCGCGATCAGCAACTCGACTTCTGGCGCTCGACCCTCGATGGGTCACCCGAGGAACTCGCGCTGCCGTACGACCGTCCCCGTCCGCCGCGTCCGTCGGGTCGTGGCGACGGCGTCTTCCTCGGTCTGGCACCGGAACTGGTCACCGGCCTCCGTGCCCTGGCCGATGCCACCGGTACGTCGATGTTCATGGTGGTGCAGGCCGCCGTCGCGGTACTGCTCTCGCGGCTCGGCGGCGGCACCGACATCCCGCTCGGCAGTCCGGTCACTGTCCGCAACGACGCCCGGCTCGATCGGCTGGTCGGCTTCTTCCTGAACACCGTGGTGCTGCGCACCGACGTGTCCGGCGATCCCACCCCCACCGACCTGCTCGGCCGGGTCCGGGGAATCGACCTGTCCGCCTTCGACAATCGCGACATCCCGTTCGAGCAGGTCGTCGACGCCGTTACCGAGCGACGGTCCTCGGCGATGAACCCGCTGTTCCAGACGATGGTCGTCTACGCCGACGGACAACTCCCCGACGTCGAAAACACCGGTGGCGCTGCGCTTCCTGCGACTGATTCATCCGGCCCGCTCGCTTCGCTCCCGGCGCCGACGACGGCCAAGTTCGATCTCTCCTTCGACTTCACCGAGGACTCGACGTCCGGCTCGCCGCGCGTCGGTGGTGTGATCGAGTACAGCACCGACCTCTTCGACCGCGCGACCGTCGAGGCGATGGCCACCCGCCTCACCGCGATCCTGGAGTTCATGGCGACGCAGCCGGATTCGTCGCTACACGACCTCGACATCCGGGTGGCCACCGAACACCGCGACCTGTTCCGAACGGGCCCGGCTCCGACGACGATCCCGGACCTGTTCGACGCCGTCGTCGCCCGCGACCCGTCGGCACCGGCGTTGCGCGGTCCGGACGGCACCCGCACCTTCGGCGAACTCGCCCAGCGGGTGTCGACCATCGCCGGGTCGCTGGCCGCCCAGGGCATCGGACCCGAGGACGTCGTTGTCGTACGACTGCCGCGGAGTGTGGTGGCGCTCGAGGCCATTCTCGGTGTGCTCTACGCCGGTGCCGCGTATCTGCCCATCGAGCCGGATGCGCCCGCGGAGCGGGTCGACGCGATGGTGTCGGTGGCGCGACCGAAGCTGGTCATCGACTCGCTCAATCACGCTGTGCTTGCGAATAGTGCAACACCACAATCGCTTCGACGCCCCGCCGAGGTGCGGCCCGAGCATCCCGCTTACGTCATCTTCACCTCCGGTTCGACCGGTACCCCCAAGGGCGTGGTGATCCCGCATCGCGGACTGACCAACTTGTTCGCCAGCCACCGACGGATGCTGCACGACCCGGCCAAGGCTCGCACCGGCCGCGAACGACTCCGTGTCGGGCACGCCTGGTCGCTGGCCTTCGACGCGTCGTGGCAGCCGCAGTTGTGGCTGTTCGACGGGCACGAGGTCAGCATCGTCGACGCCGACACCCAGCGCGACGCCGAGGCGCTGGCGGCGCAGCTGCGCAGCGAGCGATGGGACTTCCTGGAACTGACCCCGTCGCACTTACAGCAGCTCGATGGCGCCGAAACCACCATGGCTGCCATCGGTTTCGGCGGCGAAGCGGTCGCCGACGCGCAGTGGCAGCAGTATCGGACGCTCCCCGATGCCGACGCCTACAACCTGTACGGCCCCACCGAGGCGACGGTCGACGCGCTGGTGGCGCGTGCCGCCGACACCGAGACCGCGGTGATCGGCCGACCCGTCGACGGCACTCGCGCCTACGTGCTCGATGCGTCGTTGCGTCCGGTGCCCGATGGTGTCGACGGCGAGCTCTACCTGTCCGGCGCCGGTCTGGCGCGCGGCTATCTGGGGCGCGGTGAGCTGACCGCGGAACGCTTTGTCGCCGACCCGTTCACCGCGGACGGCGCCCGCATGTACCGCACCGGCGACACTGTCCGCTGGACACGCGACGGTCAGCTCGCCTACCGCGGACGCGGGGACGATCAGGTCAAGATCCGTGGGCACCGCGTCGAACTGGCGGAGGTCGAAGCCGCCCTCACCGCCCAGCCGGGTGTGCGTGCCGCGCTGGCCGTCGCCCGGTCCGGCCGCCTGATCGGCTATGTCGTCGGCACCCCCGACTCGGCAGCCGTCCGCAGCGGGCTGCGAGACACGTTGCCGGACTACATGATCCCGGCCCAGGTCGTGGTGCTCGACGAGTTCCCGACGCTGGCCAACGGCAAGATCAACCGGCGCGCCCTGCCCGAACCGGTGCTCGATGCCGCGGTCCGTGCGCCGGAAACTGATGCGCAGCGCAGCATTTGCCGGGCGATCGCCGACGTCGTCGGGTTGCCCGCCGAGCAGGTGGGACTCGACGACGACTTCACCGAACTCGGCGGCGACTCGATCGTCGCGATGCAGTTGGTGGCACGGTTGCGGTCGGAAGGTTTCACCCTGGCACCGCGGGACGTGATGACCCATCGCACCGCTGGTGAACTCGCCACGGCCATCGGCGATCCCGGCGCACAGATCGCCGCCCTGCCGGAGATCACCGCTGGCCCGGTACCCGCGACACCGATCGTGCGGTGGCTCGAGGAACTGGCCACCGACAGCGGCCGCTCCGACAACATCGCGAGCATCGACGGCTTCCACCAGTCGGCGCTGCTCCGCGTGCCCGCCGGCATCGACGTGGGCGCGCTGCAACGGGCGCTGACCATGCTCGGCCAACGCCACCACATGCTGCGGGCGCGCCTGATCACCGACGACGGCCCGTGGCGCTTCGACGTCCCCGAGTCGGCCACCGGGCCGATCCTGGTGCGCGAGAACGGTCTCGAGAGTGCCGACGTCGAGTCGGTCGCCCGCCGCGCACGCGCCCGGTTGAATCCGCGGGCCGGAGTGATGATGACCGCGATCTGGATCGACCACGGCGAGGAGCCGGGCCGACTCCTGCTGCAGGTGCACCACCTCGTCGTCGACGGCGTGTCCTGGCGGGCGCTGGTACCCGAGTTGCTGGCGATCTACACCCAACTCACCGAGGGCGCCGCACCGCCTGCGGTGTCGCTGCCGCCGGCACCCACCTCCTTCGCTGCCTGGGCACGCGAACTCACCGGGCTCGACCGGCGCAGCGAGCTCGGTGTGTGGACCGACGTCGTCGACGGCACCGATGCCACCCCGGCCGAGTTGTTCACCCGGCCACTCGATCCGACGACCGACCGGCAGGGCGACGTGGTGCGGCAGCGGGTGGAGATCGATCCCGACCTCGCCGCAGCATTGCTGGGTCCGGTGCCCAGTGCGCTGGGCGCCGGCGTCGACGATGTGCTGCTCGGTGCCTTCGGCTCCGCCGCCGGGGTGCCGACGCTCGTCGATCTGGAGGGGCACGGCCGCGAGGAGCACGTGGTGCCGGGTGCCGACCTGTCCGGCACCGTCGGCTGGTTCACCGCGGTGCATCCGGTGCGGGTGGGCGGCGGCGGATCGCCGACCGATGAGGTTCGCGAGTTGGTCGCGCAACGGTCGCTGCTGCCCGACGGCGGACTCGGTTACGGCATCCTGCGGTATCTGCAGGGTGTCGACTTGCCCGGCGCGGCCATCGAATTCAACTATCTGGGGCGCTACCGGTCCTTCGACTTCGGCGATTGGGGCATGGCGCCCGAGTCGGCCGAGATCGGGCCGGACGACGACATGCCCGGCGGCTACGGTTTGATCGTCGACGTGACCACCCTGGACGGACCGGAAGGAACCCGAATGCAGGCCACCTGGACCTACCAACCCGGGGTGATCGACGCCTCGAGGATCGACACGCTCACGCAGCGCTGGGTCGCCGCGTTACGCGACCTCGCCGACGGAGTCGCCCGATGACCGCCGCACGGTCCGTGCTCGTCGACATCACCCCGCTGCGGGAGAGCGCCCCCTACCGGCGGATCTTCGTCGCCCGACTGATCTCGCTCGTCGGGATCGGCCTGCTGCTGGTGTCGGTACCGGTGCAGATGTTCGATCTCACCGGGTCCTCGGCGCAGGTGGGTGTGGCCAGCGCGGTCACCGGTATCACCACCTTCGTCGGTATGTTGGTCGGCGGCTCGCTGGCCGACCGGTTCGACCGCAAACGCCTCATCCTGGTCGGACGATCCGGCGCCGCACTGGCTTTCGCCGGATTGGCGATCAACGCGTTCGGCCTCCTCGGCGGCCCCTCGGTGCCGGCACTCTATGTGCTCGCCGGCGTCGACGGCCTCATCGGTGCGCTCTCCACCTCGGCACTCATGGCCGCGGTGCCCACACTCATCCCCCGCGAACAGCTGGTGGCCGTCGGTGCGCTGGGTGCGTTGACCGTGCGGATCGGGTCGGCGGTGTCACCGGGTATCGCCGGCTTCATCATCGCGGCCGCCGGCGTGGAGTGGGCGTACACAATCGCCGCGATCCTCGCGACCATCACCGTGCTGATCCTGCTGGGTCTGCCGTCGATGCCACCGACCGCCCCCGTGCTGGGCGAACCGACCGCTCCCCCAACCCCATCCGGCGACGACGCCGCGCCTGCCAAAAAGGTGTCGGTGCTGCGGTTCATCGCCGAACAACGAGTGGTGCTGGGCGTCATGATCATCGGCGTTCTCACGATGTTCGCGGCCGGTGTGGTCGCACTGCTGCCCGCGCTGGTGGCCGAACGTTTCGACGGCGACGCCCGCGCCACGGGTCTGCTGTTCGCCGCAGTCGCCACCGGCGCCATGGTCGGCGCCGTCACCAGCGGCTGGCTCGCCGCGGTCCAACGACCCGGTCGCCTGCTTATGTGCAGCGTCATCGCCGTGTTCGCGGTGATGATCCTGTTCGGCCTCACCCCGTGGCTGTGGCTGGCGTTGGGCCTGCTGGTGGTCATCGGCGTGTTCGAGGCCATCGGAGAAGTGTTGCGCTACTCACTGATCCAGCATCACACCCCCGGCCCGCTGCTCGGGCGGGTCAACGGCATCTGGATGGCCCAGGAGGTCGGCGGCGTGACCATCGGTGCGCTCGTTGCCGGTGTATTCGGCAGCATCTGGGCAGCGTCGGACGCGGTTGTCTACTACGGCATCGTGATGGGTGTGCTCGCGGTGATCGCCGCGCTGACGCTGGGCACCCTGCGCGCCGTGCGCAAGGAGCCGGTCACCGAGACGCCGGTGCCCTAAACGGGCCGGGTCACCTCGGGGCCGGGTCTCAGCCGGCGAGTAGCTGTCGCAGCTTCTTCCGGCTGACCTTGCCGACGCCGGTCTCCGGGAATCCGTCGACGACCTTGACCAGGTCGGGCAGCTTCCACTCGGCCAAGCCCGCCTCACGGACGAACTTGCGGATCGTCGCGACGTTCGGCGGTTCGTCGGGATTGGCGGGAATCACGTAGGCACAGGTGCGTTCGCCGAGATACTCATCGGACACCCCCACCACGATCGCGTCCCGCACCGCCGGATGGGTGAGGAGCTGCTCCTCGATCTGCTCGGCCGACACCTTCTCACCGCCCCGGTTGACTCGATCGCCGCCGCGGCCGCGGACGATGAAGTTGCCCTCGGCCGTCAGTTCCACGATGTCACCGGTGCGGTACCAACCGTCGGGCGCGAACGACGACGGACTCGCGTCCTGCCAGTAGCTGCGAATGGTGTACGGCCCCTGGGTTTCCAGGAAACCCGGACCCGAGGTGACGGGTTCGCCGTCCTCGTCGACGAGGCGCACCTGGTCGTCGTCGGACATCGGGCGGCCCTGCGTCGTGGTGACGGCGTCGATCGGGTCGTCGAGGCGTGTGTAGCAGACCAGTCCTTCGGCCATGCCGAACACCTGTTGGAGCGTGACGCCGAGTGCCGGGCCGAAGCGGCGGGCGAGTTCGTCGGGGCAGCGAGCGCCGCCGACTTGGATCGTCTCCAGCGACGAGATGTCGTGCTCGGTTCCGCGTTCGGCGGTTTCGGTCCACAACCGGGCCAACGGGGGAACCAGGCCGGTCATCGTGACGCGTTCGCGCTGCACGAGTTCCCATGCCACAGACGGCTGCGGCGAGGCGGTCAGAGCGACCACACCGCCGGCGTAGAGCGTACCCAGGATACCCGGTGAACTCATCGGAAAGTTATGCGACACCGGCAAAGTCGCCATGAAGACGGTGTCGGCGCTGACGCCGCACACGTCGTTGCTGCGCCGCACGCTGTACAGGTAGTCGTCGTGGGTGCGCGGGATGAGCTTCGGGATGCCGGTGCTGCCGCCGGACAGTT
This sequence comes from Gordonia sp. CPCC 205515, assembly GCF_048537925.1. Classification (NCBI taxonomy): domain Bacteria; kingdom Bacillati; phylum Actinomycetota; class Actinomycetes; order Mycobacteriales; family Gordoniaceae; genus Gordonia; species Gordonia sp. CPCC 205515. The sequence continues at coordinate 190,719 of NZ_JBCLVJ010000008.1, read as the reverse complement.
GCAGGAACGCCAGCTCACCCGGATCGGCGCGACCGTGGTCGACCGGTTCCGTGAACAGCGTCTCGAGGTCATCGCAGTCGATGATGTGCGATACCGAATCCACCTGTGCCGCAACCGTGTCGGCCAAGGCGCGATAGTCGAATCCGCCGTCGGTGCGCGGCGCGATGATCGCCACCACTCCCGCTGATTGCGCGATTCCGACGAGTTCGGTCTCCCGGTGCGCGGGTAGGGCGAACACCGGGATCGCGCGCGCCCGGAAGACCGCGAACACCGTCTCGACGTAGGCGACCCGATTCGGGATCTGCAGCAGCACCCGATCGTCGGGCCGGATGCCGAGTGCCGCGAGGCCGGCGGCGAGTCGGTCGACCCGCTCATGCAGCTCGGCGTAGGTCAGGCGGCGGTCGATGTCGACGACGGCGGTGCGTCCCGCGACCTCGGGATCCGCGGCACGCTCACGCAGCACGTCGTCAAAGGTCTGCCCTTGCCACAGCCCTGCGGAGCGGTAGTGATCGACAAGTTCCGGGGGCCATGGTGCAACCTTCACGCAGGTGAGGCTACCCTAACGCTATGGCCATACCTGCTATCGCCCCGTACGAGATCCCGACCGGCCCGTTTCCTCAGCGCGTCAACTGGACGCTGTCCCCGCATCGCACCGCGCTGCTCATCCACGACATGCAGAAGTACTTCATCGACGCCTACGACGTCGACGCGCAACCGATGGCCACCGCCCTACCGAACATGGCGCGGATCCGCGAGGCCTGCGAAGCCGCCGACATCCCGGTCGTCTACACCGTGCAGCCCGGCGACCAGCATCCCTCACGACGCGGCATCCTCGCCGACTTCTGGGGTAAGGGCCTTGATTGCGGTCGCGACGAAGAGGTCGTCGACGCGCTCGCCCCGCGCGACGGTGACATCACCGTCACCAAGTGGCGGTACTCCGGCTTTCAGCGCACGGATTTGCGGCAGCTGCTCGGCCACCACGGCCGCGATCAGCTCATCGTTGTCGGCGTGTACGCGCACATGGGCTGCATGATCAGTGCCACCGAAGCCTTCATGAGCGACGTCGCGCCCTTCTTCGTCGTCGACGCGATGAGCGACTTCAGCCGCGACGAGCACGAGATGGCTGCCACCTACGTCGGCAAGCGCGCCGGCCGCGTCATGACCACGGCCGACGTGATCACCGCCCTCGAGGCCGGCCGCATCGACGTGGCCGACGACGTGCACGCCTCCGCCGTGGCCCGCTGACCAGTGAGTGAGATCGCCGGCATCACTGGCCGGACCACCGTGGTCACCGGGGCGGCCGGAGGCATCGGACGCGCGGTCGTCGACGCCCTGCACCGTGCGGGAGCGGCCGTCGATCCCTGGGATGTGACCGATGCCCCGGGCATCCGCACCGTCGACGTCGCCGATCGGGACGCGGTGGTGAATGCCTGGCGCGCAACCGAAGAGACCCACGGACCCGTCGATCTGCTGATCAACGCGGCCGGCGTGCTGAGCGACGACTGGGACCTCTGCATGTGCGTCAACGCCGGCGGCGTCCGCAACATGCTCGACGTCGCGGGCCCCGCGATGGCTGCACGGAAACGGGGATCGATCGTGGTGATCTCCAGCAATGCCGGGGCCATCCCCCGCACCGCGCTGGCCGCCTACGCCGCGTCGAAGGCCGCCGCCACCTCGTACGCCCGCAGCGTCGGGCTCGCGGTCGCACCCGCAGGCGTCCGGATCAACGTTGTGTCGCCGGGGTCGACCGACACCGACATGCTGCGCGGCATGTGGACCTCACCCGACGACGATCGGGCGGCCGTCCTGGCCGGCGATCCGGACCAGTTTCGGTTGGGTATTCCGCTCGGCCGCATCGCGGATCCTGCGGATATCGCCGAATCGGTGCTGTTTCTCGCGTCGGACGCCGCTCGGCACGTGACATTGCACGACATGCGCGTCGACGGTGGCGCCACCCTGGATATGTGAGAACCATGACGATGATTGGAGATGCTGTGCGAAAGAATCGCCGGATCGGTCTACCCTTTGTGGCCGCGGTGCTTGCCCTGATGGTCGCCTTGGTGGCGGGGTGCTCGGCACCCGACGACGACGCGTCGTCGAGCAGCGACGCCGAGTACGCCCCGGTGACGATCAGCCACCAGTATGGTGAGACGACGATCCCGAAGCGCCCCACCCGGGTGGTGACGATGTCCAGCGACTGGACCGACACCCTTGCGGCACTGAATGTTCCGATCACCGCGGAGTTCGTCCAGCAGGGCTACGCGGGTCCCAACAATCACTTCGAATGGACGCCGCAGCACGACTCGGAGGTCGTTGTCGTCGGGGCATCGGAGGTCCCGAAGGTCGATGACATCGCCCGATTCAACCCCGACGTCATCCTGGCCGGCTACGTCCCGGATCAGCAGTACTACGACCAACTCTCGAAGTTGGCGCCGACCATCCCGGTCATGAAACAAGGCGCCACGGTCGACACGTGGGAAGACGTCGCGACCACGACCGGCAAGATCTTCGGCAAGCAGGACGAGGCACAGGCGTTGGTGGACAAGACCAATACCCAGATCGCCGACTTCCAGAAGGCACACCCCAACGCCATGGGCAAGACCTTCACCTTTGCCCAGTTCCGCGGAGCTTCCGGCTTCGGTGCCGTCACCACGACGAATGATTCGTCGGCAGGACTGCTCGCCCAACTCGGCTTCACCCTGAACCCGAAGCTGGCCGCCGAATACAAAGAAGGTGGCCCGACCCGCACCGTCATCTCCCCGGAGCGCATCGACCTGATCGACTCCGACCTGATCGTCGCGTGGACGCTCACCGACCGCAGTGCGATCGAACAGGTGCCCGGCTGGTCGAATCTGAAGGCGGTCAAGAACGACACCGTCGCCTACATCACCAACGACAACGCCGCCGCGTTCAGCGTCCCGAGCGCACCGTCCGTCGGCTATGTGATCAACCTGCTCAACCCAATCGCCGCACGACTCTGACGGCCGCGTAGGTTGCCTGCCGGACCGCCCATGGTCCGGCAGGCAGCCCGCGTGCCTGCCTGCTTGTTCACACTGTGGAGTTGTCAAAGATCGTGCGCGGTCCCGATCGTCGTCGGGTGCGCGAAATGTGCTGAGTCGCTCCGCTGGTTGAGCCGTCCCGAGCCGCCAGGCGAGGGGCGTGTCGAAACCTCCCGTCATTGGTGGGCTTCTACTCATCGCTGACTGAGCGGCCCCTGCGAAGGAGTGGCGTGTCGAAGTCCTCATGCGGCACTCCGGTCGTCGAGGACCATGGTGCGCCTGTTGTAGGCGGTAATAGGTTGTCGGCGTGGATCTCTCGACGCCGGCGGGATCAACCAGGGGTGCCCGTCAGCACCCATGATGATGTCCCAACCCAGGTGGTGGACGTCGGCGTGACATGACGGACACAGCAGGCACCCATTCTCCAGGTCCGTCGGACCTCCCTCCAGTTGCAGGGCGGCGGTGGCCGCGGTGACCGGCCCGTTGGATTGCAGATACGACATCGTGGGGTCGGCGGCAGGCATCATCACGTTCACGTGATTGTTCGGGCGCGTCAGGAACGGGCTGGTAGTGGCCGCGGCGGCATCCACGATCTGGTCGAGCGCGTCGCTCTGGAGGCGCGCCGTGCTGCGGGCGTCCTCCGAGCCGTCGGGTTCGGGCCGTTTCTTCGACAGTGAACTGATGGCGGCCATCAGTTTCTCCCCGGTCACGATGTCGAGGTCGCCGCGGATGCGGATCCGCCCGTCGACCTTGATGAGGGTGAGTTCGTTGAGGGTGTGGTCCTCGGCCGCCGGCAGTCCACCGGTCTCGGTGGCGTACTCGTTGCCCATTGCGCGGGCTTTGTCGGTGATCTCGGTGGGCGTCGCGCCGGAGGCGGCTTGGGCGATCAACGCCGATCCCACCTCTCGTTTCTCCTCGTCGCACAGTCCATCGAGCGCACGGCGCTCCATGTGACCCAAGTCCGGCGACGATAGCGTCGAGGTGCTCGATCGGGAACACTCCGTCTTCGGCGTAGCCGGGCAGTAGTTGCATGGCCGGCAGTCCGCGCCCAATCCGTAGGACTCGGTCGGCCACCGCCGGTGCCAAGCCCATCTCGATGAGCAAGGGTTTGATCTTGCCGCCGGACTGGGCGGCCACCCCGAGGCGGTCCATCTCGGCGGCGCACACGCACAGCAGGTGTCCGAGGGTGTTGGACAGGTCGATGATCGTGCGGGTGGTGTCGAAGGCCAGGCATAGGGTCATCCCGGTGACGGTCAGGTCCCGGGCGGTAGCGAGCAGGTCGACGGGAGTGGGAGCGGTGGTGGAGGGCATACCCCAATTCTACTCGCACACACGTTCGAGTCAATAGTTTTGATCCACGCAAACAGACTGTGCACCAGCATTTTTCGCGTGTCGGATACATCGAAATCCGCCAGTATAGCGCGCACCTCCGACAAGTTCGGACGGCTCAGAAAGGCTCATCGTGCCCGGTCAAGATTGTCGGTGGCAGGAGATATGGTGCGTGCGGGTCAAGGAGGAAGGCCTGACAGAGAGATAGTCCAGCGCAGCACATTCCTCGCGCATCCGATGAAAGTCGGGACCGCGCAAGCTCTTTGAGAACCTAATAGTGCGACGACGATACCGGTACAACGAGACCGGGGCTGAAGGCCCGGCCCGCGCGGGTGGGGGCCGGCAGCCCCGCGGGGCGGCCCGCCCGGCGGGGGGGGGTCACCCCGCCAGCCCCGGGGGTCAGTTGCGGCAGTCGGTCAGGACCGCGGCCAGCCCAAGGTGTCCGACCAAGTGAGAGCATTCGTCTCGGACCAGGCCCCCAGTCCGTGACCGGCCTGGGTGAACTCACGGAAGTCGATGTTGGCCCCGGCGCGGCGGGTCTGCTCGACCCACTGCGCGGTCAACGGCGCCCATGCCACCACGTCCACTCCACCCTGCTGGACGAGCAGCGGGGCACGGAATCCGGTGGTGGGCACACGCGTGACTTCGCGCAACGCCGGGATCAGCGGACCCTGGTTGAGTGGCCGTGCGATGAGCTGACCAACAGTCATGCCCTTGGTCGCCCGTCCCTGGTTCGGGTAGCAGAGCGTCTTGGCGTTGGCGATCACGGTGCGGCCCAACGGAGTGAGATAGGAGTCGACGTCGACGTCGGGTCGCGCCACCTTCAGTCCGGCCAGCACGTACGAGAAATAGGTGACGTAGTCCGGCACGGCGACCGGCGGGAAGCCCGGGGCCAACATCTGGAAGTAGTCGGCGATGCCCACTGGGGGCGAGTTGACCACGGACCCGACATTGCGGAGTTCTGGTGCGTACGAGGGTGCCAGGTGCGAGGCCCAGATGGACGCGTGACCACCCTGGGAGGCTCCGGAGGTGAGGTATCCGGTCGACACCTGGCCCCCCTGCTGGGCGATCAACTGTCGTGAGGCACGGACCATGTCGATGACGTTCTTACCGGCGACCTCGCCGTCGAGGTAGGCGTGCTCACCCGGGCCGCCGATGCCGGCGTACTCGGTCGCCGCGATGACGTACCCGTCGCGCAGCCAGGGACCGAGCCAATCGTCGTATCGGCCCTGATGCCCCATCCGGTCGGTGACCGTGCACTGGTCGCCGAGTCCGGCGGTGCCGTGCGCGTAGCCCAAGACCCGCCAGCCGCCCGGACGGTTGGACTTCGCGGGAATCATGACCGTTCCGCGGACCGGTACCAGCGCACCCGCGCTGTTCGGTGATAGATAGGTGATCGAGTAGACCCGCTGGGCACCGCCCACTTTCGCGTCGGGCCGAGCGGTGATGTCGGTCGCGCTGAGTAGCTGTCCGGCGCGTTGCGGCGCGGCGTCGACGTGCGGCGCCGCCACCAGCCCGACAATGCCCAGGACCACTGCGGCGAAGATCGCCGTCAACCCTGCGATTCTCATGCGACTGCTGCCTGCACCTTCTTGTCCTCGGAGAAGCACATGTCCCGCAAGACGTTGTGATAGGCGTTCCACCCGAAGTTCAGCGGCGCGTAGAACAGACCGAACGGACGCGGCAAGTACGGCGCGACGGTCGGGATGGTCATGACGAGGGCATTCGTGTAGATCACCTGCGTCACGTAGATGCTGAAGTACATGGTGTAGTACGCCGCGGTCATCGTCTTGGTGACCGGCAGATCCCACAGGCGCACCATCTTGCCCATGTTCTGGCCGGTGTTGATGTTGTGGATCAGGCCGATGATGATGTCGAGCGGCGCGCCTGCGGTGCCGATCGAGATGTCACCGATCGGGATGTCGGGCGCCAGGTAGCCGCCGAGCAACGAGATGAGCGACTCGATCTGGTTGTAATCGGCCGGGTCGGCGGGGATCAGGTTGACCGGCACCCAGGTGTTACGCATCCGGTTCTCCACGTCCTTGGAGATACCGGTGATGGCCGCCTTGGTCGCCGGGTCTTTATTGGTGTCACGCAGGTAGTTGGTGGTGCGGTCGATGATGCGCGACATCGGCGCATCGCCGATCGGCTTGCATCCCTTACGGTCGGCGAGATCGACCTGCCCGGCCATCTCGTTGATCCATTGCGGCACCGAGCCGGCGAACCGCAGATCCTTCACCGGCTTACCGGCGCGGTCCTTCTCCTCTTTGGTCATCGACACCAGGCAGGAGTTGACCAGGGCGCTCGAGATGCTGCGGTAGAGGTAACCCGCGCCGTACATGGCGATGTAGAAGGGCGCAGTGATGAGGAACTTCACCGTGATCGGGCCCCAGATCTGAGCGATGCCGGGGACCGCACTCAGAGCGACGGTGAGCGGGATGATGACCGTGACGTGGATCAGCAGCCACACCGTCTCCACGGCCTGGGCAAGCGTGAGGTTCTCCACCGGGATGGCCTGGAACTGCTTGCCGTGCCGGATGTTCAGCAACTGCGACACGACGTACTGCGAGATCGGGTCGCGGTACTTCATGATCGGGTCGTTCTGCGCGGCACCCATCTGCTTCGGATGGTTGGAGACCAGCATGTTGGAGATGCGCAGCCGGTCCATGTCCCGATGGGTCTGGGCCTTGATCTTGGCCTTGTCGCGCTGGATGTTCGGCGGGAGATAGCCGACCACCGAATCGAAGATCGCGTCGTAGATCTTGCCCATCGTGGCGAAGTCCGAGCCGACACATTCCTTCGACGACGGCGACGTCGTGTTGGGTTGCGTGGTCGACGGCGCCGCGTTCGCGCTCGCGCCGATCGAACCGTGATTATCGACAAGCCCCACGCAGATGACGAAAGCCATCGCAATGATCGTTAGACGGCGCAGCAACGTCCAACCTCTCTGACCCACACTCCCCAAACCCGCCGTGGAGTCCCCCGGAATCCGACGACGAGGACCACCACGATTTAGGTGATCCTAAGTAAGGTAACAGGCGGATCACAGACGGCCAACACCGGCGACACGATCCATCGGAAGCCTGCGGCGTCGTCGTCGGTCCATGAGCTGAATTCCACTCGCACACCGTGGCCAATTGGCCGCGTGCGTCCGATACTCGAACCCATGCCGACCTCGACCGGTCCCGCTCCGATCCCGCCCGTCGCCACGATCGACGACGTGGTGGCGGCACTCGACGGCATCATCGAGTGGGCCGGGTCGCGACCGAGTCGCCTCGGCTATTTCGCCGCGCTCTACAAGCGCATCACGCTTGCGGTGCAGACAGCCATCGCCGACGACGTCTTCGACGACGGCCCCCGCATGGAACGACTCGACGTGGTTTTCGCCGCGCGCTATCTGGACGCGGTCAACGGCCGCTTCCACCCCGGACAGTTTCCGACGCCGACGCGATCCTGGCGCACCACCTTCGACCACGCCGACGACACCGACCCGATCCTGGTGCAGCACATGCTCTCCGGTATCACCAGTCACATCGGCCTCGACCTCGGTATCGCCACGGTGAAGGTAGCCGGCCGTCGTGGACTGCCCGCGATGCGTCGCGACTACGACCGCATCAATGCGGTGATCGCCGGACAGGTCAGTGCCGTCATCACCGAGATCAACGACCTCTCCCCCGCACTCGCCGACATCTACGCAGTGCTGCAACAGAATCAGATCTTCGTCATCAACGAGGCGGTGGTCGCCTTCCGCGACAGTGCCTGGAGATTCGCGTCCGTTCTCGCGCTGACACCTGGATTCCTCTGGGGGCCGGCCATTCTCGCTCGCGACCTACAGGTGGCCCATCAGTCGGCGCTGATCTTCGATCCGCCCGGCTTCGCGATCGATGTGGCCGTCGACGCCATCGCAGCCCGGGAGAGCCGCGACGTCGCGCACAACATCGCGGTGCTCGACGAGCTGGCGGAGGTTCCGGTGCCGATACCGATCACCCCCTAACGCTCGTCGAACGCCTCGACAATCCGTTGCGCCGCAAGGGCGGGCGTGAGATCCCCCGACGCCACCTGCGCCTCGACGTCCCTGCGGATGGCCTTGACCGGCGCACTCGAGGCGAGCCGTGACAGCACGGTGTCCTGCACCATCGCCCACGTCCAGTCAATCTGCTGGCGCGTGCGCCGCGCGTCGAACTCCCCGGCGTCGGTGAGCACCTTCTTGTGCTGGCACACCGCATTCCAGTAGTCGTCGACGCCGGTGTTCTCCAACGCACTCATGGTCAGCACCGGCGGCACCCACAGCGCATCGTGCGGATACAGCAGGCCGAGCGCGTTGCGCAGTTCGCGCGCAGCGCCTTTCGCCTCGTTGAGGTGCTTGCCGTCGGCCTTGTTCACGACGATCACGTCGGCGAGTTCCAGCACGCCCTTCTTGATGCCCTGCAACGAATCCCCGGTGCGGGCCAGAGTAAGGAAGCTGAAGGTGTCGACCATGTTGGCGACGGTCACCTCGGACTGGCCGACGCCGACCGTCTCGACGAGGACCACGTCGTAGCCGGCCGCCTCGACGAGCACGATGGTCTCCCGGGTCGCCTTCGCCACCCCGCCCAGTGTGCCCGAGGTGGGTGACGGCCGGACGTAACCCTCTGGCGCGCTGGCCAATCGGCCCATGCGGGTCTTGTCACCGAGGATGGAGCCGCCGGTTCGCGTCGACGACGGATCCACCGCGAGCACCGCGACCTTGTGGCCCTGCTCGATGAGGTACATGCCGAGCGCCTCGATGGTGGTCGACTTTCCCACCCCGGGCACGCCGGTGATGCCGACGCGAAAGGAGTTGCCCGCGTTCGGCGTCAGGCGCAGCAACAGCTCCTGCGCCGCCTGCCGGTGATCGGGACGGGTGGATTCGACGAGGGTGATGGCGCGCGCCAGATCTGCCCGTCTCCCACCCAGGACGCCTTCGGTGAGGGCGTCGACGTCCACGCGCCGACGCGCCACCGAGGTGGACCGTGACTGCTCGGCCATCACTCGGCGGCAACCCCGGCCAGTTCCAGACCCAGGTTGTCGGCGAGCTTGCCCACCAGCTCGACCGCCGAGTCGGCGATCACGGTGCCGGGCGGGAAGATCGCGGCCGCGCCGGCGTTGTAGAGCTCGTCGAAGTCACCCGGTGGGATGACACCACCGACGACGATCATGATGTCGGGACGGCCGACCTCTTCGAGGGCCGTGCGCAGCGCGGGCACCAAAGTGAGGTGACCCGCGGCGAGGGAGGAGACGCCGACGACGTGCACGTCGTTGTCCGCGGCCTGCGCGGCAACCTCCTCCGGGGTGGCGAACAGCGGGCCCACGTCGACGTCGAAGCCGAGGTCGGCGAAGGCGGTGGCGATCACCTTCTGTCCGCGGTCGTGGCCGTCCTGTCCCATCTTGGCGACGAGGACACGGGGACGTCGTCCCTCGGCCTCGGCGAACTGCCGGACGATCTGCGTCGCCGCGTCGACATTGCTCACGTCGCCCGCCTCATGTCGGTACACCCCGCTGATGGTCTTGATCTCCGCTTGATGGCGACCATAGACCTTTTCCAGCGCGTCGGAGATCTCTCCGACGGTGGCCTGATGCCGGGCGGCCTCGATGGCCAGCGCCATCAGGTTGTTCTCCATCCCGCCCTCGGCGCTGCCGGCGGCGCGGGTGAGATCGGCCAGCGCCTTCTCCACCGCGGCCGGATCACGATGCGCGCGAAGCCGTTCCAGCTTCTCGAGCTGCTCCGCACGCACCTTGGAGTTCTCGACCTTGAGGACTTCGATCTCCTCGTCGTCGGTCACCTGGTACTTGTTGACGCCGATCAGTGGCTGTTGCCCGGAGTCGATGCGCGCCTGGGTGCGGGCGGCGGCCTCCTCGATGCGCAGCTTCGGCAGACCCTCGTTGATGGCCTGGGTCATGCCGCCGGCCTCTTCGACCTCGGCGATGTGGCCGCGCGCCTTCTCGGCGAGCTGATAGGTCAGCCATTCCACGTAGTTGGAGCCGGCCCAGGGATCGATCGGCCGGGTGGTGCCCGACTCCTGCTGCAGCAGCAGCTGGGTGTTGCGGGCGATGCGCGCGGAGAAGTCGGTGGGCAGCGCGATGGCCTCGTCGAGGGCGTTGGTGTGCAGCGACTGGGTGTGCCCCTGGGTCGCGGCCATCGCCTCCACACAGGTGCGGGCCACGTTGTTGAAGACGTCCTGCGCGGTCAGTGACCAGCCCGAGGTCTGCGAATGTGTGCGCAGCGACAGCGATTTCGCGTTTTTCGGGTCGAACTGCGCGACCAGTTCGCTCCATAGCAGACGCGCTGCCCGGAGCTTGGCGACCTCCATGAAGAAGTTCATGCCGATGCCCCAGAAGAACGAGAGTCGGGGCGCGAACTTGTCGATGTCCAGGCCCGCCTCGAGACCGGCGCGGATGTACTCGACGCCGTCGGCGAGGGTGTAGGCGAGCTCGAGATCGGCTGTCGCCCCGGCTTCTTGGATGTGGTAGCCGGAGATCGAGATCGAGTTGAACTTCGGCATCTTCTGGCTGGTGTACTCGAAGATGTTCGAGATGATCCGCATCGACGGCTTCGGCGGATAGATGTAGGTGTTGCGGACCATGAACTCTTTGAGGATGTCGTTCTGGATGGTCCCGGCCAGCTTCTCCGGCGGCACCCCCTGCTCCTCGGCGGCCACCACATACAGCGCCAGGATCGGCAGCACCGCACCGTTCATCGTCATCGACACCGACACATTGCCCAGGTCGATGCCGTCGAAAAGTTGACGCATGTCGAGGATGGAGTCGATCGCCACACCGGCCATACCGACGTCACCGGCGACGCGCGGGTGATCGGAGTCGTAGCCGCGGTGGGTGGCCAGGTCGAAGGCCACCGACAGACCCTTCTGCCCGGCCGCGAGGTTGCGGCGATAGAAGGCGTTGGACTCGGCGGCGGTGGAGAAGCCGGCGTACTGCCGAATCGTCCACGGCTGGTTGACATACATCGTCGGGTACGGGCCGCGGATGAACGGCGCCTCACCCGGGACGGAGTCGAGCGGATACGGATGTTCGCCGCCCTCGGCGACGGCGTCGCGGTCGGCACGGGTGTAGATCGGCCGGACGTCGATCTGTTCTGGCGTGTTCCACACGCTGTCGTCGGTGGCGTCGGCCGAGGTGGTCGACGGCGCCCGGGGCGTCGTCAGATCCAGCTCGACGTCGGCGAAGCTCGGGATCGAGCCGGTCTGGGTGGGTTCGGTCTGGGTCATTTCGAAACTCCCGCCGGGGCCAGATGGTCGAGAAGGTCGGTCAGGGTGCTCACCGCGTCGATACCGACGCGCAGCGAGCCGTCCGGGGTGTCGTCCCCCGCGGGCCATTCCTTGTCCGGTCCGGCCAACAGCACGCGGTCGAGTCCGGCGGCGCGGGCCGCGGCGAGCGCGGCCGGGCCGTCCTCGGCGTAGCGCGCCTTGGTGCCGCAGAGCACTGCGATCGAGGTATCCGCCTCGCTCACCGCGGCGGCGATACCGTCAGCCGCGAGCGGACCCGGGTTGACCGCCGAGATACCGCCGGCAGCAAGCAGATTCGCAATGAAGGTGGTGCGCCCGTTGTGTTCGGCAACCGATCCCAGCGGCAACAGCAGGACACTGGGACGACGACCGTCGGCGGCCAGGACCGCATCCGAACGGTCGCGCAGTTCTTCGTAGGCGCGGCCGACGCGAGCGAGCTTGGGTCCACCCAGCGGCAGGTCGGTGGTGTCGGCGACGCCGGCCCCGAGCGGACGTTCATCGAGGTTGGGGAACTCGTTGACGCCGGTGACCGAGGTACGACGATGAGCGACCGAATCGTCGCGGCGGGCCAGTGCGGCACCGACCCGGTCGGCGATCCAGCCGGCGTCGAGCGCAGCGCGGTAACCGCCGGCCGTCTCGATCTCGGTGAAGACCGCCCAGCCGGCGGCGGCGAGGTCGTCGGTCAGTGACTCGACGAACCAGGAGCCCCCCGCCGGGTCGAGGACACGACCGATGTTGGACTCCTCGAGCAGCAGCAGCTGGGTGTTACGGGCGATGCGCCGGGAGAACGTCGCACTCGAGGTGCGCCGATCGACGGGCAGCGCGGCGTCGAAACCGAGCACGGTCACCTGGTCGGCACCGCCGACACCGGCGCCGAACGCGGCGATCGTGGTGCGCAGCATGTTGACCCACGGGTCACGCTGGCTGGTCATGGCGAGGTCGGTGACACCGTGGGTGACCGCGGCACCGGCCTCGGGCGCGCCGACGACTTCGGCTACCCGCGCCCAGATCTTGCGCAGGGCCCGGAACTTGGCGATGGAGCCGAACTGGTCGTCGCCGGCGGCGAGGGCAAACGTGATCTGCCCCAACGCATCCGATGCGGACAGGCCGGCGGCGGTGAGATCACGCAGGTGCGCAACGGCGGCCGCGGTGACCAGTCCGAGTTCGGAGGCGTTGTCGGCGCCGGCGGAGGCGAAGTGGGTGCCGTCGACGCGGAAGGCCCGCACCCCGGCCGGCAGGTCGGTCGCCAGCGCGGTAGCTTCGGCGGCGTCGACAGTCGGACGCTCCGCGAAGGCAGCGGTCAGCGGGGAGAAGCCGAAAGACGTCAGCGTCGCGGCGGTGGGTGCCGCGGCCTGCGGAGCCGCGTCCGCATTGGCGCGCACGGCGAGGAGCGCGCGGGCGGCGGCGATGCCGTCGGCGCCGGCGTCCAGGGTCACCGGGACAAGGTCGAGATAGACGCCCTTGAGGACGGTCGCGAGGTCGTCGGCGGCCAGGCCGGCACCGATGGCCAGCCAGAGTCCGCTGGCCCCGTTGTCCAGGGCGGACAGGATCGCCTGATTGGTGTCGGCGGCGGTGGCGTCGTCGTCGCCGAACCGCTCGGTGACGCGCCAGCCCATGGTGACGTCGCGTTCCGGGTCGGCGCCTCGGACGAATGGGAAGGTGCCGGGCAGCCCCGGCTCCTCGGTCTCGTCACAGCGCGTGTAGAGCGGCCGGACGGTGAGGCCGTCGAGGGTGTCGGTGGACAGCAGCGCCTCTGCGGTGTCTGGCAGCTCGTCGGCGGAGACCCGTCGGGCCTTCGCCAGCACCGCGGCGGCGGCGTCGGACCAGGCCGCGTAGGCCTCGTCCAGCGACCGATCGCCGGGGACCGCGTCCGGTTGTGTGGTCTGCGGCATGTGTGTGTCGCACCTCCGTGATGCCCAGGGTGTGGGGCAAAGCATATGGGCCGAGTTCGTCGTGTCAGCCTAGCCGAACGCTCGCTCGGTACCTAGCGTGCGGTCATGGTTGTGAAGTGACTCACCACGACCCGACGCTGTCCATTGTCTGTCATCGAAATGATTCACCGTGCGGGTTCTGGTGCGGGTGATACGTATCGGCTGCCGACCCGATACCGTCCTACGCCGTGCACGATGTCATCGAGATCCGACAAACCCTGACCGTCGTAGCCTTCCTGCAGTTCATCGGTTGCGCACTGGTCACGGTCTTGATGTTGTCTTTTGGACTGAGGGCGCTGGCCAACGGTGCAATTTCCGTTGGCGGATACGTGTTCATCCTCGCCGTGATCGGTATCGCGGGGACTGTCCAGATCGGACGTGACCTCTTCACGCGCACGCTGATCGCGCGGATCGACTTCACTGGGGTCACCTTCGGGCGGATCCGAGACCCGCAATTCTGCCACTGGTCATGGACGGAGATCGCCTACGTCGAATCGCAGACAACGCGGCTCGAGGCGACGCCGTCACGCTACCTGCTGTTCCACCTTGTCGCGTCTGATCGCACAGCCGCCTTGAGCGCATCGGGATCGGCCGGCCCTGGCAGAAGCCGCTTCATGCGGCAAACCCAACTCGGCCGTGCCACGATGATCAAGTTCACTGCGGGGATGCGCCCCGATCTCGACGAGACCGTCGCCCAACTCCGTGTGCTGGCCCCTATGCGAGTGGTCACGCGGTTATGAGTGAACCTGTCTACGGGATGGCGGTGTGGCTGTCCGCCGACTGAATAGCATGCACCTGTGACGTACTACCAGAGCGGGTTCGACCACTGGGCGTCGACGGGCATCGAGGTCACGCAGCACCGCACATTCGGTGCGGTCGTCATTCTGGTGCTCAATGGCCTGATGGCACTGATGTTCACGCTGGCGGGCCTGTCGGTACTGCTCGGCGGCACCATGGTGGTCGGCGGTCTCGTGTTCCTGACCCTCGGCATCCTCCTGACCTGGGCGAGTATCGCGTTCGGCCGTCGAGTTCTGGCCACCGGAGCCATCGCCCGGATCGACCGGTTCGGCGTCACCTTCATGCGCATCCGTGACGAAAGGTTCCGCTCCTGGACCTGGGCCGAGATGCTCATGATCCATCAGCGCACCACACGATCGTCGAACGCCACCATCCGCGACCTGGTGTTCGTGCCGGCACCCTCACCGCGTGTGGCCGCATTCGAGGCATCGTTGCCCACCCGGAACTGGTTCGGGATGGGCCGTCGGAGTCAGGTCGACGCGGCTCTGACGATTCGGTTCTCCGCCGGGGTCCGACCCAAGCGGGACAACACGGTTGCACTCCTACGGACGCTCACACCGGCCGGTTTGCTGCACTGACGGTCTACTCGGCGCAGGTAGAGTGTCCGAGTGCCCGCGACGCCTACCGAGACCTCCCCGACGACACGCCGCCGCGTGGACTCGCGGGTGCTGCGTCGGGCACTGCTGTTCTGCGCCATCGTCGCGGGCGTTCTCATCTGCTCCTACCTGATGCCGATCCCGTCGGTGGCCAGCGTCCGCAACTGGGGCGTGGCCCTGGGCCCGGGGTTCGCGTGGGCGTTCTTCGCCGCCTACGCCCTCATCACCGTCGCACCTTTCCCGCGATCGGCGTTCACCGTCATGTCGGGAGTCCTGTTCGGGCCCGCGGTCGGATTCACCGGCGCGATGATCGCGTCCACGATCGCCGCGGTCGCCGCATTCTGGCTGGTCCGTGAGCTGGGCCGGAAGCGGGTGCGGCCCTACCTGAACAAACCTGTGGTCCGGGCCGTCGAATACCGACTGGAACGTCGCGGCTGGCTGGCCGTCGGATCGCTCCGGCTGATCGCCGCGTGTCCGTTCTCGGTGACGAACTATTGCTCGGGGCTGTCGTCGGTGCGGACCATTCCCTATCTTCTGGCCAGTGTGGTGGGCATGGCCCCGGGCACCGCTGCGGTGGTGTTCCTGGGCGATGCGTTGACCGGGCAGCGCGATCCCAAGCTGTTGCTGTTCAGCGCCGGCTTGTTCGCGGTCGGGGTCATCGGTCTGTTGCTCGATGCGCGGCTGCCGGTGTCCGACGCCGCCGAGTCGGCAGTCAAGCCCAGCACCTTACCTGGGGAACATCAAGTCTCTTGACTTGACCATCGCCGCGACAATCAAGTCTCAAAGCTTGATTTGACAAAGACAAGCCTGTTACCTTGAATTTGAAGGTCTTGTCAGTGGGAGGTGCTCTCATCATGTTTGTGATGACTGTTGATCAGCGCGGCAGTCGACGCGACATCGATCGCGTCGATGCCGTACTCGACACACTCGCCGACACCGCCACCGTCCGCCCCTTCGAACGGACGGCCGGCGACGAGATCCAGGCCGTCCTCGACGACCCCACCGTAGTGGCGCGCCTCTGCGTCCAGCTGTCCACCGACGGCCACTGGAGCGTCGGCGTCGGGGTCGGCGTCGTCGAACAACCGCTGCCGGAGTCGACGCGTGCGGGACGTGGGCCTGCCTTCGAGTTCGCGCGCGAGGCCGTAGATGCCGCCAAGTCCCAGCGCATCCCGCTGGCGGTGCGCGGCGCCGATACCCGGCGGTGCACCCACGCCCAGACCGCCGCCCGGCTAGTCGCCGACGTCATCACCCAGCGCAGCGAACAGGGCACCGAAGCGGTCACGCTCATGCGATCGGGCATCACCCAATCCGAGGCCGCACAGCAGTTGGGCATCAGCCCACAGGCGATGTCACAGCGACTGCGCAGCGCCCGCTGGGACATCGAGGACGACGGCTACGCGCTACTGGCCGATCTGCTCGCGACCGCGAACGAGACAACGACATGATCGGCGTCGCGATCGCGCTGCTCGCGGCGACCGCGCTGCTCCCTGCTGTGTCGGCAGGCACCCGTCACCGGCTCGCGCTCGGTGCGCACCCCCGATCCGGGGTCGTGGTCGACGCCGGCACCGTGGCGGCGATGCTCCTGCTGTCCGGAGCGTCGGCCCTGCTGGGAGTCGCCGGCGGACCAGCGGCCGGGACAGGCCGGGTGGTCACCGTCTGCGCCGCCACCGCAGCGGCCGTGACCGGAGGTGGCTTCGTGGTGCGGCTGGTGCTGCGCACAGGTGGCGTCATCGGGCAGAACCCGACGCCGTCCGACGGTCCGCTGCGCGGCGGCCGGGTGATCGGCTACCTCGAGCGGGCCGCCGTCGCAGGCACCCTGTTGGCCGGTTGGCCGGAAGGGCTGGCGGTGATCCTGGCGGTCAAGAGCCTCGCCCGCTACCCCGAACTGCGCGCGCCACAGGCGAGCGAGCAGTTCATCATGGGCACGTTCGCGTCGGTGCTGTGGGCGGCCGGCATGTCCGGCGTCGGTTATCTACTACTGCACTGACATTCATCACTGCGGTGATTCCGGCGCGGCGTCATACGACAGCTCCCGCGCCGCCCGGGCGGGGACCTGCGGCTCCACCGGTTTGCGAGCGACGGCCTCGGCCTCGGCGACCGCCTGGGCCACCTTGGGATCCGAGGACAGCGAGAACCAGTCCTCGGTCTCGGACTCGTCGACCTGCACCGGGGCCTCGTCACGCGGCGGCTCGTAGCGGAAGACGCCGTCAGCACCTTGTGCGCCAAAGGATTTCGCGAAGCCCTGCAGCGCCGATCCGAAGTCGGTGGGTACCACCCACACCTTGCTGGCCTCCCCCTTGGCCATCTCGGGGATCTGCTGCAGATACTGGTAAGCCAGCACCTCCGGCGTCGGCCGGCCTGCCTTGATGGCCGCGAAAGTCTTCTCGATGGCCTTCGCCTCGCCCTGCGCCTTGAGGTATACGGCCGCGCGCTCACCCTGGGCACGCATGATGCGGGACTGTCGGTCACCCTCAGCGGCGAGAATGGCTGCCTGCTTGGCGCCCTCAGCGGCCAGGATCTGGCTCTGTTTGCTGCCCTCGGCGGTCTTGATCGACGACTCGCGCTGGCCTTCCGCGGCGAGAATGGTCGCCCGCTTCTCACGGTCGGCCTTCATCTGCTTCTCCATCGATTCCTGAATCGACGGCGGCGGCATGATGCTCTTGAGTTCGACGCGCGCCACGCGCAGCCCCCAGCGGCCGGTGGCCTCGTCGAGGACACCACGCAGCTGGCCGTTGATGGAATCCCGCGAGGTCAGCGTCTGCTCGAGCGTCATTCCGCCGACCACATTGCGCAACGTCGTGATGGTCAGCTGCTCCACACCGGCGATGTAGTTGTCGATCTCGTACACCGCCGCCTGCGGATTGGTGACCTGGAAGTAGACGACGGTGTCGATCGACAGTGTCAGGTTGTCCTGCGTGATCACCGGCTGCGGCGGAAACGACACTACCCGTTCCCGGATGTCGACACGGGCGCGAACGCGGTCGATGAACGGAACCAGCAGCGTCAACTGACCGGACACCGTACGGGTGTACCGACCGAGGCGTTCGATCACCGCCGCCTCGGCCTGTGGCACCAGCGCCACGGACTTCACCAGCACCACCACGACCAGCAGTACCAACAAGACCAGAACGATCAGCGCCAACAACGAATACTCCATGATGTCCCCCTACCCCTTCCACACGACGGCGGTGGCGCCGTCGATCTGTACGACGGTCACCTCGGTACCCGGTTCGATCACGTCACCCGGCGACATGGTCCGGGCCGACCACACGTCGCCACCGATCTTCACCCGGCCGTCGTGCTCGTCGACCCGCTCGGTCACGAGCGCATGACGGCCTTCGAGTGCTTCGGTGTTGGTGAGCAAGACCGGCCGAGTCTGCATGTGCCGCTTGGCGACCGGCCGCACCGTGGCCAGCAGCAGGATGGACACGACGGCGAACACCACTCCGTCGACCCACAGCGGCGGATCGAAGATCGCGTCCGTGGCCGCCGCGGCCAGCGCACCGCCACCGAGCATGAGCAACACGAGATCCCCGATGAACATTTCGGCGCCCACCAGGATGATCGCCACCGCGAGCCATACCAATGCGGTCATGAGACCAGTGTGCCAGAAGTCACCGACACCGAGTCGGCCCCCGAACTCAGCGGTCGCCCTCCGCCGCCGTTACGAAATCGATCAGTTCCTCCACCGAGCGCAACAGGTCGGTTTCCAGGTCGCGGTAGTCGCGCACCCCGGCCAGCACTCGACGCCATCCGTCCTGCGGTGTCCCCCAGCGTAATTCACGGCAGATGCCGGTCTTCCAGTCCTCGCCGCGGGGAATCGTCGGCCACGCCGGGATCTTCACCGAGGCGGGCTTGACCGCCTGCCACACATCGATATACGGATGCCCGCACACCAGCACGTGCTCGCCGACGCGTTCGGTCAGCCGCATCTCCTTGGAGCCGGCGACGAGGTGGTCGACGAGCACCCCGGCATGTCGGTTGGCGGCGGGCCCGAACGCGGCGAGCGCCTCGTCGAGGTTGTCGAGGCCGTCGAGGCTCTCCACGACGACGCCCTCGGCGCGCAGGTCATCTCCCCACACGCGTTCCATCAGGGTCGCGTCGTGCACACCTTCGACGAAGATGCGGCTGGCGCGGGCGGTGCGCGCGCGTGCCTGCGGGACGATCCGCGACCCCGACGCGGTGGTGGTCCGGGCCTGCGGTCCGCGGCCTCGCGGGCGCACCAGGGTCACCGGCTTGCCGTCGATCAGGAAGGCCGCCGGATGCATCAGGAACACGCGAGTGGTGCCCCGCCGATCCTCGAGCCGCACGAGATCACCGGAGTAACTCTTCTCCAGACCCACGACGGCACCACAGAATCCGCTGGCCGCGTCCTCGACCACCAGGTCGCGTTCGGCGGCCACCTCGGGCGCACGCGGTTTCGCGCGGCGCGGGTTGGCCAGTACGTCTCGTCCGTATCTGTCACCGGTCACGGCCATCAACCGTACGGGCGCGGGGGCCCGTCAATGGTCAGCCACGCCGGAGACGCGGAATCGGCCCCGGCCACCGCGTGGCCCGCGGAAACCAGCCACGCCGGGGACGCGTGATCGAACCGGCTGGCCTATCGTGGAATACCTATGACCAGCACCGACCTCCTCGTGTCCGGCCCACCCGCGTGGCCGGGTTGTGCGCTGGGCGCGTGGTCGGCGGCCTGGCGCGCCGGCCGGTGCGCACCCGACGACGTCACCGACACTCTGACCGAGTTCGCCGACCGGCACGAGATCACCGATCCCCAGGGCTTTCTCGGCGACCTCCGCGCCGACGATGCGCGACTGAATCTCCTGGCGCTGTTGCGTCGGGCCACCAGCTTCGAAGTGCGCCTACCGACCGCCGGTGATCCCCAAGGACTTCCGCCGGACCCGGCGACGACAGCAGCACTCGAGGCCGGCGAGGTACTGCTACTGCACAACCTCGATCGCGTCGTCGGCCTGACGCCGACCCGCACCTCCGACGGCGTCTGCCGTTGGAGTGCGCACCGTTACGCCGTCGACGTGCCGTGGCGTCAACCGCGGTCTCTCGGTGAGGTGGAGTACGAACTGCGCGAAGCCATTCGGGACACCGCGTCGATCATCGGCGGGCTCGGTTCGACGGGCGCGCGGACGAGTCCCACCGAACTGCGGGCGGCGCTGGCCCGACTCACCTTCCGCCACCAGGTGGCGCTGCCGCCGCACGACGACGTCCGGGCCACCCGGGTGATCGATTCGGCCGCGCAGGTCGAGGCCATCGTCGCGTTGACCGGCGCCCACGCACCGACTTTCGGGGTCGTCGCCGCCCACATCGACCATGGCGACGCCCGCTTGCGCCGCCTGGCCGCACTCGCGCGGTCCGCGCGGGCGGCGGCGGTGAACACGGTGATCGGCGAGTTCAGCGGCCCTTCGAGGCTCGGCTAGCGCCTCGCACCTCAGGGATCGACTGGCCGGCAGCGCCTCGCACCTCAGGGATCGACGGCCGGCAGCGCCTCGCCGGCTGCTCAGGGAGCGGATGGCTCAGGAGCGGCCGGGGCGCGCCGGGGAGTCGGCTCGCAACACTGTGGGCGACACGGGGATCCGTTGTCGGCGCAGCCGAGTGGCGGGTCGATCGCGAACCCACCGCGCGGGATGTCGCCGTCGCGGTAGCGCTCGATCAGGTCGACGACGAGTTGGACGAATCGCGGGTCGGTGCCGGCGGTGTCGGCCCGGACGAAGTCCATACCCAGCTCCGCGGCCTTGTCCTTGGCCTCGTTGTCGAGGTCCCACACCACCTCGAGGTGGTCGGAGACGAAACCGACCGGCGCCACGATGACCTGCCGAACACCCTGTTCGGCAAGGGTTTCCAGGTGATCGCAGATGTCGGGTTCCAGCCACGGAACCTGGGGCGGGCCGGAGCGGGACTGCCAGACCTGGTCGAAGTCATCGCCGAATCCGGCCGCGGCGGACACCGCCGCCGACGCCGCCCACACCTGCCGGCTGTAGAGGTCGCCGCCCTGACCGCGCGGTCCCCCGCGATGATCGGCGGCCAGCGGGATCGAATGCGCAGTGAACACCAGTTTCGGAGGTGTATCGCTGGACGGCAACGCCTTTCGTGCCCGGAG
Organism: Gordonia sp. CPCC 205515; assembly: GCF_048537925.1. NCBI lineage: Bacteria > Bacillati > Actinomycetota > Actinomycetes > Mycobacteriales > Gordoniaceae > Gordonia > Gordonia sp. CPCC 205515. The sequence continues at coordinate 169,695 of NZ_JBCLVJ010000008.1, read as the reverse complement.
CACCGCGTCGGCGCACGCTTCGACGAACAGCGGTTCGGACCAGAAGTGCGGCAACTTGCGCAGCAGCATCGGGTCGTCGGCCATCTCGGGCAGTCGGGTGGTCACCGTCGACAACGCCCGCCCGATGTCCTCGTGATACTGCCGGCAGCCCGAATAGCCGCCCCACGCCGAGGTGCCGAACACCAGTACCCGACGATGACCGGCCCGATACATCTGTTCGACGGTGTCCTCGGCCATCGGATGCCAGTTGCGGTTGCCGAACCACACCGGCAGATCGATACCGCGACCGGCGAACTCCGACCGCAGGCCGTCGATGAGGTCGAGGTTGAGCCGGTTGATCGGCGACACCCCACCGAAATGCAGGTAGTGCTGGGCCACCTCGTCGAGCCGCTCCGGCGGGACTCCCCGACCGCGCGTCACGTTCTCCAGGAACGGACGCACGTCGTCGGGCTTGTCCGGTCCGCCGAAAGAAAGTAGCAGAACGGCATCGAATCCCGTTGGGACGGAGGTCATCCCAACATGTTCTCGGGGAACCAGGTGTTGTGGCTGGCACCACCGTCGACGTAGACGATGGAGCCGGTGGTGCCGGGCAGGAAGTCCGACAGCAGTGCGCACACGCTGGTGCCCACGACCTCCGGATTGTCCACGTCCCAGCCGATCGGCGACGCGCCGTCCCAGTACTCGTTGAGCATGTTCAGCTTCTTCGCGTCGTCCGTGGCGGTACCCGAGATTGCTTTCGCGGCAAGGGTTTTGATCGGACCGGCCGCTACCAGATTGGAGCGGATGCGCTTGGCGTTCCCGACCTCGCGGGCCACGTAACGATTGACCGACTCGAGGGCGGCCTTGGCCACACCCATCCAGTTGTATTCCGGCATCGCGGTCCGCGGATCGAAGTCCATACCGACGATGGAGCCGCGCTCGTTCATCACCGGCAGCACCGCGCGGGCCAGCGAGGCATAGCTCCACGCCGAGATCTGGAATGCCTGCGCGACATCGGGTCCGGGGCCTTCGAGGAACGGCAGAGCGTCGGGGCCCATCAGGGTGCGCGGCGCGAACGCGATCGAATGCACCACGCCGTCAACGCCTTCGGGTGCGAGTTCGCGCACCTGGTCGGCGAGCGCGCCGAGGCTTTCTTCGTCGGTCACGTCGAGTGGGATGGCGTCGGGCACCTCCTGGGGCAGGCGCTTGGCGATCCGGTTGATCAGCCGGAGCCGTTCCGGAATGCCGGTGATGATGACCTTCGCGCCCTGTTCCTGGGCCACCTTGGCGGTGGCGAAGGCGATCGAGGCATCGGTGATGATGCCGGTGACGAGGACGGTCTTGCCGTCGAGAATGCCTGTCATTGCACGTGCTCCTGTCAGAGATCTAACGGCTCAGTTACCCATGCCCATGCCGCCGTCGACCGGGAGGACCGCACCGGTGATGTAGGCGGCCTGGTCGGAGGCGAGGAAGCTGATGGCGGCGGCCACGTCTTCGGGCTTGCCGGTGTGGCCGAGCGGGATGGCCTGCTTGGCCATCTCGATGTACTTGTCTTCCATCTCCGCGGTCATGTCGGTATCGATGAAACCCGGCGCGACGACGTTGGCGGTGATGTTGCGCGACCCCAGTTCTCGGGCGATCGACCGGGCGAGGCCGATGATGCCGGCCTTGGAGGCGGCGTAGTTGGCCTGTCCCGGCACGCCGGACATCGCGACGACCGAGCCGAGGAAGATCATCCGGCCCCACTTGGCGCGCTGCATGCCCTTGGTGGCGCGCTTGGCGCAGCGGAAGGCGCCGGTCAGGTTGGCGTCGACGACCTTCTCGAACGAGTCCTCCGACAGCCGCATGAGCAGCATGTTGTCGGTGATCCCCGCGTTCGCGACGAGCACCTCGACCGGTCCCTGATGTTCGGCGACCTCGTCGAAGGCCCGCTCGACCGACGCGTTGTCGGTCACGTCGCACTGCACTCCGAACAGTCCCTCGGGGGCGCCGGAGCCGCGGTGGGTGACGGCGACCTTGTGACCGTCGGCCGCCAGTCGCTGCGCGACGGCCAGACCGATGCCGCGGTTACCGCCGGTGACCAGGACGGAACGGGACACCTGGGCAGCGCTGCTCTGCGCTGCCGGGTTGCTTTCTGCCATGTGGGAAAACCCTATCGGTTGGGTGGAACGGACTCGTGCGCAGGTCCGGCGCGTCAGGGCAGCCGTCGGTTGATGGCCAGCGCCGCGAACGCCGAGATCAGCGCCAACAAGGTACCGGCGATCAGCCACGGACGGGAGTTGTCGCCCCGGCGTTTCTCGTAGCCGATCTGCTGCTGCAGCGTCTCGTAGACCTTGTTGAGTTCGTCGAGGCTGGCTGCGGTGAAGAACTGGCCGCCGGACAGGTTGGCGATCTTGCGCAGCGAATCGTCGTCGACGGGAACCGGCACCTGGTCACCCTCCAGATCGACGGTGCCGCTCATGGTGCCGAAGGAGATCGTGGAGACCGGGATCTTCTCCTCCTTGGCCTTGCGGGCCGCGGTGAACGCGCCGCGCGGATCGTCCGGGTCGTCGGGGACGGTCTCCTTGCCATCCGAGAGCAGGACGATGCGTGCCGGGGGCGCGACCTTGTCGCCGCCGAGAACCGCGTTGAGGGTCTGGATCTGCTGGATCGCCGCGAAGATGCCCTCGCCGGTCGCGGTCTTGTCGTCGAGCCGGAGCTTGTCGATCGCCTCTTTGGTGGCGTTGTGGTCGGGTGTCGGGGACACCAGCGTGGCCGCGGTGCCGGCGAAGGAGATGAGTCCGAGGTTGATGCCGTCGGTGAGTTCGTCGGCGAACTTCTTGCCCGCGGCCTGGGCGGCCTTGATGCGTGACGGTGCGACGTCGGTGGCGTTCATCGACCGCGACACGTCGATCACCAGGATCACCGTCGCCTTGTTGCGCGGCACCTTGCGGTCGGCCTGCGGGCCGGCGAGGGCCACGGTCAACAGCGCCAGCGAGACGAGCAGCAGTGCGATGGGCACGTGCCGCCAGCGGTTGCGTTCTTGCGGTGCGACCTGGTTCAGCAGGTCGAGATTGGCGAACCGCAGCGCACGTTTGCGCCGCATCCGCTGGACATACCAGTAGGCGACGCCGAGGCCGATGACGACCACGAACAGCAGGAGCCACCACGGGCTCGCGAGGATCGACACCCGCGGCTCACCCGACCCCGGCGGCCAGGCCGCGTCGTCGTTGGGCGACGAACTTCACCGTGTCGGTGATCCAGTCACGGTCGGTGGACAACGACAGCACCGGACCGCCGCAGCTACGAACGGTGCGATGCACCTTCTGCTGATGGGCCCGGGCCGCGGCGGCGAAGTCGCGGCGCACCGCGGGTGTCACCGTGATGTCGCGGACCTCGCCGGACTCGGCGTCGGCCAGGGTGATCTCGCCGATGTCGGGCAGGTCGAGGTCGCGCGGATCGAGGACCTCGACGGCCAGCAACTCGTGATGCGCGCCGATCGCCCGCAGCGACCGCTCCCAATCGATGGGTCCGAGGAAGTCGCTGATCACGACCGCGAGTCCACGTCGACGCTGTGGGCGACGCAGGGCCTCGATGCCGGCGTGCAGGTCGCCGCGAACACCGGTGGATGCACGGGTGGTGGTCGCGATGGCCTTGAGCAGGTTCTGCGCGTGGGCGCGACCCGCCCGCGCGGGCACCCGGACGAGCTGGTCACCGGTGACGATGACCGCACCGTGGCGGTTGCCGCCCCCGGAGGTCAGGTGCACGAGGGCGGCGGCCGCGGCCACCGCGAGGTCCCGCTTGGTGCAGTTGACCGTGCCGAAGTCCAGGCTCGCCGAGACGTCGACGACCAGCCACGTCTCGAGTTCGCGGTCGGCGATCATCTGCCGCACGTGCGGCTGGGTGGTGCGCGCGGTCACCGACCACTCCATCCGGCGGATGTCGTCGCCGGGCTGGTACGCCCGCGCCTCCCCCGGCTCGGATCCCGGTCCCGGGATGAGGCCGAGGTGCTCCCCCTGCAGGACGCCGTCGAGCTTGCGGCGCACCGAGAGTTCCAGTGTCTTGAGGGCAGCCGTCAGCTGCGGTTCCGATAGGAGTCCGGCGCCGAGCGACGGCAGGTCGCTATTGGCCGGCATACCGTGGCTGGTTCGCCTGGTTCACTGCACCCTGGTTCACCGCAACCCCATTCGTCTGCGGATACTGTTGCGGTGCTTGCTGATTCGGTACCTGCTGCGGCGCCTGCTGATTCGGACCCGGCTGCTGCTGGGCGGGTGCCGATCCGGCAGACGGGTATCCCGCGGGTGCCACCGGCTGCGCTCCGACCTGCGGCAGACCGACGGTCTGCAACACCCGGGTGATCACCTGATCGGCGTCGACCTCGTCGGCCAGCGCGTCGTAGGACAGCACCAGGCGATGCCGCAACACGTCCGGAATGATCTCGACGACGTCCTGCGGGATCACGTAGTCGCGCCCGCGTACCAGGGCGAGTGCGCGCGCAGCGGCGACGATGCCCAGGGTGGCGCGCGGTGACGCGCCGTAGGACAGCCAGGCCGCGACGTCGGTCATCCCGAGTTCGCCGGGCCTGCGGGTGGCGTTGATGACGCGCACGACGTAGTCGACGAGCGCGTGATGCACGAAGACGTTCGCGGCCAGTCGCTGCAGACGGATCATCGCGTCCGGATCCAGGACCTGCGACGCCGTCGGCGGCACGTTACCCATCCGGTAGACGATCTCGCGCTCCTCCTCCACCGTCGGGTAGTCGACGAGGACCTTGAACAGGAAGCGGTCGCGCTGCGCCTCGGGCAGCGGGTAGACGCCCTCGTTCTCGATCGGGTTCTGGGTCGCCATGACGAGGAACGGGTCGGGCATCGGGTAGGTGGTGCCGCCGATGGACACGTGCCGTTCGGCCATCACCTCGAGCAGCGCCGACTGAACCTTCGCCGGGGCGCGGTTGATCTCGTCGGCGAGCAGGAAGTTGGCCACGACGGGACCGAGCTCGGTGTCGAACTCCTCGCGGCCCTGCCGGTAGATACGGGTACCGATGAGGTCGGTGGGTACCAGGTCGGGCGTGAACTGGACACGGGAGAACGAACCACCGACGACGGTCGCGAAGGTTTCCACGGCGAGGGTCTTGGCGACGCCGGGCACGCCCTCGAGGAGGATGTGGCCGCGGGCGAGCAGTCCGACGAGAATGCGTTCGACGAGCTGGTCCTGCCCGACGATGACCCGTTTCACCTCATAGATCGCTCGCTCCAACAACTTGACGTCGGCCTCGGACAACGATGCTGCGCTGTCGGGTCGGGCCGCGTCTGGTCCGGCGGTGTCTGCGGGTGACTGCGAAGAGGTCAACCGGTGCTCCTGTTCATCGACATACTGCGTCGGGCAGCTGTGGGTCCGGGGCGTCGTGCGGGTGCGGCCGGACACGGCCAACCCACCATCACGGCCAGGGTAGTCGGATTGCCTGAAAAGTGACCAAGAAGGGCACCTCAGGGATCCGGTCCGGGCTCAGAGCAGCCGCACCACCATGGGCATTGCGCCCGCGGTGCGCAGCGGCGACACCTTGACCACATCGCCTGACTGCGGTGCCTCCACCATCTTGTTGTCGCCCAGGTAGAGCGCGACATGCTGGCTGGCGTTGGGTCCGTAGAAGATCATGTCGCCGCGCCTGATCTGGGAGAGCGGGAACTGCGGACCGGACGTGTACTGGTAGCCCGTGTAGTGCGGCAGGTCGATGCCGACGCCGGCGAACGCGTAGATCATCAGGCCGGAGCAGTCGAAGCCGACCTTGTTGTAGTCGCCGTAGCTGTCGGCGACGCCACCGTCGCGGATACCGCGGGTGGGGCCGTTGGCGTCACCGCCACCCCAGGCGTACGGGACGTTGAGCTGTGAGAGCGCCCGGTTGACGCTGATCTCGACGGCCTGCGGGCCGCGCAGGCCGGGACGCACCATGCCGCCGCCCGAGCTGCCGAACAGCGAGCCCAGACTTCCGGTGCTCAGCGTCGAACTGAGTGAGTCGGCACCGCTGCCGGTCATGTCGGAACCACCGACGCCGAGTTCGTCGAGCAATTGCGAATGCGGGAGCTGCTGCTGGCCGACGAGACCGGCGAGGATCTTCTGGCCCACGTCGAGCGCGAGCTTGGCGGCCGCCTCGGCGGCGACCGCGAGCGCCTGGTTGTCGCCGCCGGCCGACGGGATCGCGCCCTGCGTGAGCGGCGTGTCGGCCGCAGGCGGGAGCGCCGGGATGCCGGACTGGCCCGGGAACAGATTGGACAGCAGATCGTTCATCGACGGCGACTCGACCTGCCGCTTGGGGACGACGCCGCGCAGTTTGTCGAGCGAGGCCTGCACCTGGTCGCGCTGCTTGATCAGCGCCGACCGCTTCTGCTGCTCGGCGGCGACCGCCGACCGCGCGGCCACCATCGCCGAGATGGCGCCGTTTTTGCGGGTGGCGGCGCTCTGCGCGGCGAAGTCGGCCTGTCGACGCGTCGCCTCCACCGCCGCGACGCGGTTGGCCTGCTGGTTGCGGGCGACCTGCAACCGGTCGATGGTGTTGCGCTGTTGCTGTCCGACCCGGTCCACGACGGTCACCCGGTCGAGCACACCCTGCGGGTTGTCCGACGACACGTAATCCGACATCGACCCCTGCGCGCTGCCCTGCCGGTAGACGTTGCGGGCGAAGTTGTCGAAGGCCTGCTGCGCCGAGTTCACCGAGCGCGTCGCGGAGGTGAGCTCACGTTTGGCGCCGTTCGCGGCCACCGTGGCGAGGTGCTGGGCCGCGAGGGAGTTCTGGTAGTCGACGAGCGCGCGGTTGACCGTCTCCTGCTTGACCGCCACGGCACTGTCGAGATCGGCGATGTTCTGATTCACGCCCGCGATCTGATTGATGAGTGACGCGACGCCGGTCTTCTTCGCCGGAGCAGCAGTGGCCTGGCCGGCCCCCACACCGACGACGCCGATCATCACGAGGGCGCTCAATCGCGCCACACCCGTTAGCCGTCGCCTCACGAGAACTCCCTTGTCGATCACGGCACCATCCACCCCATGTGACGCTTGCGAGCACTCGGGATCACTGTCGCATCACACGTGACAACAGAACCGTACGTCACATCGAACACAGGCGAAAACAATCGTCACGAATTACATCAGCGTGATTACCTGCGGATATGCGCGTGAACTGGTCAGAAGACCCAATCGCGCGAGAGGTATCGAATTGGCAACGACGGACCGAAGTCCGCCGAGTTCGGGAGTGTCGTGCCGGGTCGCCGACTCAGGAGGGACGGTCGACCGAATTCGTCTCGTCGGTCGACGGCTCAGTGGCCGCGTCCGATGGGGCGGCCGAGGCGTTGTCCGCCGCAGCGTCGGAGGCGGTGGTATCGCGCCGCCGGACCTGCCGCAACCGGGCGATCACCGCTCCGATGACCACGATGACGATCAGCACCAGCGAGATCGCGGTCCAGTTCAGCGACGGCCCCGACATCTGATCCCAGAACTTCTGGGCGGCCGCGGGCGGATCGGTCAGGGTGAGGTTCTCGGTGGCCTGTTCCTGTTCCACACGGCTGAAATACGGCGACGCGCTGCCGACCGAATCGGGAGCGAGCACCATCACGGTGCCGCCGACCTCCGATTGCAGCTCCGTGGCGATGTCGCGGTAGTAGGTGAACTTGGGCTCACGCTTGTCGAGCACGACGATGCTCAGCTGATATCCATCGGCCTTGGCGTCGGCGACGACCTTCTGCAGCCCGGCCACGTCGGCGCCATCGGGGGCGGCCACACCGTCGTCCTGGATATCGGCGAGCAAGGCGTTCATGTCGACGTCCTCGGGGATCACCGACGGTGCCGGCATCGCCAGCGGCGGAAGTGCCAGCACGTGCTGTCCCGGCAACTGCAGCCCAGTCGTCATCGCGTCAATCCTCGCCTCGGTGATCAGTCAGGTTTCGCGAGCATTAAATTCGCACGGACCCCCGGGGCTCGCCAAACCTCCCGCTGCACCGTACGACAGAATGGGTAGGTCATCAGCGACCACGTCCCGATTTCACCGTCTCCGCGTGTCGACGGCGTGGCAGCTTGTTAACAGTACGCCCGTACTGTTAGGATTGACAGTGTCAACGCGGACCACACGACCCCCCTGGGCCGCGACGCGGACACCGCAGTGAGAGAGCCCCGCTGCATCAACGCCGACGCAGCCCGTCGGTTTGTGAGAAGAGCCGGCGCAGCCTGCCGGCATATGAGGAGAGTGGATTAGACGTGAGCCAGGATTCGTTCGGCGCCAAGGGCACCCTCGAGGTGGGCGACAACTCCTACGAGATCTACCGACTGAGTGCCGTCAAGGGCACCGAGAAACTCCCCTATGCGCTGAAGGTCCTCGCCGAGAACCTCCTCCGCACCGAGGATGGCGCCAACATCACCAAGGAGCACATCGAGGCGATCGCCAACTGGGACCCGAACGCTGACCCCAGCATCGAGATCCAGTTCACCCCCGCCCGGGTGATCATGCAGGACTTCACCGGCGTCCCCTGCATCGTCGACCTCACGACGATGCGCGACGCGGTCAAGGAACTCGGCGGCGACCCGGACAAGGTGAACCCGCTCGCTCCCGCCGAGATGGTGATCGACCACTCCGTGATCATCGAGGCCTTCGGTAACGCACAGGCCTTCGAGCGCAACGTCGAGATCGAGTACCAGCGCAACGAAGAGCGCTACAAGTTCCTCCGTTGGGGCCAGGGCGCGTTCGACGACTTCCGCGTCGTCCCGCCGGGCACCGGCATCGTGCACCAGGTCAACATCGAGCACCTCGCCCGCTCGATCATGGTCCGCAACGGCGTCGCCTACCCCGACACCTGCATCGGCACCGACTCGCACACCACCATGGAAAACGGCCTGGGCGTGCTGGGCTGGGGCGTCGGCGGTATCGAGGCCGAGGCCGCGATGCTGGGCCAGCCCGTCTCGATGCTCATCCCGCGCGTCGTCGGCTTCAAGCTGACCGGTGCCGCCAAGCCGGGCGTGACCGCCACCGACGTGGTTCTCACCATCACCGACATGCTGCGTAAGCACGGCGTGGTCGGCAAGTTCGTCGAGTTCTACGGCAACGGCGTCGCCGAGGTGCCGCTGGCCAACCGCGCCACCATCGGCAACATGAGCCCCGAGTTCGGCTCGACCTGCGCGATGTTCCCGATCGACGACGAGACGGTCAACTACCTCAAGCTCACCGGCCGCTCCCAGGAAACCCTCGACCTCGTCGAGGCGTACGCCAAGGAGCAGGGTATGTGGCTGGAGAAGGACGCCGACGAGGCCCAGTACTCCGAGTACATGGAACTCGACCTGTCCAGCGTCGTCCCGTCCATCGCCGGCCCGAAGCGTCCGCAGGACCGCATCGAGCTCTGGGACGCCAAGAACGCCTTCCGCAAGGACATCCACAACTATGTGGAAGAGGGCAACACCCCGGCCCACAACGGTGTCGACGAGGCCAACGCCGAGAGCTTCCCGGCCTCCGACGCACCTTCGGTGAGCCCGGATGCGGCCAAGCTGTCGTTCTCCGACGACGAAGAGCCGGCCCACAACGCCGCCAAGGGCGCCGAGGGTCGTCCCTCCAAGCCGGTCAAGGTCACCTCGTCCGAGCGTGGCGACATGATCCTCGACCACGGCATCGTCACCATCGCGTCGATCACCAGCTGCACCAACACTTCCAACCCGTCGGTCATGCTCGGCGCCGGCCTGCTGGCGAAGAAGGCCGTCGAGAAGGGCCTGACCTCCAAGCCGTGGGTCAAGACCTCTATGGCACCGGGTTCGCAGGTCGTCACCGGTTACTACGACAAGTCCGGCCTGTGGCCGTACCTGGAGAAGCTGGGCTTCTTCCTCGTCGGCTACGGCTGCACCACCTGCATCGGCAACTCGGGCCCGCTGCCCGAGGAGATCAGCAAGGCGATCAACGACCACGACCTCACCGCCACCGCGGTGCTGTCGGGTAACCGCAACTTCGAGGGTCGCATCAACCCCGACGTGAAGATGAACTACCTCGCGTCGCCGCCGCTGGTCATCGCCTATGCCCTGGCCGGCACCATGGACTTCGATTTCGAGTCCGATCCCCTCGGCCAGGATTCCGACGGCAACGACGTGTTCCTCTCCGACATCTGGCCGTCCAACGAGGAGATCCAGGAGACCATCGCGTCGTCGATCTCGCCCGAGCAGTACGCCGCCGACTACGCCGATGTCTTCAAGGGCGACGAGCGCTGGCAGAACCTGCCCACCCCGGACGGCAAGACCTTCGAGTGGGACGACGAGTCCACCTACGTGCGTAAGCCTCCGTACTTCGACGGGATGCAGCTCGATCCGGAGCCCGTCGCCGACATCAAGGGTGCGCATGTGCTCGCCAAGCTGGGCGATTCGGTGACCACCGACCACATCTCCCCCGCGTCGACCATCAAGCCCGGCACCCCCGCCGCGCAGTACCTCGACGAGCACGGTGTGGCCCGCAAGGATTACAACTCGCTGGGTGCCCGCCGCGGCAACCACGAGGTGATGATCCGCTCGACCTTCGGCAACATCCGCCTGGCCAACCAGCTGGTGGACGTGACCGGCGGCTACACCCGGGACTTCACGCAGGACGACGCACCGCAGTCGTTCATCTACGACGCCGCGCAGAATTATGCGGCGCAGGACATTCCGCTGGTGGTGCTCGGTGGCAAGGAGTACGGCACCGGATCGTCGCGTGACTGGGCTGCCAAGGGCACCCGCCTGCTGGGTGTGAAGGCCGTCATCACCGAGAGCTTCGAGCGCATCCACCGCTCCAACCTGATCGGTATGGGCGTCATCCCGCTGCAGTTCCCCGAGGGCGAGTCGCACAAGTCGCTGGGCCTCGACGGCACCGAGACCTTCGACATCACCGGTATCGAGGAGCTCAACTCGGGCAAGACCCCGAAGACCGTGCACGTCACCGCCACCAAGGCGGACGGCTCGAAGGTCGAGTTCGACGCCGTGGTCCGCATCGACACGCCCGGTGAGGCCGATTACTACCGCAACGGAGGCATCCTGCAGTACGTGCTGCGGAACATGATCAAGGGCTGAGCGGAGTCTCCCGAACAAGGAGCATCCAGTGCCCAAGGTCAGCGATGACCGGCTTGCCGCGCGTCGTCGAGAGATTCTCGACGGCGCGCGGCACTGCTTCGCCGAGTACGGCTACGACGGAGCCACGGTCAAACGCATCGAAGAATCGACGGGACTCTCCCGCGGCGCCATCTTCCATCACTTCCGCGACAAGGAAGCGCTCTTTCTCGCCCTCGCGCAGGAGGACGCCGAGCGGATGGCCGATGTCGCCGCCGAAGAGGGTCTCGTCCAGGTCATGCGCGACATGCTCGCGCGCCCACAGGATTTCGACTGGCTCGGAACCCGCCTCGAGATCGCCCGCAAGCTGCGAACCGATTCGTCGTTCCGGGACGCGTGGTCGGCGCACTCCGGAGACGTCGAACAGGCGTTGATACGTCGGCTCGAACGCGGCCGCGCGACCGGACGCCTGCGCGACGACGTACCCGTCAACATTCTGGTGAAGTATCTGGATCTGATGCTCGACGGGCTGATCACCCGCTTGGCATCCGGACAACCCACCGACGATCTGCACGCCGTTCTCGACCTGGTCGAGGAGTCGGTGCGGACGCAGCGCGCGGACTGACACCGACACATCACGTGGCGCCTATGGACGCCTTCACGGTTACCAATGACCGCCGATCTATCGCTCGATATAGGATCGGCGGTGTTGGTTTCCGATCGTGAGGAGTGTCACTTGTTCCCAGGAGTGTTTGCCCAGTCCACGCCCGACAAGGCCGCCGTCATCAGGGTGTCGACCGGCGAGCAGTTGACCTATCGGCAACTCGACGAGAACTCGACACGACTGGCGAACCATCTGGAGTCCCTCGGCCTACGGCCGGGCGACACGATCGCGATGATCTCGCGCAACGACCTGCACATGTTCGAGGTGTACTGGGCCGCGCTGCGCAGCGGGCTGTACATCACCGCGATCAATCATCACCTCACCGCGGACGAAACGAACTACATCCTGACCGACTGCAATGCGTCAGTACTGTTCGCCGACGCCGGCGTGGCAGACGCGGTGTCGGAATCCGGTGACATCGCCGCGCTGAACCGCCCCGGGCGTCGCCTGGTGTGGGGTGGCGAGCTGGCCGGGTTCGAGTCCTACGAGGCGGTGCTCGCGAACGCATCCGACGCACCGCGGACCGACCAGCCACGGGGCACCGACATGCTCTACTCCTCGGGCACCACCGGCCGCCCCAAGGGCATCAAGACGCCGATGCCGGTCGGTCAGGTCAACGAGGTCCCCGACACCTACACCGCGATCTTCGCGCCGATGTACGGCTTCGACACCGACTCGGTCTACCTGTCCCCCGCACCGCTGTATCACGCTGCGCCACTGCGCTATTGCGGCGTCACCAACTCCGTCGGCGGCACCGTGGTCTTCCTCGACCGGTTCGACCCGGAAGCCGCACTCGGGGCCATCGACAAGTTCCACGTCACCCACAGCCAGTGGGTGCCGACGATGTTCATCCGCATGCTCAAGCTGCCCGACGAAGTGCGCGCCAAGTACGACGTGTCGAGCCTGAAGATCGCCGTGCACGCGGCGGCACCGTGCCCGGTCGAGGTCAAGCGCAAGATGATCGAGTGGTGGGGACCAGTCATCTACGAGTACTACGCGTCCACCGAGGCGGCCGGCGCCACCTTCATCGGTCCGCAGGAGGCACTTGAGCGTCCCGGCTCGGTCGGCAAGGCACTGATGGGGATCGTCCACATCTGCGACGAGGACGGCGACGACGTTGCCACCGGCGAGACCGGACTGGTGTACTTCGAACGCGAAGAGCCGTCGTTCCAGTACCACAACGACCCGGAGAAGACCCGCAAGGCTCAGCATCCCGAGCACCAGAACTGGTCCACCACAGGCGATGTCGGCTACCTCGACGCCGACGGCTACCTGTACCTGACCGACCGCAAGGCGTTCATGATCATCTCCGGTGGCGTCAACATCTACCCGCAGGAAGCCGAGAACGTGCTGATCGGCCATCCTGCGGTCTACGACGTCGCAGTCATCGGTGTGCCCGATGAGGACCTCGGCGAGGTCACCAAGGCGTGTGTGCAGCTTGACCCGGCGTTCACGCCGTCGCCGGAACTCGCCGCCGAGCTCATCGAGTTCACCAAGGACTCGATCGCTGCGTACAAGGCGCCACGCAGCGTCGACTTCGTCGACGACCTCCCCCGCACCCCCACCGGCAAGCTTGTGAAAGGCGAACTGCGCAAACGATATTGGCCCGCAACCACGGCGTGACGGGATACGCTGCGAAGGCTACCGACACGTCAGGAGGCCATCGTGTACCCCGGTACCTTCGCAGCGTCCACCCCGGACAAACCCGCCGTCATCCGTGCGTCGACGGGTGAACACCTCACCTATCGGCAACTCGAGGACAACTCGCTGCGCCTGGCCAACTACCTCGACTCGCTCGGCCTGCATCGCGGTGACGGCATCGCGGTGGTCACGCAGAACGATCTGCACCTGTTCGAGGTCTACTGGGCCGCCCTGCGCAGCGGGCTCTACATCACGGCCATCAATCATCACCTGACCGCCGCCGAGACGAATTACATCCTCGGTGACTGCAACGCCCAGGTGTTGTTCGCCGGTGCATCGGTGGCCGAGGCGGTCGCCGACTCCGGGGAGCTCCCGGCGCTGAACCGACTGGGACGTCGCATCGTCTGGGGCGGCGAGATCGACGGCTTCGAGTCGTTCGACGAAGTGCTGGCGAGCGTGTCTGACACTCCGCGTGCCGACGAGCCGCGCGGTACCGACATGCTCTATTCGTCGGGGACCACCGGACGCCCCAAGGGGATTCGCGCACCACTGCCGGACGGTCAGGTCGACGAGGTCAAGGACGGCTACACCCAGATATTCGAGCCGATGTACGGATTCGGTTCCGACACCGTCTACCTGTCGCCCGCACCGCTCTATCACGCAGCGCCGCTCCGGTTCTGCGGCATGACGACCTCGCTGGGCGGGACCGTGGTGTTCCTTGATCATTTCGAACCGGAGACCGCGCTCGCCGCGATTGAGAAATACCACGCCACTCACAGTCAGTGGGTGCCCACGATGTTCATCCGGATGCTCAAACTGCCGGCGGACGTGCGCAGTAGGTACGACGTGTCCAGCATCAAGATCGCCGTGCACGCGGCCGCGCCCTGTCCGGCCGAGGTCAAGTACAAGATGATCGAGTGGTGGGGGCCGGTCATCTTCGAGTACTACGCGGCCACCGAGGCCGCCGGCGCCACGTTCATCGGGCCGGCCGAGGCCCTCGAGCATCCCGGCTCGGTGGGCAAGGCGCTGATGGGCGTCGCGCACGTCTGCGGCGAGGACGGCAGCGATCTGCCGGCCGGTGAGGTCGGGGTCATCTACTTCGAACGCGACGAGATGCCGTTCGCCTACCACAACGATCCGGAAAAGACCCGCAGCGCGCAGCATCCCGCGCATCCGAACTGGGCCACCACCGGCGACATGGGCTATCTCGACGACGACGGCTTCCTCTTCCTCACCGATCGCAAGGCGTTCATGATCATCTCCGGCGGCGTCAACATCTACCCGCAGGAGGCCGAGAACATTCTCATCGGACATCCCGCCGTGTATGACGTCGGCGTCATCGGCGTGCCCGACGAGGACCTCGGCGAGGTCGTCAAGGCGTGCGTGCAGCTCGACCCCGCCTTCGCCCCGTCGCCCGAACTCGCCGACGAACTGATCGCGTTCACCACCGACCGGATCGCCGCCTACAAGGCGCCGCGCTCGGTCGACTTCGTCTCCGACCTCCCCCGCACCCCCACCGGCAAGCTGGTGAAAGGTGAGTTGCGCAAGCAGTATTGGCCGTGAGGCGGGAGACCATCACGCCGACTACAGTCGAACCCATGGCAGCTGAGAAACCGCGAGACCTGGCCGCCGCCGTCTACCGTGCGGACGGGCGTGACGTAGTGGCAGTCCTCAACGAGCGACTGTGGGACGACGTGCTTCAGCTCACCGGAGACGGACTGCTCCTTGCGGTGGCCCAATCCGTCGACGGGGCAATAGAACTCGCCCGCGACTGTGCAGCGAAGTTGCGCGAGCGCGAATGGTATGGCGACGAGGAACTCGCGGACCTACTCGAGGCCGCCGTCGGCGACGGGCCCACCCCGGCATTGCGGTCGGCCCCGATCGACCTCGAGGATCTCGCCGGGATCCTCGAGGGTGATCCGATGCGGGGCGGCGGACGAATCGATCTGCAGACCGGGCAGGTTTATCCCGACGAGTTTTTCGATGACGCCGATCTCGACGACTTGGGTCTTGACGAGGACGCCCTCGAGGAGCCGGATCGGTGGCTGAACGTCGACTGTGCGGGTTCACGTCAAGGCTTCCGCGACATGACACTATTCATCGAATCACTCGCCGACGAGGCGCTCGCCGAGAAGCTACGGATCGCGATCAACGGTCGTGGTGCTTTCCGCCGCTTCCGCGATGTCCTCTGGGACACCCCGGAATCCATGCAGTGGCAGGTATTCTCCGACGAACGGAAGCGTGGTCGTGCGCGGGAGTGGCTGGCCGGCGCCGGTTATCGGCCGTCGATTAAGAACCTCAAGACTTAGGTTTTGCTTACCTAACCATTAGGCTACAGTCAGCGGGTGACATCAGACATACCGCACCCGCCGGGCGAGTTCTCCCGGCGCACGCTGCTGCGCGGGACCCTCGCCGCGGGAACACTGGCCACCGTCGCAGCCGGCACCGCATCCCCCGCGACCGCCGCCCCGATGCCGGACGGCGCCAGCGCCATCGTGATCGGCACCGGCTTCGGTGGCGCGGTCGCCGCGCTGCGACTCGGCCAGGCAGGCATCCGCACCACCGTTTTCGAGCGTGGCCGTCGATGGCCGATTCGACCCGACGGCAACACCTTTGCGACGTTCGACCGCCCGGATCACCGCGCCGCTTGGTTCCGCGACACCGCGGGCATCTCGAATTCGCTACAGACCCCGGTCAAGCGGTACCCCGGAGTGCTCGATGCCATCAAGGGCAACGGGATCGAGTCCGTCTACGGCGCGGGCGTCGGCGGCAGGTCCCTGGTCTTCGGTGCGTTCTCCGCGCAGCCGGACCGCGAGGACTTCACCATGGTGTTCCCTGCGGCGGCAAACTACGACGAACTCGCCCGCACCTACTACCCGCGGGCTCGGCGGATGCTGAACGCCACGCCCCTCCCGCCGGACATCCTCGCGCACCCGAACTACGTGGGCGCGCGGTCCTGGCTGACCACCGTCAAGCGCTACGGAACGACCCCACGCTTCATTGACTACGCCGTCGACTGGGACATCGTGCGCCGCGAACTGGCGGGCAAGGCACGTCCGGGTGTCTCCATCGGCGACCTGTCCTATGGCGTGAACAGCGGTGCCAAGAACTCCGTCGACCACAATTACCTGCCGGCCGCCGAGTCGACCGGCAATGTCACGATCAAGCCGATGCACGAGGTCTTCGAGATCCGTCCGCGTCCCCGGCGACGTGGCTTCATCGTGCGAGCCCGGGTCATCGACGACAACCATCGCACGGTGCGGGTGGTGACCGCCGAGGCCGATTACCTGTTCCTCGCGGCCGGCTCGTACCACACGACATCGCTGCTGGTGCAGGCCCGGGCGAAGGGACTGATGCCGAAACTGTCGCCGAAGATCGGCGACGGGTTCGGTGGCAACGGCGACTTCCTCGTCACCCGCACCGCCCTGCGCGACCCCTACGGTCCGATCCAGGGTGGCCCCGGCTACGGCCGTATCCGCGACGACCGGCTGCCGGGCGGTCCGGCGGCGATCGTCTACCAGGCCAGCCCGTTCCCGTCGCCGCTCGGCGCGGTGGCGACGACTCACCTGATCCAGGTCCACACGCCCGAGCGCGGGACCATCGACTATGACCACGCCACCCGTGGCACGACATTGAACTATCCGTTCCCGGAGGCCCACAGCGTTCTCGACCGTCGCGGCGCCGCATTCGCCCGCCACTTCCACGAGCGCACCGAAACCCGACATGGACACCCGCTCAACGGGACCCTCATCTACGACCGGCTTTCCGGCTTCGGGTCGGGCGCCACGTTCCACGGGCTCGGCGGTGTCGTCATGGGGCAGGCGGCCACGGTCGACGGCGCGATCAACGGTTACGACAACCTGTACGTGGTCGACGGGTCGTTCGCGCCGGGTGCTGTCGGGCTGGTCAATCCGTCGCTGACGATCACCGCGCTCGCCGAGCGCACGATGGACCGATTCCTCGGTCGACGGTGAGCACGCGCACGGTCGCCGACCATCTCGTCGGACGGCTCTACGACGCCGGTATCGACACCGTGTTCGGGGTGCACGGCGCGAACATCGAGGACGTGTTCGACGCCGTCGCGCGCCATCCCGACTGCACGCCGGTGATCGCCAAACACGAGTTCGGCGCCGGCGCCATGGCCGACGGCCTGGCCCGGGTCCGCGACGGCTATGCCGCAGTGCTCACGACGTCCGGGGCCGGTGCCCTCAATGTGATTCCGGCGCTGGCCGAATCGTATGACAGCCGGGTGCCGGTGCTCGCGGTCATCGGGTCGGCACCGCGAGCGGCGATCGGGGCGGGCGGCTTCCAGGACATGCTGTCGCCGCCGGACACCATCGACATCGCGGCCGTGCTGGGCGGAGTGGTCGGCAGTTGTGTGGTGATCCGGTCGGTGGCACAGGTGGCCGCGGCCGTCGACCAAGCGCTGGCCACACTGGATCGCGGATTCCCCGCGGCGCTGGTGATCCCCAAAGATGTTCAGTCAGCTGCCATGTCGGATTGTGCGAGTACGCCTAGCGACACCCGGCTCTCGCGAGATCCGCGCGCCCTGGCCGATGTCGCGGCCACGCTGGCCGAGGTCGTCGCCGCCGGCGGATCGGTGTGCGTGTGGGCCGGCGCCGAGACCTCCCGTCATCGTCTTCGAGAGCCGTTGTCCGCATTGGTCGATGCGCTCGGTGCGACGATGGTGGTGTCGCCGGAGGCGCGGGATGTGGCGATCGATGAGTGCGCGGGCGTGACCGGCGTGATGGGTCATCCGTCGGCGCATCGGGCACTGGCCGACGCCGACATGGTCCTGGCCATCGGCACCCGCATGTCGTCGACCGAACGGGCGGGTCTCGACGAGATCCTCGGCACCCGCACGGTGTTGCACATCGGCGGCCATCCGCCACGCGCGCCCGGGTTGGCCAAGCACCTCTGTGTGCCCGACATCGGTTGGGCGGTCGCCGAACTCACGGATCAGGTGCGGAGCCTCGGGCAGCGCACTCGCGTTCGGCAGACTCGGCAGATGGAGTACTTGCCGACCCCGCCCACGGTTGGGCTGGGCATGCGCACTTCGATCGAGATCGTCGGTGCAGCCCTGCCCGACCACGCCGTGATGTTCGCCGATGCCGGCAACACGGGCGCCGCGGCCATCCACCATCTGCCCTGGAGTCCAGCACGTTTCGTCGTCGCCCTCGGGATGGGTGGAATGGGCTACGCGATCGCCGCTGGTATCGGCACCGCGATCGGCACGCCCGCGCCAGAGATCACACGGGTGGTGATCGTCTGCGGTGACGGCTCATTCTTCATGCACGGGATGGAACTGCACACCGCCGTCGAATACGGCGCGCCGGTCACGCTCATTGTGCTCAACAACGATGCGCACGGCATGTGTGTCACGCGCGAGCGCCAGTACTTCCCGGAGACCCCGGCGCTCAACCGCTTCCGGCACACCGACATCGCCGGCGGCATTGCCGCGATGTTCGGCGGTCTGACTGTCCGGCATGCCCCCGACGCCGCTACGCTCCGTGGCGCGTGCGCCGAGTTTATGACGGCGTCGGGCCCCAACTGCATCGTCGTCGACGTCGATCCCGACGAGATTCCCCCGTTCGCCCCGTTCGTGCCGGAAGGTGCCCATGACCATTGATTCGAATCCGTTGTCGGACTTGATATCCGCCGGGATGCCCGACGGCGTCATCCGCGTGGAGACCCATCCGCGGACCGCCAACACCGCGCTCGTCGTCGACAAGGTGCGGTCGGTGTATCCGCATCAGCAGATCTACGGCGAGTTCTGTCCGGTACAGGGCTATGTCGATGCGCCGCCGGACGAACTGTACGAGTGGCTGGCCGACAGCCGCTCCCTCGAGGAATGGACCTACAGCACACGGGGTTTGGTGGCCACCGAGGAGCCGGGATTGTGGGTGGGATACGACCGCCTCAACACCGACACCGAGATCTATGTACGGACGGTGGCCAATCCGGCGGCGATGACCGTCGACTATCACTGTGCGTGGGATCAGGGTCGGCATCTGTGGATGATCTATCTGATGCGGGTCGTCGACGCGCAGCTGGTGCTGAACAAACCCGGGTCGGTGGTCTTGTGGAACAACTGCCGGCATCCGTTCTACGACGAGAACCCCTACCCGGAGGCCGCGCCGCCGGAGCGTGCGGAGTGGGTAGGCGATCTGTGGGACATGTTCTGGGCGGGCCACCAGATCGAACTCGAGAACCTGACCGCGATCGCCGAACATCGCCACGGCCACGGACTTCCGCTGACGCCCGAATGGATGCGCGCATGAGCACCCCGACTCTCGCCCTCGCCGATCTGGCCACCTACCGCCCCGCCAACCGGGTGCCCGCCGACTATTTCGCGCAGTACGCCGAGACCGACGAGCTCGCCGATAGTTTCATGTTCCGGGCGCCGACATTTCGGCACCACGCCACCGACGGTGAGACCTCCGCGGACATGATCCTGGCGGCCGCGCGTACGCTCACCGACCGGCACGGCACCGACTACCTCGACGACGTGGACATCGTGCTCACCCACAGTCAGCTGCCCGAGGTACCGGTCCGCGGCTGCGGCGGTGAGGTCGCCCATCGGCTCGGATTGCGCCCCGAGGTGGTGCTCGACGTCCACAACGGCGGGTGTGCCGCCTTTGTGCACATGATCGAGTTGGCGGGAGCGCTGCTGACCGCCCGCGGGGGACGGACCGCGCTGATCGGGTTGGCGCAGAACAGCGCCGGCCAGGTGTTCACTCAGGAGCAGGTGCGCGGCAAGGCGCAGGCCGCGATCCCGGGTGACGGTGCCGCCGTCGCGACGCTACGGATCGGCGACGGCCGAAACCCTGTCCTCGACACCGTGTGTCGGTCCTACGGACAGTATTCGGCGGACATGACCTCGGTGGCGCAGCCGGACCGCAAGTACTGGGAGGCCGGGCCCGGGCAGATCCACATCGGGTTCACCGAGTCGAAGATCGCGAAGGTCCTCGCCCGTGGCAACCGGATGGTGCCGGAGGTGGCGATCGAGGTGGCCGATCGGATCGGTGTGCGGCCGGCCGAGCTGGACTGGTTCATCACCAACCAGCCCAATCGGATCTTCCTGCGCAACTGGCGGGAAGCGCTCGAATTGCCCGAGGATCGTCATCCCGACACCTTCGACGAGTGCGGGAACCTGTTCGCGGTCGGCATCCCGATGACGCTCGACGCGGCCGTCGACGACGGTCGCGTGCAGCCCGGCGATGTGGTGATGATGTCGGCGTTCGCGCATGCCGGTGACTTCGCCGCGGCCGGCGCCCTCCGCTGGACCGGACGGTCGTGAGCGCCTGACGTGAGTTCCGACCGCAACGAATCCGACCACCCACCGCTGCCGACGGTGGCGGCCGCGATCGCGTCGAGCGCCGCCACCGCCAATCGGTATCCGGAGTTCCATCCGGACGGTCTGCGCCGGCACCTCGCCCGCCATCTCGGTGTCACCGATGGCGCCGTGACGGTGGGTGCGGGCGCCACCGGTGTGGCTCTCGCGATCCTGCAGGATCTGGTCTTGCAAGCCCGACGCACAGGGTGTGGCGAACCGCGGATCGCCACACCCGTCCCGACATTCGACGGATTCGCGATCATCGCCCGGATGCTCGGCATTGGGGTGGATGCCACACCCCTCGATCCGGCAGGCGCCCCCGATCTCGATGCCCTCGCTGCCGCGGTCGGTCCACAGACCGTCGCGGTCATCGTCTGTTCCCCGCACAATCCGACCGGCGCGGTGGTCGGCGACGACTCACTCCGCCGCTTCTTCGCCTCGATCCCGCCGACGGTCACGGTGATCCTCGATCAGGCCTACGTGGAGTACTGCGTGACCTCGCCGGACACCGCCGATCTCCTCGCACGGTATTCGAATCTGATTGTGCTGCGGACATTCTCGAAGGCCTACGGGCTGGCGGCGCTCCGGGTCGGATACGCCTTCGGGCGACCGGACGTCATCGCCGGGCCACGCGCCCAGGAACTCCCCTTCGCGGTCGGCGCCACCGCCCAGGTCGCCGCACCCATTGCCCTTGCGGCGCAACAGGAACTCCGCGCACGGGTCCTCGCAACACGGGCCGAACGGGAGCGATTGACCTGCGAGCTGCGCGAACTCGGCTGTCGCGTCCTGCCCAGCGAGGCCAACTTCGTCTACCTACCCGGACCCACCGGGCTCGCCGTCGGACGGGCACTTCGCGACGCGGGGGTGGTCGGCAAGGAGATCGACGACCATGGATTCCGGTTGACGGTCACCGACCGCGCCACCACCGTTCGCATCGCGGCCGCGGTGAGCGACGAGTTGGTTCAGGCGAGTTCGATAAAGTCTTGATCAGCACCACTTTTGTGCAGATGCACAAAAGTCTCCTTCGTGTTCGATCGATATGACGATGACTGCGGCATGTCACCCAGCGAATATGACAAGCACAGTCCATATCCGAACAAGGAGATCAACGATGACGCTGGAGGCAAGCGGCTCAATCGCCGACGGGACCACCGCGCGATGGCGGGACAAGAAGCGATATCTGTGGTTGATGGGCCTGGTGGTGCCGTCCTTCACCTTCCTGGGTGTCGGCGCCTACCTGCTCACGGGGTGGGGCGTGTTCCTCTGGATCGGCGCCATCATCGTCTTCATCGTCGTGCCGATCGTCGATCTCCTCACCGGCACCGACCAGTCGAATCCCCCCGATGAGGTCATCGAGGCACTGGAGAACGACAAGTACTACCGCTACGTGACGTTCGCCTTCCTGCCCCTGCAGTACGCCGGATTCATCGTCGGCATGTACCTGATCGCCACCGGCGGATGGCCCGTCGTCGACAAGATCGGTCTCGCGGTCACCTTGGGCATGGTCGGGGGTGTCGCCATCAACACCGCGCATGAACTCGGCCACAAGAAGCCCGACCACGAGCGGTGGCTGTCCAAGATCGCACTGGCACAGACCTTTTACGGTCACTTCTACATCGAGCACAATCGCGGACATCACGTGCGCGTCGCGACCCCCGAGGATCCGGCGTCGTCGCGGATGGGTGAATCGTTCTACCGGTTCTGGCCGCGCACCGTCGTCGGGTCGTTGCGGTCGGCGTGGGGTGTGGAACGTAAGCGGTACGCGCGCAAGGAGACCCATCCCTTTCGTCTCGGCAACGATGTGCTGAACGCCTGGCTGATGAGCCTGGTGTTGTGGGCCGGTCTGACCATCTGGCTCGGTGCCGGCATCCTGCCGTACCTGGTGCTACAGGCCGTGATCGGGTTCTCCCTGCTCGAGATCATCAACTACCTCGAGCATTACGGAATGCTTCGTCAGCAGGTCGGGTCGGCCGACCGCCCCCGCTTCGAGCGGGTGTTGCCCGCGCATTCCTGGAACGCCAACAACATCGCCACCAATATCCTGCTGTATCACTTGCAGCGTCACAGCGACCACCACGCCAACCCCACACGCCGCTATCAGACGTTGCGCGACTACCAGGAGTCCCCGGTCCTGCCCACCGGCTACGCGGGCATGCTGATGCTCGCCCTGATACCGCCGATGTGGTTCCGCGTGATGGACAAGCGGGTGGTTGCCCACGTCGACGGCGACATCCGCCTGGCCAACCTACAGCCCGGCAAACGCGAGCGACTGCTGCGCAAGTTCCCGCCTCCCACACCGGAATCGGACGACACATTCGGTGACGATGTGACGCGCCAGAGCCAGTCCGACGACGTACTCGCCGCCCGTTGCCCGGGCTGCGGTTACACCTATCAGGTGGCGGCAGGCGACGAGGCAGAAGGTTTCGCGGCGGGCACCGCGTGGAGCGACATCCCCGATGACTGGTGCTGCCCCGATTGCGGTGTGCGCGAGAAGGTCGACTTCGTCGCGATCGAGGAGGCGGCGCTGTGAGCAGAATCCAGGCCGACAAGCACGTCTGCGAAGGAATCGGCATGTGCGAGGCGCAGGCCGACGCATACTTCCAGATCGGCGACGACGGACTCGTCGATGTAGTGCAGGACGACGTCGGAGAATCTGACCGCGCCCATGTCCAGGCCGCGGTGGACTCCTGCCCGGTCTCGGCGCTGCGGATGCAGAGCTGATGGCGGCGCAAGGGGGTTCGGCGCGAGCCCTGGTGATCGTCGGGACCGGCCTCGCCGCGGTGCGCGCCGCCGAAGGCGCCCGATCCGCCGGCTGGACCGGGCGCATCGAGCTGATCGGCGAAGAACACCACCAACCCTACGATCGACCACCGCTGTCGAAGGACTTCCTCGCCACCGACGCCGAGGCAGCATTCCCGGCGTTGCGGTCCGACGAGGCGTGGGCGGCGGTCGACGCGACGGTCCGGACCGGGACCGCCGCCATCGGACTCGACACCGGCCGTCATGTGCTGTCGACCACCGACGGTGAGGTGCGCTACGACGCCCTGGTGATTGCGACCGGCAGCCGACCCCGGGAGATTCCGGAGATGCGCAGACAGCCCGGCGTGCACAAGCTGCACCGCTACGATGACGCCGTCGCGATCCGCGCGGCGCTGCCACGGGCACGCCGGCTGCTGGTCATCGGCGCCGGCTTCATCGGCTCCGAAATCGCCTCGGCGGCACGACAACACGGCGTCGAGGTGACCATCGTCGACGCCGCCCCACAGCCATTGGCGCGGGCCATCGGACCACTTGCCGCGAGCCGTCTCACCGATCTGCACCGCGCCGCGGGAGTCCGGCTGGTGCTCGGGTCGGGGGTCACCCTCGCCGACGACGCGTCGACAGCACCGGCCGACGGCGTCACGGTGCGCCTCGACCGCGGCGAACTCCTGACGGCGGACATGGTGATCGTCGGGATCGGCGTCACCCCGGCCACCGCATGGCTGCGCGACAGCGGGCTCCTCCTCGACGCCGCCTCGGGTGGAGTCGTGTGCGATGACCGTATGCAGACCGCTGCCGCCGACGTCTGGGCGGCCGGGGATGTCGCCGTCGTCGGCGACGGCCGTCCCGGCGGACATTGGACCGCCGCCGCTGAACAGGGTTTCGTCGCCGGCGCCAACGCCGTCGGTGATGACGGCACCGTGGTCGGGGTCCCGTTCGCCTGGTCGACGTGGCACGGACACCGCATCCAGACCGTCGGCGACACCCGTCGGGGTGCGGAGATCGATCGCGGCGGCGGACTGGTCGAGTATCAGGATGGCGAGGTGGTGGTCGGTGCGGTCGGCATCGATCGGCCGGGCGACATCGCCCGACTGCGGCGCGCGTTGCTCGCGATCAAGAAGGGGCGGCCGGTCGGCAGCCACCAAGGTCAGGCCCCGAACGCGTCGTGGTAGTCGAGTGCGAGCAGGATGTCGCCGGCACGTTCGGGCAGTGGCCGGCCGATCATCCGCTCGATCTGCGCGACTCGGTATCGAACGGTGTTGCGGTGCACCCCGAGGGTGTCGGCGACACCGTCGGCGCCGCCGGTGGCGGTGAGGACAGCGCGCGCGGTCTCGCGGAGTTTTTCGTGTTCCGGCTCCCCCAGCTCCCGCAGGCGGGATCGAACGAACCGCTGCGCGGCAGACGGATCCGCCGCCAGCAACGTCACCGCGGTCACGTCGTCGTAGGCGGTCATAGCCCGATGTCGTCTCGGCGCCAACGCAATTCGAGCTGCCGTGCGCGCATCACGATGTGCGGCGACGAACCCGGCGATGCCCTCACCGCTGACACCGGCGGTGATCCGGACCGCGGCCGGGTCGACTCGATCGACGGCGATGGCCGTCAGGTCGACGGCATCGCGGTCGCGGACCGCGATCCACGCCCACAGTTCTCGGCCACCGGGCCGCACCACGACCGACGGCGCGCGCAGCGAGCGCGTGATCGCGGCGACGGCGGCGTCGAGCGCCTCGATGGACTCGGGCGACATCGCGTGGGCGATGACCGCGACGTGGTCGACCGACGTGATCGGGTGGCCGTCGAGCGCGGCGGAGAGTTCGGAGATCGCCACATCGGTCCCGTCGAGGAGCTTCGCCACCGCCTCGTACCGGCGAGCGTCACCGCGCCGGCGCACCCGATCGGCTTCCTCCGTGTACACCGCCACCGACTGATCGATCGACGACGCGAACCAGGCGTTCGCCTTGGTCCACAAGGTGATGATGGCGGCCTCGTGGTCGACGTCGGGTGGCGCCTGACCGACGACGTCCACGGCGAACTGCCACGACGCCGTCTGGGCGGTCTGATACACGTGCAGCAGGACCGGGAGTGGGATATGCAGCCGTGCACATTCGCCGGCGAGTTCGTGAGCCGAATCGACGAGGACGAAGTCGCTGTCGGGGGTCGCGACCCGATCGAGGAACGCCCGCCAATGGTCGCCGATCGCGGCGCGGACCCGGGGGTGCAGATCGGCGGGGATCCCGGTCACCGCACCGAGGATCTCGGCCATGGTGCGCTCCACCCACAGCGACACCTGTGCCGGTTCCCGCTGCGCCGCAACGAAGCCCACGAGCCAGGTCACCGTCGCGGCGGAATCGGTCGTGGGCATCGACCCACGCTAGCAGGGACCCACGCGCGGGTCACGCGAGCTCGATGAGCTCCTGATATTCGTCAGACCAGTGGTCCTCGGTGCCGTCGGGCAGCAGGATGACCCGTTGCGGTTCGAGGGCGGCGGCGGCCCCCGGGTCGTGGGTCACCAGGATCACTGCGCCCTGGTAGCTGCGCAGCGCGTCGAGCACCTGTTCGCGCGAGATCGGGTCGAGGTTGTTGGTCGGCTCGTCGAGCAGCAGCACGTTGGCTGCCGACGACACCAGCCCGGCCAGGGTCAGGCGGGTCTTCTCACCACCGGACAGCGTGCCCGCCGGCTGGTCGAGCTGCGGGCCGGTGAACATGAACGCACCCAGCAGGCCACGCAGGTCCTGCTCCCCCGCGTCCGGCGCGGCGTGGCGGATGTTCTCCCACACCGTGGCCATGTCGTCGAGGGTGTCGTGCTCCTGGGCAAAGTAGCCGACCTTGAGGCCGTACCCCGGTTCCATCCCTCCGGTGTCGGGTTCTTCGACGCCGGCCAGCAGCTTGAGCAGCGTTGTCTTACCAGCACCGTTGAGGCCGAGGACGACGACGCGGCTGCCCTTGTCGATGGCCAGGTCGACGCCGGTGAAGATCTCCAGCGACCCATATGACTTGCTCAGCCCACTCGCCATCAGCGGCGTCTTGCCGCACGCCGCCGGATCGGGGAACTTGATGCGTGCGGTCTTGTCGGCCACCCGCTCTTCGTCGAGGGAATCGAGCATGCGGTCGGCGCGCTTGAGCATCTGCTGGGCGGCGGTTGCCTTGGTGGCCTTGGCGCCGAGTTTGGCGGCCTGGGCCCGCAGCGCACCGGCCTTCTTCTCGGCGTTGGCCCGCTCGCGGCGACGACGCTGCTCGTCGGTGGCGCGCGCGTCCTGGTACCGCTTCCAGCCCATGTTGTAGATGTCGGCCTCACCGCGCACGGCGTCGAGGAACCACACCTTGTTCACGACGTCGGCGAGCAGGTCCACGTCGTGGCTGATCACGATCAGCCCGCCCTCATGGTTCTGCAGGAAGCTGCGCAGCCAGGTGATGGAGTCGGCGTCGAGGTGGTTGGTCGGCTCGTCGAGCAACAGGGTGGTGTCGGACTTGCCGGAGCCGTCCGAGGCGGCAAAGAGGATGCGCGCCAATTCGATTCGACGACGCTGACCGCCGGACAGGGTGTGCAGCTGTTGGCCGAGAACCCGGTCGGGCAGGCCGAGGCTGTGACAGATGCGGGCGGCCTCGGATTCGGCGACGTACCCGCCGAGCGCCGAGAATCGCTCCTCGAGTTGCCCGTATTTGCGGACGGCCTTGTCGCGGACCTTGTCGTCGGCGGCCTCGGCCATCAGCGCCTGCTGCTTCTCCATCTGCCGCAGGATGCTGTCGAGCCCGCGCGCGGAGAGCACCCGGTCCTTGCCCAGGACGTCGAGGTCCCCCTCCTTGGGGTCCTGCGGCAGGTAGCCGATCTCCCCGGAGCGCACGACGGTGCCCGCATACGGTTCGGTTTCGCCGGAGAGGATGCGCAGTGTGGTGGTCTTGCCGGCGCCGTTGCGCCCGACCAGTCCGATCCGGTCGCCCGCCTGAATACGCAGGGCGGCGCCGGGCGCCGACAGCAGGGTCCGAGCGCCCGCTCGAACTTCCAGGTCGGTCGCGGTGATCACGGCAAATCAGTCTACCCGCGGAAGGCAAGCCCGATTTCCACCCAAGCGCCGCGGACGCCCACCGCGCGACGATTACGGTGTGAGACGTGACCGAAACGACAGTGCATCCGAACCCGTCCGACCTCACCGGTAAGTCCGCTCTGGTGACCGGCGCCAGCCGCGGCATCGGGCTGGCGATCGCCACCGAACTGGCCCGACGCGGTGCCGCCGTGGTGATCACCGGCCGCAAACCCGAACCCCTGGAGGAGGCTGCCGCCGGCATTCGCACCGCCGTCGCCGGCGCGACCGTCACCGCATGCCCCGGCAATACCGGTGACGAAACTCACCGCGGCGAGGCCGTCGCTGCCGCCGTCGCGCAGGGCGGCATCCACATCCTGGTGAACAACACCGGCATCAACCCGGTGTTCGGTCCGCTGATGGACGCCGACCTCGGCGCGGTCCGCAAGATCTTCGACACCAACGTCGTGGCTGCGCTCGGTTTCGTGCAGGAGGCGTTCCACGCCGGCATGCGTGACTCCGGTGGCGCGGTGGTCAACCTGGCGTCGGTCGCCGGTATCCGCTCGAGCGGCGTGATCGCCGCCTACGGCGCCTCCAAGGCCGCCCTGATCCGGTTGACGTCGGAACTCGCGTGGGAACTCGGACCGAATCAGATCCGGGTCAACGCCATCGCGCCGGCCATCGTCCGCACCAAGTTCGCCACCGACCTCATCGCCGGGGAGAACGAGGCCCGGGCACTCAAGGGCTACCCGCTGGGCCGCCTGGGCGAGCCCGAGGACATCGCCCGGGCCGCGGCGTTCCTGGCGAGCGACGAGGCATCGTGGATCACCGGTGAAACCCTCACCGTCGACGGCGGGGCACTGTCCACCGGGTCGATGTGAACGACCGCGACGTTGTCGTCGTGGGCGCGGGACCGGCGGGTCGCGCGCTCACCCACCGGCTCCTCACCCACGGCTGCACCGTCGCACTGGTCGACCCCCGCCCGGTCGCCCCGTGGCAGGCCACCTACGGCTGCTGGACCGACGAGCTACCCGAGTGGATGCCCGCCGACACCATTGCCGCCGAGACGAATTCGGTGGATCTACGATCCCCGGACACGGTGGTTGTCGAACGCGGGTACACGGTGCTCGACGTCGACGCACTGCAGGCGGCCCTCGACGTCGACGGCGCGGAGGTCATCGCCGACCGCGCGATCGCCGTGCAACCGGATCGGGTGACGCTCCGCTCGGATGCGCAGATCACCGCCGGCGTCGTCATCGACGCTCGTGGGCTCTCCGGTCGCGGGCCTCGCCAGACCGCGTTCGGTCGGATCGTGCCACGCGCGCAGGCGGTTTCGGTGCTCGACGGCGCCGAGGCCGTACTGATGGACTGGACCGCCGTCCCGGGTCTCGACCGTGCGGCCCCACCGTCGTTCCTCTACGTCATCCCCCTCGACGACGAGCGGGTCTTACTCGAAGAGACGTGCCTCGCCGGCGATCCCCCGTTGTCGCCCAGCGAGTTACGCACCCGCCTCGACGCCCGGCTCGTGGGTCATACCCTCACCGACCTCGGCGACGAGACGGTGTCTTTCGGCCTCCTCGGCCAGCACAGTCCGTGGCGCAGCGATGTAACCCTGTTCGGCGCACGTGGCGGGCTGATGCATCCGGCCACCGGCTACAGCGTCGCTGCGTCGCTGCGCGCGGCCGAACCGGTGGCGATCGCGATTGCGGCGCAGGAAGATCCGCACCGTACGATGTGGCCTCGGTCCGCCCGCCAGGTGTACCGGTTACGGCGCGCCGGATTACGGTCACTGCTCGCGCTCGACGCCACTCAGACGCGACGCTTCTTTGCCACCTTCGCTCAGCTCCCCGTCGACCGCCAGCGTGCGTATCTGTCGGAGCGCGAGGATCTTTCGGGGGTGATGCGCACCATGACGCAACTGTTCGCGGAGGTGGGTGGCGGGACGCGTGGCGCGCTCATGCGGTCGGTGTTGGGGCGCTGAGCACCTGCGCATCCCGCATCATCCCGGAGCCCGGATGGCAATTGATGTACTCGAACACCTGATTCGCCGCGTCGGAGACCGAAACCTCGTGGTACAGGCGTAGTTTTTCCAGTCCGGCGGCAACTCGGAAGAAGGTCGTGAAGATGCGGAGGTGGGTGGGATGCGATTCGGCCCATCGCTCCAGTTTCTCCAGGGATCGCCAGTGCCCGATGTTGTAGGTTTCGTCGAGCGAGTTGCCGTCGAGATCGATCGATTGCACGAATCGGTTGCTGTAGCAGCCGACGGTGTCGCCGTTGTCGCGGAGGAAGTCCATGCCCGCCAACAGGGTTGGCCGGATCTCATCGAGGTACAGTGCGCGTTCGTCGGCCTCGGCGTCGCGCCAGTCCTGCCCGGATCGGATGATTGCGATGTTGTCGTGGCCGGCCACCACGACACGGCCGCCGGCCTGCGGGTCACCGGCCACGATCCGCAGGTCACCAGCGGGTTGCATCCAGTCCGTCTGGGATGCGGGAAACCGTTCGCGCATCGATCCCCAGTAGCCGTGCTCGTTGATGTCACCGCTGATGCCGTCCATGACGGCGCCCACACCGGGCAGACTGTCCTGGAAGGCGTAGAGCGTCTCGAATTGGTCTACTCGCGGCGTGGTGATCTCGCGAAAGTAACCGAGCCCGTCTGTCAGTCGCTCGTCGGAGTTCCACCAGTCCGCGACCGCCGGCGATCGTAGCCATCGGCAGAACGCCGCCGGGTCGCGCCAGTAGCCGACGACCATCAGGTTGTGGTGGCCGGCGTTGTCGGTGTGCTCGGTCAGGTCGTGATGGTCTGGACCATCGTCGAAGTGGAGCCGTCCGACCATGTCGCGCAGTGTCGCCAACGCCGACGGACGCAGATCGTCGTCGAGATACTGCACGCCGAAGTACGCCATCGTGACTTGTTCGACGACGGTATCGGCGCGGCCGACCCACATCGGGAATGGCGGTTGATAGTCGTCGGGGACGCGCCGGGAGATGGTGCGTGGACAGGTCAGATGATGGTCGATGGCCGATTCCATGGGATTCCTTTGGTCTCTCCACATCGCGGACTGACGATGTGTCCGATTCTCGTGCAACATGTTTCGGTGGCCGAGATCCTCATCCACGTCGGGATGCGGTGAAACCGAGGCTAAGCGGTTGATCGACACGCGATTTGCGCGAGAGAGCCCAGAGATTGACCGTCAGCGACGGGCGAGGCCGGTCTCGGCGCCCAGCGTCGAGCGATAGTGCCGGGGACTCACACCGTATTCCTGTTTGAACGCTCGGCTGAACACGGCGAGATCGCTGAAGCCCCAGCGGCGGCTGATCTGCAACAGCGACCGAGCGGCTCCCGTGTCGGCGACGATGTCGCGCCGGCACCGTTCGAGACGTCGTCGGCGAATGGTGCGGGATACCGTGGTGTCCTGCTCGGCGAACACCCGATGCAGCTGGCGGGTCGAGATCGACAGCGCAGCAGCGATTTCCACCGGGCTCACACCTGGATCGGCAATGCGTTCGTCGATCTGGGCGATGGCCGACCGGTACAGATCGGTGTGCGGGTGGGTGTCGGTTCGCAGCGAACTGCGCAGGATTGCGTTGACGAGGTCACCCACCTCGTCGATGATGGCGCCGGTCGACGTGTCGGCGTCGTCGGACATCCGCAGCGTCGCGAGATCGTGGAGAAACCGGCCCAGCAGAGCACTGGAGCCCGATCGCCCGTCGAAGGCCACGGCGGTCAGGCGCCGGACATCGACCTCGGAAAGCGCGAGCGCGGCGCGCGGCCAGGTAAAGACCTCCATGCTCCAGGTGCCGTCATCGGGATGCCCGTCGAAACGCCAACTGAAGGGCCGACTCGTGTCGTAGAGAACGAAGTCGCCGCGCTGTAGCAGGCACTCGCGATCGTCCTGGGAGACCACCGCGCGGCCCCGTCGCATCATCCCGACCTGCAGGTTGTCCTTCTGGTCGGCGCGGATCAGGGAATCGCTGCGGGAAATGCTCTGCGCGACCGAGTTGACCGATGCGACGTGCAGGTGCGCCGTTTGGGTCGAGCGCACCGCGCCGGTGAAGCCCGAGTCCAGAAGATCCGAGACGTCGAGTCCCACGAAGTGATCGCGCAGCATCTCCGCCCAGTCGTCGGGCCGAGCGGTACGCGCCGGAAGATGGAAACCCGAACGGATGAGCATCGACACCTCACCTGGTGGTCACTATCGGTCAACTGTTCGGCGCTGGCGGACAACTCCGGCGCCGCGTGGCGTCGCAGGATGGAGCCACGACGCTCACTCAGTACAGCACGCATCTCGCCGATACGGAACAGTTAAGTCGATATGTTGACACATATTGACATAAATGCGGCACCGGTTTAGAACTGAATCACTCCCACGGCCTACTCCATTCCCGCGAGGACCCATCTACGAGGAGGAATCCATGCATCTCGATCCACCCGACGACGCCACTCTGGCGCAGATCGCCGCCGATACGGAATTGGGGATCACGCCGGCCGACCTGCCGGTCTACGCGGCAGCCGCCGAAGGTCTCCTGGCGTCGTGGAACACCGTCGCCGGTCTCTACGCCGACACCGCACCCACGCCACCCGAACGGTCCTGGACGAAACCCGCAGCGGCCGAGAACCCGTTCGGCGGCTGGTATGTCCAAACCGAGATCCAGGAGACCACCACCGGACCGCTCGCCGGTGTGCGAGTGGCCATCAAGGACAACGTCAGCGTCGCCGGGGTTCCGATGATGAACGGCTCGCACACGGTGGACGGCTTTGTGCCCAGCGAGGATGCGACGGTCGTGCGCCGACTGCTGTCTGCGGGCGCGACCATCGCGGGCAAGTCGGTGTGTGAGGATCTCTGTTTCTCCGGCGGTTCCCACACCACCAAGAGCGGCGTCGTTCGCAACCCGTGGGACGAAACGCGCTCGGCTGGCGGATCATCCAGCGGCAGTGGGGCTCTGGTCGGTGGCGGCGAGGTCGACATGGCGCTCGGCGGCGACCAGGGAGGGTCGATCCGGATCCCGGCCGCATATTGCGGAGCGGTCGGACACAAACCCACGCACGGTCTGGTGCCCTACACCGGCGCGTTCCCCATCGAGGCAACCATCGATCATCTGGGCCCCATCACGCGTTCGGTGCGTGACGCCGCGCTGATGCTCTCGGTCATCGCCGGAGTCGACGGCGGAGATCCGCGGCAGCCGACAACGATCGATATCCCGGACTATGTTGGAGCACTCGATCTTTCCGTCGACGGACTTCGAATCGGTTATCTCCGTGAGGGTTTCGGTCACGCCAACTCCGAACCAGAGGTCGACGACGCGGTACGCCGCGCGGCAGACGCGTTCCGCGACGCGGGCATGGCGGTCTCCGAGGTCTCGGTGCCGTGGCATCTGCACGGTCCGGCCATCTGGGATGTCATCTCCGTGGAGGGCGCCACCTGGCAGATGGTCGACGGAAATGCGTACGGCCTGAACTGGAAAGGCCACTACGACCCGGAACTCATCGCCTACTACGGCAAGAAATGGCGCACCGACCCCAGCCGATTCTCCGAAACCGTCAAACTCGTCACCCTCGCCGGCAGGTACGCACTCGCCAACGGCTACGGCAGCCACTACGCCATGGCGCGCAACCTCGAAAACCGTCTGGCCGCAGCATATGACGCCGCGCTCGACGACCACGACGTGCTGGTGATGCCGACACTGCCGCTGCGGGCAACCCCCCTTCCGGCCGCCGACGCACCGGTGGCCGACGTCCTGGGCCGCGCCTTGGAGATGCTGCCCAACACCACACCCTTCGACGTCACCGGGCATCCGGCATGCAGCGTCCCCGTCGGCCTCGTCGACGCTCTGCCGGTCGGACTCATGATCGTCGGCAAACGCTTCGACGACACAACCGTCCTGCGGGTGGCACACGCGATCGAGAAGCAGATCGGCACCCTCCCGGTGCCCACGGCAGCAAGGAGTCACGCATGAACGGGGTATTCGACCTCGGCGGCACCGACGGGCTCGGCCCGGTCAATCCGCCGGAGAATGAACCGGTGTTCCGGGCCGAATGGGAAAAGCCCATGTTCACCATGTTCTCGGCCTGCTTCCGGGCAGGCTACTTCGGTGTCGACTCGTTCCGACACGGCATCGAAAAGATGGACCCGGCAGTGTATTTGACGGCACCCTACTACGAGCACTGGCTGTACACGATCGAGAACCATGCCATCGATGCGGGCGCGATCGATCCGGCCGAACTGGATCGACGCACCGCGTTCTACCTCGAGAACCCCGACGCTCCCCTGCCGGAACACGAGCAGAACCCCGAATTGATCGCGTTCGTCGACGCCGTGGTGCCGGCGGGCGCGTCGGCGGTCCGCGACACTGACAAGCAGCCCCGGTTCAGCGTCGGCGATGTGGTCCGGGTCAACGATTCCAGCCCTTTCGGCCACACCCGCCGTGCCCGGTACATCCGCGGCAAGGTGGCCACCATCGTCGCCCATCGCGGATCGTTCATCTACCCCGACACCGCAGGCAACGGCCTGGGCGAAAACCCCGAACACGTCTACACCATCGAGTTCACCAGCACCGAACTCTGGGGCGCACACGACGCCGATCCGAACGGCAAGGTGTACTTCGACGTCTGGGACCCGTACATCGAATTGGCCACCACCACACAAGGAGTCACCGCATGAGTACCGGGGTACCGAGCCAGGAAGAGATCGCGGCACGAGTCAAGGCACTGGAGTCGATGCTGATCGAGAAGGGCGTGATGACCACGTCCATGGTCGATCACATCGTCGACATCTACGAGAACGAGGTCGGCCCACAACTCGGAGCGAAGGTCGTCGCCAAGGCATGGACCGATCCCGATTTCCGTGCGCGCCTGCTCGACA
This sequence comes from Gordonia sp. CPCC 205515, assembly GCF_048537925.1. Lineage (NCBI taxonomy): Bacteria > Bacillati > Actinomycetota > Actinomycetes > Mycobacteriales > Gordoniaceae > Gordonia > Gordonia sp. CPCC 205515. The sequence goes on along the minus strand of NZ_JBCLVJ010000008.1, from coordinate 135,423 downwards.
ATGCCAGCGAGGCGTGTAAAGAGTTGGGTATCAGCGGCCTCCAAGGTGAGGACATGGTCGTCCTCGAGGACACCGACGACGTCCACAACGCCATCGTGTGCACCCTGTGTTCCTGCTATCCGTGGCCGGTGTTGGGGCTGCCGCCGAACTGGTACAAAGACCCGCAGTACCGCTCCCGCATCGTCCGTGAGCCCCGTAAAGTCCTGGCCGACGACTTCGGCTACGCGATACCCGAGACCGTCGAGATCCGCATCTGGGACTCGAGCTCCGAAATGCGCTACTGGGTACTGCCACGACGACCGGCGGGTACCGACGGGTGGTCGGAGGAACAGCTCGCCGCACTGGTGACCCGTGACTCGATGATCGGCGTCGGTCCCGTGCAGGCGGCGTCATGAGCGCGGTGGCCGCGGTCGACGACACGCAGCGGCGAGCGGTCGAAGATCTCGTCTGTGACCTGCCGGGCGGACGACCGGGCGAGTTGGCTTTCGACAAACCGTGGGAGATCCGCGCCTTCGCGCTCGCGGTGGCGGCCCATCAAGCCGGCCACTACGACTGGGCTCGATTCCAGGGCGCACTCATAGAGGCCATCAAACAGTGGGAATCGACCACCCCGGACCTGGCCGACGACTCGTGGTCGTACTACGAACACTGGGTGGCGGCACTCGAACAGGTCCTCGCCGACGCCGGCACCCTCGACGCCGGTGACGTCGCGACCCGCACCGAACACGTCCTGGCCATGCCACCAAACCGCAACCATCACAAGGCAATTCTGGAGCCCATCGCGATCGACTCCGCCCAGCCGGCCTGACGTCACCACCCGAAAGAGAGACACCATGTCCATCGGCTCCCCCGCTCCCCGCACCGCGGTCGCACCCACGACCTGGGCGGTACCGGACCTCACCGTCGCCCGCGCCGCGCTGTGGCTGTCACTGACCGTCGTACTCGCGGCTCTGGCCTACTACTTCATCGGCTATGACCAAGGCGCCGTCTCCGTGTTCGGACAGGACACCCACGTCCACGAATTCGTGCACGACGCACGCCATTTCCTCGGCTTCCCGTGCCACTGAGCGGACGCGACAATGGAGAGAACATACATCGGCGCGGGCCTACTGTCCGGACTGGCGGGTGGCGTCGTGACCTTCTGCTATGCCCGCATCTTCGTCGAGCCGCAGGTCGCAGCTGCCATCGAGTACGAGGAAACTCGTTCGCACGCAATCGAACACCTCACCGGCGAGCACGGTCACGAACATGAAGTGTTCAGTCGGTCGGTGCAGGAGAACATCGGCGCCGGCATCGGCACCGTGGTGTTCGCGATCGCGATGGGAGCGGTATTCGCGGTCGGCTTCACCCTCCTGTGGACCTACCTCGGCCGGCGGTATCCGCGCACCGATCCACGATGGGTGGCCGCGGCGGTCGGCCTCCTGTCGTTCCTTGCGCTCTACGCGGTGCCCTTCGCGGTGTATCCCGCGAATCCGCCCGCGGTCGGTGACGGCGACACAATCGGGGCGCGTAGCGGCGCCTATCTGACGGTCACGCTCGTCTCCGTCCTGGCGATGATTGGGGCGGTGATCGCCACCCTTGCGTTGCGGCCGCGGATCGGTGGCCTGTGGTCCGCCCTGGTAGCAGCCTGCGGGTATCTCGCCACCATGGTGGTGACGGCAGCGTTGCTGCCGGACTTCGACGAGGTTCCCCGACCGCTGGTCGATCCGTCGGGCGCGGTGGTCGCTCCGGGATTCCCGGCAGAGGTAATGGCGCAATTCCGGCTCCATGCGGTCACCGCGCAGGTCCTCCTCTGGGTCACAGTGGTGGTGACCTTCATCGTCGTTCTGGGACGCCTGGCCGGCGCTCCGTCACGTCGGCCGCGCACCGTCGCGGTGGCGGTAGAGTGAGCCCGAGACAGTGATCCGGAGGTAGCGGTGCAGGACAACGAGGAATCGGCATTCGCCGTACTGGCCGACCAGGTGCGGCGACAGATCCTCGATGTGCTGGCCGAGCACGGCGAATGCAGCGCCGGATTCATCAGCGACCAGATCACGACGGTGGGTCGGACGACGGTGTCGGCCCACCTCAAGGCACTACGCCTATCCGGGGTGGTGGTCGAACGGCGCGACGGCCGCCACCGCTACTTCTCCATCGATCCAACAGGTCCGACACGCGACGCGCTGCAGTTCCTGCAGAGCCTGCTCGACGGGGCGCTCAAGTCGTCAATCACGACGAGCGATCCGGCAGATGAGCCGCGCAGCGCACCGGGCCGCTCGGCCTGACCCGCACGGTATCGATTCTGGAGGCGCGATGTCGAACCTCTCGGTCACCGCCACCACCTACGTCAATGCCGACCCGGTCCGGGCGTTCCAGATGTTCGCCGACGGCGACCTGCTGGGTGCCGAATGCGCCGGCCTGCGTCCCGGGGCGGCGATCGCCATCACTCTGCCGGTGACCGGAATCGACACCGCGCGGGGTGACCGCATCACCATTCTCGGCCGCCTGATGTCGATCCACCACGGTCATCGGGTGGTGATCATCCAACATCAACCGTGGCCGGGTCGGCTCACCATCCGGTTTCACCGCGACGGCACCGGAACCCGAGTGGCCCTCGAATCGCAAATCGATGCCGAAGGGATCGATTGGCTGGTACGGCGGCGAGGTTACGACCAGCCCGCCCCGGATGGCGGCAGCACCCATCGAATCGGGTTGCTGCTCAGCAAGTCCGGTTCGGCAGCAGTCTTCGCCCAGGCAACCGAGGCGCTCGCACGGATGGCTGTCGACGAGATCAACGAGTCCGGCGGGATCGCCAACAGACCCGCAGAGCTCCGGGTGGGCGACGACGCCTCCATCTATTGGGCCGGAGTTTCCGAGGCGTCGAGACTCGCCCGAGACGGCTGCCGGGTGATCTTCGCGTGTGTCACCTCGGCGACGTTCAATGCTGTGGCGTCGGCACTGCACGGCACCGGTGTGCTGCTCGTCCACACCGTGGTCAACGAAGGTGGCGCCTCCCGGGGCGACGTCGTACGACTCGGCGAACGGCCGCTCGATCAGCTTCGCGCCGGGGTGCCCAAGATGATGGCCGACACCGGTATGACACGCTGGTTCTTTGTCGGCCAACGGTATTCATGGTCGTTCGGCGCGCACATGTCGGGCCGGCGAGTGGTGTCCGAGTCCGGCGGCAGCGTGGTCGGCGAGGAGTACGTCGACCTCGGCACCGACGATTTCGATCAGACCCTCGAACGCATCCGCCGCTCCCGCGCCGAACTCATCCTCACCTCGCTCGTCGGACACGACGAAGTTGCCTTCGAACGGGCGTGCAGCCGCAGCGGACTACGTTCGGTGACCAGAACTCTCGCGCTGGTTCTGGACGAGGCGACGCTTGCCCTCATCGGGGCTGACGCCGCCGAAGGCGTACGAACCGCATTCGGCTACTTCCAAGGACTCGACGACCCGGCCAACCGCTCACTCGTGTCGCGTTACCGTGAGCGATTCGGGTTGCTGATCCCGCCGATGAGCTCTCTCACCGAGACCAGCTACGAAGCGATCCACGCGTATGCGCGGGCGGCCCACACCAACGACAACCTCGGCGGCGCAGAGTTTCTGGCCTCGGTCAGAGTCCCCGGCGTATCCGAGGACCCAGGGACCCGACGCTTGGTCATGCCGCCCATCTATCTCGGCGAGGTCGATGACGGAGCCATCCGTATGATCGATCGATTCGACGCGTAGGACGGACCTGACGTCAGGCCGAATCCCGCTCGCGCGCTTCCCTCTGTCACCCCAGCCTGCGAGACTCGGGTGATGGACGCCGAACCCGACGGTCACACCCTCGCCGACCGGATCGCAGTCGTGGCCGGCGCCACCCGCGGTGCGGGACGCGGCATCGCGATCGCACTAGGTGAGGCAGGAGCGACCGTGGTGTGCACCGGACGCAGCAGCCGATCCGGTGACCAGTCCATCCGCTCTGACTACGACCGGCCGGAGACCATCGAGGAGACCGCAGACCTGGTGACCGAGCACGGCGGAACCGGTGTCGCACTGCAGGTCGATCACCTCGACTCCGCTCAAGTCGCCCGGTTGGCCGAGCGCCTGCGGGCCGACTACGGTCACATCGACATTCTCGTCAACGACATCTGGGGCGCCGAGGTCCTGAAAGGCCCACCGCCGACCTGGAATACCCCCATCTGGGAGCTCGACCTCGACACCGGTCTGCGGATCCTGCGGCTCGCCATTGACACCCACCTGATCACCTCGCACCACCTGGTACCTCTGATGGTGGATCGACCCGGCGGACTACTGGTCGAGGTGACCGACGGCACGTGGGACCACAACGCACACAACTATCGGATTTCGGTCTACTACGACCTCGCGAAGGTGTCGGTCAACCGCCTGGCCTTCTCTCAGGGCCATGAGCTCGGTGCGGTGGGGGCCACCGCGGTGTCGGTGTCACCGGGATGGCTGCGGTCGGAGATGATGCTCGCCAATTTTGGTGTCACCGAGGAGAACTGGCGAGCCGCCCTCGATGGCACCGTCGACGGGTTCCCTACGGCACCCGAGGGTTTCGCGCAGTCCGAAACACCACGATATGTGGGCCGCGGCATCGCCGCACTGGCGGCCGATCCCGACCGGGCGCGCTGGAATCAGCGGTCGGTCACCTCTGCCGATCTCTCCCGCTACTACGGCGTCACCGACCTCGACGGAACCCGGCCCGACGGTTGGGCGTGAGGTCCTCCTGCCCGGCCTGATCCCACCGCCTCCGGAGTTGTCGGTGGCGCGGGACAGGCTCAGGGTTCTCGTGCCGAATCCGATGAAAGAGTTTGGTGCACAGTCGATCTAATTTTCGTCAGACTATTGACTCGAACAATTGTACGAGTACAATAGGTGTATGCCTGACACCGTCAGCGAGACGACTCGCGTCCGTGACCCACCGCTCACGCTGTTGGCGTAGCGGACGTGTGAAACACCTGACGCGCAGCATATTTCAGCGACGAACATGCCGCGCACTCGATTTCCGTCGAGACCGCGCTCGGACCTTGAGAACTCCACAGTGAACAGCCGATGGTTGCCTGCCGAACCCGGGTCGGTCCGGCAGGCAACCATGGGCGAGGTGCGACTCAGAGCCGCGAATCCACCGGCTCCGATTCCAGTGCGAGAACGCCGAAGACGCATTCGTGCACCCGCCAGAGCGGTGCCCGCTCCCGATGCCGGGCCAAGGCTTCCCGCGCAAGCTGATACTCGCGCATCGCCATGGACCGCTTGTGCCGCAGGTCGCGGGAGCGCAGGCGTGGCAGGTCATCGAGGTACGACGGCCCGTAGATGATCCGCAGGTACTCGGGTCCGCGGACCTTCATGCCCGGTGCGATGAGCCGATTCTTGCTGTCCCGCACGAGATTGTCGGCGGGCTTGACGACCATCCCCTCACCACCGGCACGGGTGAGGTCGGTCCACCATGCCGCTCCGTCGGCGCGTGACCCCGCCGAGGTCGTGTCGACGGCCAAGCGTCGGGTGGTGCTGAACAGACCAGGTTCGGCGTCAACCAGTCGATCCGCGATCTCCAGATGCCAGCAGTGCGACCGACTTTCGAAGGACTGATCGCCGTTGTCGCCGCCGGCCGCCAAGACCTCGAACGGTGCGATCCGTACGTCGTCGATCCCGGCGCCCGGAACCACATGCGACAGCAACGCCGCGTCGAACGCGGCGACATCGACCCTGCGGTGATTGGTCGCCTCGACCAGCTGACCGACGTCGAGTCCCCGATCGGTGGCGACACCGAGTTCGGCCGCCAGCAGCGCCAACTCCGGACCGGCCGCGGCCGGCACCGTGGCAAAGCTCTCCCGGATCAGGGTTTCGCCCTTGATGTTCCACGGCAGTAGCTCGGCATCCAGGATGAGGTAGCGACAATCGAGGTCGGCGAACACACCGCCGGCTGCGACACGCGCACGCCGGAGCAGGTCTGCGGTGGTCGTCGGGTCGAAGAACGGACGGCCGGTCCTCGTATAGAGCGCACCGATGCCGTCGGGCACACCGAAACCTATGCGGGCGACATCGTCGTCGCGGGTCAGTACCAGCACGGCACGCGACCCCATGTGCTTCTCCTCGCACAGCACCTGCGAGACACCGGCTTCCGCGTAGGCGGTGAACGCCGACTGCGGGTCCTCGAGGAGGTCGGGGTCGGAACTACCCGCCGGGCTCATCGTCGGCGGCAGGTAGCGCAACCATCGGGGATCGGTGGCGTAGCGAGACATCACCTCGAGCGCTGCAGCGGCGTTCTCCTCCCGCACGACGACCGACGGTCCGAAACGTGTGGTGATGGTGCGTTTTCCGAGGACGTCGTCGAGCCGGAGTTCGGCGCGTACACGCGCATCCTCAGCGGAGTCCGAGTAGCCCATCGGCCGCTCCGACGGCCAATACGCGGCACCGGCCGGGACGTCGACGATCTCGGATTCCGGATAGCGCAGCGCGGTCAGTCGCCCTCCGAACACGCAACCGGTGTCGAGGCACAGGGTGTTGTTGATCCAGGTAGCAACCGGAATCGGGGTGTGGCCGTAGACCACCTGCGCGTCGCCGCGGTAGTCTCGCGCCCAATCCGATCGAATCGGGTAGCCCCACCGGTCGGTGTCGCCGGTGGTCTCCCCGTACATCGCGAGATTGCGCACGCGACCCGAGGTGCGGCCGTGGTAGCGCTGGGCCAGTCCGGCGTGGCACACCACCAACCGCCCGTCATCGAGCACGAAGTGCGACACCAGTCCGTCGAGGAATTCGATGACCGCACTGCGGAACTCGTCCGAACACTCATCGAGCTGCGCGACCGACGCCGCCACCGCCGGCGTCAGCGGGACGGACCCGTTTTCCCGGCCCCGACCATCACGTTTCCGGAGGACCCGCAGCAGCTTCTCCTCATGGTTGCCGCGGACGCAGATCGCCTGTCCCGCAGCAACCATCGCCATCGCCAGACACAGGACCCCGGGGGTGTCCGGACCGCGGTCGACCAGGTCGCCGACGAAGATCACCCGTCGACCGTCCGGGTGATCGTGGGCGCCGGTTACGTCACTGTTCGTCTCCCGAACCAACGTCCAGTCGAGCTTCTCGAGCAGGGCGACCAGTTCCGCCTGGCAGCCATGTACGTCGCCGATGACATCGAACGGCCCGTGGTCGGCGGTCAGGTCGTTGAACAGTCGGGTCCGTACGACGCAGACGTCGTCGACCGCCGCCTGTCCGGTCAACTGGTGGACGAACCGAAAGCCCTCTTTGCGCAGGTTCTTTCCCTGCTGCTGCAGGAGTCGGTGCTGGCGGCGGACCACCGCACCGTCGACGTCGGTGCGGTCCGAGGCACGCACGATGAGCACGTCGAGTTCGACGTCGAGCACCACCGCCACGGCGAACACGTCGTGCTCCTTGGCCAGGGCCAGCAGGCTGCGGCGGTCCTCGGGGCGGACGGAGGTCGCATCGACGACCGTCAGCAGGCCGCGGCGCAGCCGGCGTCCCGCGACGTCGAACAACGCGTCGAACGCATCGGCGGTGGCACTCTGATCGGTCGGATCGTCGGCGACCAGACCTCGAAATGTATCCGAGGAAAGAACCTCGGTCGGCGCAAAGTGCTTGTGCGCAAACGTGGATTTGCCCGCACCTGTCACGCCGACGAGCACCACCAGGCACAGCTCGGGCAGTTCGATGGTCGTCGGTTCGGTTGTCGGCTGTTCGCTCGTCGTCATGGGCTCACCTCGTCGATTCGGGTGAATACTGCGGTCTGGGTCGGTGCGCCGACGCCGTCGACCGGCTCGCCGATCTCCCCACGCGTCACCGAATACGTGAACCCGGCCGCGACGGAGTCGCACCACCGGGCGAATTCGGTTCGGGTGAACTCGAATCGGTGGTCCGGGTGCCGAAACTCGTTCGCGCTCAATCCGTACTGCGGATTGTGATCACGGTTGGGCGTGGTCACAATCACCACGCGCGGCGCCATGGTCCCGAATACCGACGCCACCGCGACCGGCAGGCGCTCGAAGTCGATGTGTTCGATGACCTCCATCAGGACCGCCGCATCGAATCCGCGGCAGCGCGGATCGGTGTAGAGCAGCGACGACTGCCAGAGCTCGACATCGCGCCACCGCTGCAGCCGGTCACCCGCCCGATTCAGCGCCGACGGCGAGACATCGACGCCGGCGAGCCGATTCAGGTGCCGGTCGGCGACGAGCTCGCCGAGCAGGCGGCCTTCGCCGCAGCCGATGTCGAGCACCGATCGCGCCCGGGACGCGCGGACCAGTTCGGCGACCACGAGGCGTCGCTGCCGCGCCAGGGTCTCGCGGCGGGGAGTGATCGTTGTGCTGTCGTCGGCATCGACGACAAGTCGTGCCAGCGCCTGATCGACCAGCGGCCGTACGCGTTTCACGTAGCCGCTGATGATCTGCTCGGCCAGTGGATGAGTGGGGAGCCAGCCGGCGCCGAGTCGCTCGAGTTTGCCGATCTCGTCCTCGTCGACGAAGTAGTGCTTGTCGCCGGCCAGCACCGGCAGCAGCACGCACAGCTGACGCAGTGCGTCGCGGATGGTGTGCTGGCCGTGCAGGGTCAGCGTGACGAATCCGGAGTCGCCCCACTGAACTGGTCGCAGCGACTGCGGGGTGACATCGACCGACCAGCCGAGCGGCGCGAACAGCTCGGCGGGGTCCAGTCGCCCGTCGGTCGGTACCGACGGCACGGTGAGGGTGAGTTCGGGCCAGGCGTGGTCGACGAGATCGGGTCGGTTCGCGCACCGACCGGCAACTGCATCACCGAACACCTTGCCGAGCGCGACGACGAAGCGGGAGGACGCTGCATACGGAATCGTGTTGACGTAACGGTCCGTGTCGGTGTGCGGTCGGACGCCGGACCCATCGACGTGGAGCACGACGCGGCACTGCTCGGCGCTCGCCACCGGGTAGAACACCCGGGCAAGGCCCTGGGAGGTGTCGAAGGTCTGCACGCTATCGGGATGCTTGTGCAGGAGATAGCCGAGGTCGGTGGCCGGCGTCTGCCCACCATGCACCTCGAGAGTCATCATCACATAGCTACCCTACGCAGCCACGCAACCCGATTTTGTTGTCTACTTGCGGTTCTCGCGCAGTTCACGCCACCGACGGATCATGTCCTCCACGTCAACGGTATGCGCGGTGATCATGGTCGGCATGCCCGCACGCGTCGACAGGTGCGCCTCGCGGACCCGACGATTGAAGTCGGTCAACAGATCTCGCACCGCCTGCTCGTCGGCGATCTGTTTCAGCGACTCCGGAAAACCCTGCGCCTCCTTGCGGAGTTGCAGGGGCGCGGGCAGCAACGCCGACGAATCGAGGTTCTCGTCGCGGATCTTGCGTTTGACCCACCAATCCGGGTCGTCGGCGTCGGACAGGTCCAGCGGCTTGCCCATGCCCGGCAGGTTGTCGAACTCGCCGCGCTCGGTGGCCTCGCGGATCATCTTCTCCACCCGCGACTCTCCCACCGGCGGGCGCCAGCGGCGCACGCGGCGGAAGTGGCCTTCGTCGGTCACCCGGACGGGACCCTAGACGGTGAACCCCAACGCCCGCAACTGCTCGCGGCCGTCGTCGGTGATCTTGTCCGGACCCCACGGCGGCAGCCACACCCAGTTGATCTCCAACTCGGTGCACAGGCCGCTGCTGACGAGGGCGGCGCGGGATTGGTCCTCGATGACGTCGGTCAGCGGGCAGGCCGCCGACGTCAAGGTCATGTCGATCTTGGCCTTGGCCTCGTCGTCGACCTCGATGCCATACACGAGGCCGAGGTCCACGACGTTGATGCCGAGTTCGGGGTCGACGACGTCGCGCATCGCCTCTTCTACATCCTCGATGGCCGGCAGCTGTGTGCTCGGCACTGTTTCTTCACTCATGCTGACTCCGATTCTGCTTCGGTGGCTGTGGTGTGGGTCGACCGGTGTCGGGCGCTGACCGTCTGGGCGAGAGCATCTTTGAAGGCCATCCACCCGAGCAGCGCGCACTTGACGCGGGCCGGGTATTTGCTGACGCCGGCGAACGCGATGCCGTCGCCGATCAGATCCTCGTCGCCGGATTCCTTACCGCGCGAGGTCATCATCTCGGTGAACGAATCGAGCATCGCCATCGCGGTATCAACAGACTGCCCGACGAGTTGGTCATGCAGCACCGACGTTGACGCCTGCGAGATCGAGCAGCCCTGTCCGTCATAGGAGACGTCCCACACGGTGCGGTCGTCGTCAGACAACGTGACGCGCAAGGTGATCTCGTCGCCGCACGTCGGATTGACGTGGTGCACTTCGGCATCGAACGGATCCCGCAAGCCACGCCCGTGGGGATGCTTGTAGTGGTCCAGGATCACTTCCTGGTACATCTGCTCCATCCGCATCTGGTTCCCTACCGACTTCCAAAGAAGCTCTGCGCCTTCACGATCGCCGCGGCGAGCGCGTCGACCTCGGCAAGCGTGTTGTAGGCGGCGAACGACGCCCGCGCGGTCGCGGCGATACCGAAACGCTTGTGCAGCGGCCAGGCGCAATGATGTCCGACGCGGATCGCGACGCCCTCATCGTCGAGGATCTGCCCCAGATCGTGGGCGTGAATGCCGTCGACCAGGAAAGACACTGCCCCACCACGGTTCTCGGCCGTGGCCGGGCCGACGATGCGCACACCGTCGATCGCGGCGAGCCGGTCGAGTGCATGCTCGACGAGCCGATGCTCGTGTGCGGCAATGGCATCCATCCCGATGGCGTTCAGGTAGTCGACGGCGGCACCGAGTCCGACGACCTGCGAGGTCATCGGCACACCGGCCTCAAAGCGCTGCGGCGGCGGCGCGTAGGTGGAGACCTCCATGCTGACCGTTTCGATCATCGATCCGCCGGTGATGAACGGCGGCAGCGCGTTCAGCAGTTCCGCCTTGCCGTAGAGCACGCCGACACCGGACGGACCGAACATCTTGTGGCCGGAGAACGCGGCGAAGTCCACGTCGAGGGCGGTGAAGTCGACCGCCATGTGCGGCACCGACTGGCAGGCATCGAGCACGACCAACGCGCCGACTGCCCGCGCCCGACGGACGAGTTCGGCGACATCGGCCACCGCACCGGTCACGTTGGACTGGTGGGTGAACGACAGAACCTTCACCGAGTCGTCGAGCGCGAGCGAATCCAGGTCGATACGGCCGTCGTCAGTGACGCCATACCACTTCAGGGAGGCGCCCGTCCGACGGCAGAGTTCCTGCCACGGAACCAGATTGGCGTGATGTTCGAGTTCGGTGATCACCACGGTGTCGCCGGGTCCGAGCGCCGTGCCACCCAGTACATCGGCCGAGCGGTCATCGCCGAGGGTGTAGGTCACCAGGTTGAGCGCCTCGGTCGCATTCTTGGTGAACGCGATGGTGTCGGCAGTCGCGCCGACGAAGGCCGCGATGGTCTCCCGCGCGTCCTCGTAGGCATCGGTGGCCTCTTCGGCGAGCTGATGCGCGCCACGGTGGACCGCTGCGTTGCGGGTCGTCAGGAACTCACGTTCGGCGTCGAGCACCTGCACCGGCCGCTGTGACGTCGCCCCGGAATCCAGGTAGACCAACGGCTTGCCGTCCCGAACCGTCCGGGACAGGATCGGGAAGTCCGCACGCAACGCCTCGACATCGATTGCCGGGATGGCTGTTTCGATCGACACGGGTCAACCCCCTGGTGTGGTCAGCTGGCGGTGGCCGCCGACGTGAAACGGACGTAACCGTTCTCTTCGAGCTCGTCGGCGAGCTCCGGACCGGCCGATTCGACGATGCGGCCGTTGACGAAGACGTGCACGAACTCCGGCTGGATGTAGCGCAGGATCCGTGTGTAGTGGGTGATCAGCAGGATGCCGCCGTGCTCGCGCTCCTTGTAGCGGTTCACCCCGGCACTGACCACGCGCAGCGCGTCGACGTCGAGTCCTGAGTCGGTCTCGTCGAGGATGGCGATCTTCGGCTTGAGCAGGTCGAGCTGCAGAATCTCGTGCCGCTTCTTCTCACCACCGGAGAAGCCCTCGTTGACACTGCGCTCGGAGAACGACGGATCGATCTCGAGGTCGGTCATCGCCTCTTTGGTCTCCTTGACCCAGTGGCGCAGCTTGGGGGCCTCACCGCGAACGGCGGTGGCGGCGGTGCGCAGGAAGTTCGACATGGAGACGCCGGGCACCTCGACGGGGTACTGCATCGCCAGGAACAGGCCGGCGCGGGCGCGCTCGTCGACGCTCATCTCCAGGACGTCCTCGCCGTCGAGGGTGATGGAGCCGCTGGTCACCACGTACTTCGGGTGGCCGGCGATGGCATAGGACAACGTCGACTTGCCGGAACCGTTGGGGCCCATGATTGCGTGGGTCTCACCCGACTTCACGGTCAGGTTCACACCCTTGAGGATGTGGATGGGTTCGGCGTCGGAGTCGCTCTGCGCGACGTCGACGTGCAGGTCGCGGATTTCCAGGGTGGTCATTCTCGGAGTTCTTTCGTTGTGGGCTGGGTGATCTCGATACGTCCTCGGCGAGCGCCTCGGACTACTCGATCAGCGGGGTTTCGACGGGCTCAACCGGCGGGTGACGCTCAGGCGCCGGAGATCTCGAGTTCGCGTTCGACGGCGGCGGCCAGGCGCTCGCGGAGGTCCGGCACGGTGATCTTGGCGATCACCTCGCCGAAGAATCCGCGGATCACCAGGCGTCGGGCCTGGTCCTCCGGGATGCCGCGGGCCTGCAGGTAGAACAGCTGTTCGTCGTCGAAACGGCCGGTGGCACTGGCGTGTCCGGCGCCGACGATCTCGCCGGTCTCGATCTCCAGGTTCGGCACCGAATCGGCGCGCGCGTTGTCGGTGAGCACCAGGTTGCGGTTGAGCTCGAAGGTGTCGGTGCCCTCGGCAGCCGGGCGGATGAGCACGTCGCCGATCCACACGGTGTGCGCCTCGCGGGTGCGGTCGCCGGACGTATCGCCCTGCAGCGCACCCTTGTACACCACATTCGAGCGACAGTTCGGCTGGCTGTGATCGACGAGCAGACGCTGCTCGAGATGCTGGCCGGCGTCGGCGAAGTAGAGACCCCACAGCTCGACGTCACCGCCCGGTGCGTCGTAGTGCACCAGCGGGGAGAGTCGAACGAGGTTGCCGCCGAAGCTGATCGCGAAGTGGCGCACCACTGCGTCGCGGCCGGTCTTGATGTGATGTGCGGCGACGTGCACAGCGTCGTCGGCCCAGTCATGGACGTTGATCACGGTCAGGGCGGCCGAGTCGCCGACGATGAACTCGACGTTCTCCGCGTAGGTGCCCGAACCCTTCTGGTCGAGCACGACCACGGCCCGGGCGAACGGCTCGAGCCGAATCTGGATGTGCCCGAACGCCGTTTCCCCTGCACCGGGACCGGTGAGTTCGAGGACGACGGGTTCAGCGAGCTCGACCTCGCTCTTGACGGTCACCACCGTCGCCGTCTGGAACGACGAGTAGGCCTGTGCGGCAACCCGGTCGAACGGGACACCACCCTGGCCGAGGCGTTCGTCGTCGCGGCCGACGGTGTCCACCGAGACACCCTCGCCGACGCCGGAGACCGCGACGGTCGCGTCGGCGGTGCGTTGCGCAGAGCCGTCGTGCAGGCCCCGCAGACGACGGAACGGGGTGAACCGCCACGCCTCCTCACGCGGGCTGGGGACCTCGAAGGCGTCGACGTCGAAGGAGGTGAACATCGCACCTTTGTTGACCGGTGCCGCGTCGGTGGACACCGGGAGTGTGGGATCGGCCATCAGCCGACGGCTCCTTCCATCTGGAGTTCGATGAGGCGGTTGAGCTCGAGGGCGTACTCCATCGGGAGTTCCTTGGCGATCGGCTCGACGAAGCCGCGGACCACCATGGCCATCGCCTCGTCCTCGGTCAGGCCGCGGCTCATCAGGTAGAACAGCTGGTCGTCGGAGACCTTGGAGACCGTTGCCTCGTGACCCATCGTCACGTCGTCCTCACGGATGTCGACGTAGGGATAGGTATCGCTGCGAGAGATCGTGTCGACCAGCAACGCATCGCATTTCACCGTCGAGCGGCTGCCGTGGGCACCGTTGTTGATCTTGATCAGACCACGATAGGAAGCACGACCGCCACCTCGGGCCACCGACTTCGAGATGATGTTGCTCGACGTATTGGGTGCCAGGTGCACCATCTTCGAACCGGTGTCCTGGTGCTGGCCCGGTCCGGCGAACGCCACCGACAGCACCTCGCCCTTGGCATACTCACCGGTCATCCACACGGCCGGGTACTTCATCGTGACCTTGGAGCCGATGTTGCCGTCGACCCACTCCATGGTGGCGCCGGCCTCGGCCTTGGCGCGCTTGGTGACCAGGTTGTAGACGTTGTTCGACCAGTTCTGGATGGTCGTGTAGCGGCAGCGGCCACCCTTCTTCACGATGATCTCGACCACCGCCGAGTGCAGCGAGTCCGTCTTGTAGATGGGCGCGGTGCAGCCCTCGACGTAGTGCACGTAGGCACCCTCGTCGACGATGATCAGGGTCCGCTCGAACTGGCCCATGTTCTCGGTGTTGATCCGGAAGTAGGCCTGCAGCGGGATGTCTACGTGCACGCCCGGCGGCACGTAGATGAACGAGCCACCCGACCACACGGCGGTGTTGAGTGCGGAGAACTTGTTGTCGCCGGCCGGGATGACCGATCCGAAGTACTGCTGGAACAGTTCCGGATGCTCCTTGAGACCGGTGTCGGTGTCGAGGAAGATGACGCCCTGCTGCTCGAGGTCCTCACGGATCGAGTGGTAAACCACCTCGGACTCGTACTGCGCCGCGACACCGGCGACCAGGCGCTGCTTCTCCGCCTCCGGGATGCCCAGCCGGTCGTAGGTGTTCTTGATGTCCTCGGGCAGCTCTTCCCAGCTGGTCGCCTGCTTCTCACTGGAGCGGACGAAGTACTTGATGTTGTCGAAATCGATGTCGTCGAGCTCAGCGCCCCAGTGCGGCATGGGCTTGCGGTCGAAGATCTTGAGGGCCTTGAGTCGCTGCTCGAGCATCCACTCGGGCTCGCTCTTCTTCCCCGAGATGTCGGCGACGACCGCCTCGGAGAGTCCGCGCTGCGCGCTGGCGCCGGCCACGTCGGAGTCGGACCAGCCGTACCCGTAGGTACCCAGGGACGCGATGGTCTCCTCTTGGGTCAGCGGGCCCGGCTTGGACACGGTTGCGGCATCTGTGGCTGCGGGATCGGTCACTGTCATCGCGAGGCCTTTCGACTCGACTTCTTCTGGGGGACGGATGCGGGCTGGGCATCCGGTGGAGCGTGTATCGGCACGTGCGTGGTGCACGCGCAATCGCCGTTGGCGATGGTGGCGAGGCGTTGGACGTGGGTCCCGAGCAACTCGGTGAACACCGCGGTCTCGGCCTCGCACAGTTCGGGGAACTCGGATGCGACGTGGGCGACCGGGCAATGATGCTGGCAGATCTGCATCCCGGTGCCGACCTCGCGGGTGTTGGCCGAGTATCCGGCGCTGGTCAGTGCGTCGGCGATCTCGTTGACCGTCGTCGATACCGAACCGGTCTCGCCGACCGGTTCCACGTCGGCGACGATCCGTTCGACCCGCTCCCGGGCGAACGCGGCGACCGCTTCCTCTCCGGCGATCTCCCGGATGGTGCGCATCGCGGCGCCGGCGAGGTCGTCGTAGGCGTGACGCAGTTTGCCACGGCCGGTCGGTGTGAGTTGGAACCATTTCGCCGGACGTCCACGGCCGCGTTGCCCGAAGCCCGACGACGACGTCTCGACATCGCCGGCTGCGGTCAACGCGTCGATATGGCGACGCACACCGGCGGCACTGATCCCCAGCCGGTCGGCGATCTCGGTCGCCGTGAGCGGCCCGTCTTCGACGAGCAGGGACACCACGGCGGCGCGGGTCTGCCCGTCCACATGGCCGCCGTCTGGCAGCACAACATCGCTCCCCATGGTTTTCACAACACGAGTGTGACGTAATTATTTCCGTCCCGCTAGCAAGGGTGTCCTAAGACTCTTCCCTGCGAGACGATTGCCGTCCATGTCCTAGAGTCGCAGTCGTGTCAGAAACGACGACGCGCCTGCGCTCAATGCGCGATTACCTCGGACTGACCCCGTCGCGTCCCCGGCCCGATCGCGGCGATCAGCGTCGGGGCGACTACGGCAAGGCGGTCGCCCGGCTGCACGACGACGAGCGTGAGGTCGGGCCACTCAACGATCAGGAGAACTCGCGGCTCACCCGGATCAAGCTGTTCGGCGCGACCGGCTCGGTCCTGATGCTGATCGGTTCGTTGGGCACCGGCCAGATCCCGGTGCTGCAGAATCCGATCGCCGGAGTCCGCGTGCTCTCGTTGCCGTCGCGGATGTGGAGCACCGCGCTGACGCTGTCCATCGGCGGCACCATCATGCTGGTCGTCGCGTGGCTGTTGATCGGACGGTTCGCCGTCGGCCGCTTCAGCGTCGAGGTGCTCAACGGACGCAGCCCGCAGCGGCGGATGACGCGTCGGCAGGCCGACCGCACCCTGATGCTCTGGATCGCGCCGATCATCATCGCGCCGCCGCTGCTGTCCAAAGACATCTACTCCTACCTGGCGCAATCGGCGATCGCGCACCGTGGCATGGACCCGTACGTGATCAGCCCGGTCCGCGGGCTCGGCGTCAACGATGTGCTGACCCGCTCGGTACCCAATCTGTGGCGGGACACCCCGGCCCCCTACGGTCCGCTGTTCCTGTGGCTCGGCAAGGGCATCACTGCGGTGACCGGCGACAACATCACCGCCGCGATCTTCTTGCACCGACTGCTCGCCCTGTTCGGGATCGCGCTGATCGTGTGGGCGTTACCGCGACTCGCCCGGCGCTGCGGGGTGTCGTCGGTGGCGGCGCTGTGGCTGGGCGCGATGAATCCGCTGCTCATCCTGCATCTGGTCGGCGGCATCCACAACGAGGCGCTGATGCTCGGCCTGATGCTCGTCGGTCTCGAACTCTGCTTCCGGGCCATCTACTCCAGCGACCGGCTGCGCAAACCCGGGAGCATGTGGCCGTCGGCGGCCGGCTGGACGCTGATCGCGGGCGCGGCGGTGATGTCGGCGTCGGCGATGGTCAAGGTCACCTCGATGCTCGCGCTGGGCTTCATCGGGATCGCGCTCGCCCAACGCTGGGGTGCGACGCTGCCCGCGCTGCGCCATGCCCCGATCGGCGAGTGGTGGCAAAGGTCGCGTCGGTCGGTGGCCGCGCTCGCCGCGTCGGGTGCGTTCCTCGGCATCGTCCTCATCGTCGTGATGGGTGTGATCAGCGCCGGGACCGGACTCGGCTTCGGCTGGACCAAGACACTGTCCACCGGCGACGTGGTGCGGTCCTGGATGTCGATGCCGACGTTGTTGTCGGTGACCACCGGTAGGCTCGCGTTGCTGCTGGGCCTCGGCGATCAGACGCAGGCCATCCTCGAGGTCGGGCGTCCGCTCGGAGAGCTGGTCGCGGCTGTGTTCATCGTGCGGTGGATGCTGGCGTGCCTCGCCGGCCGACTGCATCCGTTGGGTGCGCTCGGGGTGTCGATGGCCACTGTGGTGGTATTCCTGCCGTTCGTGCAGGCCTGGTATCTGCTGTGGGCGGTCATCCCGCTGGCGGCATGGGCCACCCGGCCGTGGTTCCGGCTGACGACGATCGCGGTGTCGGCGATCATCGCCATCGTCGTGATGCCCACCAGCTCCAACACCAGCGGCGTCGTACTCGCGCAGGGCCTGCTGGCCGGGGTGATCATGGTCGCGGTGATGACCGCCCTGTTCTTCGAGGACCTGCCGATCCACCGCTGGTGGCGCAACCGCCGCGGTACCGCCGACGCCGACCCGCCGCAAGAGCGCAAACCGGACGTCGCGCGCGTCGACGCCGAGTGACCGACGTCGCAGCAGCGTCCACGGGTTTTTGGACCGTGGCCGCGACCGCATAGTCTGGCCATGTGCGCGGCACGACCACCCCAGAGCGGTACCACGACGATGATCGACGACCCGATCATCCTCGCGGCGACTCACCGGCACTGTCGGTCCGCGGTCTGATCAAGCGGTACGGGGATCGCACCGCCGTCGACGGCCTGGATCTGGAGCTCGCCACCGGTACCGTGCTCGCGCTGCTCGGCCCCAACGGTGCAGGCAAGACGACCACCGTCGAGATCTGCGAGGGCTTCGGCACCGCCGACGCGGGGACCGTGCGGGTCCTGGGTCTCGATCCCATCGCCGACAACGATCAACTGCGACGACGCATCGGCGTGATGCTGCAGGGCGGGGGCGCCTACCCGGGAGCGCGCGCCGAGGAGATGCTGCGGCTGTGCGCCGCCTACAGCGCCGACCCGATCGACCCGACCTGGCTGCTGGGCGCGCTCGGTCTCACCGACGCGGCCCGCACCCCGTACCGGAGGCTCTCCGGCGGACAACAACAACGACTCTCGCTCGCGTGCGCCATCGTCGGACGCCCCGAGCTGGTGTTCCTCGACGAACCGACCGCCGGTCTGGACGCCCACGCCCGGATCATGGTGTGGGAACTGATCGACCGCTTGCGCGGTGACGGTGTCTCGGTGCTGTTGACCACCCATCTGATGGACGAGGCGGAGGAACTCGCCGATCAGGTCGTCATCATCGACCACGGACGGGTCGTCGCCGCAGGAACCCCGGCCGACCTGACCAGTCGCGGCGCCGAGAACGAGCTGCGTTTCTCCGCGCCCCGCGGACTCGATCTGTCACTACTGCTGCTCGCCCTGCCCGAGGACTATCGGTGCACCGAGACGAGCCCGGGCACCTATCTGGTCGGCGGCAAGGTGACGCCGCAGGTACTCGCGACGGTGACCGCGTGGTGCGCCAAGATCGACGTGTTGGCCACCGATCTGCGGGTCGAGACCCGCAGCCTCTCCGACGTCTTCCTCGACCTCACCGGACGGACGCTGCGTTCATGACCCAGGCCGCTTTACCCCCTGCCGAGAATCGGTTCGCGCCCGGCACCTTCACCCCACGCCCGCAGGCCGCGTCGCTACCGGCGATCATCGCCGCGCAGACGCGGATGGAACTGACCCTGCTACTGCGCAACGGCGAACAGTTGTTGCTGACGATGTTCATCCCGATCACGCTGCTGATCGGCCTGTGCCTACTTCCCGTCGACACCGGACTCGGTACGACGACCGCCGAACGCGCGGCCACCTTCGTCCCCGCGATCATGACCGTGGCGGTCATGTCCACCGCATTCACCGGACAGGCCATCGCCGTGGGCTTCGATCGGCGCTACGGGGCACTGAAAAGGCTTGGCGCAACCCCGATTCCGCGGTGGGGCATCATCGCGGGCAAATCCATCGCGGTGGCCATCGTCGTGGTGCTGCAGGCGGCGATCATCGGCGGCATCGGCTTCGCCTTCGGCTGGCATCCGGTCGCGTGGGGGTTGCTGCTCGGGATGCTCATCATCGCGTTGGGGACCACGACCTTCTCGGCGCTGGGACTACTGCTGGGCGGCACGCTCAAGGCGGAGGTGGTGCTGGCGTTGGCGAACCTGCTCTGGTTCGCGCTCGTCGGGGTCGGCAGCCTCGTGGTGATGGGTGATCGGGTACCGGCCGCGGTGGCCTGGATCGCCCGGTGTCTGCCGTCGGGAGCGTTGACCGAAGCGCTCGATCAGGCGACGCACGGGTCCGTGGATGTGTTCGGCATTGTGGTGTTGCTGGTGTGGGCGGCGGCCGCCGGTGCACTGGCAGTGAGGTGGTTCCGGTTCGAATGACAGCTTCTTCTCCGACGTCTTCTTCTCCTACGTCGTCCACGGCCAGCGCAGCCGCGGTCGAGCCCGCACGGACCGGTCGATTCGACCGCATCCCCGGCTTCGGCCGGCCGACCGCGCGGTTCACCTACTGGTGGGCCATCGCCCTGCTGGTCGCCAATGTCGGCATCGTCGCCACCGGCGGCGCGGTGCGCCTGACCGGTTCCGGCCTCGGCTGCCCCACCTGGCCGCGGTGCACCGACGACTCGTTCGTCCCCCACGAAGCCCTCGGTTGGCACGGTGCGATCGAGTTCGGCAACCGCATGCTCACGTGGGTGCTGATCATCGTCGCGATCGCCACGTGGATCGCAGTGTTTCGCCGCGCCGGGTCGACGCGCCGCGACCGGTGGCTGGTGACGCTGCTGGCGCTGGGTATCCCATTCCAGGGCGTCATCGGCGGCATCACCGTGCTCACCAAGCTGAATCCCTGGGTCGTCTCGCTGCACTTCGTTTTGTCGATGGTGCTGGTCTCCGGGGCGACCGTGCTGGTCTACCGACTACGCCCCGATGCCGCGCCGGCACCGACACCAACCCGAGCACTCCGCCTCGGCCGCGTACTGGCCTGGCTGCAGTACCTCGTCACCTGGGCCGCGATCTATCTCGGCACGGTGGTGACCGGATCGGGTCCGCACGCCGGCGACGCCGAAGCCCCCCGCAACGGTCTCGCGCCGGACAACGCCACCCAGCTCCACGCCGACGCGGTGTTCGTGCTGATCGGTCTGTCGGTGGCGATCGCGGTGTTCACCCATGTCATGGATCTCCCCGCCCGACGCACCGCCTACCGGTTCATCGGCCTGCTCGCCCTGCAGGGCGTCGTCGGTGTCGTGCAGTACAACACCGACCTACCGATCCTGCTGGTCATCATCCACATGACCGTCAGCGCACTGCTGCTCATCGGCGCAACAAAGCTGGTCTTGGAGTTCGGGACAATAACCAGCAACCGGGCCAAAGAGCGTTAATCAGCAACCGGGCCAAAGAGCGTTGACAGCGGCTCAGAGAATCGCGCTGTTCCGCGCCTTCGGAAACCGCTTCTGCCCCGCGACCCAGCCGGCCATCTTGCGGTAGTGCGACTCCTTGACGTTGGCGGCCGAGGTGAGGTCGCGGTCCCACTCGGCGGTCTCGAGGCCCTCGACGGCGTTCACGACAGCCTCTGCGGTGGCGGTATCGGGTACCACGCGGTCGCCCAGGATCCCGCCGGACTCCCCCACCAGCGTGATTCGCACACCGGCAGCGCCGATCGGCTGCAACACGGCCTTCGCCGACCCACCCTCACGGGAGATGAAACCCTTGATCGAGGAAACGACGTCGTCGGGGGCGACCACCGGGGTCGACTTCGGTGCGTCGGTGGATTCCGTGGTCGGCTCTTCGCTCATGGGTGTTGAGCATACCGATCGGCCATCGGGCGATCGCGTCACGACCACCCTGACGGAGCGTGTAGAACAGTCCCATGCGCGCAATTCAGGTTGTTCGACATGGTGGCCCCGAGGTTCTCGAGTTCGGAACCGTCGACGATCCGATCCCCGCACCCGACGAGGTGCTCGTCAAGACGACGGCGATCGGCGTCAACTTCATCGACACGTACTTCCGCCGCGGCATGTATCCGTCCACTCCGCCTTACGTCCCGGGCATCGAGGGTGCCGGTGAGGTGGTCGCGGTGGGCGGCGATGTCACGTCGCACGCGGTCGGCGACCGGGTGTGCTGGGTGGACTCGCAAGCCAGCTATGCCGAACTGGTGGCCGTCAAGGCCACCCGCGCGGTACCCGTCCCGGACGGGGTGCCCGACGACGTCGCCGGCTCGGCGATGCTGCGCGGTCTGACCGCGCACTACCTGCTCGACGGCAGCGCCCACCCGAAAGAGGGCGACACCGTGCTCATCCACGCCGGCGCAGGTGGGGTGGGCCTGATCCTGACGCGTCTGGCCAAGCTGCGCGGTATCCGGGTGATCACCACGGTGTCCAACGATGAGAAAGAAGCGCTATCCACCGATGCCGGCGCCGATCACGTGCTGCGCTACGGCGACGACCTCGCCGAGCGGGTCCGTGAACTGACCGACGGCCGCGGTGTTCCGGTTGTCTATGACGGCGTGGGCGCCGACACCTTCGAGCAGTCGCTGGCCGCGTCCGCGGTACGCGGGATCGTTGTGCTGTTCGGCGCGTCTTCGGGTCCGGTGCCGCCGTTCGATCTGCAGCGCCTCAATCCGGCCGGCTCACTGTCGGTAACACGCCCGACGCTCGCACACTTCGTCGCCGATCCGGCGGAACTACGGTGGCGGGCCGGCGAGTACCTGGGGGTCGTCGCCGATGGACAGGTCGACGTCCGCGTCGGACAGCACTACCCGCTGAGCGACGCCGCACAGGCACACACGGATCTGGAGTCTCGCGCGACGACCGGCGCGACGGTCCTCGTCCCCTGACCGAAGGTCGCATGCGACGTCGTCTCGGTTGCGCGATGTCAGCTGACGTCGATGTTTCGAGACGAGGTCGCATGCGACGTCAGCTCGGGTTTTCCCGAGTCAGAAGTAGCTGGCGATCGTCGGCAGGTTGACCACCGCGTCGATGGCCAGGCCGCAGAAGAGGATGGCCAGATATTCGTTGGACTGCAGGAAGACCTTGAGCGGTGCCACCTCGGCACCGGCGCGGGTCTCGCGGTACAGCTTGTGTACGCGGGACAGGAACCAGGCACCGGCGAGCACGGCCACCGCCAGATAGATCCAGCTCGCCCCGATGATCAGAACCAACGAGCTGACAACGGTGAGCCACGTGTAGACGAGCATCTGCCGGGTGACGCGCTCCTCGGTGGCGATCACCGGGAGCATCGGCACACCTGCGGCCTTGTAGTCCTCCTTGTAGCGCATCGCCAGCGCCCAGGTGTGCGGCGGCGTCCAGAAGAAGATGACCAGGAACAACACGATCGGCTGCCAGCTGATGCTGCCCGTCACCGCAGCCCACCCGACGAGGGTCGGCATGCAGCCCGCCGCACCGCCCCACACCACGTTCTGCCAGGTGCGGCGCTTGAGGATCATCGTGTAGACGCCGACGTAGAAGGCGATCGTCGCGGTGACCAACAACGCGCTGAGCAGGTTGGCCGCCGTCCACAGCACCGCGAATGAGGCCAGCCACAGCACGATCCCGAAGATCAGTGCGGCACGCGTGGACACGGCATGCCGGGCCAGCGGACGACGCGCGGTGCGCTTCATCTTCTGGTCGATGTCGGCGTCGGCGACCATGTTGAGTGTGTTGGCACTGCCCGCGCCGAGCCAGCCGCCGATGAGCGTGAAGGCGATCAGCGCGATGTCGACGTGCCCGCGGTCGGCCTGCAGCATCACCGGGATGGTGGCGACCAACAGAAGTTCGATGACCCGCGGCTTGGTCAGCGCGATATAGGCCAAGACCGTCGCGCGCGACCGCGCGAGCAGTGATTGCGATGCCGCAGCCGAACCGTCCGAGGTGCCCTGGGATGCGGCGGACAGATCTCCGCTCACACGCTCCCCTATCCTCACTGCCACTCCTCGTCTGCCCTCGCGGGCTACTACGGACGATGGTAGACCGTGCCCTCGGCGATCGGAGAATCGAGGCCGTCGCAGCCGGATGACCGTCGGCACACTACTCTGGACCGCGTAGCTGTGATGACCCGACGGTCCATCCCCCGCACCGACCAAGCACAGGAGACAGCACCACCGTGGCGCTCACCGATGACATCCGCGCGTTGACCAAACCGGTTTACCCCGACGACTGGACCGACACCGACACCCGCGCGGTGGACACCGCGCGCCTGCTCGCCGCCGATGCCGTGCAGAGATGCGGCAGCGGCCACCCGGGCACCGCGATGAGCCTCGCCCCGCTGGCCTACACCCTGTTCCAGCGCGTGATGCGCCACGACCCCACCGACACCGACTGGGTGGGGCGTGACCGCTTCGTGCTGTCCTGCGGCCACTCCAGCCTCACGCTTTACATCCAGCTCTATCTCGGCGGCTTCGGACTCGAACTGCCCGACATCGAGGCGCTGCGCACCTGGAATTCGCTGACCCCCGGACACCCGGAGTTCCGCCACACCCGGGGCGTGGAGATCACCACCGGGCCGCTGGGCCAGGGTCTGGGGTCGGCGGTCGGTATGAGTATGGCGTCGCGCTATGAGCGTGGTCTGTTCGATCCGGACACCCCCGCCGGACAGTCGCCGTTCGACCACCACATCTACGTCATCGCCTCCGACGGCGACATCGAAGAAGGCGTCACGTCGGAAGCGTCGTCGTTGGCCGGCACCCAGGAACTGGGCAACCTGATCGTGTTCTACGACCAGAACCAGATCTCCATCGAGGACGACACCGACATCGCGTTGAGCGAGAACGTCGCCGCCCGCTACGAGGCCTACGGCTGGCATGTGCAGACCGTCGAGGGCGGCGAGGACGTCGTGGCGATCGAGGCCGCGATCGAGGCCGCCAAGGCGGTCATCGACAAGCCGTCGATCATCTGCCTGCGCACCATCATCGGTTACCCGGCACCGACCAAGATGAACACCGGTTCCGCCCACGGTGCCGCGCTCGGCGACGACGAGGTTGCCGAGACGAAGAAGATCCTCGGCTTCGACCCGGACAAGAACTTCGAGGTCTCCGATGAGGTGATCGGCCACACCCGCAAGCTCGCCGAGCGTGGTGCGGCGGCAAAGGCCAAGTGGCAGAAGAACTTCGACGCGTGGGCCGAGACCAACACCACCCACAAGGCACTGTTCGACCGCCTGCAGGCGCACGAGCTGCCCGACGGCTGGACCGAGGTGCTGCCGTCCTGGTCGCCGGGCGACAAGGACGTCGCCACCCGCGCCGCATCCGGCAAGGTGCTCAGTGCACTGGGCGCGGTGCTGCCGGAACTGTGGGGCGGTTCGGCCGACCTCGCCGGCTCGAACAACACCACCATGGACGACGCCGCGTCGTTCGGCCCGACGTCGATCTCCACCAAGAAGTGGTCGGCCAATCCGTACGGCCGCACCCTGCACTTCGGTATCCGTGAGCATGCGATGGGCGCGATCCTCTCCGGCATCGCCCTGCACGGCCCGACCCGCGCCTACGGCGGCACGTTCCTGCAGTTCTCCGACTACATGCGTCCCGCGGTGCGACTGGCGTCGTTGATGGAGATCGACCCGATCTACGTCTGGACCCACGACTCCATCGGCCTCGGCGAGGACGGCCCGACCCATCAGCCCGTCGAGCATCTCGCCGCGCTGCGCGCCATCCCGCACCTCGACGTGGTGCGCCCTGCCGACGCCAACGAGACCGCCGCCGCCTGGCAGACCCTGCTCGGGCGTCGTCGCAACCCGGTCGGACTCGCTCTGACGCGGCAGAACGTGCCGATCCTCGAGGGCACCAGCGCCGACGGCGTGGCCAAGGGTGCCTACACCCTGGTCGGCACCGACGCCGAGCCCGACGTGATCCTGATCGGTACCGGCTCCGAGGTGTACCTCGCCGTCGAGGCGCAGAAGACCCTGTCCGACAAGGGAATCACCGCACGCGTGGTGTCGATGCCATGCTTCGAGTGGTTCTTCGAGCAGGACCAGGCCTACCGGGACGCGGTGCTGCCGCCGTCGGTGCCGAAGGTCTCGGTGGAGGCCGGCATCGCGATGCCGTGGTACCGCATCGTCGGCGACACCGGCGCCATCGTCTCGTTGGACCATTTCGGCGCATCCGCCGACTACAAGGTCCTCTATCAGGAATTCGGCATCACGGCAGAAGCGGTCACCGCCGCCGCCGAGGGTGTCGTCAACAAGTAAGGAGACCATCGTGACCCAGAACGAGAAGCTCGCTGAACTGTCCGATGCCGGAGTGTCGGTGTGGCTCGACGATCTGTCCCGAGACCTCATCTCATCCGGTGACCTGAAGAACCTGATCGACACCAAATCCGTGGTCGGCGTGACCACCAACCCGTCGATCTTCCAGGCGGCCCTGTCCAAGGGCACCAGCTACGACGCGCAGGTGTCCGAGCTGGCCGCGCGTGGCGCCGACGTGGATGCCACCATCCGCACGGTCACCACCGACGACGTGCGCAACGCCTGTGATGTCCTCGCGCCGGTCTTCGAGGAGTCCGACGGCGTCGACGGCCGCGTGTCGATCGAGGTCGACCCGCGTCTGGCGCACGACACCGACGCCACCGTCGCCCAGGCCGTCGAACTGTGGAAGATCGTCGACCGTCCGAACCTGCTGATCAAGATCCCGGCCACCAAGGCGGGCCTGCCGGCGATCACCCGGACGCTGGCCGAGGGCATCAGCGTCAACGTCACCCTGATCTTCTCGGTCGAGCGGTATCAGGGCGTGATGGACGCCTACCTCGACGGCCTCGACGCCGCCGCCCAGGCCGGCCACGACATCTCCCGCATCCACTCGGTGGCGTCGTTCTTCGTCTCCCGCGTGGACACCGAGATCGACAACCGCCTCGACGCCATCGGCACGCCCGAGGCCGTCGCGCTCAAGGGCAAGGCCGGACTGGCCAACGCCCGCCTCGCGTACCACGCCTACCAGCAGGTGTTCGAGGTCGAATCGCGGTTCCCGGACCTGCTCGCGCAGGGCGCGCGGCCGCAGCGTCCGCTGTGGGCGTCCACCGGCACCAAGAACGCCGACTACCCCGACACCCTCTACGTCAGCGAGCTCGTCGCGCCCAACACGGTCAACACCATGCCGGGCAAGACGATGGACGCCTTCGCCGACCACGGCTGGGTCAACACCAGTTCCATCGTCGGCACCACCGCGCAATCGCAGGAGGAGTTCGACGCGATCGCCGCACAGGGTGTCGACCTCGCGGACGTGTTCGTCGTCCTCGAGGACGAGGGTGTGCAGAAGTTCGAGGACGCCTGGAACGAGTTGCTGCAGGCCACATCCGAGCAGCTGAACGCCGCGAAGGGCTGACCGGAGTTGCCGGACAGCGTCGGCTGGTCCAATCCACTTCGCGACCCCCGCGACAAGCGCCTGCCGCGGATCGCGGGGCCGTGCAGTCTCATCATCTTCGGCGTGACGGGTGACCTGGCGCGCAAGAAACTGATGCCGGCCGTCTACGACCTCGCCAACCGCGGTCTGCTGCCGCCGTCGTTCGCGCTGGTCGGGTTCGCCCGACGGGATTGGGACGACGACGATTTCGCCAAAATCGTGCACGACGCCGTCCGCGACCATGCCCGAACCGGCTTCCGCGAAGAGGTGTGGGAACGTCTCGCCGAGGGATTCCGGTTCGTGCAGGGGTCGTTCAACGACGACGCCGCGTTCGATCGGCTCGCCGACACCCTGGCCAAGCTCGACACCGAACGCGGCACCGACGGCAATCACGCGTTCTACCTGTCGGTTCCGCCGAAGGCCTTCCCCACCGTCTGCGAGCAACTGCACCGGAGCGGGCTCGCGACCGCGAAGAAGGACGACCACTGGCGCCGGGTGGTGATCGAGAAGCCGTTCGGCCACAACCTCGAATCGGCCAAGGAACTCAACGCCATCGTCAACAGCGTCTTCCCCGAGTCGTCGGTGTTCCGCATCGACCACTATCTCGGCAAGGAGACGGTGCAGAACATCCTGGCGTTGCGGTTCGCCAACCAGCTGTTCGATCCGCTGTGGAGTTCGCATTACGTCGATCATGTGCAGATCACCATGGCCGAGGACATCGGCCTCGGTGGTCGCGCCGGCTACTACGACGGCATCGGCGCCGCCCGCGACGTCATCCAGAACCATCTGCTGCAGTTGATGGCACTGGTGGCGATGGAGGAACCGATCTCGTTCGAGCCCAAGCAGTTACAGGCCGAGAAGATCAAGGTCCTGGCCGCCACCCGCAACATCGGCCCGCTCGAGGAGAACACCGCGCGCGGCCAGTACGGACCCGGATGGCAGGGCAGCGACAAGGTCCCGGGCCTGCTGGACGAAGAGGGCTTCTCCACGGACTCCGCCACGGAGACATTCGCAGCCATCGCGCTCGAGGTCGACTCACGCCGCTGGGCGGGTGTGCCGTTCTACCTGCGTACCGGAAAACGTCTGGGCCGCAGGGTGACCGAGATCGCCCTGGTCTTCAAGCGGGCACCGCATCTGCCGTTCGACGCAACGATGACCGAGGAACTCAGCCAGAACGCCCTGGTCATCCGGGTACAGCCGGATGAGGGTATCACCTTGCGCTTCGGCTCGAAAGTTCCTGCGTCCCATATGGAAGTCCGAGACGTCAACATGGACTTCAGCTACGGGACCGCATTCACCGAGGCGTCGCCAGAGGCGTACGAGCGACTGATCCTCGACGTGCTACTCGGCGAGCCGTCGCTGTTCCCGGTCAACGACGAGGTCGAATTGTCCTGGGAGATCCTCGATCCGGTGATCGAGCACTGGGCGGCAGCGGGCAAGCCCGACACCTACGAGTCCGGCACGTGGGGGCCGGCCTCGGCCGACGAGATGATGGAACGCGTCGGTCGCTCCTGGCGCCGACCATGAGTTCACCCCGATGAGACAGGTTGGCGCACAATGATTGTCGAGTTGTCCGACACCACAACCAATGCGGTGGCGAAGAAGATCGTCGAGGTGCGTGAATCGGGCGGGGCGATCAGCCTGGGCCGGGTGCTGACCCTGGTCGTCGTCGCGCATCGCGGTGAACCCACCGAGGGCGCCATCGAAGCGGCGATTGGCGCCAGCAGTGAGCATCCGAGCCGAGTGATCGTGGTGGCGATGGGATCTCGCGACGGCGAGTCCCGACTCGACGCCGAGATCCGGGTGGGCGGGGACGCCGGCGCGTCAGAGGTCGTGGTGCTGGCACTCGAGGGCGATCTGGCCAACCATCCACGCTCGGTGGTCATGCCGTTCCTGCTCCCCGACACACCGGTGGTCACCTGGTGGCCGGGTGCGGCACCGGAGAACCCCGCGACGAACTCGATGGGCACACTGGGACGTCGGCGCATCCTCGACGCAAACAAGTCGACCGAACCGGAAACCGTTCTCGCGCGCCGCCTTGCGACGTACGCCCCCGGCGATTCCGACCTCGCCTGGACCCAGATCACCCACTGGCGCGCACTACTCGCCTCCGCGATGGATCGCCCGCCGCACACCCCGGTCACCGCGGTGGAAGTCACCGGACCGTGCCAGTCGCCGAGCGTGGACCTGTTGGCCGGCTGGCTGCGATGGGCGCTCAAGGTGCCGACCAAGCGTCGCGTCGGCAGCTTCGAGGTGCGGTTGATCCGCGACGAGGGACCAACCGTTCTCGCGGTGGACGGCAACAACAATGCGGTGCTGACGACCCCGGGCAAGCCGGACGGCCGGGTGGCCGTGAGCCACCGAGACCTCCCGATGCTGTTGTCGGAGGAATTGCGGCGGCTGGATCTCGACGAGATCTATGCCCACGCCCTGCGGGGCGTGACCGAAGTCGAGTCCGAAGAGAAAGCGAGCGCATGATGGTGCCCGAAACCCTGGTCTTCGACGACAAGAAGCAGCTCGTCGACACCGCGGCAACGCGTTTCATCGATCTGGTCACCCGCGCCCAAACCGAGCGCGGGATCGCGTCGGTGGTGCTGACCGGCGGCAGCAACGGCATCGCGATCCTCGAGGCGCTCGCCGCGGACAGCGGCAGCATCGACTGGAGTCGCGTCGAATTGTTCTGGGGCGACGACCGTTTCGTGCCCGCCGACGACCCGGAACGCAACTCGCGGCAGGCGCGGGAGGCACTCCTCGACAAGGTGCCGGTCGACCCGACTCGCGTGCACGTGATGGCGCCGTCGGACGGCGAGTTCGGCGACGACATCGACGCCGCGGCCGCCGCCTATGCCCAGGTCCTCTTCGACGTCGGTTCCGGCGGTGTCCCCCACTTCGACCTGCACCTGCTCGGCATGGGCGGCGAAGGCCACATCAACTCCCTCTTCCCGCACACCCCCGCGACCGCGGAGGCAGAGAAAACGGTTGTCGCCGTGGAGGACTCCCCCAAACCCCCGCCCCGTCGGATCACTCTCACCCTGCCCGCGGTCAACCGCAGCAAGTCAGTGTGGTTCCTGGTGGCCGGCGACGACAAGGCCGAGGCCGTCGCCGCCGCCCACACCGGCGCCCACGCGAACGATTGGCCCTGCGCCGGAGCCCACGGCACCGACGAAACGGTGTGGTTCCTGGACAAGAGCGCAGCGTCCAAGCTGTAACCACCCACCCACCCAACGCGCCCAGCACGAACGCTAGGTTGCTGAACGCTAGGTTGCTGTGGGCGTGGGACGGGCGTACTACCCACTGTTCCGCAACGCCGTGGCCAACCCGTTCATGGTGAGCTGAATCCCCCGCCGCACTCGCGGCACGTCGTCGCCGGCCCGGAAGCGGCGTAGCAGTTCCACCTGCAGTAGGTTGAGCGGCTCGAGATACGGGAAGCGGTTGTAGACGGATCGTTTCAGCGCGGAGTTGTCGGCGAGCAGGTCCTCGGTGCCGGTGATCTTCGAATACATGGCGATGGTGCGCTCGTGCTCCTCGACGATCATGCCGAACACGGTGTCGCGCAACTCCACATCCTCGACGAGCTGGGCGTAGCGGTGCGCGAGTCCCATGTCGGACTTGGCGAGCACCTGCGCCATGTTCGACATGACGGTCCGGAAGAACGGCCACTTCTCGTAGTAGCGCTGCAGGGTTTCCAGCCGCGCCGCGTCGTCGCCGATCCACTCCTCAAACGCCGAGCCGGTGCCGTACCAGCCGGGCAGCATGACGCGGGATTGTGTCCAGGACAGCACCCACGGAATCGCGCGGAGGTCGGAGATCTTCTCGGTCTGTTTGCGGGAGGCGGGACGGCTGCCGATGTTGAGCGCACCGATCTCCGAGAGCGGGGTCGATGAGGTGAAATACTCGACGAATCCCGGGGTTTCGTGCACCAACCGACTGTAGGCAGCGCGGGCCAACGCCGCGATCTCGTCCATGTTGGTGTACGCGTCGTCGGATTCGTCGCCGAGACCTTCTACATCGAGCAGCGACGACTCGATGGTCGCGGCCAGCAGCGTCTCCAGATTGCGTTCGGCAAGAACGGGTTCGGCGTACTTGGCGGCGATGATCTCACCCTGCTCGGTGATCCGCAGCGAGCCCTGCACCGCGCCCGGCGGCTGCGCGAGGATCGCGTCATAGCTCGGACCACCGCCGCGGCCGACGGTACCGCCGCGACCGTGGAAGAGCCGCAACCGGATTCCGGCCTTCTCCGCTGCCTCCACCAGGTCGAGTTCACCGCGGTACAGCGCCCAGTTGGCCGCCATGTAGCCGCCGTCCTTGTTGGAGTCCGAGTAGCCGAGCATCACTTCCTGCATGCCGGCCTGGCTGTCGACCAGATCGCGGTAGAGCGGGATGTCGAGCGCGGCGAGCAGCGTCTCGGCGCCCTGCTGCAGATCCTCGATGGTCTCGAAGAGCGGCACGATCCGCACCGTCGACGACACTGTGCCGGTCTCACCGTCGACCTCGATGAGTCCGGCCTCCTTGAGCAGGATCATCGGTTCGAGCATGTCCGACACTGACGTACACATGCTGATGATGTAGTTCGGTACTGACTGCGGACCGAACTTCGCGATCGCCCCGGCAGCCGCCCGGACGATGTTGAGTTCCTTGGTGGCCAGCTCGGAAAGTTCCGCGTCCGGCCGGGTCAGCGGCCGCCGCGCGGTCAGCTCCGTGGTGAGGATCTCCACGCGCTGCGCCTCGTCGAGCGAAGCATAGTCCGGATGCACGCCGGCCCACGCGAGCAACTCCGCGACGACCTCCTCGTGCATGTCCGAGTTCTGCCGCATGTCCAGACCGGACAGGTGAAAACCGAAGGTACGCACCGATTCCCGCAGCGTGAGCAACCGGTCGTCGGCGATGATGTCGTCGTGGGTGGACCGCAGACCTGCGTCGACGACGTCGAGGTCGGCGAGCAACTCGTCGGCGCTGAGGTAGGCCTCCGCGCCGTCGAGCAGGAACAGGTCGGACGCCTTCATCACTTCTGGGCCGAAGAGGTCGGTCGCGGTCGCGACCAGCCGGGACCGGATGTGGCGCAACGCAACCCGGAAGGGTTCGTCGCCCTTCGGGTCATCCGGGGACACCCCGGCGAGTTCATAGATGGCGTCGTCGGACTCCATCAGCCGCGACGACATGCTCAGTTCCTCGGCGAGCAGATGCAGTTGGGTCAGGTGGTGGCCGACCGCGGTGCGCGCGGCGAGGGTGGTCGCCAATTCGACGACCTCGTCGGTGACGTAGGGGTTGCCGTCACGGTCGCCGCCGATCCATGATCCCATCCGCAGCATCGGGTCCTTGGTGAATCCCGCGTCCGGATAGGCCGCGGTGAGCGTGTGCCGCACCCCGGTGTTGATCTTCGGTACCACCGCGAAGAACGAGGCGTCGTAATATCGCAGCCCGGAACGGATTTCGTCCTGGATGGTGAGTCGTTCCAGACGGATCAGGGCGGTCTGCCACAGCGTCAGGATCTGTCGGCGCAGCCGGAGCAGCACCTCGGCGTCCTCCGCGTCGGTGAGTTCGGTGCGCTCGCGATACCGCAGCAGTTCGGTGATCCGGTTCTGCGCCTCGGAGACGGTACGCCGCCGGGTTTCGGTGGGATGGGCGGTGATCACCGGGACCACCGTGGCATCGGCGAGCGCCCGACCGACCTCGGCGTCGTCGAGATCTGCGGCAGCGAGTTTCGCGTACGTCGCTTCCAGGGTGCTGTCCTGAGGTGGGTCGCCGGCCCGCACGTGAATCGCGCGGCGCCGCTCGCGGTGCACGTCCTCGGCCAGGTTGGCCAGCAGCGCAAAGTTGGTGAAGGCCCGGATGACGGGCATGGCGACGTCGATGTCGAGGTCGGTGAACATGTCGGCCAGATCGTCGCGATCGATCTCGGCGCGACGCACCTTGAACGCGGCGATCCGCGCGTTCTCCACGATGTCGAAAACCTCATCGCCGGAATGCTCGCGGACCGTGTCGCCGAGCAGTCCGCCGAGCAGGCGGATGTCCTCGCGCAGCGGCTCGGTCAGGGCACGCCCTTCATCGTCGATGACGATGTGGTCGGCGATGGTCATGCTGGGACGCCAGGCAGGCGCCCCGACGTTGGGGATGGATTCCGGCGATATCGATTCGCTCATCCATCCAGTATCCCGGCATTCGCTGCCGGAAGCATCTCGAGCGGTGACGACTCGGCCCGCTCGCTACGCTCCCGGCGCCGGGCGCGGCTCAGCCCAGGCTGATGTCGAGCCCGACCGCGACAATCAGGATGAACCAGATGATGCCGACGAAGATCGTCAGGCGATCGAGGTTGCGCTCCACGACACTCGAGCCGGACAGGCTCGATTGCACACCACCGCCGAACAGCGACGACAGACCGCCGCCCTTACCGCGGTGCAGCAACACCAGCACCACCATCAGCACGCTGGTGATGATGATTCCGATGTCGAGTGCGAGCTTCACGTCGAGTCAGTCCTGTTCGGTCGTGGATAGGCAAAGTGGCAGGTCGCGCCGTACTCCCCAAGGGGAGCAGGCACAACCTGCCACAGTCTACGCGCCCTTCGACGGGGCTCAGGGATCGGGGGACGGGCTCAGGTAAACCAGCCCGTGGCTCGAGGAGCTCAAGGCAGGGGCCCACCCGCGGCAATCGCCGACAGGTTTGCGAACTCCTCCGATTTGAGCGACGCGCCGCCGACGAGAGCACCGTCGACGTCGGTCTTCCCGACGATGTCGCCGACGTTCTTGGCGTTGACCGAGCCGCCGTAGAGCACCCGCACCGAGTTGGCGGTGGCCTCGTCGGCGATCTCGGCGAGCGTCTTGCGGATGGCCCCGCACACCTCCTGCGCGTCGTCGGCGCTGGCCACGCGGCCGGTGCCGATCGCCCACACGGGTTCGTAGGCGATGACGACCTTGCCGATCTCCTCGGCACTCAGGCCCGCGAGCGATCCCTTGAGCTGCGTGACGTTGTAGTCGACGTGCTCACCGGCCTCGCGGATGTCGAGTCCCTCACCGATGCAGACGATCGGGGTGAGCCCGTGCTTGAGCGCAGCCTTGGTCTTGGCCAGCACCACCTCGTCGGTCTCCGCATGCATCGTGCGTCGCTCCGAGTGGCCGACGACCACGAAGGTGCAGCCCAGCTTGGCCAGGAATGCGCCGCTGATCTCGCCGGTGTAGGCACCCGAGTCGTGCTCGGACAGATCCTGGGCACCGTAGGTGACCAGGAGTTTGTCGCCGTCGACGACGGTCTGCACGCTGCGGATGTCGGTGAACGGTGGGATGACCGTGACGTCGACCTTCTCGAAGTACTTCGCCGGCAACGCGAACGCGATCTTCTGCACCAGGGCGATGGCCTCGAGGTGATTCAGATTCATCTTCCAGTTGCCCGCGATGAGCGGTTTGCGGCTCATGACTCCAGCACCTTCAGTCCGGGCAGTTCCTTGCCCTCCAGGTATTCCAGCGACGCACCGCCGCCGGTCGAGATGTGCGAGAAGCCGTCGTCCGGCAACCCCAGGGTGCGCACCGCGGCGGCGGAGTCACCGCCACCGACGACGGTGAACGCACCGTTGGCGGTGGTCGCGGCGATCGCCTCGGCCACCCCGCGGGTACCGGCGGCGAACTTCTCGAACTCGAACACGCCCGACGGCCCGTTCCAGAAGACGGTCTCGGCACCGGAGAGGACCGCGGCGAACCGCTTGACCGACTCCGGTCCGATGTCCAGACCCATCCAGCCGTCCGGGATCTCCTCGACCGGCACCGTCTTGGCCTCGGCGTCGGCGGCGAACTTGTCGGCCACCACCACGTCGACGGGCAGACGAATCACGTCGCCGAAGCGCTCCAGCAGATCCTTGCAGACATCGATCTGGTCTTCCTGCAGCAGCGAGGTACCCACCGAATGTCCTTGCGCGGCAAGGAAGGTGAACGCCATACCGCCGCCGATCACCAGGGTGTCGACCTTGGGTGCCAACGACTCGATGACCCCGAGCTTGTCCGAGACCTTCGATCCGCCGAGCACCACCGCGTACGGCCGCTTGACGTCGTGGGTGAGCTTGGCCAGCACGTCCACCTCGGCCGCGACGAGCTTGCCGGCGTAGTGCGGCAACAGCTTTGCGACGTCGTAGACCGACGCCTGCTTGCGGTGCACCACACCGAAGCCGTCCGAGACGAAAGCTCCGTCGTCGCCGACGAGTTCGACCAGCGCCTTGGCCAGCGATTCGCGTTCGGCCTCGTCCTTGGAGGTCTCGCGCGGGTCGAACCGCACGTTCTCCAGCAGTAGGACGTCACCGTCGGTCAGGCCCTCGGCGCGGGCGAGCGCGTCGGTGCCCACCACGTCGCCGGCGAGTTGGACGTTGCGGCCCAACTCTTCCGACAGTCGGGCGGCGACCGGCGCCAGCGAATATTTCGGATCCGGTTCACCCTTGGGTCGGCCCAGATGCGCGGTGATGATCACCTTGGCACCCGCGTCGATCAACGCGTTCAGCGTGGGCAGGGAGGCCAGGATGCGGCCCGGGTCGGTGATCGTGGTGCCGTCGAGCGGCACGTTGAAATCCGACCGGACCAGTACGCCCCGACCCGAAACGCCTTCGTCCAGAAGGTCTTTCAGTGTGGGTACAGCCATGCTCTGATCTGTCTCCTGTTCGGGTTGACGCGCGTCAGAGGGACTTGCCGACCAGACCGGTCAGGTCGACGAGACGGTTGGAGTAACCCCACTCGTTGTCGTACCAGGACACGGCCTTGACCTGGTTACCGATCACCTTGGTCAGCCCGGCATCGTAGAGCGACGAATGCGGGTCGGTGACGATGTCGCTCGACACGATCGGTGCGTCGTAGTACTTCAGGATGCCCTTGAGCGGACCCTCGGCGGCGGCCTTCATCGCCGCGTTGATCTCGTCCACGGTCGCGCTCTTCTCCAGCACCGCGGTCAGGTCGGTGACCGATCCGGTGGGGATCGGCACGCGCAGCGCGTAGCCGTCGAGCTTGCCCTTCAGTTCCGGGATGACCAGGGCGATCGCCTTGGCCGCACCGGTGGAGGTCGGGACGACGTTGATGGCCGCGGCGCGGGCGCGACGCAGATCCTTGTGCGGGCCGTCCTGCAGGTTCTGGTCCTGGGTGTAGGCGTGCACGGTGGTCATCAGACCGGAGACGATGCCGAACTCGTCGTTGAGCACCTTGGCGAACGGGCCGAGGCAGTTGGTGGTGCACGACGCGTTGGAGATGATGTTCTGGCTGCCGTCGTACTGATCGTCGTTGACGCCCATCACGATCGTGATGTCCTCGCCGCTGGCCGGCGCGGAGATGATGACCTTCTTGGCACCGGCGTCGAGGTGGCCCTTGGCCTTCTCGGCGGCGGTGAAGATACCGGTGGACTCCACCACGACGTCGACGCCGAGGTCGCCCCACGGCAGTGCGGCGGGTCCTTCGCGGACCTCGAGCGCCTTGATGCGCTGGTCACCGACGACGATGGAATCGCCGTCGACCGACACGTCCTGCGGCAGACGGCCGAGGATCGAGTCGAACTTGAGAAGGTGGGCAAGAGTCGCGTTGTCGGTCAGGTCGTTGACCGCGACGATCTCGATGTCGGTGGTGCCCAATGCTTTTTGTGCCTCAATGGCGCGGAAGAAGTTACGGCCGATCCGGCCGAATCCGTTGACGCCTACCCGAACAGTCACTGTTGCGCTCCTTAGCGGTTTCCTCATCGAGCTCTGCGGGGACGCGGCGCGCGTTCACTCGGTCGCGAACACGGCCACGGCACCCAACAGCCTAGTAGGACACGCCGCGACGGGTGCACGTAAGGGGTGAATGGGCTCGGGATGACCGCCCGCAGGTAAACCGCGGGTGAACTCTCTACTCGTCGTCGAGCAGATCGGTGGTGACCGCGGACTCGGTGTCCGGGATGCCCTCGGTGCGGGCCTTCTTGTCGGCCATCGACAACAGCCGGCGGATGCGGCCGGCGACGGCGTCCTTGGTCATCGGCGGGTCGGCGAGCTGTCCGAGCTCCTCCAGTGACGCCTGCCGATGGGTGACGCGCAGCTGCCCGGCCGCGACCAGATGGTCGGGGACCTCGTCGCCGAGGATCTCCAGGGCGCGTTCGACGCGGGCGGCCGCGGCGACCGCGGCTCGCGCCGAGCGACGCAGGTTGGCGTCGTCGAAGTTGGCCAGGCGGTTGGCGGTGGCGCGCACCTCGCGGCGCATCCGGCGTTCTTCCCACACGAGTCGCGTCTCGTGGGCACCCATCCGGGTGAGCAGCGCGCCGATGGCCTCCCCGTCGCGGATGACGACCCGATCGGCCCCGCGGACCTCACGCGCCTTGGCGGTCACGCCCAGCCGGCGGGCGGCACCGACCAGCGCGAGAGCTGCTTCGGGTCCGGGGCAGCTGACCTCGAGTGCCGAGGAGCGGCCGGGTTCGGTCAGCGAGCCGTGCGCCAGGAATGCCCCGCGCCAGGCGGCCTCGGCGTCGGCGACACTGCCGCCGACGACCTGGGCCGGCAGTCCGCGCACCGGGCGGCCGCGCAGATCGAGCAGCCCCGTCTGCCGCGCCAGTCCCTCGCCGTCCTTGGTGACCCGCACGATGTAGCGCGCCCCCTTGCGGATCCCGCCGCTGCGCAGCACGTGCACGTCGGAGCCGTAGCCGTAGAGGTCGAAGATCTCCCGGCGCAGCCGCCGAGCGACGTTGCCCATGTCGACCTCGGCCTCCACCACGACCCGACCGGCGACGATGTGCAATCCGCCGGCGAACCGGAGCAACGCGGACACCTCGGCCTTGCGGCAACTCACCTGCGTCACGGTGAGTCGGGAAAGTTCATCCTTGACGGCCGACGTCATCGCCACCGGTCCCTGCCCTCCTGTCACGAGCCCCCCACTCTACGAATCCTGCGCCCGGCCAGCGTATCGGCTCACTTCGCCATCGCACAGTTCTGCTACGACGGCGGCGATCTTCTCCGGGTCGTGCACGTGCTGACCGGGCACCGCCAGATCTCCGACGTGCAGTTGCGCACCGAACAGGTTCGCCGCGCGCACCACGTGCTCACGTTCCCGGCCGGCCGGCACCGACGCCTCGTCGACGAGGATGTCGTCGACGCGCAGCACATCGGCATGCGCGTGCAGCACGTGCAGGTGGCGTTCCACCGAAAAACCCGGCGTCTCCCCCAGCTCCGGCGCCAGGTTCACGAAAAGCATCTTGCGAGCCTTGGTGCGGCGCAACGCATTCAGCTGATCGGGCACGAGCACGTGCGGGATGACACTCGAGAACCACGAGCCCGGCCCGATGGTGACCAGGTCGGCGGCGAGAATCGCCTCGACGGCCGCGTCGCACGCCGGTGGCGTGGTCGGCAGCAGCCGCACCCGACGCACCTTACCCGGTGTCGTGGCGACCGCGACCTGCCCGCGGATGCAACGACTGATCCGCGGATCGGATTCCAGGCCGGACACGTCGGCCTCGATCTCGAGCGGCACCGTCGACATCGGCAACACCCGGCCGTCGATGTCGAAGACGTCGATGAGTTCGTCGAGGGCGGCGACCGGATCACCGGTCACCTCGGTCAGCCCGGCGAGCAGCAGGTTGCCGATCGGATGCCCGGCCAGCGCACCGCTGCCACCGAAGCGATGCTGGAAGGTCTCCGCCCAGCGCTGGTGTCCGGTGCGGTTGAGCCGGCCCGGCGCGGTGGACCGGTCCTCGAGCGCGGCCGGGGCACACATCAACGCCGACAACGCCATCCGCAGATCGCCGGGCGGGATGACGCCGAGTTCGGCGCGCAACCGGCCTGAGGACCCGCCGTCGTCGGCGACCGTGACGACCGCCGTGACGTCGGCACTCAGGTACCGCATCGCGGTCAGCGTGGCGTAGAGCCCGTGCCCGCCGCCGAGCGCCACGATGCGCCGCGGGGTGGCACCCGCGGTCACTCGCGCCCCAGATCCCGGTGCATCACCCGGACGTCGAAGCGCGCGGACCCCTCGTCGTCGGTCATCTCGCGCAGCCGTCGCCCGATCTCTTCGGAGACCGCGACGCTGCGATGCTTGCCACCGGTACAGCCGATGCTGATTGTCATGTAGCGCTTGCCTTCTCGTAGATACCCGGCGGCCACGACGTCGACGAGTTCGAGGTACAGGCGCACGAAGCGGTCGGCTTCGGCGGCCCCGAGGACGTAGTCACGCACGGCCGGCTCGCGACCATTGTGCTCCCGCAGTTCGGGCACCCAGTACGGATTGGGCAGAAATCGCATGTCGGCGACGAGGTCGGAGTCGATGGGCACGCCGTACTTGAAACCGAAGGACTGCACCACCACCGACAGCCGCCGGTCGTCGGAGTGCGGGTAGGCACCCTCGACGACCTCCCGCAGTTTGGCCGCGGTCAACGCCGACGTCTCGACCACCAGGTCGGCGGAACTCTTGATGGGCGCGAGGATGGTGCGCTCGGCCACGATTCCGTCGATGAGGGTGCCGTCCCCCTGTAGCGGGTGCCGGCGGCGCACCTGCTCGAAACGGCGCACCAGCACGTGATCGCTGGCGTCGAGGAACAGCACCTTGGTGATCGCCCCGGAGGCCTCCAGCGACGACGTCAACTCGTCCAACTGACTGCCGATGGATTCGTCGGAGGCCCGGATCACCATGGCCAGCCGGGAGATGGCCGGGTCGCTTTCCCGCACGAGGTCGACCATCGTGGAGATCAGTGTCGGCGGGACGTTGTCGGCGACGTACCAGCCGTCGTCCTCGAGCACGTTGGCCGCCGTCGACCGCCCGGCCCCCGACATCCCGGTGACGAACAACACCGTCAGATCACTCACCCCGTACCTCCATCGGTTGGGTTTCCTCGTCTGGGTTGAGCGCCGCCTGCACGGCGCGAGCGGTGGCCGCGCCGATCCCCGGCACTTCCGAGATGTCCTCGATCGACGCGTCCCGCAACCGCGCGACCGAACCGAAGTGGGTGACCAGCGCGGTGCGGCGAGTGCGGCCCAGGCCGGGTACCCCGTCGAGGACCGATTCGGTCATCCGTTTGCTGCGCTTGCTGCGGTGGAAGGTGATGGCGAACCGGTGGGCCTCGTCGCGGACCCGTTGCAGCAGGAACAGCGCCTCGCTGGTGCGGGGCAGGATCACCGGGTCGTCGTCGCCGGGCAGCCACACCTCTTCGAGGCGCTTGGCCAGCCCGACCACGGCGACATCGGTGACACCGAGCTCGTCGAGCACCTCGGCCGCCGCATGCACCTGCGGCGCACCGCCGTCGACGACGAAAAGGTTTGGTGGATAAGCGAATTTGCGGGCCTTCCCGGTCTCCGGGTCGGTCACCGGGGCTTCCGCGTCGGCGCGGTGGCGCAAGAATCGGCGGCGGGTGACCTCGGCGATGGACGCCACGTCGTCGGAGCGACCCTCGCCTGCGGCCTGCCGGATCGAGTAGTGCCGGTAATCCGACTTGCGCGCCAGACCGTCCTCGAACACCACCAGCGACGCGACCACGTCGGTGCCCTGCACGTGCGAGATGTCGATGCACTCGATGCGCAGCGGGGCCTGGTCGAGACCGAGCATCTCCTGCAGTTCGGTCAGCGCCGCCGAGCGGGTGGTGAGGTCACCGGCGCGACGAAGCTTGTGCTGCGCCAACGCTTCCGACGCGTTGCGTTCGACAGTCTCGAACAGCGCCTTCTTGTCGCCGCGCTGCGGCACCCGCAACGCCACCTTGCTGCCGCGCAGATCGGTGAGCCACTGGCCGAGGTCCTCGTGGTCGTCGGGCAGCGTCGGCACCAGCACCTCCCGCGGCACCGAGTCGTTGCGCACGCGTCCCTCGTCGACCGGCACCGTGGCGTCGAGGTCGACCTCGGCACCGTAGAACTGGGTGACGAACTGCGACACCTGCTCGCCGGGCGAGTCGTCGTCGGAGCGTTCGACGACCCAGCCGCGCTGGCCGCGCACGCGCCCGCCGCGCACGTGGAACACCTGCACCGACACCTCGAGTTCGTCGCCGACCATCGCGACCACGTCGGCGTCGGTGCCGTCGCCGAGGACCACCGCCTGCTTCTCCATGGCGCGGCGCATCGCGGAGATGTCGTCGCGTAGCCGGGCAGCCCGTTCGAAGTCCAATTCCTCGGCGGCGGTGGTCATGTCGCGCTCGAGTCGGCGGATCATCTGGTCGGTGCGGCCGGCCAGGAAGTCGCAGAAGTCCTCGACGATCTCGCGGTGCTCATCGGCACTGACCCGCCCGACACACGGCGCCGCGCACTTGTCGATGTAGCCGAGCAGGCACGGGCGGTCGATCTGTCGGTGGCGTTTGAATACGCCGGTCGAGCACGTGCGGGCGGGGAACACGCGGGTGAGCAGGTCGACCGTCTCCCGGATGGCCCACGCGTGGGCATACGGGCCGAAGTAGCGGACGCCGCGGCGGCGCGGGCCGCGGTAGACGAACAGCCGCGGGTACTCCTCGTTGAGGGTGACCGCGAGCACCGGGTAGCTCTTGTCGTCGCGGTAGCGGACGTTGAACCGCGGGTCGAACTCCTTGATCCAGTTGTATTCCAGCTGCAGCGCCTCGACCTCGGTGCCGACGACGGTCCACTCCACCGACGCGGCGGTGGTGACCATCTGGCGGGTCCGCGGATGCAGCGAGGCGAGATCGGCGAAGTAGGAGGTCAGGCGGGATCGCAGGTTCTTGGCCTTGCCGACGTAGATGACCCGCCGATGGCCGTCGCGGAATTTATAGACCCCCGGATCGGTCGGGATCGTCCCCGCGGCGGGACGGTAGGTAGTCGGATCGGCCACGCGTCCAGGCTAGTCGGTGGGTCCGACGCTCACGCAGACCCGCCGGACCCGTAGCGCTCTTCGAGCTCGCGGAAGTCGTTCATCGCGGTCACCGCCCGATCGGCGTCCCATGCCTGTACGGCGAGCACCGGAACGTGCTCGTCGGCCGGCAGCAACAGCCACGCCGACCACCCCTTGTCCGGATAGGTCAGACCTTCGACGCCGTCCCAGCCGAACAGCCGCTCGGAGACCAGGTTGCGGACCGATACGCCGGACGCCCCGACCCGCAGCCGGGGCCGGGTGAACAGCAGGATGGCGGCGGCCTCGACGATGCCGATGAGGATGATGGCGAACTGGTCACCCAGACCGATGTTCTGGGGTCCGGTGTCGGAGATGGTGAGCAGCGCACCGAACGTGATGTGGATCGCCAGGACCACCACCGCAGCGATCACGGCCAGTCGCCGTAGTCGCCGGGGCCGGTATTCGAGATCCCACTCCACGTCGGTGAGGGTACTCACCGCAATTCGCCTCGGGCGAGCGCCCGCAGGGTCAGTGCCGACGCGAGCGCGGCGGTGGTCGCCTGGGCACCCTTGTCCTCCTTGGATTCGGGCAGTCCGGCCCGCGCGATGGCCTGTTCCTCGGTCAGCGTGGTGAGTACGCCGTTGCCGACCGGGGTCGACTCGTCGAGGGAGACCCGAGTGAGGCCGGCGGTCACCGCGTCGCACACGTACTCGAAGTGCGGGGTCTCCCCCTTGATCACCACGCCGAGCGCGACGACGGCGTCGTGGTGCCGGGCCAGTGCCTGCACGATCACCGGTAGCTCGATGGCACCGGCCACCCGCACGACGGTGGGCTCGGTGACGCCACTCTCGGTGGCGGCCCGCAGCGCGCCGTCGAGCAGTGCGGTGCAGATGGTTTCGTGCCACTGCGACGCGACGATCGCCAACCGCAGTCCGCTCGCGTCGGCGAGATCGAGGGTCGGTTCGCCGTGTCCGCTCATGCCGGATCCCCCGGTGCCGTCTGCTCGAGGTCGTCGAGTCCGATCAGGTCGTGGCCCATTCGGTCGCGCTTGGTGCGCAGGTACCGCAGGTTCTCGGTGTTGGCGCGCACCGGCATCGCGACGCGGTCGACGATCTCCAGTCCGTAGCCGTCGAGGCCGACGCGTTTGGCCGGGTTGTTGGTGAGCAGCCGCATCGACTTCACGCCGAGGTCGACGAGGATCTGCGCGCCCAGGCCGTAGTCGCGGGAGTCGGCGGGCAGGCCGAGCTGCAGGTTGGCGTCGACGGTGTCGGAGCCGGAGTCCTGCAGCTGGTAGGCCTGCAGTTTGTGCAGCAGGCCGATGCCGCGGCCCTCGTGGCCACGCATGTAGAGGACCACACCGCGACCCTCGGCGTTGACCATCTCCATGGCCGCGTCGAGTTGCGGGCCGCAGTCGCAGCGCAGCGACCCGAAGACGTCGCCGGTCAGGCACTCCGAGTGCACGCGCACCAGGACGTCGTGGCCGTCCGATTCGGAGATGTCGCCCTTGACCAGCGCGACATGTTCGACGTCGTCGTAGATGCTGGTGTAGCCGACGGCCCGGAAATCGCCGTGGTTGGTGGGGATGCGGGCCTCGGCGACGCGGACGACGTGCTTCTCGTGGCGCCGGCGCCAGGAGATGAGGTCGGCGATGGAGATGAGCGCGAGGTCGTGGTCGTCGGCGAAGACCCGGAGTTCGTCGGTCTGGGCCATGTGGCCCTCGTCCTTCTGGCTGACGATCTCGCAGATGACGCCGGCGGGCGCGAATCCGGCGAGGCGGGCCAGGTCGACGGCGGCCTCGGTATGGCCGGGGCGACGCAGCACGCCACCCTCTTTGGCACGCAACGGCACGACGTGGCCGGGACGGGTGAAGTCCACGGCCGACGCCTCCGGATCCGCGAGCAGCCGCATGGTGGTGGCGCGGTCGGCGGCACTGATGCCGGTGCCGATGCCTTCACGGGCGTCGACGGTCACGGTGTAGGCGGTGCCGTGCTTGTCCTGGTTCATCGAGTACATCGGCGGCAGGCCGA
Organism: Gordonia sp. CPCC 205515; assembly: GCF_048537925.1. Taxonomy (NCBI): domain Bacteria; kingdom Bacillati; phylum Actinomycetota; class Actinomycetes; order Mycobacteriales; family Gordoniaceae; genus Gordonia; species Gordonia sp. CPCC 205515. Next base: position 92,036 of record NZ_JBCLVJ010000008.1, on the reverse strand, counting down.
GCCGGTCGCAGGCGTCGCCGTCGAGCGGCACGCACAGGTAGCCGGAGGTGTAGCGCACCATGAACGCGACGAGTTCCGGGGTGGCTTTCTCGGCCGCGAAGATGAGGTCGCCCTCGTTCTCGCGATCCTCGTCGTCGACCACCACGACCGCCTTGCCGGCGGCGATATCGGCGATCGCCCGCTCCACGGAATCGAAGTGCACTCCGGAATGTCCGTCACCCGCGCCCTGTGTGGGTGTGGTCTGACCCGTCATCTCGTCACCACCTGCTGTCGCTGTCGTCGTCATTGTTCTTACTCCACTGGTTGTCCGGGCCCGTTGTCGACCACCTGATCCCGCAGAACGGGATATAGACGTTCGACGTACTTGGCGATCACGTCGACCTCGAGGTTGACCAGGGTGCCGACCGTGGTGGTACCCAGATTGGTTTCGGCCAGGGTCGTCGGGATGAGGGATATCTCGAACCATTCGCCGTCGGTCGCGGTGCCGCCGAGTGCGGCCACGGTCAGCGAGATGCCGTCGACGGTGATCGAACCCTTCTCCACGATGTAGCGACTCAGCTTGTCGGGCACCGCGATTCGCACGACGGTCCAATTCTCCGACGGCGTGATCGAGGCGACGGTCCCGACGCCGTCGACGTGTCCCTGCACGATGTGTCCGCCGAAACGTCCGCCGGCGGCCATCGCGCGTTCCAGGTTGACCCGGCTGCCCGCGGCCAACGCGGCCAGCGAGCTGCGGTTGAGGGTTTCGGCCATGACGTCGACGGTGAACTCGTCGGGGCCCTGCTCGACGACGGTCAGACACACACCGTTGACGGCGATCGAGTCGCCGAATTTGGCGTCGCTGGTGACCAGCGGTCCGCGGACGGTGAGGCGAGCGGCATCCGGCAGGTCGTCGCGTGCGACGATCGTGCCGAGCTCTTCGACGATGCCGGTGAACACGTGCACTCCTCCAACTAGAAGCTCGGAGCACACCAGACGTCGATGCGACGTCTGCGTTCTCTCACATCCGGACTATGACCGTCGGCTCCGGATTCACACCGGATCTGCTTGTCCCTGCCAGGTGGCAGGCGCTCGCGGGCTCGACATCCGATATGGATCGGATCTCATCACCGCCGGTGGGGAATTGCACCCCGCCCCGAGAACTCTGTCATCGAAGTTAGCACGACCTGACCAGGTGGCGGGATTTCCTATCCCGCTGGGCTGGATTCGTCGGTGCGGAATCGGAGGAGGACGTCCTCACCCAGTTGCTCGACGCCGACGGTGCGGAAACGCCGTGCGTCGGCGAGGGTGGTCACGCCCGGCATGTCCACCGACGACGTGCCGGCACCCAGGATCATCGGCGCCAGGTACGCCTCGATCTCGTCGACCAGTCCGGCGGCGAGGAAGGCCCCGATGATCGACGGCCCGCCCTCGACGAGCACCCAGGTGGCGTCCGGCAGCGCCGCCAGCACGTCGGCCGGGTCGTGGGTGCGGATCTGGGCGAACGGCGCCACGGCGGTGTCGCGGATCTGCGCGGTGTCCGGAATATCTCTGTGGCCCATGATGATTCGCATCGGCTGATGGTCGGCGAGGGTACCGTCGGGGTGCCGGGCGGTCAGTGCCGGGTTGTCGCGGATGGCGGTTCCGGTACCGATGACGATGGCGTCGAGCTGTGCCCGTTGCCGGTGCACGCGGGCGCGGGAGTCGGGGCCGGTGATCCACTGGCTGGTGCCGTCGGGGGCGGCGATGCGACCGTCGAGGCCGGCGGCGATCTTGACGGTGACGAACGGCCGGCCGGTGCGTTGCCGGAACAGCCAGCCGCGCAGTGGGCCGTCGCGGGCCTCGTCGTCGAGGTGGCCGCCGATCACGCGGACGCCCGCGGCGCGGAGTCGGTCGGCGCCGCCGGACGCGGTCGGATTGGGGTCGCCGATGGCGTAGACGACCTGCGCGATGCCGCCGGCGATGAGTGCCTCGCTGCACGGTCCGGTGCGGCCGGTGTGGTTGCACGGTTCGAGGGTGACGACCGCGGTCGCGCCCCGGGCGGCGGCGCCGGCGTCGGCGAGCGCGACGATTTCGGCGTGCGGGCCGCCGGGCGGCTGGGTGTGCCCACGGCCCACGACGGCGCCGTCAGGCGCCACAATGACCGCGCCGACCGGCGGATTCGGGCTGGTGGCGCCGAGCGCCTTGCGTGACTCCTCGATGGCCGCCCGCATCGGGGCGTCGAACACGCCCGGGTCGGAAACCGCCGGGTCAGTGGGCATGGGGGCGTGCAGCAGCGGCCTGCGCCCGCAATCCCGCCACCGCGGCACCCGGATCCTCGGCACCGTAGACCGCGGACCCGGCGACGAAGCAGTCGATCCCGGCTTCGGCGGCCTCTTCGATGGTGTCGGTGTTGATACCACCGTCGATCTCGACGAGCAGCCGCAGCTCTTCGGCGTCGATGAACTTCCGGATCGCGCGTGCCTTCGCGAGGACCTCGGGGATGAACTTCTGCCCGCCGAAGCCGGGTTCGACGCTCATGATGAGCAGCGTGTCGAAGTCGCGGAGGATCTCCAGGTAGGGCTCGAGCGGGGTGCCCGGTTTAATGCTCAGCCCGGCTTTGGCGCCCGCGGCCCGGATGTCACGGCCGACGGCGATCGGATCGTCGGTGGCCTCGGCGTGGAAGGTGACGTTGTGTGCGCCCGCCTCGGCATACGGCGGTGCCCAGCGCTCGGGATTCTCGATCATCAGGTGGCAGTCGATCGGGATGTCGGTGGCCTTGAGCAGGCTCTCCACGATGGGCAGGCCCAGCGTCAGGTTGGGCACGAAGTGGGCGTCCATCACGTCGACGTGCAGCCAGTCGGCGCGCGTCGAGCCGTTATGTGAGACCGCGTCGGCCTCGGCGGCGAGGTTGGCGAAGTCGGCGGAGAGGATGGACGGGGCGATCATCGGGGCACCAGCGGGCTGCGACATGCCCCAGATTGTAGGGGTAGCGCGTCGCGGGGCCCGCCACCGCGGTTCAGCGCTTGCGCAACGCCGCCAGGAACATCGCATCCGTACCGTGCCGCGCCGGCCACAGCTGCACGTGCAGCGCGTCGTCGAGTTCGTCGGACGGCACCGGCACCAGGCCCCGCGCGTCGATCTGCTCGACGTCGGGATGAGCGGCGAGCACCGCGTCGATGACCTCGACCGTCTCCGCGGGATGCGGCGAACACGTCGAATAGACCACCACTCCCCCGGGTTTCACCAGTCGCAACGCCTCGGTGAGCATTTCCCGTTGCAGCACAACGAGTTCCACGACGTCGTCGGGGGTGCGACGCCACCGCGCCTCGGGACGACGGCGCAGGGATCCCAGACCGGTGCAGGGGGCGTCGAGCAGGATGCGGTCGAAGCCGGGCTCGAGGTCGCTCGCCCGCGCGTCGGCGACGTGCACGGTGACCGGCAGATCCCGCACGACCTTGCGGATCAGGTCGGCCCGGTGTTCGGCGACCTCGATCGCGTCGAGGTGGGCGCCGTCGATGTCGGCGATCGCGGCCACCAGTGCGGCCTTACCGCCGGGGCCTGCGCACATGTCCAGCCATCGGCCGCCGTCGTCGGCGACCTCGGCGACGGTCAGCGCCCGCCCGACGAGCTGACTGCCCTCGTCCTGCACGCCTGCGTACCCTTCGCGGATCGCATCGAGTTGCCCCGGGTCGCCGCCCGGCAGGTACACGCAGTACGGCGAATACCGGCCCACCTCACCCTCACTCGTCAACGCGAGTTCCTCGGCGGTGATCAGCCCGGGCCGGGCCACCAGATGCACCGGGGGCCGGTCGTCGTCGGCGGCGAGTTCGGCCTGCAGGCGGCCGGCGGAGTTGCCGAGTGCGTCGAAGAAGACCTGCGCGATCCACCGCGGGTGGGCGTAGCGGAAGGCCAGGTTGCCGATCAGGTCGTCGGCCATGGACGGGGCGAGCGCATCGACCCACAGGTCCTCGTCGCGCTGAGATACCTTGCGCAGCACCGCATTCACGAATCCGGAGGGACCCATCCCGAGTTCCGAGCGGGCGAGATCCACCGAGGTGGAGACCGCGGCGTGCGACCCGATGCGGGTGCGCAGCAACTGGTAGGTCCCCAGACGCAGCACGTCGAGGACCTGTCCGTCGATCTCGTCGACGGGGCGGTTGGCCGCCGCCTCGATGACCGCGTCGAGCAAACCTTGGGCGCGCGCCGCGCCGTAGGCCAGTTCGGTCGCCAGCGCCGCATCGCGACCGGTGATCCCGCGCTCCCGCAACATCTTCGGCAGCACGAGGTTGGCGTAGGCGTTGCGTTCGCGGACGGCGCGCAGGGTGTCGCGGGCGGCGGCGCGCGGCGCGTCGACCGCCTTGTCCCGGGTCATCGACCGCTTCATGCCAATACCGTCCCGTCGGCCAGTCGTGCACCGCGGGCCCAGTCAGCCGCGGGCATCTGCTTCTTTCCGGGCGGCTGCACCCAGCCCAGTCGGACCACGCCGCTCGACGTGCCGACGAACACCGCCTTCTTGGTCACCAGCAGCGCACCCGGCTCCGGCGCATCGGCCTCGCCCGGCACCTCGGCCGGGGTCACCGGCCCCACCTTGATCCGGGCATCCTCGAGGGTGGTCCAGGCGCCGGGCGCCGGGGTGTGCGCGCGGATACGGCGGTCGACGATGTGCCCAGGCAGATCCCAGCGGATGCGGGCGTCGTCGACGTCGACCTTGGGCGCGTGACTGACCCCGGCCGAGGACTGCGCGACCGGCGCCAGGGAACCGTCGTCGATGCCGTCGAGGGTCGAGACCAACAGGTGCGCTCCCGATTCGGCGAGTCGACCCAGTAGATCACCGCTGGTGTCGGTGGGTGCGATGGTCTCGGTGATCACACCGTAGACGGGTCCGGTGTCCAGGCCCTCCTCCAACAGGAAGGTGCTCGCACCGGTCACCTCGTCGCCGGCGGCGATCGCCGCCTGCACCGGTCCGGCGCCGCGCCAGGCGGGCAGCACCGAGAAGTGCAGGTTGATCCAGCCGTGGGTGGGCAATTCGAGCAGGCCGGGCGGGACCAGCCCGCCGTAGGCGACGACCGCCCCGCAATCCGGGCGCCACGACCGCAACCGGTCGAGCACGCCCGGGTCACCGAGTCGCCGCGGAGTGATGACCTCGATGCCGGCCTCGTCGGCCACCGTCGCGACGGGCGACCGCACCACGGTGCGTCCCCGGCCGGCGACGGTGTCGGGCCGCGAGATGACGCCGACGACCTCGTGCTGCGACGACGACAGCAGCAATCGCAGCGACGGCACCGCAACCTCGGGAGTTCCGGCGAAAACGACTCTCATGCGAACTCTTTCTACCCGATCGTTGGCGGGTCGACCTGCACTCGGATCGGCCCGGTCTCGTGATGTGTGTTGCGGCGCACCTGCCCGGCCGCCAGCGCCGACGCGAGTCCGCGCCCTTCCCGACGATCCACTCGCAGCAGGATGCGGTCGATCTCGCCATCGAAATCTCCCGCGGCGAATGGTCTGCGTACCCCCGGCGGCAGCGGCACCGGCCCGAGCTTCTCCGCGCCGTCGGGCAGGTCGAGAGCGTCGACGAAGGCCGAGATGGTGCTCAGGTCGCCGTCGACCGAGGCCATGGTGACCGCCGGCGGGAAACCCAGTTCGGCGCGCTGCGCGAGTTCCTGGGCGGCGAATCCCACGGGATCCCAGCGGATCAGTGCCTGCACCGGTGCCAGCCCGGCGTCGGCGACGATGACCAAGGTGCCGCCCGCCGACGCCGACGCCACCAGCGCGCCGACGGCCATCCAGCGGCGCACCGTGTCCTCGCCGGTGCGCAGATCGACACGGTCGAGTTGCGCCCAGGTGTCGAGGAGCACGGCCGCGCCGTAGCCGTCGGGGGCGAGCGGTTCGGCGCCCGGCGTCGCGACCACCACCCGCGCACCCGGCTCGAGAGCGTCGACGATCGATGAGCCGCCGGAGGTGACGACCGGTACCCCGGCGAATGCGCGGCCGAGTTCCTCCGCGGTGCGGCGTGCGCCGGTGGTCAGCGCCCGCACCTGGGTGCCGCCGCACTCCGCGCACCGGAATGACACCTCCGGACGCCCGCACCAGCGGCACGAAAGTCGTTGTTGCGCATCCAGTTCCAACGGTCCGCGACATTCCCGGCAGCGGGCATGGGTGCGGCAGCGCGCGCACGCCACCGATGGGATGTAGCCGCGGCGGGGCACGCTGAACAGCACCGGGCGTTCGGCGGCGAGTGCGGTGCGGGCGGCCTCGAAGGCCATCGCCGGAATGCGTGCCGACCGGGCCAGCGGGTCGTTGGCGACGCGACGATCCTCATCGGACAGTGCCACCACCCGCGCGGTCCGTGAGCGCACCGTGGCGCGGTCGGCGACCAGGTCGTGCGCCCACCCCGCGGTCACCAGTGAATGCGCCTCGGCGGTGCGGGAGAAGCCGCCGATCACCAGTGCACACTTTTCCTGGTGCGACCGCAGCACCGCCACCTCCCGCGGATGCGGATAGGGTGCGCGCGGTTCGACGAGGCTGTCGTCGCCGTCGTCCCAGATGACGATCAGTCCGAGGTCGTGGACCGGCGCGAACACCGCGCTGCGGGTCCCGAGGACGACGTCGGCGGCGCCGCGGCGGACAGCGAGCCACCGCCGATACCGGGCGGTGGGACCGAGGCCCGCGGCGAGGGTGACGCACCGGTCACCGAGCAGCGGCGCGCATGCGTCCTCGAGTCGCTCGAGATCCCGCTGATCGGGCACCACGACGACGACCCCGCGCCCGGCGGCCGCGGTGATCGCGGCGAGTTCGGCCAACCGCGCAGGCCAGTCCTCCCCCGCGGTCGCCTGCCAGACCGCGCGCGGGCTGTCCCCGGCGGTGAGCGCATGCCGGAACGATTCGGCCGCGGTGTAGGCGTGCCACCCGGCGACGTCGACCGGCGGCAGCAGATCGAACGGTGTCCGCGGCGGCGTCTCTTCCTTCTCGGTGCGGGCGTGCCGCGGCGGGATGGCGAGCCGGACGACGTCGGACATGGTGCCGGCGTACCGGTCGGCGACCGCGCGGCACAACGTCGCCAGTTCCGGCCCGAGGACCGGTTCCGGGGACACCACCCGGTCCAGCCAGCCGAGTTTGCCGGTGTGGTCGCTCTCCTCGACCCGGTCGAGCAGGAAGCCGTCGACGAGCCGACCGGAGAACCGAACCCGAACCCGCACACCGGGTTTCGCGTCGGCGTCCTGGTCGGCGTCGATCAGGTAGTCGAACGGCCGGTCGAGGTGGGCGAGGCCGAGCATCGGCAACACCTTGCCGATGGGCCGCGCCGCGGCGGCGGTGCGAGCGCTCAGAGTCCTGCGGCTGCCCGCAGCTTCTCCGCGCGGTCGGTGCGCTCCCACGGGAGATCGATGTCGGTGCGCCCGAAGTGGCCGTAGGCCGCTGTGGGTGCGTAGATCGGGCGCAGCAGGTCCAGGTCGCGGATGATCGCGCCGGGCCGCAGGTCGAAGGTCTCGGAGATGGCCTGCTGGATGATCGCCGGATCGACCTTTTCGGTGCCGAACGTCTCGACGAACAGACCGACGGGCGCGGACTTGCCGATCGCGTAGGCGACCTGCACCTCGATGCGCTTGGCGAGACCGGCGGCGACCGCGTTCTTCGCGACCCAGCGCATCGCGTAGGCGGCGCTGCGGTCGACCTTGGACGGGTCCTTGCCGGAGAAGGCGCCGCCGCCGTGGCGGGCCATGCCGCCGTAGGTGTCGACGATGATCTTGCGTCCGGTCAGGCCGGCATCACCCATGGGACCGCCGAGCACGAACTTGCCGGTCGGGTTGACCAGCAGCCGCACGTCGGAGGTGTCGAGCGGGTTCGGTAGGTCCAGCGACGCGAAGACCGGCTCGAGGACCTCCTTGCGGATGTCCGGGGTGAGCATGTTGTCGATGTCGATGTCGGCGGCGTGCTGGGTGGACACGACCACGGTGTCCAGGCGGACCGGCACGTCACCCTGGTATTCGATGGTGACCTGGGTCTTGCCGTCGGGCCGCAGGTACGGCAGCACGCCGGTCTTGCGCACCTCGGTGAGGCGCCGCGACAGGCGGTGGGCCAGCGAGATCGGCAGCGGCATCAGTTCGGGGGTCTCGTCGGTGGCGAAACCGAACATCAGGCCCTGGTCGCCGGCGCCCTGCTTGTCGATCTCGTCCTCGACGCCGCCGTAGCGGGTCTCGTGCGAGTCGGTGAGACCCTGCGCGATCTCCGGCGACTGCGCACCGATCGCCACGTTGACGCCGCAGGACGCCCCGTCGAAGCCCTTCGTGGACGAGTCGTAGCCGATCTCCAGGATCTTCTCGCGCACGATGGTCGGGATGTCGGCGTAGGCGACGGTGTTGACCTCACCCGCGACATGGACCTGACCGGTGGTCACCAGCGTCTCCACCGCGACCTTGGCGGCGGGATCGGCGGAGAGCAGTGCGTCGAGAATGGAGTCGCTGATCGCGTCGCAGATCTTGTCGGGATGCCCCTCGGTGACGGATTCGCTGGTGAACAGGCGTGACGCAGAGGTGGTCATCTGGTCCTCTCAGACTTGCTGCCCGATGTGGGCACGTGGCGATTCGTATCTAGCGGTGGCATTGATTGTCTCTACTGACCGGTGTTCGTGCACACCGGGGGTCCTCCCCGACCCGGGTCACCCTCTATCTGGGACCAATTCGCGGACTTCGTCAAGGATTCTGCTCGACATGAGTGTTTTCGAACCGAACGGGAGGGCGGTTTCGGTGCCGGTGGCCGACAGCAACCACCCGGTGTTGTCCTCGGTGCCGAACGCCTTGCCGTCGCCGACCGCGTTGACCACGAGCAGATCGCAGCCCTTGCGGCGGAACTTGGCGCGGCCGTGGTCGAGGACTCCCCCGGTTTCGTCGCCGGTTTCGGCGGCGAACCCGACGATGACGACCTCGGCCGGGATGCGACCGGCCTCGCGGGATTCGACGAGTCCGCGCAGGATGTCCGGGTTGGTGGTGAGTTCGATGGGAGCCGGACCCGCATCGCCCTTCTTGATCTTGGCGTCGGCCACGGAGATGGGCCGGAAGTCGGCAACCGCGGCGGCCATGATGACCACGTCGGCCTCGGCGGCCCGTTTGGTCATCTCGTCGGCGAGTTCGGTGGCGGTGGCCACCCGCACGATCTCCACGCCGGCCGGATCGCCGGGATCGGCGGTGGAGCCGGCCACGACGGTGACCGTCGCCCCGCGCTGGGCCGCGGCACGCGCGAGGGCGAAGCCTTGCTTGCCGGAGCTGTGGTTGCCGAGGAAGCGCACCGGGTCGAGCGGTTCGCGGGTGCCGCCGGCGCTGATGACGACGCGGACGCCCGCCAGGTCGTAGGGCAGGGCGTCGGCGCGATCGAGGAGCAGCTCGCCGAGCAGCGCGATCTCCTGCGGGTCGGGTAGCCGGCCCGGTCCGCTGTCGGTGCCGGTGAGGCGTCCCGACGCGGGCGTCATCACGGTGGTGCCGTGTGCGCGCAACGTCGCGACGTTGGCCTGGGTGGCCGGGTGCTCCCACATCTCGGTGTGCATGGCCGGTGCGAACAGCACCGGACATCGCACGGTGAGCAGAGATGCGGTGAGCAGATCGTCGGCGCGGCCGGCGGCGGCGCGGGCCATCAGATCGGCGGTGGCGGGTGCGATGACCACCAGGTCGGCCCCCTGACCGAGTCGCACGTGGGCGACCTGGTCGACGTCGTCGAAGACGTCAGTGCTGACCGGATTGCCGGACAGCGCCTCGAAAGTGGCGGCGCCGACGAACTTCAGCGCGGCCTGCGTGGGTACGACGCGGACGTCATGTCCGGACTCGGTGAAATGCCTGATGACCGAACACACCTTGTAGGCGGCGATGCCGCCGCCCACCCCGACCAGGATTCTGGACATCGCCGGGAGCCTGGTCCTATTCGCCCTCGGTGTGCTCGAGGAGATCGGAGTGGATCTCGCGCATCGCGATGGACAGCGGCTTCTCCTGCAGACCCGGCTCGACGAGAGGGCCGACGTACTCGAGGATGCCGTCGCCGAGCTGGTTGTAGTAGTCGTTGATCTGTCGTGCGCGCTTGGCCGCGTAGATGACCAATGCGTACTTCGACGAGGCGCGTTCGAGCAGTTCGTCGATGGGCGGATTGGTGATTCCCAGTGGGGTGTCGTACGCCGGGGCGTCGGCAATTTCGGTCAAATCGAAGTTGGTCTGGGTGCTCACGCAATCTCCTGTGGGTTTGATTCTGCCCGGTCGGTAATGGCCGCATCGGGTCCAACCAGCAAGGATACCAACTCGGAGGCCACCTGGTCGACTTCGTGGTTGACCAGCACGTGATCGAACTCGTCGGCGGCGGCCATTTCGGTGCGCGCGGTGTCGAGTCGCCGGGCGACGGCCTCGCTGTTTTCGGTGCCGCGGCCGGTCAATCGGGACACGAGTTCGTCCCAGCTCGGCGGGGCCAGGAACACGCCGATCGCCTCCGGCATCGCACGCAACACGTTGCGGGCACCGACCAGGTCGACCTCGACGAGAACCGGCAGACCGCGCTCGAGCGCGTCGACGACCGGGCCCCTCGGAGTGCCCGACCGCTGCAGACCACCGTGGATCTCTGCCCACTCGAGCAGCTCGTCGTCGGCGATCATGCGGTCGAACTCGTCGCCAGAGACGAAGAAATAGTCGCGGCCATCGACCTCTCCGGGCCGGGCCGCGCGGGTCGTCGCCGAGACGCTGAACCAGAGCTGCGGAACGAGCTGCCGGACGCGGGCGACGACGGTGGACTTACCCACGGCGGAGGGGCCGACCAGTACGACCAGTCGACCCCTCGCGTGGTGTTCGGTGTGCTCGATCAGGAGCTGAACTTCTCGAGCAGAGCCTTGCGCTGACGGTCGCCGAGACCGCGCAGGCGGCGCGTCGGGGCGATCTCCAGCTCGGTCATGATCTCCTGCGCCTTGACCTTGCCAACCTTCGGCAGGGCCTCGAGCAGGGCCGAGACCTTCATCTTGCCCAGGATCTCGTCGTTCTCGGCATCCTTGAGAACCTGCTGGAGATCGGTGCCGCCGCGCTTGAGGCGCTCTTTGAGCTCGGCGCGGGCCCGCCGAGCGGCAGCTGCCTTCTCCAACGCGGCAGCGCGCTGCTCGTCTGTCAACTGGGGAAGGGCCACGGGTTCCTCCGTCTTTCGTGTCTTCAACTGGACTGCCAGTACCGGCCTGGATGGCCGACGCTGGCGGTTGGTCGCGGTGCGACGTCGCCGAATGTGGCGGCGAAAGCGACCGTACCCACGTGAGCAGGCATTTGCGAGCGCCACCCCTGCAAAATCCGGGGATCCGGGTGTTGTAGCGTGCCGCTCGCCAAGAACCTAGCGGATCCCTCCGACAACTCTCGCGCGCAACCCTCTGACAACGTGTTATGTGAGGAAATCCCAGGTCAGGTGGGCCGTGATCTCTCCCACACGGAGTCGGGGGTTTGTCGACGACCAGAACCGGCCCTGACCGGCGCTGATACTCGTGTGACTGGAGTGATGGTCGCGGAATTTTCCAGAAAGTCTCTGGTGTCGCGCGTGTCGCGAGGTGCCGCGCCTGAATGAGGTCGCATGCGACCTCATCTCGATGTTGCGACGTCAGTTGAGCACGCGGAACCGAAATGAGGTCGCACGCGACCTCATTTCGGCTGTGCATCGCTGGTCAGCGCAGCGCGGCCTCGACGGCATCGCGGGTGCGGGTGAACTCGGCCTGCAGAGCACCGAGGTCCGGGCCGACGCGCAGTACGCCACGACTGGACGCGGGCAGCACCCAGGCGCGGTCCGCGCCGGCGAACACGTCGGGCAGGTCGTGCGGGGTGGCGCCCTGCGCGCCCAGGCCGGGCGAGAGGATCGGGCCGCCGAGACCGGACAGGTCGAGGCCGTGCGCGCGGGTGGCGCCGACGACGAGACCCAGCGTCGCGGTGCCGTCGGCGTTCTCCACCCCGGCGGCATCGACGATGGATTGCGCGACGCTCTGGTCGCCGGCGTCCGCCAACTGCACCCCGGCACCCTCCGGATTGGAGGTACGGGCGAGGACGAACACGCCACGGTCGCCCGCACGGGCCGCGTCGATGGCCGGGTTCAGCGATCCGAACCCGAGGTACGGGGAGGCGGTGACGGCGTCCGAGCAGAGCGGTGAGCGGTCATCGAGCCAGGCCGTGGCGTAGGCGGCCATCGTGGAGCCGATGTCGCCGCGTTTGGCGTCGGCGAGCACCAGCGCACCGGCCTCCTGACAGCCGGCGATGACGCGTTCGAGGACGGCGAATCCGGCGGACCCGAACACCTCGAAGAACGCGACCTGCGGCTTGATCACCGCGGCTACCGGGCCGAGCGCCTCTACGCAGATGTCGGCGAAGCGGGCGAGGCCGTCGGCGGAGACCGGCAGCCCCCACTGTTCGAGGAGTTCGGCGTGCGGGTCGATGCCGGCGCACAACCGGCCGCGCTGTTCGACGGCGGTCCGGTAGCGGCCGGCGAACCCGGTCATCGTCGATTCACCAGCACCGCGTGCCGCCGCTGGAGCGACTCGACGGAGATGTCCTTGTTCAGGGCCGCTTCGATGCCCTGCACCGCGGCGCTCGCCCCCTGCACGGTGGTGATGCAGGGGATGTTCACCGAAACTGCGGCGCTGCGGATCTCGTAGCCGTCGACGCGTGGACCGGAGTTGCCGTACGGGGTGTTGATCACCATCGACACCTCGCCGGCCCGGATGATGTCGACGATCGTCGACACCCCCTCGGCCGCCTCGAAGTGCTTGCGCACCGTGCGACAGTGAATACCGTTGCGGCGCAGCACGTCCGCGGTGCCCTCGGTGGCCAGGATCTCGAACCCGAGATCGGCGAGGTGCTTGACCGGGAAGATCAGCGCGCGCTTGTCCTTGTTCGCGACCGACACGAACACCGCTCCCGAGGTGGGCAGCGAGCCGTAGGCCGCGGTCTGCGACTTGGCGAACGCACGGCCGAAGTCGGCGTCGATGCCCATCACCTCACCGGTGGACTTCATCTCCGGGCTCAGCAGCGAATCGACGCCGGTGCCGTCGTGGCGGCGGAATCGGTTGAACGGCAACACCGCTTCCTTCACCGCGATCGGCGCCTCGGCCGGGGTCTCCCCACCATCGCCGGTCGCGGGCAGCACACCCTGTTCGCGCAGTTCGGCGATCGAGGTACCCAGCATCACCCGGGCGCAGGCCTTGGCCAGCTGCACCGCGGTCGCCTTGGAGACGAACGGCACGGTGCGACTCGCCCGTGGATTCGCTTCCAGCACATAGAGGACGTCGTCCTTGAGGGCGTACTGCACGTTGAGCAGCCCACGCACCCCGATGCCCTTCGCGAGGGCCTCGGTGGACTCGCGCACCATCGCCAGATCCGACCGGCCGAGGGTGACCGGCGGCAGCGCGCACGCCGAGTCGCCGGAGTGGATGCCGGCCTCCTCGATGTGCTCCATCACGCCGCCGAGGTAGACCTCGGTGCCGTCGCACAGCGCGTCGACGTCGATCTCCACCGCGTCCTCGAGGAACCGGTCGACCAGCACGGGGTGATCGGGGGTGAGTTCGGTGGCGCGAGAGATGTAGTCGGCCAACGATTTCTCGTCGTAGACGATCTCCATGCCGCGACCGCCGAGCACGTAGGACGGCCGCACCAACACCGGGTAGCCGATGCGCGCCGCGGTGTCGCGGGCCTCGTCGAAGCTGGTGGCGGTGCCGAACGCGGGGGCGGGCAGTCCGGCTGCGGTGAGGACCTTGCCGAACTCGCCGCGGTCCTCGGCGAGGTCGATGGCCTCTGGGCTGGTACCGACGATGGGCACGCCGGCGGCGGCCAGACGATGCGCGAGGCCCAGCGGGGTCTGCCCGCCGAGCTGCACGATCACGCCGACGACATTGCCCGACTGCGATTCCGCGAGGTAGACCTCGAGGACGTCCTCGAAGGTCAGCGGCTCGAAGTAGAGGCGGTCGGCGGTGTCGTAGTCGGTGGACACGGTCTCCGGGTTGCAGTTGACCATGATGGTCTCGTAGCCGACCTCGGACAGCGTGATCGCCGCGTGCACGCAGGAGTAGTCGAACTCGATGCCCTGCCCGATGCGGTTCGGCCCGGAGCCGAGGATCAGCACCTTGGGCCGATCCGGTTGCGGCGCAACCTCACTGGTGGCCGCCGGATCGAGTTCGTAGGTCGAGTAGTGATATGGGGTCTTGGCCTCGAACTCCGCGGCGCAGGTGTCGACGGTCTTGAAGACCGGATGCACGCCGAGTTCGGTGCGCAGCGCGCGGACCGCGGCCTCGTCGTCGAGATCGGCACGCAGCGCCGCGATCTGGCGATCGGAGAAGCCCGACGACTTGGCCTGGCGCAGCAACGACTCGTCGAGGACATCGGCGTCGCGGATATCGGTACCGAGCGCACCGATGGCGCCGATCTCGGCGAGGAACCACGGGTCGATGGCGGTGGCGTCGTAGAGCTGTTCCACGGTGGCACCGGCGTCGAAGGCCAGCATGATGCCGTAGAGCCGGCCGTCCTTCGGGGTCGCCAATTCGGTGAGCAGCGCGTCGAGGTCGACCGTCGACCGGTCGGGGCGGTTGGCCTCGGTCCAGAACCCGGCAGCCTTGGTCTCCAGTGATCGCATGACCTTGCCGAGGGCCTCGGCGAAGCTACGTCCCAGCGACATCGCCTCGCCGACCGACTTCATGGTGGTGGTCAGTGTGTCGTCGGCGCCGGGGAACTTCTCGAACGCGAACCGCGGGGCCTTGACCACCACGTAGTCCAGCGTCGGCTCGAAGCAGGCCGGGGTTTCCTTGGTGATGTCGTTGACGATCTCGTCGAGGCTGTAGCCGATGGCGAGTTTCGCGGCGATCTTGGCGATCGGGAATCCGGTTGCCTTGGAGGCCAAGGCGGACGAGCGGGAGACACGCGGGTTCATCTCGATGACGACGAGCCGGCCGTCGCGCGGGTCCTGCGCGAACTGGATGTTGCAGCCGCCGGTGTCGACGCCGACCTCGCGCAGGATGTCGATCGAGAGATCACGCATAATCTGGTATTCGCGGTCGGTGAGCGTCATCGCCGGGGCGACGGTGACCGAGTCGCCGGTGTGCACGCCGACCGGGTCGACGTTCTCGATGGAGCAGACGACCACGACGTTGTCGCGGTTGTCGCGCATCAGCTCGAGCTCGTATTCCTTCCACCCGAGGATCGATTCCTCGATGAGGACGTTGGCGGTCGGCGATGCCGCGAGGCCACCGCCGGCGATGCGTTCGAGGTCGGTCTCGTCATACGCCATCCCGGAGCCGAGTCCGCCCATGGTGAACGACGGCCGCACGACGACGGGATAGCCGAGTTCGGCGACGGTTGCGCGGACTTCGTCCATGGTGTGGCAGACGGCCGAGCGGGCGCTCTCGCCACCGACCTTGGCGACGATGTCCTTGAACATCTGCCGGTCCTCGCCGCGCTGGATGGCGTCGAAGTCGGCGCCGATCAGTTCGATGTCGTATTTCTCGAGCGAGCCCCGGTCGTGCAGTGCGACAGCGGTGTTCAGTGCCGTCTGGCCGCCGAGGGTGGCGAGCACCGCGTCGATGGGGTGGCCGGCGTCGCGTTCGGCCTCGATCACCTTCTCCACGTATTCGGCGGTGATGGGTTCGATGTAGGTGGCGTCGGCGAACTCCGGGTCGGTCATGATGGTCGCCGGGTTGGAGTTGACCAGGCTCACGCGTAGGCCTTCGGCCTTGAGCACGCGGCACGCCTGCGTGCCGGAGTAGTCGAACTCGCAGGCCTGGCCGATGACGATCGGGCCGGACCCGATGACCAGGACGTGGGAGAGGTCGGTACGGCGTGGCATCAGGCCCCCGTTCCGTTCGTCCCCTGCATGAGGGTGACGAACTTGTCGAAGAGATAGGCGGCGTCGTGCGGGCCGGCCGCGGCCTCGGGGTGGTATTGGACCGAGAAGGCCTGTCCGGAGACGAGTTCCACGCCCTCGACGACGCCGTCGTTGGCGCAGACGTGGCTGACGCGGGCGCGACCGAAATCGGAGTCGAACTCCTCACCGGCCTCCCCCTCGAGCGCGAACCCGTGATTCTGGGCAGTGATCGACACCTTGCCGGTGGCCGCGTCGATGACCGGGATGTTGATGCCGCGGTGACCGAACTTCATCTTGTAGGTGCCGCGGCCCAGTGCACGGCCGAGGATCTGGTTGCCGAAGCAGATGCCGAAGAGCGGGAGTCCTTCGCCGAGCACGCCTTTGGTCAGGTCGACCATGGCGTCGGCGGTGGCGGGGTCGCCCGGCCCGTTGGACAGGAACACGCCGTCGGGTTTCAGGTCGGTGATGGCGTCGAGTCCGACCGTCGACGGCAGCACATGCACCCGCACGCCGCGTTCGGCGAACATCCGGGGGGTATTGGTCTTGATCCCGAGATCCAGTGCCGCGACGGTGAACCGCGTTTCGCCCTCGGGCTCGATGACGTACCCGGCGTCGGTGGTGACCTCGCCGGCCAGGTTGGCGCCCTTCATCTCCGGCTGATTCCGCACGCGCGCAACGAGTTCCTCGTCGTCGCCGAGTGCGGCACCGGAGAACACACCTGCCCGCATGGAGCCGTGGTCGCGCAGGATGCGCACCACGGTGCGGGTGTCGATCCCGGCGATGCCGACGATGCCCTGTCGCTGCAGCTCCTCCTCGAGGGAGGTGGTCGCCCGCCAGTTCGACACGCGGCGTGTGGGATTGCGCACGGCGTAGCCGGCGACCCAGATCTTTCCGCCGTGACTTTCGTCATCCTCGTCGTTCCAGCCGGTGTTGCCGATCTGCGGCGCGGTGGCCACCACGATCTGCCGGTGATAACTCGGATCGGTGAGGGTCTCCTGATAGCCGGTCATCGCGGTGCAGAACACCGCCTCACCGAGCGTCTCGCCGACCGCGCCGAACGGCAGTCCCCGGAAGACCTGCCCGTTCTCCAGCACGAGAACCGCTGTGCTCATTGCTCTTTCCCTTCGAAACCCGAGACCCAGCCCGGATAGATGCTCTTGTCGTCGGCGCGCAGGCCGGAGTCGATCTCGGTGCCCGACGGCAGGACCCAGCGGATGACGAGGACGCCGTCGGCGGTCATCACCTTGCCCGCCAGGCCGCGTTCGGTGCGGACCGCGGTGATCGACGACCGCGGAATCCAGATGTCGGAGGCGCCTTGCCGGTCGATGAGGATGCCGTCGGAGTACGCCGACATGGCGGCGGCGGCGCGATCGCCGAAGTCGCCTACCGCGATCCGGTCCTGCCAGCTCGGCGCGAGGGTGCTGCCGACGTAGAGGCCGGTGTCCGGGCCGATCGTGGGCTCCCCCAATTGCTCGGGCACCGAGGGGAAGTCGCCGATGGTCTCGGCCTGCCGCCGGCCGCGGTTGCGCCAACCGCGCAGCGCGAGGGCGATGAGACCGGCCCACACCAGCACCACGACAACCAGCACGATGAGTTCGAATCCGCTCATCGGGTGACCTCGCCGTCGCGAGCGGTGACGACGCCGCGCAGGACGGTGGTGGTGACGGTGGCCGGCATGGTCATCGCCTCGTACGGGGTGTTGCTCGACAGGCTGGCCAGTTCCTTGCCCTCGACGACCCACGAGGTGTCCGGATCGATGAGGGTGAGGTTGCCCGGCTCCCCCACCGCGATCGGCCGGCCCTGGTCGGTGAGACCGACGATCTGCGCGGGCCGCTCACTCATCACGCGGGCGACGCCGTGCCAGTCGAGCAGGCCGGGATTGACCATGGTGTCCACGATGATCGGCAGTGCGGTCTGCAGGCCGAGCATGCCGGGGCGGGCGATGGCGAACTCGCATGCCTTCTCCTGCGCCGCGTGCGGGGCGTGATCGGTTGCCACACAATCGATCACCCCGTCGGCCAAGGCCTGCCGCAGGGCCTGCTTGTCGCGTTCCTCACGCAGCGGCGGATTCACCTTGTTCACCGCGTCGTAGGTCGCCAGGCGCGAGTCGTCGAGCAGCAGGTGATGCGGGGTGACCTCGGCGCTGATCGCGATGCCCTGTCCCCGGGCCCAGCGCAGCAGTTCGACGGTGCCCTCGGTCGACGCGTGGCAGATGTGCACGCGGGTGCCGGCGTCACGCGCCAGCAGCGCGTCGCGGATGACGATGGATTCCTCGGCGGCCCGCGGCCAGCCGGTGAGGCCGAGGCGAGATGCGTTGGGGCCCTCGTGGGCGATCGCACCGACGGTCAGCCGCGGCTCTTCGGCATGCTGCGCGATGAGCACGTCGAGGCTCTTCGCGTACTCGAGGGCGCGGCGCATGAGCAGCGGGTCGTCGACGCATTTGCCGTCGTCGCTGAACATCCGGACGCCGGCGACCCCGGCGTTCATCATGCCCATCTCGGCGAGCTGTTTGCCCTCGAGTCCGACGGTGACCGCGCCGACGGGGTGCACATCGACGAGGCCGATGTCGCGGCCGGTGCGCCAGACGTTGTCGGTGATGGTGGAGTTGTCGGCGACCGGGTTGGTGTTGGCCATCGCGAAGACCGCGGTGTAGCCGCCGAGCGCCGCGGCGGCCGAGCCGGTGCGGATGGTCTCGGTGTCCTCGCGGCCGGGTTCGCGCAGGTGGGTGTGCAGGTCGACGAAGCCGGGCAGGGCGATCGCTCCGCCGCCGGCGACGGTGTCCACCCCGTCGGGCGCGGTGAGCCCGGCGCCGATCTCGGTGATCTCGCCGTCGACGACGAGGATGTCGACCGGGTCGCCGTCGCCGTAGGGACGGACGTCGGTGAGCAGGATGGAACCGGTGGTCACTGGGATGCTCCTGAAGAGTCGGTGCCGACGAGCAGGCGGAAGAGCACCGCCATCCGCACATGTACGCCGTTGCGGACCTGTTCGAGCACGGTGGCGCGTGGCGAGTCGGCGACCGAGTAGCCGATCTCCATGCCGCGCAGCATCGGGCCCGGGTGCAGCACCACGGCGTTGTCGTCGAGCAGGGCGAGGCGGCGTTCGTTGAGGCCGTAGCGCACCGAGTATTCGCGGGAACTCGGGAAGAAGCCGCCGTTCATGCGTTCGGCCTGCACCCGCAGCATCATCACCGCGTCCACCGCGGCGAGTTCGGCGTCGAGGTCGGACGAGACCGTCACCGGCCACTCCTCCACCCCCACCGGCAGCAGCGTGGTCGGCGCGACGAGCACCACCTCGGCGCCGAGGGTGGCGAGCAGGTGGGCGTTGGAGCGGGCGACGCGCGAGTGCAGGATGTCGCCGACGATCGCGATCCGACGACCCTTCAGCGAGCCGAGCCGCTGCCGCAACGTCAGCGCGTCGAGCAGCGCCTGGGTGGGATGCTCGTGCATGCCGTCACCGGCGTTGATGATCGATGGCCCGCCGACCTCGCCGGCCGCGTCGATCTCGGCGGTCCATTCGGCGATCTGGTGGGCCGCGCCCGACGCGGGATGCCGCACGATCAGTGCGTCGGCACCGGCAGCGCGCAGAGTTTTCGCGGTGTCCCGCAACGACTCTCCCTTACCGGCCGAGCTGGACGAGGCGCTGACGTTGATCACGTCGGCGCTCATCCACTTGCCCGCGACCTCGAAGGACACCCGGGTGCGCGTGGAGTTCTCGTAGAAGACGGTCATCACGGTGCGGCCGCGCAGCGTCGGCAGCTTGCGCACCTCGCGTCCGGTCAGCGCCTGCTCGAAGCGTTCGGCCTCGTCGAGAAGTCCGGTCGCGTCGTCGAAGGACAGATCCTGGGTGGAGAGCAGATGTCGCATCACTGCACCTCTTTTCCGCTCAGGACGACCTCGTCGACCCCGTCCTGTTCGACCAGGTGCACCGCGACATTCTCCTCACGGGAGGTGGGGATGTTCTTGCCGACGTAGTCGGCGCGCAGCGGCAGTTCGCGGTGCCCGCGGTCGACGAGGACCGCGAGCTGGACCGCGGATGGGCGACCGAGATCACGCAGGGCGTCGAGGGCGGCGCGGACGGTGCGGCCGGAGAAGAGGACGTCGTCGACGAGAATGACCACCGCGTTGTCGACGCCCCCGGCGGGGACCACGGTCCGCTCGAGGGGGCGATGCGGTTTGGCCCGCAGATCGTCGCGGTAGAGGGTGATGTCGAGATATCCGACCGGCACCTCGGTGCCGGCGAACTCATTGATCTTCTCCGCCAGTCGCTCCGCGAGAAATGTTCCGCGAGTGGGGATTCCGATGATCACGACACGGGGTGCGTCCGGGGAGTCCAAGGCGGTCTTCTCGATCACCTGATGGGCCACCCGGGCAATGGTGCGTGCGACGTCAGAAGCGTCGAGCAGCACACGTTCGGCCACGCGGACCTCCTTCTCCGCCTCGCCGGACGGATCGTTAAAGGATGTCTGTCTCGCCCAGACACTCTACACGCGCCGACGAGATCGGCGACAATCGAAGAAGTGAATGACGCCGAGCGAACTCCCCGCATCGCCGATCGACTGATCGCCGAACGGCGCGATCGGAGTGCGCTCGTCGGACGCCGCGGTGAACTCGCCGTCGTGGCGCGACTGCTCGACGACCCCGACGGCCCCGCGGTGCTCTACCTCCACGGGCCGGGTGGCGTCGGCAAGAGTTGCCTGGTCCGGGCGGCCGAATCGCTGGCGACCGAACGAGGTCGGGCATGCTGCTTCGTCGACGGCACCGACATCGGCGCCCAACGCAGCGAGGTCCTACGTGCCCTGCGGGAGACGGACGGACTCACCGCCGACGGCGTCCTGATCATCGACACGTTCGAGGCCGTCGGGTCGCTCGAGCGGTGGATCCGTGACGAGTTCCTCCCCGGACTGCCCGCCGACTGCCGCGTGATCCTGGCCGGCCGTCACCCGCCCGCGCCGCAGTGGCGGCGGGACCCCGCCTGGCGTCGACTGTTCGTCGAACTGCCGCTGCGCAACCTCGACCCCGAGGATGCCGTCGAGTTGCTGCACCGCGCGGGTGTACCCGACGACGCGGCCGATTCTCTCGCGACGCAAACCTATGGTCATCCACTGGCCCTCACCATCGCCGCCGACACCTATGGGGCGGGTAGCGCCGCGCCCGCCCTGCCGTCGCTGCTCGGCAATCCGGACGTCGTGAAACAGCTCCTCGCCGCCTTCGTCGACGAGGTGCAGACACCGCAGCAGCGGGCCGGGTTGCATGTCTGCGGCCACGCGCGCCGGGTCGACCGGGCGCTGCTGCGCGACGTTCTCGACCTGGACGACGGTCACGCCGACGACCTACTGACCTGGTTGCGCGACCGCCCGTACGCCGTCGCGCATCCCGACGGCCTCACGCTGCACGACCTGGTCCGCGACGCGCTCGACGCCGACCTGCGCTGGCGTGACCGGCAGGCCTTCGGTGACCTGCACCGGCGGATCCGCCGGGTTGTCGTGCAACGGATGCGTCGGTCCGACGGTCTTGCCTATCACCGGGCCGCCGCCGATCTGTTGTTCCTGCACCGCAACAACCCGGTGACCGCATCGCTGTTCTCCTACGACGACCTCGGGTCGATGTCGGCAAACCTCGTCGGACCCGACGATGCCGCCGACGTGCGGGCGATCTTCGAGAGGGCCGAGTCGCCGCTGCGGGCGCAGTGGGCCGTCCAGTGCGCACAAGCGCTGCCCGAGAAGTGCTACCTGATCCGCGATGACGCCGATACTCCCTGTGGAGCAGTGGTTTTCGCTCGCCTCGACGAGTCCGGCAGGTTCCGCGCAACCGATCCGGTGTCCACTCGGATCTGCGCTGAACTGTCCACCCTCCGGCCTGCCGAGGCCGGCGAGGTGATGCTGCATCAGATGGCCGCCGACGCTCAGGGCCTCGACGCCCTCGGGCCGGTCTCCAACATCGTCGCCGAGGTGTCGATGCGGGAGTGGGCGTCGCCAGGACTCGGCTGGGTGGCGATCTCTTCGACCCGCGGCGACTTGTGGAGTCCTGTCTGGGACTACATCGGCTTCGCCGCCCTCACCGAACTCACGCTCGACGACGGCGCGACGGTCACCGTCTACGCGCGCGACTTTCTCCGCTGCCCGTTCGACGAGTGGTTGGGATCCTTGGCGGCCGCCGAGACCGGGGCGGCGCCGCCCACCAGCACCCCGATCGGTCGGGTGGCCCTGTGCCGCGCCGATTTCGACGCCGCGGTGCGCGAACTGCTGCGGGATCTCCATCAACCCGATCGCCTCCGGCACAGTCCGCTCGTCGGTTCCCGACTGGCGACGTCGGAGGATCGCAGCTCCCCCGACACCACGGACGCCGCCGCCGACCGACTGGTCGACGTCCTTCGCCACGCGCTGACCATCCTCGCCGACGACCCGCACTACGCGCGGGCCGAACGAGCCCTGGACCGCACCTTTGTCCACCCGGCCGGCAGCCAGGAACGGGCCGCCGAAGTGCTGGGCCTGGCCTTCAGCACCTACCGGCGGCATCTCGCCAAAGGCGTCGACCGGGTCGCCGAGGTGCTGTGGGACTGGGATCTGCGCGGCGTACCCGAACCGACCTGATAGCCCCGTTCTGATGAGCCCCGATGGACAGATAGTGGGCAGCTTCCGGTCTGGAGAGTGAGCACCGTCACACGGGACGGTGGACCGCACCACACACGGCACTCTCCCGGAGGTTCTCATGTCCCACGTGATCATCATCGGCGGCGGCATCGGCGGACTGCTCGCCGCGGCCGCGATGGCACCCCACGTCGATCGGCTGACGATCATCGAGCGCGATGTGCTCGACGACCGCCGCGGCGCTCGGCACGGCACCCCGCAGGCCGCACACGTCCACGGCCTCCTGACGTCCGGTCGGGAGTCGATCGAGACCCTGCTGCCCGGCATCACCGACGACCTCGTCGCCGCCGGCGCCCTCGGCGACGGCGACATCGGCGAGACCGGCCGGTGGTACATCGGCGGCGGACTGCTGACCGACTGCCGGCTGGGTCGTCGCGGGCTGGCGGTCTCGCGGCCTGCCCTGGAGGCACAGATCCGACGGCGGGTCCGCGCGCTACCGGGCGTCACGGTGCGCGACGGCATCGCGGTCACCGGACTGCGGGTGATCGACGACCGCGTCGTCGGCGTCGAGTTCCGCGGCACCGACGAACTGTCGGCCGATCTCGTCATCGACTCGTCCGGCCGTTCGGCGCATGCCCGACGGTGGTTGTCGGCGGCCGGTCTAGGAGTTCCCGACGACGACGTCATCCGCCTGAACTTGTGGTACTCGACGATCCAGATCCCTTATCAGACAAGCGATCTCGATGGACGACGCGTCGTCGTGTCGGCGCCGGTACCGCCCATCCCACGGGGCGGCGTGGCGATCGCGCAAGAGGACTCGACCTGGCGGATCACACTGTTCGGCTACGGCGAACGACCACCCACCGACGTCTCGGGACTGCGCGTCTACGCCCGCCGGATCGTCGCGCCCGAGATCGCGGCATTGCTCGACGAGCACGATCCGATCTCACAGACCGAGGTCTTCAGCATTCCGTCGAGCGGCCGCCGACACTTCGAGACCATGCCGGACAAACCGCGTGGGTACCTCGCGATCGCGGACGCCATCTGCAGTTTCGACCCGGCGTTCGGTCAAGGGATGAGCGTCGCCGCACTCCAGGCCGTGGAACTCGGCACCCTGTGCGGCCGATATCGACTCGACGACAAGCGCCTGGCCGACCACTGGTACCGGAACGCCGCCCGCATCACCGACCGGGCGTGGACCCTGACCGCCGGCGTCGACCTGGCGCTACCCGGGGTCACCGCGACGTTCGCGCCGCCGCCCGCATGGATCGGCAACTACGTCCGACGGGTGCAGCTCGCGGCCCGGCGGGACCCGGTGGTGTCGCGCGCGTTCCGGGAGGTCACGAACCTCGTGCGGCCGGCACCTAGTCTGCTGCGTCCTCAGATCGCGATCCGGACTCTCCTGCACTCTCGGCCGCCGCATCAATGGCCCCGCTCGCTACGCTCCCGGCGGCCGCCGCAGACCGCACCTGCGGCGCCAGCTCGGCGATCTTCGCCAGCACCCCGTTGACGAACGCGGGCGAATCGTCGGTGGACAGTTCTTTCGCGAGTTCGACGGCCTCGTCCACGATGACGACTTCGTCGACGTCGGTCGCGTTGAACAACTCCCACGTCGCCTGCCGCAGGATCGCGCGGTCGACGGCCGGCAGCCGTTCCAGCGTCCAGCCCCGCAGGTGCGAGGAGACGACGGCGTCGATCTGCGACTGATCCTCGGAGAGGCCCTCGATCACCCGTGCGGTGTAGTCGTGGATCTCACCGACGCTCTCGTCGGAGCGCACGTATTCGCGCCGCTCGGAGACCAGCTGGGCGGGGCTGACACCCTTGGCCTCGGCCTCGAACAGCAGGTCGACGGCGCGGCGCCGCGCCTTGTGTCGGGTTCCGGATTGTTTCACGGGAGGCAGGTCAGTTGACGCGGCCGAGGTAGCTGCCGTCGCGGGAGTCGACCTTCAGCTTGTCACCGGTATTGATGAACAGCGGCACCTGGATCTCCGTGCCGCTCTCCATGGTGGCGGGCTTGGTGCCGCCGGTGGAGCGATCACCCTGCAGACCGGGATCGGTGTGGGTGACCTCCATCTCGACGGTCACCGGAAGTTCGATGAACAGCGGGGTGCCGTCGTTGAGCGACACCTGCACGGTCATGTTCTCCAGCAGGAAGCGCGCGCCGTCGCCGACGATGGCCGGTGACAGCGAGTACTGCTCGTAGTCCTGTGCGTCCATGAACACGTAGTCGGTGCCGTCGTTGTAGAGGAAGGTCATATCGCGACGGTCGACGGTCGCGGTCTCCACCTTGACGCCGGCGTTGAAGGTCTTGTCGACGGTTTTGCCACTGAGCACGTTCTTGATCTTGGTGCGCACGAACGCCGGGCCCTTGCCGGGCTTGACGTGCTGGAACTCCAGGATCTGCCAGAGCTGATCGTCCATCCGCAGCACGAGGCCGTTCTTGAAATCGGCGGTACTCGCCATGTGTATCTCTTCCCTTACGTTCTGTTGCCCCGTCAGATGACGGTGAATGCCTTGTCGGTGGCGGTCAGCAGGTCCGGGGCGGTGTCGGTGACGATGAGGGTGTCCTCGATCCGGACGCCACCTCGGCCGGGGAGGTAGACGCCGGGCTCCACGGTGACCGCTGCGCCGCAAGGCAGTGTACCCGTCGCCAGCGCACCGATTCCCGGCGCTTCGTGTATCTGCAGGCCGACGCCGTGTCCGAGGCCGTGCACGTAGTGCTCGCCGTGCCCCGCATCGGCGATCACCGACCGCGCCGCGGCGTCGACCCCGCGCAGATCCGCACCCGGCTCGAGCGCCGCCCGTCCGGCGGCCTGGGCATCGGCGACCAGGTCATAGATCTCCCGCTGCCAGTCCGCGGCGCGGCCGAGCACGTAGGTGCGGGTCATGTCGGAGTGATAGCCGCCGACCACGGCCCCGAAATCGATCTTCACGAAGTCGCCGGTGGCCAGCACGTCGTCGGTGGGCCGGTGATGCGGGATCGCGGAGTTCGCGCCCGCGGCGACGATGGTCTCGAAGGCGATCGCGTCGGCCCCCAGGGCATACATCTCCCACTCCAGCGTGCGGGCCACCTCCCGTTCGGTGGCGCCCGGCACGATCACGCCGCGGTCGATGATCGCGGCCAGCGCCCGGTCGCCGATGGCGCAGGCCTGCCGCAGCAACTCGACCTCGCCGGCGTCCTTGATCTCCCGGAGGCGCTGCACCAGGCCGGTCCGCCCGACCAGCTCCGGACCGGACCCCGCCTCCTCGAATCGCGCCAGCAGGGCCTCATGCTGGGCGACGGTGACCACGTCGGACTCGAAGCCGATCGTCGCACCACCCGAGTCGTGGGCCCGGTCGACGAGCTCCACGAGGCAGTTACGGGCGATGACGGCCGGCAGGTCGGGCGTCTGTTCGGCCACCTGGGTGAGGTAGCGGCCGTCGGTGCAGATGCGGTCCGAGCGCGGGTCGTCGGCCCAGATCAGGACCGCGGCGTTGGAACCGGTGAATCCGGTCAGGTAGCGGACGTTGACGAGATCGCTGATGACGATGGCGTCCACCGGCTGTTCTGCGGTGGCCAGGGCTTCCCGGACACGATCTCGTCGGGCACGGCAATCGCTGATCACGGGCGCGGGCGACATGCGCTAACGCTACCGTCTACCCGAACGTGTTCTAGGTTCGGCTACCCTGTCGGCATGTCTTCGTGGTTGCTGCGCGGTCTGACCATGACCATCGTGCACGTCATCGCCCGTGTCCTGCTGGGAATCGCCGTCGTCGAGGCGCCCCTGCACACCACCGCCTGGAAGACCATCGCCATCGCCGCGGTGGTCCTCGTCGCGCTGATCTGGGGTGGCATCGACGGCATCGCCGACGCCCGCGCCCATGAGGACCCCGACGACTACTCCGACCTCACCGTCCGCTGGCTGCAGGCCGGTTTGCTGGCCGGCCTGCTCTCCGGCATCGTCGGCTGGCTGCTGGGTAACTTCGTGTTCGCCGGGATCGGGCAGGCCAACCTGTTCGTCGAGGTCGTCGCCGGTGGTTCGTTCACCGCGCTGCTCATCTTCTTCCCCGCGTTCGTCGGTGTCGCGGTGGGCCGCTGGCTCACCCGCCGCCAGCAGCGCAAGGCCGATGCCGCCGATGATGACGACTGGTCGGTGCACCCCGAGCGCGACGAGACCGGGCACGTCGTCAGCAGCTAGAGCAGCACTCCGCCGGCCGGTTTCGGGTCGCCGGCGATGGCCGAATAGGCCGCCGCGATCAGCCCCGGATCGGGTCCCTCGAGCCGGCCCGGCTTGGCCAGCCCGTCGAGCACGACGAAACGCAGCACCCCGGACCGGTTCTTCTTGTCCCCGGCCATACCCTCCAGCAGGTCCGGGAGCGCGTCCGCGTCGTAGCTCGTGGGCAGCCCCACCAACTCGAGCACCCGGCGATGCCGGTCGGCGGTCTCGTCGTCGAGGCGTCCGGCCAGGCGGGCGAGTTCGGCGACGAACACCAGACCCACCGACACCGCGGCCCCGTGGCGCCAGCGGTAGCGTTCGCGGCGTTCGATGGCGTGGCCCATGGTGTGGCCGTAGTTGAGGATTTCGCGCAGCGAGGATTCCTTGAGGTCGGCGGACACGACGTCGGCCTTGACCTGCACGGATCGTCGGATCAGTTCCGGCAGCACCGAACCGGTGGGGTCGACGGCGGCGGCCGGATCGGCCTCGATCATGTCCAGGATGACCGGGTCGGCGATGAACCCGGTCTTGATGACCTCGGCCAGGCCGGCGATGACCTCGTTGCGCGGCACCGTCTCCAGGGTCGCGATGTCGATGAGCACCGCGTCGGGTTCGTGGAAGGAACCGACCAGATTCTTGCCGGCGTCGGTGTTGATGCCGGTCTTGCCGCCGACGGCCGCGTCGACCATCGCCAGCAGCGTCGTCGGGATGTGGATGACGCCGATGCCCCGCATCCAGGTGGCCGCGACGAAGCCGGCGAGGTCGGTGGCGGCACCGCCGCCGAGGCTGATCACCTTGTCGTTGCGTTTGAGTCCGATGCGGCCGCAGACGTCCCAGCAGAACGCCGCGACCGACAGGTCCTTACCCGCCTCGGCATCTGGGATCTCCACGCGATGCGCGTCAAAGCCCTTGTCCGCCAAGAACTCCCGGATCTGCTCGGCGGTCTGGGCGAGCGTGGGCTGATACAGGATGGCGACCCGGTCGGCGCCGGTGGCCGCCTCGGCGACCTCGCCGAGCAGGCCGCGGCCGATGACCACGTCGTACGGTGCGCCGGCGTTGACGCCGATGCGGATCGGTGCCGGGATCGATTCGGTCATGTGGTGGCAGCCCTTTCCGGGACGAGGGTGTCGGCGAGCAGTTCGATGACGACGTCGGCGACCGCTTCGGGGTCGCCGGCCGCCGCGTCGACGGCCATCGTGCCGACCCGGTGGTAGGTCTCGTCGCGTGCCTCGAGGAGTTCGCGGTAGCGCAGGTGCGGGTCGTCGCCGGCGATCAACGGGCGGTCGCTGTCCTTGACCCGCGCGAAGCCGCCGTCGGCGGTGATGCGAGGGTAGACGACGTGATGTCCGGCGAGGGCGTCGGCGACCGCCGGTGTCATCACCGAGCCGCCGCCGAGGGCGATCACGCCGGGGTGGGACCGCAGGACATCGATCACCACATCGCGTTCGATCTCGCGAAAGCGGTCGGCCCCATCGGTGGTGAAGATCTCCGGGATGGGACGGCCGTCGCGCCGAACGAGTTCGGAGTCGGTGTCGATGAAGTCGACCCCTAGCCGGCCGGCGACGATCCGGCCGACGGTCGATTTACCGGCCCCCATGAAGCCGATCAATACCACCACGGGTCGGCGTTTGCGCTCGCTGGTCATGACGCCGGGTGCGGGGGTCGCGCCTCGACGTGCTTGAGGTAGCCGGCGAGGTTCTCCGCGGTCTCGGCGGCCGAGTCGCCGCCGAACTTGTCGAGCGCAGCCTGCGCGAGGACCAGCGCGACCATCGCCTCGGCGACGACACCTGCGGCGGGCACCGCACACACGTCGGAGCGCTGATGGATGGCGACGGCTTCTTCGCCGGTCGACATGTCGACGGTGGACAGGGCGCGCGGCACGGTGGAGATCGGCTTCATCGCGGCTCGCACGCGGACGTCCTCGCCGTTGGTCATGCCGCCCTCGAGGCCACCGGCGCGGTTGGTGGAGCGCAGCACGCCGTCGGCGCCGGGCACCATCTCGTCGTGCGCCTGGCTCCCCCGACGACGGGCGGTGGTGAAGCCGTCGCCGACCTCGACGCCCTTGATCGCCTGGATGCCCATGAGTGCACCGGCCAGCCGTGCGTCGAGGCGGGTGTCGCCGCTGACGTGTGAGCCGAGGCCGACCGGTACACCGGTCGCGACGACCTCGACGACGCCGCCGAGGGTGTCGCCGTCCTTCTTGGCGGCCTCGATCTCGGCGATCATCTGTTCTTCGGAGTCCTTGGTGAACGCCCGGACGGGGCTCTCGTCGATCGCGGCGAGGTCGGTGTAGCGGGGTGCCGGGCCGTCGTAGGGGTCGCTGGCGCCGATGGAGATGACGTGCGAGAGCACCTCGATGCCGAACACCTGTCGCAGGAAGTTGCGGGCGACGGTACCGGCGGCGACGCGGGCCGCGGTCTCGCGGGCGCTCGCCCGTTCGAGGACCGGGCGGGCGTCGTCGAAGCCGTATTTGAGCATGCCGGAGTAGTCGGCGTGGCCGGGCCGCGGCCGGGTCAGCGGCGCGTTCCGGGCGCTGCCCTCGAGTTCGG
The DNA here is from genome assembly GCF_048537925.1 of Gordonia sp. CPCC 205515. NCBI lineage: Bacteria > Bacillati > Actinomycetota > Actinomycetes > Mycobacteriales > Gordoniaceae > Gordonia > Gordonia sp. CPCC 205515. Next base: position 62,910 of record NZ_JBCLVJ010000008.1, on the reverse strand, counting down.
CGGGGTCGACCGGGTCGGCGGCCATCACGGTTTCCCACTTGGGCCACTCCGAGTTGGCGATCTCCACGGCGACCGGTCCACCCATGGTGTGACCATGCCGCAGGCCACCGACAAGCGTGATCTTGTCGGCCTCGAACTTCATTCGAGCCCCGCGCCCGTAGCCGAGGCGACGGCGAGCGAGTTGTTCGGCGATGTCGGACGAGGTGATCTCCACTCCGGCGACCATCCCCTCGACGATGGCGACCAGGGCCGGGCCATGGGATTCTCCGGCAGTTATCCAGCGCAACACAGTGCTCAATTGTTCCATGCGCCCAACGGCAGCAGGCACACGGTCGCGGCGACCAGCGCGGGCGCATGCGGTAGGGGGCCCCGACGACGCAGTGCGGCATGCGCGAGTACCCCGAAAACCGCCGCGAGCAGCACCATGACCAGTCCGGTCGCCGCGTCGCCGAGCAGTCCGCCGAGCACGAAGGCGAGCTTGACGTCGCCGCCGCCGCCGAGCCCGGCGAACGCCGCTGCCAGGTACGGCAGCGCGGCGGTGAGCGCGGCGAGACCGATCGCGGGATGGATCGGTGTCATCGCGAGGGTGGCGACGATGCCCGGCCACAGCAGCGGCGTGGGTATACGACGGGTGTGCAGATCACCGACGGTGATGCGGGAGAGCCAGACCAGCACGATCCACAGCGACATGCATCGAGGGTGCCGCATATCCGGGCGGTCGCCGAAACTCTATCCACAGGTGCTCCCCGCGCTCGGGCTGCCACCGAACGCTCGAGATGCAAGCCGAGCATGTGATGGGAGCCTGAGCGTTTACCGAGACTCGAGGAGCGCGGCCGCCATCGCGTCGCGCGGGGCCGGCCGGCCGGTGAACTGCTCGACCTGACTGAACGCCTGATGCAGCAGCATCACCAGTCCCCCGACGACCCGACCGCCCGCGGCGGTGACCGCGCCGGCCAGTGGTGTCGGCCACGGGTGGTAGATCACATCCACCAGTCGTGGTGCCGCGGCGAGCGCGGGGACGAGTCCGGCGGCGCCGTCGGCGGGCACGGTGGAGATGACCACGCCACTGGCGGCGGCGCGCTCGGCGAGGGCGTCATCGGCGACGAACGGGACGACAGAGGTGCGCATGCCCAGGTGTTCGGCGAGCGCGGTGACGGGCGCGGCACGGCCGGCGTCGCGGGCGACGACGGCGAGGTCGGTGAAGCCGGCGTCGGCGAGGGCGGCCACCGAGGGCAGCGCGGTGCCGCCGTTGCCGATGAGTACCGCGGTCGGGTTGGTGGCGGCGTCGGCGCCGACCTCGGTCAGCGTGCCCGCGATGCCGTCGATGTCGGTGCAATCCGCGCGCCAGCCCGCATCGGTGCGCACCAGCGTGTTGGCCGAGCCGATCAGTTCGGCGCGCGGGGTGCGTTCGTCGGCGAAGGCGAGCGCCGCGAGTTTGGCCGGCATGGTCACGGAGAAGCCGATGAAGTCGGCGCCCGCTCCCGACACCACGCCGGGGAGTTGCTCGCCGGTGCACTCGATGCGGTCATAGGTCCAGTCGGCCAGGCCGAGGGCCCGGTAGGCCGCGAGGTGCAGGTCCGGTGAGCGTGAGTGACCGACCGGTGAGCCGAGCACTGCGGCCCGGCGTGCTTCCAGATCCATCAGATCAGCTGCAACCGGTGGTCAAAAGCTTGTTCTCGCAAGCCTTTTCGCGGTTGGCCTTGTGTTGCTCGAAGTCGTCGGCGAACAGGGTTGTGCCCTTGTTGTCGACGGTGACGAAGTAGAGCCACTTGCCGCTCGCGGGATGTTCGGTGGCCTGCAGCGCGGCCTGTCCGACCGCTCCGATCGGTGTGACCGGCAGCCCGTCCACCCGGTAGGTGTTCCACGGGTTGTCGGCGGAGTAGTTCTCGCCGTGCACGTCGATGTTAGTGACCTGGGCGGTGTAGTTGGCCGTCGAATCCATCTCGAGGCGCTGACCCTTGTCGAGGCGGTTGACGATCACCCGCGCCACCTTGGCGTAGTCGTCGGGATCGGCGACCTCGCGTTCGACAACGGATGCGGCGATCAGCGTCTGATACGGGGTGAGGTTCTGTTCGCGTGCGCTGAGCAGCCCCCACTCCTCGTAGCGTTGGGCACTCGCGACAAGCAGGTCGTGCAGGATCTGCACCGGCGTCTGATTCGGGTCGATCCGCTCCCAGGTGCCCGGCGCGATGAGGCCCTCGATGCGGCGGTGGTCACCGGTGAGCGAGTTGACGGTCGGGCGCGCCCACACCGGGACACCGAGTTCGTCGGCGGTGGCGTTGGAGGCGGTCTCCTCGAGTTGGTCGATGCTGGCACCGATCCGCTGGCCGTTGACGGTGACCGAGGTGGCGTCGGAGATCATCTGGAAGATGCCCGGCGTGGTCTTGCCGTCGATGCCTTCCTTGGTGTCGAGCTGCAGTCCCTCCGGGACCACCATGCGGCCGACGCGGTGTTCGGTGCCGGTCATCATGTCGACAGCGGTCTCGGCCGGGATCTGGGTGCGCATCTTGTAGTAGCCGCCGGACAGGGGCTCGCCGTTGGCCGCCTTGACGAAGGCATTCACGCTGCCGACGACGTCGTCGGCCTCGAGGATGCGGCCGAAGTCGGCGAGGGTGGAGTTGTCGGGGATGTCGACGATCACGTCGGCGGTGCCCGCGGGGTTGGAGTAGTCCTTGTTGTTCTCGAAGACGCCGAGCTTGCGCAGCCCGACGAACCCGACGCCGGCCACCAGCGCCAGCAAGCACACCATCGCAACGCCGAGTACGACCCGCCGCCGCAGGTAATTCGGCGCATTCTGCTTGGGGCGCTTCTGTTTCGGCGTCTTCTGCTTGCGCGTTTTACGCGGCTTGGCCGGTTTCTGCGGCGGCTGCGCGGGCTCGTTCTCCTCGTCCTCTTCGGTGTCGAGGAAGTGGGTGCGCGTCGCCGTCGCGGTCGGTGCGGCAGCCGCGGTGACGGCAGAGGGGTTCACGGCAGAGGGATTCACGGCAGAGGGGTTCACGGCAGCCGGGGCGATGCGATGGGGCACCGCACGCCGCATGGGGTCCTCGAACTCACCGGACTGCACCGGCAGCGGTTCGGGTCGCGTCCACTCGGTGTCGGCGTCGTCGGGCGCGGAACGGGTGACCGCGGGCCGCAACGATCCGGTGTCGGTGAGGTCGGAACCCGACTCGACGCGCCGACGACGATGTCGGGTCGTCGGCTTCTCGTCGGAGGGTTGGGTGAAGTAGCGCAACCGTTCGAGGTCGAGCTTGTCGGTCGCGGCGTCGGAGAACTCGTGGCGCCGGGGCCGTGGGTGGTCGTCGCTCACCGAGCGCACCCTCCCAGAAGGCATGCGTTACTCATCGTTGCGTATCCAGCCACCCCTGCAGAATAGCGACCGCCGCCGCCTGATCAATGACGGCACGCGAGGACTTGGCATTCCGACCGCTCGCCCGCAGCGATTGCGCCGCGGTCACCGTGGTCAGACGCTCGTCGGAGTAATCGATCGGAATCGGCGCCAGGCGTGTCGCGAGCGCGTCCCCGAACTGCCGCGCGGCGTCGGCCGCCGCACCCGCCTCGTTGCGCAGCGTTTTGGGCAGTCCGACGACCACACCGATCACCTCGTACTCTGCGGCGATCACCGCGATGCGCTCGACATCGGCGTCGCTCTTCGGGGTGCGTTGCACCGTCTCGACGGGCGTGGCGAGGATGCCATCGGGGTCGCACACGGCCACCCCGATCCGCACACTCCCGACGTCGATGCCGAGGCGCCGGCCACGTTCCCGCGTTGATTCCGTGGGGCTCATCGATCCCGCACGAGTTCGCGGATGCGGGCCATCGCGGCGTCGATCCCGGACGCGTCCGAGCCGGAGCCCTGCGCGAGATCGGGTTTGCCGCCGCCGCGTCCGCCGACGAGTCCGGAGATGTCCTTGACCAGGTCACCGGCCTTGATGCCGAGACCGCGCGCGGCGTCGGTGGTGGCGATGACGAACGGTACTTTGACATTTCCCCCGTCGCTTCGCTCGCCTCCCCCGTCGTTCTTCGAGAACACCGCGACGACGGCCGGTCGGTCGGCGACCCGGCCGCGCAGATCGGTGGCCAGCGTCCGCAGGTTGCCGGCATCGACTCCGTCGGGCAGGCGCCCGCCGACGATCAATGTCTGGCCCGAGGTGACCGCGGCGTCGACGAGGCCACCTGCGGCAGCGCGGGCGGACTCGGCACGCAGCCGCTCCAGTTCCTTCTCGGCGTCGCGCAGTTTGGTCACCAGCTGCTCGACGCGGCCGGGTACCTCCTGCGACGGGACCTTCAGCGACGACGCCAGCCCGGCGAGCAGCGCCCGCTCCTTGGACAGGTAGCGGAACGAGTCCATGCCGACGTAGGCCTCGACGCGGCGCACCCCGGAGCCGACCGACGACTCGCCGATCAGCGTGACCGGACCGATCTGCGCCGACGACGCGACATGCGTACCGCCGCACAGTTCCATGGAGAACGGGCCGCCGATCTCCACCACCCGCACGACGTCGCCGTAGTTCTCGCCGAACAGCGCGACCGCGCCCATCGACTTGGCCTCGGCCAGACCGGTTTCGAAGGTGTTGACGGCATAGTTGGCCTCGACGGCGGCGTTGCTGATCTCCTCGATCTCGCGACGCTGGCTCTCCGACAACGGTTTTCCGGAGTGGAAGTCGAACCGCAGGTAGCCGGGCCGGTTCAATGAGCCGGCCTGGGTGGCGCTGGGACCGAGCACCTCGCGGAGTGCGGCGTGCACCATGTGGGTGCCCGAATGTCCTTGTGTCGCACCATGTCGCCAGGATTGGTCGACCGCGGCGATGACCTCGTCACCCTCCGCGATCTCCCCTTCGTCGACGACGACCTTGTGCAGCCACACCGACTTGCCTGCCTTCTGCACGTCGGTGACCCGCAGTCGCACCCCGTCGCCGGTGGTGATGGTGCCGACGTCGGCCATCTGCCCACCGGACTCGGCGTAGAGCGGGGTGCGGTCGAGCACGACGGTCAGTTCGGTGCCGGGCGCGGCGGAGGTCACCCGTGCGCCGTCGGCGACGAGTCCGAGGACCTTGGCCTCGGAGATGAGTTCGTCGAAACCGGTGAAGACGGTCGGTCCGCGGTCGAGGAACTCGCGGTAGACCGACAGGTCGGCGTGCCCGGTCTTGCGGGCGGTCGCGTCGGCCTTGGCGCGCTGCTTCTGTTCGGCCATCAGCTCGGTGAAGCCCTGCTGGTCGACGTCGAGTCCGGCTTCGGCGGCCATCTCGAGGGTCAGGTCGATCGGGAATCCGTAGGTGTCGTGCAGCGTGAATGCGTCGTCGCCGGTGATCGTCGAGGCGTTGGCGGCCTTGGTGGCCGCGGCGGCGTCGGCGAACAGTTTGGAGCCGGCGGCGAGGGTCTTGGAGAAGGAGATCTCTTCGCCGACGGCGACATCGACGATGTGCTTGCGCTGTTCGGCCAGGTTCGGATACGACGGCGACATGGTGTCGATGACGAGTTCGATGAACGCCCCCATCGTCGGTTGATCCGCACCGAGGAGGCGCACCGAGCGCACGACGCGGCGCAACAGGCGACGCAGCACGTAGCCGCGTCCGTCGTTGCCGGGCAGCACGCCGTCGCCGATGAGCATCGCCGCGGTGCGGGCGTGGTCGGCGATGACCCGGAACTTCACGTCATCGTCGTGGTTGCCGGCCGCGTAGGCGCGGCCGGTGAGTTGCGCGGCGAGGTCGATGATCGGCCGACACAGGTCGGTTTCGTAGACGTTGTCGACGCCTTGCAGCAGGCACGCGACACGTTCGATGCCCATACCGGTGTCGATGTTCTTCTTCGGCAGCGGTCCGAGGATCTCGTAGCCGTCCTTGCCGCCGCCGGGGCCGCGGACGTTCTGCATGAACACGAGGTTCCAGATCTCGATGTAGCGGTCCTCGTCGGCCTCCGGACCGCCTTCGACGCCGTAGGCGGGGCCGCGGTCGTAGAAGATCTCCGAGCATGGCCCGCACGGTCCGGGCACGCCCATGGACCAGTAGTTGTCCTTCATGCCGCGACGCTGGATGCGTTCGGCCGGAACACCGATCTCGTCACGCCAGATGGCCTCGGCCTCGTCGTCGTCGAGGTAGACCGTCGGCCAGAGTTTGTCGGCGGGGATGCCGTAGCCGCCGTCGGCGACGCTGTTGGTCAGCAGCGTCCAGGCGAACCCGATGGCCTCGCGCTTGAAGTAGTCGCCGAAGGAGAAGTTGCCGGCCATCTGGAAGAAGGTGTTGTGCCGGGTGGTGATGCCGACCTCGTCGATGTCCAGGGTGCGCACACACTTCTGCACGCTGGTGGCGCGCGAGAACTCGGGGGTCTGCTCCCCGAGGAAGTAGGGCTTGAACGGCACCATGCCGGCGTTGACGAACAACAGGTTGGGGTCGTCGAGGATCAGCGAGGCGCTGGGCACCTCGGTGTGGCCCGCCTTGATGAAGTGATCGAGAAAGCGCTGGCGGATTTCGTGGGTCTGCACGACATACCAGGGTACCGAAGCGCACACTGTGGACATGGGTGAGCATAGCTATTCACTCACGGCCTCCTGGACCGGCAACCGCGGCACCGGAACCTCCGGTTACCGCGACTACGACCGGTCGGTCAAGCTGGTGGTCGCGGGCAAACCGGACATACTGGCGTCCGCGGACGCGATCTTCCGGGGCGATCCGGGCCGCTGGAATCCCGAAGACATGCTCGTCGCCGCCCTCGCCCAATGCCACATGCTGTCGTATCTGCACGCGTGTGTGGAGCGAGGCGTCGTGGTGACGTCGTATGTCGACGACGCCGTCGGGGTGATGGACCAGGAGGGCAAGGGCGGCCACTTCCGGGAGGTGATCCTGCATCCCCGCGTGCACATCACCGACGCGGCCAAGGTCGACGACGCCGTCGCCGCGCACGACGATGCCCACTCCCGGTGCTTCATCGCGAGTTCGGTCAACTTCCCGGTGCGCCACGAACCGAAGGTTCGGGTCGCCGGGGTATCAGCGACGACGTGACCGGCTGACCGCACCCCGCACGATCGTCCGCAGCCGGCCCAGGCGTGCGCCGATCTCGCGTTCGTGACCGTGATCGGTCGGCTGGTAGTAGTCGACGCCGACCAGGTCGTCGGGTGCGTACTGCTGGGCAAGGACCCCGTCCGGGTCGTCGTGCGGATAGCGGTAACCGACCGCGTTGCCGAGTTTCTCGGCGCCCGCGTAATGCCCGTCGCGCAGATGGGCGGGCACCGCACCGGATTTGCCTGCCTCGACGTCGGCGAGCGCCGCCCCGATCGCCGACACCACACCCGCCGATTTGGGTGCGGTGGCCAGATGGATGGTCGCCTGGGCCAACGCGAGTTTGGCCTCTGGCATCCCGACGAGCGCGACGACCTGCGCCGCGGCGACCGCGGTCTGCAGGGCCATCGGATCGGCCATGCCGATGTCCTCGCTGGCGTGGATCATCAGCCTGCGGGCGATGAACCGGGGGTCCTCCCCGGCCGCGATCATCCGGGCCAGGTAATGCAGGGCGGCGTCCACGTCGGAGCCGCGGATCGACTTGATGAACGCGCTGGTGACGTCGTAGTGCTGGTCGCCGTCCCGGTCGTAGCGGACTGCGGCGCGGTCGATCGCGGCGGCCACGTCGGCGACGTCGAGGATGCCGGATTCGGCGGCATCGGCGCTGGCCTCGAGCGCGGTCAGGGCGCGGCGGGCGTCGCCACCGGCGACTGCGACGAGATGATCGTAGGCGGCGTCGGTGACCTCGACGCGACCGTCCATACCCCGCGGGTCGGCGACCGCGCGCGCCAGGACCTCGCGGATGTCGTCGTCGGCGAGCGAGCGGAGTTGCAGCACCAGCGACCGCGACAGCAGCGGCGACACGACCGAGAACGACGGATTCTCCGTGGTCGCGGCGACGAGCAGCACGATCCGGTTCTCCACGGCGTCGAGCAGCGCGTCCTGCTGGGTCTTGGAGAAGCGGTGGACCTCGTCGATGAACAGCACCGTCTGCTGTCCTTCGATGAGTCGACGGCGGGCGACGTCGATGACCGCCCGCACCTCTTTGACGCCCGCTGAGAGCGCCGACAGCGCCTCGAACCGGCCACCGGTGGCCCGCGAGATCAGCGCGGCCATCGTCGTCTTTCCGGTGCCGGGCGGCCCGTAGAGCAGCACCGATGCCGCACCCGACCCGTTGATGAGTCGACGCAGCGGCGACCCGGAACCGAGCAGATGCTGTTGCCCGACGATCTCGTCGAGCGATTGCGGACGCATCCGCACGGCCAGTGGCGCGGTCGCCGGAGGTGGCGCGGTCAGGCCACCCCCGGTGGTCACCGGAGCGGGGCCGGGTGACGGCGTGTCGAACAGGCCGTCCATCGCGGAGTTCTCGGGCAAGCCGACCTCAGTCGAGCCAGAGCCGCTGCAACGCGGCCGCCACCTGGGTCGCGAATTCGGCGATCACCGGTTCACCGGCGCGGGTGGCGGCGGTGGACAGACTGGTCCAGCGGGTGACGATGACCCGGGGGTCGTTGGTGTGCAGTGCCCAGTCGTGGGTGTAGCCGGCGGCCGTCACGTGGATCGCCGACACGTGTTCCGCGCCGTCGGCGGGCAGCATCCACACCGTCGAGAGCCACTTCCACAGCAGCCGCGCGGCAAGGATGCGTCGTGTCGCCTCCCGGTCGTGGGAGAAGACCGGCCAGATGCCCGACACCTCCGAGCGCCACGCGTCGACCATGGAGATCTCCAGCTCGGTACGACGCTCGGCGTCGGCATGCCGGAGTTTGGTGCCGCAGGTGACCAGCGCGTACGCGATGTCGAGGGTGGCATCGCGGAAACCACCCCACTCGTAATCCATGAACTGCACGCCCAGGTCGTTGAGCATGATGTTCTCCGGACCCACGTCGGACGGACTGAACGCGCGATGCTCCCCCTCGGTGAACAGCAGGCAGGCCGAGCGGAGCCGGTCGTGGATCTCGGTGGGCAGGTCGACGCCGAGCCGGTCGGTCAGCGCCGGGGCGTCGGCCACAGCCCGCACCGCGGCCTCCCCGAGGGCATCGGCGTCTTCGAGGCCGCCGGCGCCACGCCGCAGCAACGCACGGTAGTCACCCTCGCCACCGAACGTGTCCGCGTGCATCCGGCCCAGTGCCTGTCCCCAGGCGCTGACCGCGTGCGACGTCTCGACCGCGTCGGTCCCGGTGAGCAACGACGACATCGAGCGCCCGTGACCGAGATCGGAGAGCACCAGCAACCGCACCTCCGGGTCGGAGGCGATGAGCTGGGGACCCGGCCGGGACTCGGTGGGCAGCGCGGTCGCGTACTTGTAGGACGCGAGTTCACGGTGGAACGCCCTCGGGTCCTCGTCGTCGGGCAGCGCCTTGATGACCAGGGTGCGATCCATCGAGAGCGGGTTCACCAACACCCGGGCGCGCACCACGATGGTGCGTCCACTGCCGCCGAGATCCTCCGGATCGGCGAGGGCTACCGGAGACCCGGCCCGATGCGAAAGAACTGCCTCGGCCGCGCGCACCACGCTCGTGATGCGATTTTCAGTAATTACCGTCATATCACCAACCAACCTACCCAATGGCGGTGCGCAACGTCACGAGGGTTAACCCATCTGCAATCAAATCCACTCTCGCACAGCGCATTAAGCAACGCTAACGGAAGATTAAACAGGACTGACGTCCACCGAGACATCGATCCGACTCTTCTTGGAATCCGTATAGATGACACCGCGCAGCGGCGGGACGTCGTCGTAGTCACGACCCCACGCGACGGTGACGTGCCGCTCGTCGACGAGCTTGTCATTCGTGGGATCGAACGCGATCCAGTGGTCGCCGGGCAGCCACACCGCGGCCCACGCATGGCTGGCGTCGGCGCCGAAGATCCGTTCGGTGCCCGGCGGCGGGTCGGTGGCCAGATAGCCGGATTCGTAGCGGGCGGCCAGACCCACCGAACGCAGGCAGGCGATCGCCACCCGCGCGAAATCCTGGCACACACCCATCCGTCGTTCCAGCACGGTGTCCACCCGGGTGCTGATGGCCGTCGACCCGGACTTGTAGGTGAAGTCGTGGAAGATCCGCGTGGTGAGATCGGTCACCGCCTCGATCAGCGGTCGGCCCGGGGTGAAGACCTGCGCGGCGTAGTCGACGACGGCCGGGGTGATCTCCGGCGGGTTCAGGTCGATGGTGAACTCGACCGCCTCGGCGGCTGCGCTCCCCTGCACCCGGGGCCGCGCCTGCTCCCACGGCCCGAGCGCCGCCGCCGACATGAGCAGCCCGGCGTCGGGCGGGTCCACATCGACGAGCGAGGTGGCGGTCACCACCAGGTCCTCGTGGTTGCTGCGGACATGGAAGTAGGAGTCGCTGTTGCCGTAGACGTCCACGCCGGTGGACCAGTCGTCCGGTTCGGGCTCGATCTGCACCTGCGCCTCGACGACGTGCTGGTGCGGCAGTTCCCGCGGCGTCAGATAGCACCGGCCGTACGACGACGACACCACGTCGTCGTAGCTGTAGCAGGTGCGATGGTACACGCGGTAGCGACGTTTCACGCGACGCCCCCGCTGCTGTCTGGGCTCCCGATGTCCAGGCCGCCACCCCAGATCGGCTTCGCCTCGAGCGGAGGTGCGAAGCGGGTGCGGGTGAGCACATCGGAGAGTTCGCGAGCGCCCTCGCGCAGGGCGTTCATCAACTCGGCGAGGTCGGCACGACGTCCATCGGTGTTGATCTCGCACAGGTCGGCCGGATCCGAGCGGCGCAACTCGGCGATCATCTCCTCGACGATGCGTTCGGCGTTGGCCGAGCGCACCTCCTCGGGCACCGCGGTCAGATCGGCGCGCATGTGGGTGAGTTGGTAGATCATCGCCCGCGGGTTGGTCTCGTCGAAGAGGACGAGTTCGGCGACCGCATCGAGTTGATACAGACCGCGATTGCGGCGCCGGTAGATGACCGACGACTCGGTGGCGAGCAGGTAGGACTCGAGCAGCGACTGTTCCACCTCGCGGTCGTGGGCGGTGACGAACAGCGCAGAGGTCAGGTCGGCCAGGGTGATGGACCGCTCGATGCGCCGGCCCAGATCCATGAACGACCAGCCGGCGTCGTGCACCATCGACTCGGCCTGCAGACCGGCCAACGCCAGCACCCCGTGCAGCACCTCGTCGTGGGTGTGGGCCAGTTCGGGCCCGAGATCCAGCGACCCGTCGGTGGGGGTCGCCCAGTCGATCGCCGGATGACCGGTGCTGACCTGCGTGGTGAACTCCTCGACGGCCCGTTCGACCGGTGCGAGCACCATCCAGGTGCTGGTGGACATATGGTCGCGGACGGCGCGCGCGGAGGCGACCAGCCGATCGACCGAATGCGCGATGGTCCCGGGGACGCTGCGCGCGACGGTCAGATCGGTGAGGGTGGCAAGCCCCTGGGAGATCCGCCTCGTGTCGATCGGACCCTCCGTGTCGACCGCCAGGTCCGCGGTCGACAGGTAGCCGGCGGTGCCGGTGACGGTGGCCACCGCATGCAGCATCAGCGAGATGCCGGCCGATCCGGTCATCCACGGCCGGTACTGGAAGTCCTGATACCGCTCGCGCGACACCTTCGCCATCCGGGTGACCAGTTCGGTGCGCTCGCCGTGGCGCCCGAACCAGAACAGGTCGGAGAGCACTCGCGGGCTGGCGGCCGCGGCGACCTCGGAGTAGTCGCGGGTGGACCGGCCCGGCCGTACCTCGACGACCTCCTCGGCGGGCGCGCTGCGGGTGGCCGACTTCCGGGACACGTGACCGCCGACGTCGGCGTTGGTCACCCACACGTCCTTCGCGGCGACGGTTTGCTGCGCGGCCCCGGCCACGCCATCGGCGAGCACGGCACCGAGCCCGCCGGGCATCACCGCGTAAGTGGGGCCCTGCGCGACGCTGAACGTCCGCAGGCCGACCGGTGCGGCCCGCAGTACGCCGCTGCCGACCCAGCCGTCGTTCGGCCCGGCCATCCCGGGCGTCATGCTCGGCGCCACCGAGTACGACTCGGCCAGCCGCGCCACCCACTGCCAGGACTGTGCCTCGATGCGGGCGGCCAGGTCGGTGCGTGCGGCGGCGTCGACCAGCGGCGCGATCACCTCTTCGCCGGTGTGGAAGTTGGTCAGCACCAAGGCATCGAGTTCAGCGCGAATCTTGCTGCGCTGCAGGTCGTCTCCGGCCCACAGCGTGGGCACCGACCCGAGGGCGAGATCTTCGTCGAGCAGCACTGGGGCGAGCGCCTCGAGCACGGTGTGCAGTGCCGGGTTCTCCAGCACACCGCTGCCGAGGGTGTTGACGACCGTGACGTTGCCGCGCGAGATGGCCTCGACGAGACCGGCGACGCCCAGACGCGAGTCGGTGCGCAGATCCAGCGGGTCGACGTAGGCGGCGTCGACACGGCGCAGCAGGACGTCGACACGCTTGAACCGGCCGAGTGAGCGCATGTAGACGACGCCGTCGCGCACCGTGAGGTCGGCGCCCTCCACCAGCGGGACACCCAGCGTGGAGGCGAGATAGAACTGGTCGAACGCGGTCTGCGACATGGCACCCGGGCTCAGCACGACCACCGTCGGGTCGTCGACGCCGGGCGGCGCGTAGTCCACGAGGGCCAGGCGCAGGGTGCCCGCGAAGGTGGTCATCGCCCGCGGCGCACAGGTCTGGAACAGCTGCGGAAAGGTCCGCGACACCAGCCGGCGGTCGACGATGGCGAAGCCGATGCCCGACGGCGCCTGGGTGCGGTCGCCGAAGACCTCGAACCGGCCGTCGGGACCGCGGCCGAGGTCGAGGGCGTGCAGGAACAGGGCGTGCGGCCCGGGAACCTCCAGCCGCGCGGCCTTGCGGATATAACCGGGATGCCCGAACACCATCTCCGGCGGCACCAGACCGGAGGTGATGGTCTTCTGGTCCCCGTACACGTCGCTCAGCAGCAGGTCGAGCAGCATGGATCGCTGCGTGATCGCCTTCTCCAGCTCGACCCATTCGACGCCGTCGAGGATGAGCGGGACGGGATCGACCTGCCAGTCGCGGGCGACGGTGTCGTGGCCGTCGAAGTCGTTGTAGAAGACACCTTCGTCGGTCACCGATTCGGTCAGTCGCGCCGCCGCCGCGGACAGCCGCGCGGAACCGCGGGCGCCGTAACCGGCGATCAGATCCGCCCACGCGGCCCGCGCGCGGCCGGAGGCATCGAGCATCTCGTCGTGCGGCGCGGTGCCTGCGCTGTCGGGGAGGTAGCGGTCGAAGACCCCGGGCAGTCCACTACCCGACGAAACGGTCACCGGAGCACTGTACGTGCCCGCCGCAGGTCCAGGATCCCGGGGACCCCGGTGTCGGTGGCCAGTCGGGCCTGCCGTTCCCGCAGCAGTCCGACGTCGATCGCGCCGGTGGTGTGGCCGGCCGCCTCGAACCGTCCGTTACGTCGCGATTCCGCCTCGACGGCGTTGACCGGCGGCTTCTCGTAGGCGCGGCCACCGGGGTGCACGACGTGGTAGGTGGCACCGCCGACCGAGCGCGACGAGACGGTGTCGATGAGGTCGAAGGTCAGGGGCGTGTCGATGGTGATGCTCGGATGTAGCGCGCTCGGCGGTTGCCATGCCCGGAACCGGATGCCCGCGACCCGCTCCCCGGTACGCCCGGTATGGGTGAGTGGAACGGGAAACCCATTGCAGGTCAACAGGTATCGATCGTCGTCGCCGCCCTGCACGCGCACCTGGACACGTTCGATCGACGAGTCGACGTAGCGGGCGGTGCCGGTGCCGGTGGATTCCTCGCCGAGGGTGTTCCAGGGTTCGATCGCGCCGCGCAGTTCCACCTCGTGCTCACGGATCTGCACGGTACCCAGCCGCGGGAAGCGGAACTCGGTGAACGGGTCGAGCCAGGCGGTGTCGAACGGGTAGCCTGCCTCCCGCAGATCCTCGGCGACGGCCGCGATGTCGGCGATCACGTAGTGCGGCAGCAGGTGCTTGCCGTGCAGGTCTGCGCCATGCCGGATGAGGCGTCCGCGGTAGGGCTGATCCCAGAACCAGGACACCAACGAACGCACCAGCAGCGACTGCACCATCGCCATCCGGTGATGCGGCGGCATCTCGAAGGCCCGCAGTTCCAGCAGCCCGAGACGCCCACGCGCGGAGTCCGGGCTGTAGAGCTTGTCGATGCAGAACTCGGCTCGGTGCGTGTTGCCGGTGATGTCGGTCAGCAGGTGCCGCAGCGCCCGGTCGGTGACCCACGGATTCGGCGGGCCACCGTCCTCCCCCTTCTCCGACAGCCGGTCGATCTCGGCGAACGCGATCTCGAGTTCGTAGAGCGACGATTCCCGTCCCTCGTCGACGCGCGGCGCCTGCGAGGTGGTGCCGACGAACCGGCCGGAGAACAGGTACGACAGCGACGGGTGCCGCTGCCAGTAGGTCAGCATCGACACCAGCAGGTCGGGGCGTCGCAGCATCGGCGACTCGGCGGGCGTGGTGCCGCCGAGGGTGATGTGGTTGCCGCCGCCGGTGCCGCCGTGACTGCCGTCGAGGTCGAAGGTCTCGGTACCCAGCCGGGTGTGGCGGGCGTGCTCGTAGAGCGCCTCGAGCAGGTCGGACTGTTCGCCGAACGACGATGTCGGCTGGATGTTGACCTCGATGACGCCGGGATCCGGGGTGACAGTGAGCGACTGCAACCGGCCGTCCGACGGCGGTCCATAGCCTTCGACGACGACGGGCGTGGCCACTGCCGCGGCACCGGCCTCGACGCCGCCGACGATGGCCAGGAACTCCTCGAGGGTCGCCGTCGGCGGCAGGAAGACATACAGCACCCCGCCACGCACCTCGGCGACCACCGCGGTCCGCGGGACGGGTGCGTCCTCTCCCACGATCGCCTCGCCGCCCGCCTCGCTGGTCGGCGGTGTCAACTCCCCCGTCGCCACGGTCGGGTCCGCCTCGAACAGCGTGGGTTCCGGCCCCCACGACAGCGAGCCCAGCGGCAACCGCAGACCCGCGGGCGAGGTGCCCTCGGTCAGCACCAGCCGTCCGCGGCGGGTGACCCACCGGGCACTCTGCCAGCGCGTCTCGTCCTCCGACCGGGACAGCGGCAGCACATAGGCGGCGGGTAGGTCGACGGCGGCATCGAGTTTGTCCAGCAACGCCTGCCGCGCGGCCGAACTGTCGACGACCTCGGCGGGTTCCTCATCCTCGTCGGCCTCGGCCGCCGCGGTCAGTCGCGCCTGTGTCACCGCGGCGTTGGCCGCCGGATCGTCGGCGGGTTTGCCGGGCGGCAGCTTCATCAGCGCCGCCAGCCGCACCAGCGGGTCCTCGTACACCGGCTGTACCTGCTCGGGTGGCAGGCCGAAGGTGGTCGCGAGGGTGGTCAGCAGGCCGTGCGCGGCGTCGAGGGTGGCCGGGGCCTGCACCGCGGTGTCGTCGGCGGTACCGGTGGTCTCCACCTCGATGCTCGCCTCGGTCTGTTCGATGCTCGACCACGGATCGGCCAGTAGTTCCGGTTGGTGCCAGATGGGTTGGCCGTCGGTGCGCCACAAGAGTCCGATCTGCCAGCGCGGCAACGGTTCTCCCGGATACCACTTGCCTTGGCTCCGTTGCACGAGTCCGGTGGGCGCGTAGGCGCCGCGCAGCCGTTCGGCCAACCGGGAGGCCAGCAGCCGCTTATGCGGGCCGTCGGCGTCGGTCAGCCATTCGGGATCGGTCTGGTTGTCGATGGACACGAAGGTCGGTTCGCCGCCCATGGTCAGGCGCACGTCCCGCTCGGCCATTTTGGTGTCGAGTTCGGCGCCGAGCACGGTGACCCGGTCCCATTGCTGCGGCGTGTACGGCAGGGTGACGCGCGGGTCCTCGTGGAAGCGGGTGACCGTGTTGGAGAAGTCTAGCGTGGCGTGGCACGGGCCGGTCGCGCCGGTGATCGGTGCGGCACCGCCGGGGTTCGGGGTGGCGGCCAGCGGGATGTGACCTTCCCCGGCGAACAGTCCCGACGTCGGGTCCATGCCGACCCAGCCGGCGCCGGGCAGGTAGACCTCGGTCCAGGCGTGCAGGTCGGTGAAGTCGGCGTCGGGGCCGGACGGGCCGTCGAGGGATTTGACGTCGGAGGTCAGCTGCACGAGGTACCCGGAGACGAACCGGGCCGCGAGGCCGAGTTGCCGCAGCAGCGCGACGAGCAGCCATGCCGAGTCACGACAGGAGCCGATGGCGCTGGACAGCGTGTACTCGGGTGCCTGCACCCCGGCCTCGAGGCGGACGGTGTAGTTGACCGCCTGGTTCACCGCCTGGTTGAGGGCGACGAGGAAGTCGATGATGCGGATGGTGCCGGTCGGCCGGTAGCGTTCGGCGAACTCGACGATCGACGGGTCGGGTCCGACCGGGCGCAGGTAGATCTCCAGGTCGTTGCGCAGGTCTTCGGGGTAGACGAACCCGTAGTTCTCGGCCCAATCCTCGATGAAGAAGTCGAACGGGTTGACCGCCGTCAGGTCGGCCACCAGGCTGACCGTGATGGACAGCGTGGTGGCCGGTTCCGGGAAGACCAGCCGTGCCATGTAGTTGCTGAACGCGTCCTGCTGCCAGTTCAGAAAGTGTTCTGGCGGTTCGACTTTCAGCGAGTACGCCTCGATCGGCGTCCGCGAGTGCGGAGCCGGTCGCAGGCGGACCACATGCGGGTAGATCTTGACCGGGCGATCGAATGCGTAACTCGTGCGATGCTCGAGGGCCACCTTGATGGTCATGGTGTGAAATCAGATCACAGATGACCGTGCGATGCCGAGTTTGCGCGGCGCGTCACGCGTCGCGCGGCACAGATCACTCGGCGTCGGCCACCTTCCGCGGCACCGGCTTTGCGTCGATGCCCGATTCCTTGCGCTGCTGCGCGGTGATCGCGGCGGGCGCATCGGTGAGCGGGTCGACGCCGCCGCCGGACTTCGGGAACGCGATGACCTCACGAATCGAGTTCTCGCCGGCCAGCAGCGCGGTGATGCGGTCCCAGCCGAACGCGATGCCGCCGTGCGGGGGTGCGCCGTAGGCGAAGGCGTCGAGCAGGAAGCCGAACTTCTCCTGCGCCTCGTCGTGGCTGATGCCCATGATCTCGAACACCCGCTCCTGCACGTCGCGGCGGTGGATACGGATCGATCCGCCGCCGATCTCGTTGCCGTTGCAGACGATGTCGTAGGCATAGGCCAGCGCGGCACCCGGATCGGTGTCGAGGATGTCGATGGACTCCGGCTTGGGCGAGGTGAACGCATGGTGCACCGCCGTCCAGGCGCCCGAGCCGACGGCGACGTCGCCGGATGCGGTGGCCTCGTCGGCCGGCTCGAACAGCGGCGCGTCGACGACCCAGGTGAACGCCCAGTCCCCGTCCTTGCGCAGGCCGAGGCGGTCGGCGATCTCCCCGCGCGCGGCGCCGAGCAGCGCCCGCGACGCCTTGACCGCACCGGCGGCGAAGAACACACAGTCACCGGGCTTGGCACCGACGTGCGCGGCCAGGCCGTCGCGTTCGGCGTCGGAGAGGTTCTTGGCCACCGGTCCGCCGAGCGTGCCGTCCTCCTGCACGAGGACATACGCGAGGCCCTTGGCGCCGCGCTGTTTGGCCCATTCCTGCCAGGCGTCGAGCTGACGACGCGGCTGCGACGCCCCGCCGGGCATGACGACCGCACCGACATACGGCGACTGGAACACCCGGAACGGAGTGTCCTTGAAGTACTCCGCGCATTCGACGAGTTCGATGTCGAACCGCAGGTCCGGCTTGTCCGAGCCGTAGCGCCGCATCGCGTCGGCGTAGGTCATGCGCGGGATCGGGGTGGTGATCTCGACGCCGATCAGCTTCCACAGCGCCGCGAGGACGTCCTCGGCGAGGGCGATGACGTCGTCCTGGTCGACGAAGCTCATCTCGATGTCGAGCTGGGTGAACTCGGGCTGCCGGTCGGCGCGGAAATCCTCGTCGCGGTAGCAGCGGGCGATCTGGTAGTACCGCTCCATGCCCGCGACCATGAGCAGCTGCTTGAACAGCTGCGGGCTCTGCGGGAGGGCGTAGAAAGTGCCGGGCTGCAAGCGTGCGGGCACCAGGAAGTCGCGGGCCCCCTCGGGGGTCGACCGGGTCAGGGTGGGGGTCTCGATCTCGGTGAAGTCGTGGTCGGCGAGCACACCGCGGGCCGCCGCGTTCACCTTCGACCGCAGCTTCAGCGCGTGGTTGGGGCCTTCGCGCCGCAGGTCGAGGTAGCGGTACTTGAGGCGGGCCTCTTCACCGGGCGCTTCGTCGAGCTGGAACGGCAGCGGCGCCGACGTGTTGAGCACGTCGAGGGATACCGCGTTGATCTCGATCTCGCCGGACGGCAGGTTCGGGTTCTCGCTGCCGGCCGGACGTTCTTCGACGACGCCGGTGACGGCGACGCAGAACTCGGCGCGCAGGCGGTGGGCGGCCTCGGCGACGGCCTCGTCCCGGAACACCACCTGAACCAGGCCCGAGCTGTCGCGCAGGTCGATGAACACCACCCCGCCATGGTCTCGACGACGGGCGACCCAACCGGCGACGGTGATGGTCTGCGAGGCGTCGGCACGGCGAAGCGAACCGGCGAGATGCGTGCGGAGCACTGACGATGTCCTTCCCAAAGGGCAATGAGCGTGATGCAGGTTGATCGGGCCCAATCCTACGTTCGCAGCCAAGTTCTCCACGATCCGGCTACTGGAGAGGTCTCGCCGAATATGCTGATCGGCGAGATCAGGTGAGGAGCACCATGACATTTCAAGGCGGCGGACCGCTGGATACGTCCACCATTTCCGGTGGCGGAGGCGGCGGCGGAATGGGCCGCATCGCAGTCGGTGGCGGCGCCGGCCTGATCTTCACCCTCATCGCCTTGTTCTTCGGTATCAATCCCGGATCGATCACCGGTGGGACGACCACCTCCGACAGCATGTCGTCGCAGGGATCGAGTGAGATCGATCAGCACATCCAGTCCTGCACGATCGAGAAGGCGAACACCGACGACGTCTGCCGGATCGTGGCCACGGTCAACAGCGTCAACAAGGTGTGGGAGGAGCAGCTGCCGGGCTACACCAAACCCCAGACCAAGATCTTCTCCGGATCGGTGAACACCGGCTGCGGTCCGGCGACCTCGGACACCGGCCCGTTCTACTGCCCCGCCGACCAGACGATCTACATCGACCCGTCGTTCTTCACCATGCTTCGACGCATGGGCGGCAGCAATGGCGCGCTGGCGCAGGAGTACGTCATCGCCCACGAGTACGGCCACCATGTGGAGAACCTGACCGGGGTGCTGAGCAAGGGCAACCGGATGGGTGCGCAGGGCCCGAAGTCGGGGTCGGTGCGCATCGAGTTGCAGGCCGACTGCCTGGCCGGGGTGTGGGCGTATCACTCGGACAAGGGCCCCGACGCCATGCTGGAGCCGTTGACGCAGGACCAGATCGCCGACGTCGTGCAGACCGCCAAGGCGATCGGCGACGACACCATCCAGGGCGCCAACTCCAATCCCGAGGGCTGGACCCACGGCTCGGCGCAGCAGCGGGTGCGGTGGTTCGGCATCGGCTACAAGTCGGGCGATCCGCGCCAGTGCGACACGTTCGCGACGAACGATCTGTGACGCCGCACCGGTGACACCTCGTGAACCGAGCGCGGTCGATGCCCGCGCCGACGCCTATCTCGCCGAGTGCGCGCGGCTCGATCCGTTGTTCGCCACCGAGGTCGGCGTCGGAGGCCACGACCATCTGCTGACCGACTTCTCCCCCGACGCCTGCGCCGAACGCGTGTCGGCGGCCCGGACGGCGCTGTCCGACCTCGCCGCGCTGCCGATCGCCGATGACGTCGACCGGGTGACGGTCTCGACGATGTCGGCGTCGTTGCGGCGGGAGATCGCGCTCGCCGACGCCGGGGAACGGGTCGGCGACTGCAACGTGATCGCCTCGCCGCTGCAGGGCATCCGCGACATCTTCGACCTGATGCCCATCGACACCGCCGACGACCGCGAGACGTTCGTGACCCGGCTACGCGGGCTTCCGGGGTGTGTGGACACCGTCGTCGAGGGACTCCGGCATCGGCTCGCGCAGGGTCCGCCGTTCGCGCTGCGGCAGGTGGAACTCGTCGCCGAGCAGGCCGATGACGCCGCCGACGCGATCGCCGCCACCACCGCCGCGTTCGCCGACGACCCCGCTGCGGTCGCTGGAATCGATGGTGCGCGTGCGGCATTCGGTCGCCTTGCGGAACTGTTGCGCGACGTGGTGGCGCCGGCCGCGACCCCGGTCGACGCGGTGGGTCCCGACCGCTACCGGTTCTATCTGCCCGCCTATCTCGGCGCCGACGTCGACCCCGTCGAGGCCTACGAATGGGGCCTGGATCATCTGGCCGAGATCGTTGCGGAGCAGGCCGCGATCGCCGAGTCCCTGCTGCCGGGGGCGTCGATACCGGAGGCGATGGCCCATCTGGACTCGTTGCCGCAGTATGCGATCGACGACCGACACGCGTTCGTCGCGTGGATGCAGGAGCTGTCGGATCGGGCGGTGGATGCGTTGGCGGGCACCCACTTCGACCTGCCGCCGCGGCTGACCCGCCTCGAGTGCCGGCTCGCTCCGTCGTCGACCGGCATCATCTACTACACGCAGCCGTCGGCCGACCTGTCCCGCCCGGGTCGCATGTGGTGGTCGGTGCCGCCGGAGCAGTCGGTGTTCCACACCTGGCAGGAGACGACGACCGTCTTCCACGAGGGTGTGCCCGGCCATCACCTGCAGCTCGGCTCGGCGATCGTCTCCGATGACCTCAACGACTGGCGCAAGCTGGCGTCGTTCACCTCCGGGCACGGCGAGGGGTGGGCGCTCTACGCCGAACGCCTGATGGGTGAGCTCGGCTGGCTCGACGATCCGGGTGATCGGATGGGCATGCTCGACTCGCAGCGGCTGCGGGCGGCGCGGGTGGTCCTCGACATCGGGGTGCACTGCCAACTCCCGGCGCCGGCCTCGCTCGGCGGCGGTATGTGGGATGCGGACAAGGCGTGGCAGTTCCTCACCGAATCGGTCGCGATGGATCGCACCGTGTTGCGCTTCGAGTTGCACCGCTACCTGGGCTGGCCCGGGCAGGCACCCTCCTACGCGCTGGGACAGCGAGTCTGGGAGGACACCCGCGCCGCCGCGCTGGCCACCCACCCGGAGTGGTCACTCAAGGACTTCCATACGCGCGCACTGGCTTTGGGTGGGGTCACCCTGGACGTGCTGGCGCAGGAGATGTCGCGCTGACCGACGTATCCGTCAGCTCCACGCCGGGACGGCCGGAAGGTCGTCGGCCTCCCCGTGGGCCAGCCACTGCGCGAGGTGCTCGCGCGTCCCGGACACCTCCTGACCACCGCCGTGCAGTTCCCACCGGTCGCCCTCGAGAGTGGCCAGGGTCAGCGACGGTGCGTCGTCGCGGCTCTCGAGCCGACGCACCATCGCGTCGAGCGCGTTCAGCACGGAATCCGGGTCCGCCTCGTCGAGCGTCCACACCCGGCTGATGACGTTGTTGGCCAGCACCACCTCGGCAATGCGTTGGCCCACAACATCATCACGCTGCAACGCGACCCCGGCGTGTTCGACGGCCGCATCGTCGGGCAGCTGATCTAGCCGGTCGGCGGCGGCCGCGAACACCGTATTGGATTCGCGGTACCGTACCCGCGCGTCGTCTGGGACCGCGGTGTCGGTCGGTGTGTTCCCGGCTGCGGCGTCGACGGCGGCGGCCAACGCAAATCCACTGTCCGCCAGCGTGGCGACCACCTCGCGACGCGACCGCCCGTCCGTCGACGGCGCGTCGAGCAGATCGTCACCCATCATCGTGACGATGGTGTCGAGCATGTCCGACTCGCGGCCGAGCCGCGACAGATCCGATGCGAGCCTCGAGATGGTGGTCATGGCTCCATCCTGTCACCTCCGTTTTCCCGGCGTCGCCGATTGCGTTCCCGCTCTTGTTGTCTGCGGGCGTGTTTGGCCGCCACCCGACTCTGCGAACGAGTCGGTGGTGTCTCCGATCCCTGAGGAGCCCGCGAGGCGCCAGCCGAGCGAGCGTCTCGAAGGGCCTCGGGCACCTTGAACCGAATCCGCCGTAGTCCGGGCAGCAACTGCTCCAAGTTCTCCGGATCGCCCGGAATTACCAGGCCTTCCGGGGTGATGAACTCCTGCCGGAGCCGCCCCGTCATCGGGTCACGGAACTGATCATCAACCCAGTCACCGAACGTCTTCAACAGATGCCCGAAGCGGCCCTTGGCATTGAGGTTCAGGTCGGTGGTCTGCCACCCGACCCTGGATGCTCGTGGTCAAACTCTTCGACATGGTCGAGGTCGGCGTCGAACGCCGAGGTGGTATCACCCGGTATGACGCTGTATCCGTCGCGCACCCGCACGAACGTGTCCAGCGCCGTCGACGGGCGGTAGGGGTTCGACGGCTGGGTCGCCGGCAGCGTGTAGCTGCCGTCCGGGTTCATCGGCGTCCCCGTGGGAACGATCGGGCGGATCACCGCATCCGGCCGGGCGACCAGATCCCGCACCTGCTCGTCAGAGATCACACCCTGCCCGGCGATGAACCCCGCATTCTGTGCGGTGCCCTTCACGGTGCCTTCATCGGCCACCACATGAATGACCACCGTGCTGGCCGGGGCGGTACCCGGTTCGGGGATGACGGCGTCGCAGTCCTCCCGCCCGCACAGGCACTCGAAGACGTTGCCGGTCAACAGGGTGAAGGTGGCATCCGAGCGGCGTTGATCCAGCGTCCGCGGATCCTCCTCACACGTCGCGGTGGCCAGCGCGTTCACTGCGGCTTTGGCAATGAGCGCGTTCTCGGCGGTCATCGTCGCCGATACTTGGGCCATCCCATCGCCGGTGGGCCGCGTCCAGAACCGACGCGCATCCTTCGCCCGACGCCGGGCCTCACGCACCGCATCCGGATCATGCCGGAACACGATGCGATCGCACATCGTCTGCAGCCGGTGCATCGACCACGTCCCATCATGCAGATCCAACTCAGCCACCATGTCGCGATCGACATCGGCGGCACAGGGTTGGCCGTCGACCAGATCGGTACGCGCGACGATCTTCCGCACCGCCTCGTCGGTGATCCGCCCGATCTTCAACCGCTCGGCCACCTGAGGGAGGCGATCGCGCAGCGCCAGGGCGCGGTGCAGCAGTTTCTCGGCCTCCCCCTGACCCACGCACAACGACAACGAAATCCGGGCGGCGCAGTCAGCGAACCCGTCCTTCAACAAGAGGTCGTCGGGGCGTTCAGAGTCGCCGACCAAACGGGCGTGCAGTTCCGCGGCGATCTGATAGTCATGCCACGCCAGATACGACTGGCCACGCACGCTGGAGATGAGTCCGCCGACCAGATCGTTGATCCCGGCGTCGGCGGGATCACCGACACGATCGGCGCGGACGCCTCCGGTGTAGAAGCCGGGCAGGTCCGGCCAGGGCGAAGCCACCCTCCACCACGCCGACAACGGCTCCACGACCAACGACCTTCCAAACACACGAACAGGACAGGGAGGATCGATCTGCCCACATCATGTTGTCTGAAAGACCAAGGCCCACAAGGCCTCAGCTCACGTCATTCATTCTTGTTCGATCCGGTAACACCACTCTAGAACACCCCACCGACAGGATCGACGCGCAGAATCAGTCCGCCAGATATAGGCCGCGCACCAGATCGATGACATACCGCAGCGCCAGTGACACCCACCGCAGCCGAGGCCAGCGTCAGCACGGTCGTCGCGTCCTCCATGAGTTCGAGAATCGGATACAACACACCCCTACCTCGGTGCGGTGACCTCACCTATCCCTCGTCGGCCGACACCAGTGCGGCACTCCATCGTTCCTCGATGTTGCCGAACCTCCACACGGCCAGCGACCCGATCCAGGTGAGCACGAAAAGGCCGACGATGATGAATCCGACGATGTTGAGGTCGACACCGGACACGTCGTCCCAGAATCGACCGGTCCATCCGAACTCGTCCGCGAGCAGGCCGAGTAGCTCGATGGTGCCGATCACCATGGCCACCGCCACCGACAGTCCGGTGATGATGAGGTTGTAGTAGACCTTGCGCACGGGGTTGGCCAGGGCCCATCCGTAGGCGAAGTTCATGAACGAGCCGTCGATGCTGTCGAACAAGCTCATGCCTGCGGCGAAAAGCACTGGTAAACAAAGGATCGCATACCACGGAAGACCCGCGGCCGCGCTGCTGCCGGCCAGCACCAGCAGCGCGACCTCGGTGGCGGTGTCGAAGCCGAGTCCGAAGAGCACCCCGATCGGGTACATCTGCCACGGCTTGGTCACCACCCTCATGAAGCGGCCGAGCAGTCGGTTCATGAATCCGCGGTTGTTGAGGTGTGCTTCTAGTCGCTCCTCGTCGTACAGGCCGCGCCGCATGTCGCGGAACACCCGAACGATGCCGACGAGGATCACCAGGTTGATTGCGGCGATCAGATAGAGGAAGCCGCCGGATACCGAGGTCCCGATCATTCCGGTCACGTGATGCAGCGCCGACGAATCGTCCTCCACCGGCCCGGCGAGCGCCTTGATCCCCAGTGCGAGCAGGACCGCCAGGCCGAACACCACCGACGAATGGCCGAGCGAGAACCAGAATCCGACAGTGAGCGGTCGTTTGCCGTCGGCCATCAACTTTCGGGTGGTGTTATCGATGGCCGAGATATGGTCGGCGTCGAAGGCGTGCCGCATACCAAGGGTGTATGCGGTTAACCCGACACCGATGCCGAGCGTCTTCTGTCCGACAGTGAAGTGATCCGGCACCACGAACACGATCAGCGTCACCCAGCCGACGATGTGTAGCGCAGCCACCGCGGCGACCATGCCGCCGATGCCGACCCACTCCCTCGGCGACAATGCCGAACGCCACCTACGGATGTCCATGGGGAAACGTTAGCGAGGTCACACGCACGCAAACAAGACTCGCGAGCGAAACCTAACCACTCGGATAGTCAAGTCCCCCAAGAGTTTTCCAGGCCTATTTTGCCCGGATTGCCCGTCTCAGCCCAGCAGCCGCGCTACCTCACGCACGATGCCGTCGAGCGCCACCCGATGCTGTTCACCGTTGGTGAGGTCCTTGACCTCGATCTGGCGTTCCTCGAGCTCCCGGTCGCCCAGCACCAGAGCGAGTTTCGCGCCGGAACGGTCAGCGGCCTTCATCGCACCCTTGAGTCCACGGTCGCCGTAGGCGAGGTCGACGCGGATTCCGGCGGCACGCAATTGCCCTGCCACACCGACCAATTCGGCCTTGGCGTCGGTGCCCATCGGCACGCCGAAGACCTCGCAGCGGGCGGTGTTGGCGTGGGCGACGCCTTCGGCCTCCATCGCGAGCATGGTGCGGTCGACGCCGAGCCCGAATCCGATACCGGACAGATCCTGTTTGGCACCAAGGGTTTTCATCAGTCCGTCGTAACGGCCGCCGCCGCCGATGCCGGACTGCGCGCCGAGTCCGTCGTGCACGAACTCGAAGGTGGTCTTGGTGTAGTAGTCGAGTCCCCGAACGAGACGCGGGTTGAGTTCGTAGGGCACGCCGAGACGCTTCAGGTGCGTGAGCACGGTCTCGAAGTGGGCGCGCGCATCGTCGGTCAGGTAGTCGATGAGCAGCGGCGCGTCGGCGGTCGCGGCCTTGATCTCGGGCCGCTTGTCGTCGAGCACGCGCAACGGGTTGAGTTGCGCCCGCGCCCGCGTCGGCTCGTCGAGGTCGAGGCCGAATAGGAACTGCTGCAACGCTTCCCGGTAAGGTCCGCGGCTGGCGTCGTCGCCCAGGGAGGTGATCTCGAGGCGGAAGCCGGAGAGTCCGAGTCGTCGGTAGCCCTCGTCGGCGACGGCGATCACCTCGGCGTCGAGCGCGGGATCGTCGACGCCGATGGCCTCCACACCGACCTGCTGCAGCTGGCGGTAGCGCCCGGCCTGCGGCTTCTCGTAGCGGAAGAACGGTCCGGCGTAGCAGAGCTTCACCGGCAGCTG
Source organism: Gordonia sp. CPCC 205515 (assembly GCF_048537925.1). Lineage (NCBI taxonomy): Bacteria > Bacillati > Actinomycetota > Actinomycetes > Mycobacteriales > Gordoniaceae > Gordonia > Gordonia sp. CPCC 205515. The sequence goes on along the minus strand of NZ_JBCLVJ010000008.1, from coordinate 36,991 downwards.
TCCGCGGTCGAGGCCGTGCTGGATAACCGCACGCACCACCCCAGCGGTGCCCTCGGGGCGCAGGGTCACCGAACGGTCACCACGATCGGCGAAGGTGTACATCTCCTTGCTGACCACGTCGGTGGATTCGCCGACGCCGCGGGCGAAGAGCCCGGTGTCCTCGAAGATCGGCAGCTCGATGTGGCCGTAGCCGGCGCGGCGGGCGGCGTCGGTCAGTGTGTCGCGGACCAGTCGGAAGTCGGCCGAGGCGGGCGGGAAGTAGTCGGGAATGCCCCGGGGCGCGGCGAAGTCGGCGCTCACAGTCCGTGACGTCCTTTCTTCGGGGTGTCGGTGGGTAGGTCGGCGAGGAACGGATTGCTCACTCGCTCTTGCCCGATGGAGGTCTGCGGGCCGTGACCGGGCAGCACCTGGGTGTCGTCGGACAGCGGCAGCAGTTTGGTCGCGATCGAGTCCAGCAACTGCTGATGATCGCCGCCGGGCAGGTCGGTGCGGCCGATCGACCCGGCGAAGAGCACGTCACCGCTGAAGCAGACGGGTACCGGCCCCTGGTCGGTGGGCACCTCGATACCGAGCAGCACCGACCCCTGGGTGTGGCCGGGCGCGAGATCCACCGAGAGGCGGATGCCGGCCAGGTCGACCGCTTCGGAGTCGACGAACTCGATGACCTTCTCCGGCTCCCGGAACGTCAGGGTGCCGATCATCGAGCCGAGAGTACGGCCGATCCCCTTGCCCGGGTCGGCGAGCATCGGCCGGTCGGCGGCGTGGATGTAGGCCGGAATGGAGAACTCGTCGCAGATCTCCTGCGCGTTCCAGGTGTGGTCGAGGTGACCGTGGGTCAGCAGGACGGCGACCGGGGTGAGGTCGTGTTCGGCGAGCAACTCGCGTACCCGAGGGGCGGCGTCCTGGCCGGGATCGATGATGATGGCCTCGGACCCGGCCTCGGTCGCCAGCAGATAGCAGTTCGTCTGGAACATCCCTGCCGCGAATCCGGTGATGAGCATCGTTCCATTGTGGCAAACCGCCCCGCGCTCGGGACTCTCAGGTTCTCCTGGCACACTGTGCCCCGAGTCATGTCCCCACCGGGTGAGTCCGGTACCGGTGCACACGAGTTCAGGAGGGTCACAAACGCGTGTCGACCAACGAGGAACGTCGCGAAGCGGCCAAGCGCAAGCTGGAGGAACGCCTCGAGCGTGAACGGCAGGAAGCCCGGCGGCGAAAGATCATCATCGCCTCGGTGTCCACCGTTGTCGTGGTCGCGATCGTCGCCACCGCTGCCACTCTGATCACCAAGAAGATCCTCGACGACCGCGAGGCCGCCCGCTGGACGGCCTGCGCTTACGAGGACGCCCCCAGCAAGTTCGACCAGGTGCCCAAGACGGTGCCCGACGGCGTCCCCGCCGATCAGAAGGCCCAGATGCAGGCCTATTACGACTCCATCCGCGCAAACGCCGACAAGCAGCGCACCTCCCCGAAGCCGGGCGACAAGCAGCTCAAGGAGGGCACCGAGGCGCTGGTGTTCCAGACCAATCAGGGCACCATCCCGATCACCCTGGACCGCGCGAGCGCGCCGTGTAACGCCGGCGCGGTCATCTCGCTGGCGCAGAACGGTTACTACAACAACACCCCCTGCCACCGGATGACGAACGCCGAGACCCTCAAGGTGCTGCAGTGCGGTGACCCGACCGGTACCGGCGTCGGTGGACCCGGCTGGTCGAGCCCGGACGAGCCGCCGGTGGGCTTCAAGCCCGCGGGCCAGGCCGATCCGATGTCCGGCGGGTCCGCACCGGTGATCTACCCCAAGGGCACCGTGGCGATCGCCAACAGCAACAACCCGCAGTCGGGACAGAGCAACACCGGTTCCGCGCAGTTCTTCCTGGTCATGCAAGACAGCCAGCTCGCGCCGAACTACTCGGTGGTCGGCAAGGTCGACCCCGAGGGCCTGACCGTGCTCGACAAGATCGGCAAGAACGGCCTGAACCCCGGCCCGACCGGCGACCCCAACGACGGCACGCCGAAGCAGCCGGTGGAGATCACCACCGCCACCGTCGGCGGCGGTAACCAGGACTGACGGACGACGTGAGGCCTGGCCGGACTCGTCCGGTCAGGCCGCCGACGTCACGCGGTAGACGTCGTAGACGCCCTCGACGTTGCGAACCACGTTGAGCACGTGACCGAGGTGTTTGGGGTCACCCATCTCGAAGGTGAACTTGCTGATGGCCACCCGGTCGCGGCTGGTGGTGACCGACGCCGAGAGGATGTTGACCTTCTCGTCGGCGAGCACCTTCGTCACATCCGAGAGCAACCGGTGCCGGTCGAGCGCCTCCACCTGGATGGCCACGAGGAACACCGACGACGGATTCGGCGCCCACGAGACCGGGATGATCCGCTCGGCCTGCTGCCGCAACGAGGCGGCGTTGGTGCAGTCGGTCCGGTGCACGCTGATGCCGCCGCCGCGGGTGACGAAGCCCATGATCTCGTCGCCGGGCACCGGGGTACAGCACTTCGCCAGTTTCGCCAGGACGTTGTCGGCGCCTTCGACGACGACACCCGCATCCCCGCCCTGCCGGGTGCGGGTGGGCAGCGTCGACGGCGTGGATCGTTCGGCGATCTCGTCGACGGCGTCGTCGATGCCGCCGAGCAGGGCCACCAGCCGGTTGACGACGTGCCGCGCCGACACATGGTTCTCCCCGACCGCCGTGTAGAGCGCGGTGACGTCGGCGTAGCGCAGCTCGTTCGCGACGGTCCCCATCGAGTCGGCGGTCACCAAGCGCTGCAACGGAAGTCCGCCACGTCGTACCTCTTTGGCGATCGCGTCCTTACCGGTCTCGAGGGCTTCCTCGCGACGTTCCTTGGCAAACCACTGCCGGATCTTGGCCTTCGCCCGCGGTGACACCACGAAGTTCTGCCAGTCCTTGCTCGGACCGGCGGTGGGGGCCTTGGAGGTGAACACCTCGATGACCTCACCGTTTTCCAGCTTGCGTTCGAGCGCGACGAGTCGACCGTTCACCCGCGCGCCGATGCACCGGTGCCCGACCTCGGTGTGCACCGCGTAGGCGAAGTCGACGGGTGTCGAGCCGGCCGGCAGCGTGACGACGTCGCCCTTCGGGGTGAAGACGAAGATCTCTTGTACCGCAAGGTCATACCGCAGCGACTCGAGGAACTCCCCCGGGTCGGCGGCCTCCCGCTGCCAGTCGAGGAGTTGCCGCATCCACGCCATCTCGTCGATCTCCGCGGACTCGGATTTGCGCGGCCCCTTGCCTTTTCCGCGGCTCTCCTTATAGCGCCAATGCGCGGCGATGCCGAACTCGGCGGTCCGGTGCATCTCGTTGGTGCGGATCTGCACCTCGAGCGGTTTGCCCTCCGGCCCGATCACCGTGGTGTGCAAGGACTGATAGACCCCGAACCGGGGTTGGGCGATGTAGTCCTTGAACCGGCCTGCCATCGGCTGCCACAGCGAATGCACCACGCCCACCGCGGCATAACAGTCGCGTACCTCGTCGCACAGGATGCGGATGCCGACCAGGTCGTGGATGTCGTCGAAGTCGCGGCCCTTGACGATCATCTTCTGGTAGATCGACCAATAGTGTTTGGGCCGGCCCTCGACGGTGGCGGTGATGCGCGCGGCACCGAGCGCGTTGTTGATGTCAGCGCGCACCCGCGCCAGATAGGTGTCGCGCGACGGGGCGCGATCGGCGACGAGCCGCACGATCTCCTCGTAGCGCTTGGGGTGCAGGATGGCGAACGAGAGATCCTCGAGTTCCCATTTCACTGTCGCCATACCGAGCCGGTGTGCCAGTGGCGCAATGACTTCCAGCGTTTCGCGCGCCTTGCGCGCCTGCTTTTCCGGCGGCAGGAAGCGCATCGTGCGCATATTGTGCAGCCGGTCGGCGACCTTGATCACCAACACCCGCGGATCGCGGGCCATCGCGATGATCATCTTGCGGATGGTCTCGGCCTCGGCGGCGCTGCCCAGCGCCACCTTGTCCAGCTTGGTGACACCGTCGACGAGGTGCGCGACCTCGGCCCCGAAGTCGGACTCGAGTTGCTCGAGGGTGTAGCCGGTGTCCTCGACGGTGTCGTGCAGCAGGGCGGCGACCAGCGTGGTGGTGTCCATCCCGAGGTCGGCAAGGATGGTCGCGACCGCGAGCGGATGAGTGATGTAGGGGTCGCCGGACTTGCGCATCTGCCCTTGATGCCGCTCGTCGGCGACGTCGTAGGCGTGCTGCAGCAACGCAACATCGGCCTTCGGGTAGATCTCGCGATGCAGGGTGACCAGCGGTTCGAGCACCGGGCGGACGGGACTACGGGTGGCGGTCATCCGACGGGCGAGCCGTGCACGCACGCGTCGCGACGCGGACGAGGACGGCGCACCCACCGTGGCCTCGGTTGTCTCGACATCGATCTCGTCGGGCATCGCGACCTCCTCTGCGCCAGACTGGCCTGCGGAACTTGTCCAGTCTAGGCGGTGGTCACGACATGCACCGGCAGGCCTGCACCGAGCCCCTCGGCGATCGTCGCGCGGCCCCCGAGACCGTCGAGCTCCATGATGACCGCGACCGACACCACGTCGGCACCGGCCCGCGCGATCAGGTCCGCGGCGGCGACGATGGTGCCGCCGGTGGCGAGCACGTCGTCGACGAGCAGCACCCGTCGCCCGGAGAGGTCGATGCCGTTGGCCGGGAGCTCCAGCGTGGCCGCCCCGTATTCCAGCGCGTATTCGACGCTGAGCACCGGCGGCGGCAGCTTGCCGCCTTTGCGGACCGCGAGCACCCCGACGCCGAGTTCCCGCGCCACCGCCCCACCGACGAGGAAGCCGCGGGCGTCGATGCCGGCCACCAGGTCGATGTCGCGGCAACCGTGGGTCATCGCGGTGACCACCGCGGACAGGCCGGCCGGGTCGGCCAGCACCGGGGTCAGGTCCTTGAAGGTGATGCCGGGTGCCGGGAAGTCGGGCACGGTGCGCGCGTGCTCATTGATCGCCTGCCGCGCCTGTGCCACCGCACGCTCGGTGATCACCTCGGACTCATTGCTCATGGGCCACCCACCGATCCATATTCCAGCCGGTACCGTTGCGGCCCAGCCCGGGCATCACATTAGCGACCCTGCTCCCCCACTGTCGGTCGCGCGGCGCGGCGAACAGTGGGATCGACGGCAGACCCGCCCAGGCCGCGTTCTCGATCGTGCGCACCAGCCGCAGGCGGTCCGAGGCCAGGTCGGAGACGACGAGTTCGTCGATCGCCGCACTCACCTCGGGATTGCGGTAGCCACCGAGGTTGAGCGGATCACCGCCGTAGAGCTGGTAGGCGTCGCGCGACGGATTCGCCGCACCGGCCGCCGCGAACGACGCACCGTCGGCGACGATCAGCGCGTCGACGTCGCGCCCCAGCGCGCCGGGCGTGATGTCCGACGACCCGGCGTCGACGACCTCGATACCGGCCGCGCGGCACGACTCGGTGATCGCCCCGACCATCTGCTGCCACCGCGGCGTCGGTGCCAGATAACCGATACGGACCCGCAGCGGCCCGGCGCCCCCGGCCCGCAGTTCGGCGACCTGCGCCTTGGCGCGGGGGACGTCGGCACGTAGGTACTCGCGGCCGAAAGACGCGTTGAGCTGACCGGCCAGATTGTCCGCCGGGGCCAGTACCCGCAGGTTCCAGGTCTGCGCGCCGCGCCCGAACTGCCGTGCGAGTTGGTCGCGGGGCACGCACGAGGCGAGCGCCTGCCGCGCCCGGACATCACCGAGCGCACCCCGCTGCGAAAGTACGATCGACTCCACAGCCAGCGCCCGATTCGGTTGCGGGAAGGGTTGTTTCGGACCCTCCGCCGGGGCGATCTCGGTGGTGGAGATGCCGGCGGTCACGTCGGCGATGTCGTAGGCGCCGTCCGGCACGCGCTGCTGGGCGCTGGTCGGCCGGATCACGATCCGGCCGACGGGCGGTGCGTCGCCCCACCACTTGTCGTTGGCGACCAGCACCAGTCCGTCCGTCGCCGAGTAGCTGTCGATGCGGTACGGACCCGACGACGGGAACCTGGCCGTGTCGATCGATCCGGGAGCCAGCGCGAATCCTGCATTCCAGGCCCGTGCGATCTTCGTCAGCGCGGCACGATCACCGGTGCGGATCGGGTCGACGACGTTCGGCACCCCGGCCTGCTGGGCGACGATGTGCGCGGGCAGCATCGTCCCGGCGCGGAAGAGGGCGAGCCAGTCGCTGTAGGCGCGACCTCGGGCGAAGGTCACCGTGGCGGTCCTGGTGCCCGGTGTGCAGTCGACGCGCTCGATGTCGCGGTAGCCGGCGGTGGTGGCCGGCGCGAATCCGCCCGGCATCCGGCCGCTCATCGCTGCCCACGCCAGCAGCAGGTCGTCGCAGGCCATCGCGTGTCCGTCGGAGAACGTGGCCTCGGGTGCGAAGTCGTAGCGCAGAGTGAGTGCGGGACCGGCAACCGGCGTCACCGTGCCGATGTCGCGATCCGGGGTCACCTGCCCCTGCGCACCGAGATAGCTGAAGCCGGGCAGGAGCCGGGTGGTGGCCATCAGCGCACCCCCGGCGTTGCCGTCGACGGTGTTGGCGTTGTAGGTGTCGATGCGCGCGTCGACGACGTAGGTGATGCTGGGCGGACCGTCGTCCCCGCAGCCGCTCACCAGCGCCCCGACCACGGCCAACGACGTCACCAGAGTGAGCAGCGTCCGCAGTGTCACGGTTTCGTAGGCTATCGCGCGCGCCGGCGTTTTCCGGTGGACCGACCGACTGGGCGCGCCCCCGCCCGGCCCTCGGGCAACGGGGTCTCACCGGCGTCGATGCGGGCCCGACGATCGAGCACCCGCTTGGTGTGCCGCGCGATGTCCGGGCGGCGTTCCTTGAGGGTGACCAACAGCGGTGCGGCCAGGAAGATCGACGAGTAGGCACCCACGATGACGCCGACGAGCTGGATCAGCGCGAGGTCCTTGAGGGTGCCGACGCCCAGCATCCACACCGCGATGATCATCAACGCGAGGATCGGCAACACCGAGATGACGGTGGTGTTGATCGAGCGCATCAGGGTCTGGTTGATCGCCAGGTTGGCCTGTTCACCGTAGGTACGACGGGTGGTCTGCAACACCGAGCGGGTGTTCTCCGAGACCTTGTCGAACACCACGACGGTGTCGTAGATCGAGAAGCCGAGGATGGTCAGCAGGCCGATCACGGTGGCCGGCGTGACCTCCCACCCGACCAGCGAGTAGATCCCGGCGGTGACCACGATGTCGAAGAACAGTGAGGCGAGCGCCGCGATCGACATCTCCCGGTCGAAGCGGACCGCGATGTAGACGAACACGATCACCAGGAACACCGCCAGCGCGATGAGCATCTTCTTGGTGATCTCGTTGCCCCAGCTCGAGCTGACGTCGGAGACGCTCACCTCGGCGGCGGTCAGTTCCGGACCGAACTCGTCGGCGAGCGCCCGCGTGACCTGCTCGGTCTGCGCCAGGGTCAGCGACTCGGTGCGGACCTGCACCGTCTCACTGGCACCCGAACCGGCGGTCTGGACCGACTCCGGTTCGGCTCCGAGCGTCGAGGAGAAGACGGTTTCCACGGAATCGGTCGTGATGCCCGACGAGACCGGGATCGACACCTGGGTGCCGCCCTCGAACTCGATGCCGAGGGAGAACCCGCGGAACACCATCGACAGGACCGCCACCAGCAGGATGACGGCGGTGATGATGTACCACATCCGGCGCTTGCCGACGATGTCGAAGGCACCGGTGCCGGTGTAGAGCTTGGAGAGGAACGACCGGTTGGTTTCCGGCACGAAGTCCGCATCGGCGACCGGGGCGTAGTCCGGGTCGTCGTCGAGAGTCACCGGCGTGGGTACCTCGCTGCGTCCACCGCCCTCACGTCCGGAGTTGGGCCGCGGCGGTTGCGGTGTCTGCATGCTCATTCGGCCGATCCTTCCGTGCTCGAACCCGTGCTGGACCCGGTCGTCGCGAACTTCGCGGCGCGGGCCTCACGACGCTGCCGCGCCACCTCGCTGACCGCGCCGAGACCGTTGACCGACGGCCGCGACAGGAACGACGACCTGCTCGCCAGCACCACCAGCGGATGGGTCACCAGGAACACCACGACGATGTCGAGGATGGTGGTCAGACCCAAGGTGAACGCGAAGCCACGGACCTCGCCGACAGCCAGCACGTAGATGATGACCGCGGCGATGAAGCTGACCGCGTTGCCGGTCCAGATGGTGCGGCGGGCACTCGCCCAACCGCGTGGCACGGCGGACCGGAATGTTCGGCCGTCGCGCATCTCGTCCTTTATTCGTTCGAAGTAGACGACGAACGAGTCGGCGGTCATGCCGATACCGATGATCAGACCGGCGATTCCGGCAAGATCGAGGGTGAAACCGATCCAGCGGCCCAGCAGCACGATGATGCCGTAGACCATCAGGCCCGACAGGGCCAGCGACAGGATCGTCAGGATGCCGAGCATCCGGTAGTAGAGCAGCGCGTAGATGAGGACCGCCAGCAGGCCGACCGCACCCGCGATCAGGCCGGCCTTCAGTGACGCGAATCCCAGTGTGGCGGAGACGGTTTCGGCGTTCGACGCCTCGAAGGACAGGGGCAGCGAACCGTACTTGAGTACGTTCGCGAGGTCCTTGGCCTCCTGCTGGGTGAAGTTGCCGCTGACCTCGGTCGACGGGGTGGTGATCGCACCCTGGATCTGCGGTGCGGACACCACCTTGGTGTCGAGGGTGAACGCCGTCGCCTTGCCGACGTTCTGCGCGGTGTAGGTGGGCCACAGTTTCTGGGCGTCACCCTTGAACTCCAGCGAGACGACCCACGAGCCGGCCTGCTGGGTGGTGGTCGCGGTCGCGTTCTTGATGTCGCGGCCGTCGATGATCTCCGGGCCGAGCAGATAGACCTGGGTACCGTCCTGCGAGCAGGCGACGAGGTACTGGTCGGGCAGGTCGTTTCCGACGAGCGGGTCGTAGGAGTTCTCCGAGCAGTCCATCTTGGCCATCTGCGCGGTCAACGCGTCGAGGTTGGCCCCGGCTGGCGCCTGCCGTAGCTTGCGCTGCTCTTCGATGGCCGCCGCCGACGAGGACTGATCCTTGTCCTCGGCGGCCTTCTTCTCCTCGGCCTTCTGCTCTTCGGTCTTGTTCTGCGGAGTGGCCGGCTGCACGTTCTCCACCGGCCGCACGAACAGACGCGCAGTCTGACCCAGCGCCCGGGCCTGCGAGGAATCGTCGCCGGGCACCGTGATCACCAGGGTGTTGCCGTTGATGACCACCTCGGACCCCGAGACACCGAGTCCGTTGACGCGTTGCTCGATGATTTGTTTGGCCTGGTTGAGCTGATCCCGCGACGGATCCTTGCCGTCCGGCGTCCGGGCGGTCAGTGTGACGCGGGTACCGCCCTGTAGGTCGATGCCGAGCTTCGGCGTCGCTGACCCGCCGCCCGTGAAGAAGACCAGTCCGTAGACAACGGCAAGCAGAACAAAGAAGGCGGTCAGCGGTCGCCACGGTGGGATCTCACGCTGAGGTCCCGACCGTGTCGCCGACGGCCGGCGAGGTGTGGTCACTACGGTTTGATCTCCTGAGGATGGCGGTCATCTGGGCAGCAGACGCCCACTCTACTGACTGCTCGGTAGGCACCGGTTTCCCGGTGCGGAGATCACTTGTCGTCGGTCGGATTCGCCGGATTGATGTGATCGTCGGCCGGCTTGTCGTCGATCTGCTCGAACTCCTCGGCGACGCCGAGAGCGCCAGGATAGGTGCCGGCAGCCTCTTCGGTCGGCACGACGCGGGTGACGGCCAGTCGGTTGAAGCGGGTGATGACGCCCTGCGCGATCTCCAGGTCGACGAAGTCACCGGAGGAATCGACCACGGTCGCGTACATGCCGGAGGTCAGCTGCACACGGGCGCCGGTGGCCACGGAGTTCTGCATCTCCTGCATGTCGGCCATGCGCTTCTTCTGCTTGCGGATGTTGAAGTACATGAACAGCGCCAGCATCGCCAGCAGGAGTGGGAAAAGCAAAGACTCCATGGTTACTACGTCAATCCTTTGTCGTGGGGGTCGAGTCGAATCGGTGTCGAGTCGCGTGTGTGCAGCAACCAGTGTGCCATGTCGGGCACGAATGTCCGATTCTCCTGGCTCACAGGTCGTCGAACAAGCTGTCGGTCAGGTCCTCGCGCGATCGCACGCCGAAACTCGCGTTGAGCGCCCCGACCGGCGGCGTGAGGCCGAGGTGATGCCACGCCGCGGCCGTGGCGACGCGGCCGCGAGGGGTCCGGGCCACCATCCCCGCCCGGACCAGGAACGGCTCGCACACCTCCTCGACGGTGGCCGGTTCCTCACCGACCGCGACGGCCAGCGTCGAGACACCGACCGGTCCCCCGCCGAAGCCCTTGACCAGCGCGCCGAGCACCGCGCGGTCGAGTCGGTCGAAGCCGAGTTCGTCGACGTCGTAGACCGCGAGCGCGGCTCTGGCGATGTCGACGGTGATGGTGCCGTCGGCGCGGACCTCGGCGTAGTCGCGGACCCGCCGCAGCAGCCGATTGGCGATGCGCGGGGTGCCGCGCGACCGGCCTGCGACCTCACGGGCCGCGTCGGCCTGCAGCGTGATGCCGAGGATGCCCGCCGAGCGCCGCAGCACGCGCACGAGTTCGTCGGTCTCGTAGAACTCCATGTGCGCGGTGAAGCCGAAGCGGTCGCGCAGCGGACCGGTCAGGGAGCCCGACCGGGTGGTGGCGCCGACCAGGGTGAAGGGCGCGACGTCGAGCGGGATGGAGGTGGCCCCGGGCCCCTTGCCGACGACGACGTCGACGCGGAAGTCCTCCATCGCCAGGTAGAGCATCTCCTCGGCAGGACGGGCGATGCGGTGGATCTCGTCGATGAACAACACGTCACCCTCGACGAGGTTGGACAGCATCGCCGCGAGGTCGCCCGCGCGTTCCAGCGCCGGCCCGGAGGTGACGCGGATCGCGGCGCCCATCTCGGCGGCGATGATCATCGCCAGCGACGTCTTGCCCAGGCCGGGCGGCCCGGACAGCAGGATGTGGTCGGGGGTGCCGCCGCGACCCTTGGCGCCGCGCAGCACCAGCTCGAGCTGCTCGCGGACGCGGGGCTGGCCGATGAAGTCGGCCAGCGACCGGGGCCGCAGGCCGGCGTCGAAGTCGCCGTCGGTGTGCAGTTCGGTGGCGCTGACGTCGCGTTCGTCGGCGTCCGGTCCGTCCGGCAGTTCGTCGGTCATGCGGTCTTCCCCAAGAGTGCCAACGACTTTCGTAGCACGGTCGACGCATCGGCGTCGGGTGTCTCGGCGAGGATCGCGGTGACCGCCTTGTCGGCGGGCGCGGCGGTGAAACCGAGGCCGACAAGCGCTTCGGACACCTGATCGGCCACCGAGCCGGCGACAGCGACCGGTCCCCCGGCCCCCGCCGCGGTGCCCGGCATCTCCACCTTGTCGCGCAGTTCGACGACGAGTCGTTCGGCGACCCGTTTGCCGATGCCGGGCACCGCGGTGAGCGCCTTGACGTCGGAGCCGGCCAGCGCGCGGCGCAGCGCGTCGGGTTCGAGGACCGCGAGGGTGGCCATCGCCAGCCGCGGTCCGACGCCGGTGACGGTCTGCAGCAGCGTGAACAACGCCCGGGCGTCGGCCTCGGTGAAGCCGTAGAGGGTCATCGAGTCCTCGCGGACGATCATCGATGTCAACAGCGTCGCCTCCTCGCCGCGTCGGACGGACGCCACCGTCGCCGGCGTGACCAGCACGCGGTAGCCGACGCCCGCGCAGTCGATCACCACATGGTCGAGCGCGATGTCGACCACCGGACCCCGAACCGACGCGATCATGAACGTCCTCCCACTCCGGTCTGGGCCCGCGCCGCCTGCGCGCGGGCCACCTGGGCTTGCGCCTTGCGTTGCGCCTCGGCCATCTTCTCGATCATCGGTCCGCGCCAGCAATGACAGATCGCCAGCGCGAGCGCGTCGGCGGCGTCGGCGGGCCGCGGTTTGGTCTGCATGCCGAGGATGCGCGTCACCATCGCGGTGACCTGCGCCTTGTCGGCGCGTCCACTGCCGGTCACCGCCGCTTTCACCTCCGACGGTGTGTGGAACCGCACCGGCACGTCGCGCTGGCCCGCGGCCAGCGCGATCACTCCACCCGCCTGTGCGGTGCCCATCGCGGTGGACACCTGGTTCTGCGCGAAGACGCGTTCGATGGCCACCACGTCGGGTTGGTGCACGTCGAGCCAGTGGCAGGCGGCGGTGTAGACCGCGAGCAGTCGCTCGGCGAGGTCCATGTCGGTCGGGGTCCGGACCACATCGACGTCGAGTGCGGTGACCGCCCGCCCCCGGCCGGATTCGACCAGCGCGATACCGCACCGGGTCAAACCGGGATCGACTCCCATCACGCGCACGCCCACACCTCCCGAGTTCCGAACAACTGTTCGAGATTGTATCGGCACACCCCGACAGCGGCGGCGATCAACACGCGCGGGGAGCGCACCAGCTCGACGACGACCCCGGCGGCCCGGCCGAGATGACGTCGCATGCGGACTCATTTCGGTTGCGCGACGTCAGCTGAGGTCGCAACACCGAGCTGAGGTTGCATGCGACCTCAACTTGCTAGGCGTCAGGGCTGCTGACCCGGATGGCGGGGCGGTCCGGGTGGTCGTAGCGAACCTCGATGTCGGCGCGCGTCTCGTGCGCGTCGGAGAGCAGCACTGGGATCGTCCAGTGGTCGGCGGCGGGGGTGTGTCGTCGTAGCGTCGCCTCGTTCTGGGACAACCGCGCCGTCAGGTCAAACGTGTGCCGTCCGAGCAGCATCGGACCCGCCACGACGATCACCTGATCGTGCGCGCTCGGCTGCCGGTCGTCACGGAAAGACCTGTCCGTCACCGGATTCCACAGACGCGGTAGCCACGGCGAGCCAGCGCGGACCGGCGCGATGACCTCGCGGTCCAGCGCAGCGTGATCGAACCACGAGTCGCGGTAGCTCTGCTCGTCGGTGTGTCCGTACTCGAAGCGCAACGACGCCGGCCGGACGAAATGTGTCATCTCGACGGTGGCCGCTGCACGGCCGAGGGCCTGCAGTCGGTCGGTGATCTGGCGGGCCAGCGCAGCGGGATGGGCGGCGTAAGCAGCGTCGATGGCCACCACCACAACACCGGCGATGCCGTCGATCCGGCGCGCACACAGTTCGACAAGCGCGTCGGGACCGATCGGGGTGAACTGCGGCATCGCACCACGATGACATCTGCCGTTGCCGCGCGGACACCTGCGGTGGATGAACTCGAGATGAAGTCGCATGCGACTTCAGCCCGGTATCGCGTACTCAGCTGAGGTCGCGCAACGGAGACGACGTCGCATGCGACCTCATTTCGACGGTGATGCTCAGGCGTCGAGCTCGGCGAGTACCTCGTCGCTGACGTCGACGTTGCTGTAGACGTTCTGCACGTCGTCGGAGTCCTCGAGCGCGTCGATCAGTTTGAACACCTTGCGGGCACCGTCGGCGTCGACCGGCACCTCGACCGAGGCACGGAAGTCGGCTTCGGCGGAGTCGTAGTCGATGCCCGCCTCCTGCAGTGCGGTGCGCACGGCGACCAGGTCGGTCGGTTCGCTGACCACCTCGAAGCTCTCGCCGAGGTCGTTGACCTCTTCGGCGCCGGCGTCGAGCACGGCCATCAGGACGTCGTCCTCGGACTGCCCGTTCTTCTCCAGCGTCACCACGCCCTTGCGGGTGAACAGGTAGGCGACCGAACCCGGGTCGGCCATGTTGCCGCCGTTGCGGGTCATCGCGGTGCGCACCTCGCCGGCCGCGCGGTTGCGGTTGTCGGTGAGGCATTCGATGAGGATCGCGACACCGTTGGGGCCGTAGCCCTCGTAGGTGATGGTCTGCCAGTCGGCGCCGCCGGCCTCTTCGCCGCCGCCGCGCTTGCGGGCCCGCTCGATGTTGTCGTTGGGGACCGAGCTCTTCTTGGCCTTCTGGATCGCGTCGTAAAGCGTCGGGTTGCCGGACGGGTCACCGCCACCGGTACGCGCCGCGACCTCGATGTTCTTGATCAGCTTGGCGAACATCTTGCCGCGCTTGGCGTCGATGACGGCCTTCTTGTGCTTGGTGGTGGCCCATTTGGAATGGCCGCTCATGATGTTCCTCTCCGAAGCAGTGCCGCGCGTACGCGCCGTGAAACCCCGTCGATCCTACCCGCGCACCATGGTGACGAAGTATTCATGCACCCGTCGGTCGCCGGTCACCTCCGGATGGAACGAGGTCGCGAGCACCCGCCCCTGCCGCACCGCGACGATCCGGCCGGCCGCCGGACCGTCGGGGACCTGCGCGAGTACCTCGACGTCGGGTGTCACCGATTCCACCCACGGCGCCCGGATGAACACCGCCCGCATCCGCTGCGCACCCGGCTCGTCGGTGATGCCGACGACGTCGAGGTCGGTCTCGAAGGATTCCACCTGACGACCGAAAGCGTTGCGGCGCACCGTGATATCGAGGGCATCGAGGTGCCGGGCGTCGGGTCGGGTGTCCAGGATGGTCGAGGCGAGGAGGATCATCCCGGCGCACGAGCCGTAGGCGGGCAGCCCCGCGGCCAGCCGTTGCTGCAGCGGGTCGAACAACTCGAAGGTCTCGAGCAGCTTGCTCATCGTCGTCGATTCGCCGCCGGGGAGGACGATGCCGTCGATCTCGTCGAGTTCCGACGGCCGCCGCACGCTGGTCGCGTCGGCGCCGGCAGCAGTCAGGGCAGCGAGATGTTCGCGGACATCGCCCTGCAGCGCGAGCACACCGATCCGGGGACGTGCGGTCACGACGGATCCCGCCGGATCCGGGTCAGCCCCTCCTGCGTCACCGCCGCCACCATGGCACCGCGCTGGTCGAAGATGCGCCCCTGGGTCAACGCCCGGCCGCCGAACGCCGACGGCGAGGTCTGGTCGTAGAGCAGCCATTCGTCGGCCCGGAAGTCCCGCAGGAACCACATGGCGTGGTCGAGGGAGGCGCCCTGGGTCTCGACATCGGGGTGCGGCACATGCGACGACCCGAGCAGGGTCATGTCACTCATGTAGGCCAGTGTGCAGACGTGGAACACCTGATCGTCGGGCAACCGGTCATGGTGACGGAACCAGACGCGCTGTTGGGCGGCGTACCGATCCGAGGTCACCATCTGATCGCGGGGCACGATCCGGAAGTCGAAGTTGCGCCACTCCTTGAGGAACCGGTTGGTGCGTTCCTGGGTCTCCCGGTCGTGATCGATCTCCTCCGGGCTCGGCACCGGTGGCATCGTGTCCTGATGCTCGAGTCCCTCGTCGGTGCGCACGTGGAACGACGCCGACATGGTGAAGATCGCCACGCCGTCCTGGATGCCGGTCACCCGCCGGGTGACAAACGACCGCCCGTCGCGGATGCGGTCGACGAGGAACACCGCGGGCTTCTCGGTGTTGCCGGGCCGCAGGAAGTAGCCGTGCAGCGAGTGGACACCGAACTGTTCGTCGACGGTGCGGGTCGCCGCCACCAAGGCCTGCGCCGCAACCTGCCCTCCGAAGGTGCGCTGCAGCAGCGTCGGAAACGCGTGTCCCCGATAGATGTCCTTCTCGATCGCCTCGACCTGGAGGATCTCCTCGATGGTTGCCACGAGGAGACTCTAGGGCATGTCTCTCAATTCCACTGCGAGGGATTGGCGGAATCGTTGCTTCTCTGGCAAGGCGGAGGAGTGAGCGATAGCGGCAGCTATCGTGATCGACGACAACGCCGCCAGAGGAGCAACGAGCCGCCAAGACCCGCAAAGGGAATTGAGAGACATGCCCTCGCTACCTCAGAGTTCGTCGAGCGAGATGAGGCCATCCTGCACGGCGCGGGCCACCAGCGCGGCCTTCGTCGGAGCCGCGCGGCCCACGTCGGAGTACTTGGCCCGGATACGGGTGAGGTGGGTGTTGACGGTGCCGAGCGAAATGTACAGTTCGGCAGCCACTTCCGGCTTCGAGTCGAGCTTGAGCCAGCTGCGCAGCACCTCGATCTCGCGTTCGGTCAGCGCCGGCCGCGGCAGGCTGCCGGAGGCGGTGTGGCAGGTGCAGCGCGGACCCTCGACCGCGGTGCGCGTGGCCGACGAGGTGACCACCGTCATATGGGCGGCAGGCCGGCCGGGCGTCTGTTGCCCGGGCAGCGGCATCCGTCGCTGCGCGAGCCGAGCGAGGGCCTCTTGCCGCCGCCGGGTGGCCTCGGCCTGACGCCGATGCGCAGTGTGATGTGCCGGAATGTGGTGGGCGATGACCGTCATATTGTCCTCACTCGTCTCGGGGGTGTCGGTGTGCCGCTACCCCGCCTGTCATTGAGTTAGACGCTATGACCGAGCATCTGGTTCCGTCGATGGGGAGAACTACCCCACAGATGGGTAGAAGTACCCACTCGGACACAGCTCAGCCGCGGTTTCGGGCCGCCTCTGCGTCGATCAGGCCGAGGTCGTCGCGGGTGACGATGCGTGAGGAGATGGCGAACTCGACGAGTTTGGTGCGGCGGTTGGAGGCGAGCTTGCCACCACCGGCGCGCATGCCGCTGACCCCGAGTTGGTCGAGTTTGTCGCAGACGTTGTCGAGCTTGCGATTGAACTTGGTGATCGACCAGCCCAGGCGGGCGGCAGCCTGTGCCGACGACGGGATCGCACTGGCACCGGTGCCGTCGCGGCGCAGGATCTCCTCGGCGAGCACGACGATCAGCACCTTCTGACTCTCGGTCAGGGTGGGGACACCGCGCGTGGTGTCGCCGCCGATCGTGTGCGGCTCGGTGATCGAGGCCACCGCGGGTGCGTCGGCGTACACGCTGACCTCATAGGTGGTGGGGCCCGCGCTGAACACGATGGTGGTCTCCCCGAACACCAGCGGCATCCGTGCCCCCGGACCGAGGGTGGCCGAGAATCCGACGTCGCCCGCGGACACACTCGCCGACAGGTGGGTGCCCAGGTTGGTCAGCCACCACAGCCCATTCTCGTTGTGCAGCACCAGGAATCGACGATGCAGGTACGGGTTGTCGTCCACCGACAGGTCCGCTTCCCGGCCGATGGAGAAACGCTGTCCCGGATCGAGGTCGAACCGTTCCCCGCAGTAGTCGACGTAACTGACCGGGTGCGGGGTCACCGGACGCGGACGACCACAACGGTCACGTTGTCGTGCGCACCGAGCGCGATCGCCCCCTCGACCAAGGCGTCGGCCGCGGACTCGGCGGTCTCCTCGCGCAGCAGGATCTCGGCGATCTCGTCGTCGGGCAGTTCCCCGGTCAGACCGTCGGAGCAGACGAGCAGGACGTCGCCGGAGAGCGCGGGGATGGAGAAGAAATCGGCTTCCGGCTCGGCCATGCCTGCACCGAGCGCGCGGGTGATGACGTTGCGCCGCGGATCGACCCGCGCCTGCTCGGGGGTGAGGAACCCGGCGTCGACGAACTCCTGCACCTGCGAGTGGTCGACGGTGAGTTGTTCGAGCACTCCGCCCTGCAGGCGGTAGGTGCGCGAGTCGCCGATGTTGACGATCAGCCAGTGCGGGGCGTCGTCGTGGGTGACGAGGACCGCGCCGGTGGCGGTGGTACCGGCACGACGCTCCGTCGACGCGTCGATGGACCCGATCTTGTCCTGGGCCTCGATGAGCAGGTTGATCAGTGCGAGCTGGGTTTCGGTGCGGTCGCCCTCGGCAGGCACCGCGGCCAACGTCAGCAACGCCGCCTCGCTGGCGACCTCACCGCTCTCGTGCCCGCCCATGCCGTCGGCGAGCAGATACTTGCCCGGCTGGACCAGCGCCGCGTCCTCGTTGGTCTCACGGACCCGGCCGACGTTGCAGATCGCCGCCCAGTCGAGCGTGAGACCCGCAACGGTGTCGGTGCCGGTTCGGGACTCGTCCCGCACAATGGTCGCCGCGTCCATGGTCAGCAGATCCTACGGCAAAGAGTTACCAACCCCGCTCGGCGAGCCGGTGTGGCTGCGGGATCTCGTCGACGTTGATGCCGACCATCGCCTCCCCCAGGCCGCGGGACACCTTGGCCAGCACGTCGGGGTCGTCGTGGAAGGTGGTGGCCTGCACGATGGCCGCCGCGCGCTGCGCCGGGTTGCCGGACTTGAAGATGCCCGAACCGACGAACACGCCCTCGGCGCCGAGCTGCATCATCATCGCCGCATCCGCCGGGGTGGCGATGCCACCCGCGGTGAACAGCGTCACCGGCAGCTTGCCGGCCTCGGCGACCTCGGCCACCAGCTCATACGGCGCCTGCAGTTCCTTGGCCGCCACATAGAGCTCGTCCTTCGGCAGCGACGACAGACGACGCAGCTCATCGCGGATCTTGCGCATGTGGGTGGTGGCGTTGGACACGTCACCGGTGCCGGCCTCACCCTTGGAGCGGATCATCGCCGCACCCTCGGTGATCCGACGCAGCGCCTCACCGAGATTGGTCGCACCGCACACGAACGGCACGGTGAACGCCCACTTGTCGATGTGGTTGGCGTAATCCGCCGGGGTCAGCACCTCGGACTCGTCGACGTAGTCCACACCGAGGCTCTGCAGGACCTGCGCCTCCACGAAATGCCCGATCCGCGCCTTGGCCATCACCGGAATCGAGACCGCGGCGATGATGCCGTCGATCATGTCCGGATCGCTCATCCGCGACACGCCGCCCTGCGCACGGATGTCGGCGGGCACCCGCTCGAGCGCCATCACGGCCACCGCACCGGCATCCTCGGCGATCTTCGCCTGCTCCGGGGTGACCACGTCCATGATCACGCCACCCTTGAGCATCTCGGCCATGCCGCGCTTCACCCGGGCCGTTCCCTGCCCGACAGTGGGATCCTGGATCTGACTCACTTGATGTACTCCTGAGGTTGTGCTGATCCCGCGGATTCGCGGAATGTCCCGACCATTCTAGGCGTCCGCAACGTCCCCGGTCGGAGCCCCCCGCTCGGTGATCTCGAAGTAGTTCGGCAGCGTGGCGGTGCCACCCAGTCGCAGCCAGCGAACCAGACGGCGCTCGGCGAGGTTGCGGGTGTCGCGCACCGCGTCGTTGTAGAAGCGGCGCGCCATCATCACCCTGGTCTCGGCGTCGGCCAGTTCGACCACCAGGCCCTGCGGCCGGCCGGCCGGATCGGTGAGTGCCAGCAACGCCGACACCCGGTTCTCGGCCTGCTCGCGTGCCTCCGGCGGTGCGTGTTCGGCCTGATCGGCGGCTGCGGCGAGCTGGTGTCCCGCCGCCCGCACCTCGTCGTCGTAGCCGGCGATCATGCCGGCTGCGATCGACCGGGTGACCACTGCGCGCCGTTCCAGGGCGGCGTCGAGGGAGCCGCGCGCGAGGTCGACGCGCACGTTGAGTCGGTCGAGGCGGTTCGCCGTCTGGAAGGCCCAGGCCGCGGCGATCACCACGACCGCGACGATGAGGGCGAGCACCGCAATGGTGGTGTCGGACAAGGTCATCGGCGTTCCCCCGTCAATCGGCGACGACGACGGGGCCGGTCCCCACCGTCACCGTCTCGTAGACCCGCATGATCTCCTCGGCCACCCGCGACCAGTCGTAGCGGGCCGCGCGACGACGACCGGCCGCGACCAGCTCGGCGCGTGTTGCGTCGTCGGAGAGCAGTTCGATGACCGCCTGCGCGAGGTCGTCGCCCGAGCCGGTTGGCACCAGCCGGCCGGCCCGTCCGTCGTCGAGGACGCGGCGAAAGGCGTTGAGGTCACTGGCGATCACGGCGGCTCCGGCGGCCATGGCCTCGACGAGGACGATGCCGAAGCTCTCCCCGCCGAGGTTGGGTGCGCAGTAGAGGTCGGCCGACGCCAGGGCCCGCGCCTTGGTCTGGTCGTCGACCTGCCCGAGAAACACCAAATGGTCGGCGAGGTCACCGGCCCGACGACGCAGCGCCCGCTCGTTGCCGCCGCCGACGACGAGCACGGTCAGGTCCGGGAACTGTTCGACGATCTCCGGCAGCGCCCGCATGAGGATGTCGATGCCTTTGCGCGGTTCGTCGTAGCGCCCCAGGAACAGGATCGAATGCCCTTCCCGCGGAAAGCCTTCCAACGGTGGCGCGTCGGCAAATCCGGCGACGTCGATGCCGTTGGGGATCTCCACCGCGTCGGAACCGAGGGACTCCATCTGCCAGCGCCGGGCCAGTTCGGAGACCGCGATCTTCCCCGCGATCCGTTCGTGGTACGGACGCAGGATGCCCTGGAAGACGGTGAGCCACAACGACTTCGTCGTCGAGGTGTGGAAGGTGGTGACTATCGGTCCGGACGCGACCATCAGAGACAACATGGAGATACTCGGGGCGTTGGGCTCGTGCACGTGGAGCACGTCGAACTTCTCCGTGTCGACCCAATTCCGGAGTCGAAGATAGCCTTTCGGGCTGAAGTTCAACCGCGACACGCTGCCGTTGTACGGGATCGCCAGCGCCGGCCCCGCGGAGACGACGAAATCCGGCAGCTCGGTGTCCGGGCCGGCGGGGGCGAGCACGCTGACCTCGTGGCCCCGCTCGATGAACACCCGTGCGAGCTCCACCACGTGCGCCTGTACTCCGCCCGGCACGTCGAACGAGTACGGGCACACCATGCCGATCTTCACCGCGTCGGCTCCGGTCCGTTCTCGATCCGGGCACGGCGTTCTGCCGACCAGTCGGCCTCCCAGAGTGGCTGCAACATATGCCAATCCTGAGGGTGTTCGGCGATCTTCGCAGCGAACGCGTCGGCCAGCGCCTGAGTGGTGGCCTCGAGGCCGCCGGACGGGTCGATGGGTTCGCCGCAGGAGATCTGTGATCGGGGGGCATCGAGGAACCAGTGATGGATCGGCAACAGGGCGGCGCCGGTCTCCATGGCGAGCAGCGCCGGACCGGCGGGCATCCGGGTCGGTTCACCGAAGAAGGTGACCGGCACCCCGTGATGTGCGAGGTCTCGTTCGCCGAGCAGCCCGATGATCTTGTTGTCGCGCAGTCGCTGTTTGAGTACCTCGAACGGCGGTTGCTCGCCACCGGTCAACGGCAGCACCTCGATGCCGATGGCCTCGCGGAAGGCGACGAAGCGCTGGAACAGTGATTCCGGTTCGACACGCTCGGCGACCACCGTCGCCGACGCACGGTTCTGCACCAGCCACACCGCACACATGTCCCAGTTCCCGCTGTGCGGTAACGCCAGGATGACCCCCTTGCCCCGGGCCATCGCGGCATCGAGGCGGGCCTGATCCTCCGCGGGCACGACAACACTCGCCGCCGCCTCGATCGGGTCCATCGCCGGCAGCCGGAACGCTTCGTACCAGTAGCGCGAGTAGGACTGGATCGAGGCCACCATCAGGTCGTCGGGGACCTCTTCCGGGGTGGTGCCGACGACCCGGGCGAGGTTACGACGCAGCTGGGCCGGTCCCCCGTTGCGTTTCCCGAAGAAGCCGCCGGCCTCGTCGAACAGCTTGCGCGCCAGCGAGTCCGGCGCGTGGCGCACGGCAGCCCAGCCGGCCGCGTAGCCCATCTCGGTGAGTTTTCCGGTCAGGTCACTCATCGTCAGCGGTGGCTCCCGGGGTGTCGGTGGAGGTATCAGCGGCAGGCGTCAATGGAATCAGCTCGCGGGCGCCGGGTGAGGTGTAGATCGACCACATGCGCTGTCCGACGGTGATGACGGACAGGATCGCCAGCGCCCACATCGCGATGTGGATCGCCCAGGACAGCCCGAGGCCGGTGAGACCGGAACCGACGAGCACGATGATCAGCCGGTCGGGCCGTTCGATCCAGCCGCCGTCGCCGTAGAGCCCGCTCGCCTCCGCGCGCGCCTTGGCATACGAGATCACCTGCGAGGTAACCAGGCAGATCAGGGTGGCAACCAGCAGCAGGTGATGCGGTTCGGTGATCGCGCACCACCACGCGAGGCCGGCGAAGATCGCGCCGTCGGCGACACGGTCGCAGGTCGCGTCGAGCACGGCGCCGAAGCGGGTGCCGCCGCCGCGGGCGCGGGCCATCGCACCGTCGAGCATGTCGAACATGACGAATGCCCAGATCACCAGCGTGCCGATGAACAGGTGCCCCATCGGGAACAGGGTGACCGCGGCGGCGATGGTGACCGCGGTACCGAGCAACGTCATGATGTCGGGGGTGAGTCCGGTCTTCAGCAGCGCTCGGCCGATCGGCAGCGTCACCTTCGAGACCGATGCGCGGCCGAGGATGCTCAGCATGTCACGCCTGCTCGGTCCAGGCCTGCGACAGCAACGCACGGGTGTCCCGCAGCAGCTGCGGCATCACCTTGGTCTCGCCGACGACGGTGATGAAGTTCGCGTCCCCGATCCACCGGGGCACGATGTGCTGGTGCAGGTGCTCGGCCAGCGAGCCGCCCGCGGCGTAGCCGAGGTTGAGGCCGACGTTGAACGCGTTCGGGTTCGACACCGACTTGATGGTGCGGATCATCCGCTGCGTGAACGACATCAATTCGGCCGATTCGGCAGGCGTGAGCGCCTCGAGATCGGCGACCTGCCGATACGGCACGATCATGGTGTGCCCCGGGTTGTACGGGTACAGGTTGAGCACCGCGTACACAGTCTCGCCGCGCGCCACGATCAGCCCGTCCTCGTCCGACATCAGCGGGATGTCCAGGAACGGATGCCCGGTCGCCTTCGACGACGGAGGCGGGTCGGCGGTGATGTAGGTCATCCGGTGCGGACTCCACAGCCGTTGCAGCCGATCGGCGTCGCCGGTGCCGCAGTCGCGGATCACCCGATTGTCGTCCTCAGCCACCGGTCACATCCGCGCTGATGGCCTCTGCGGTCGGAGAATCGTTGCGGCGCTGGGCAACCCAATCGGCGATCAGCTCGACGGCCCGATCGACCGCCACGCCGTTGACCTGCGTGCCGTCGCGGAACCGGAAGCTCACCGCGCCTGCCTCGACGTCGCGTTCACCGGCGAGGAGCATGAACGGCACCTTGCCGGTGGTGTGGTTGCGGATCTTCTTCTGCATCCGGTCGTCGGAGTAGTCGACCTCGGCACGGATGCCCGCACTCTTGAGCTTGTCGACGACACCCTGCAGATGGTCCGCGAACGCCTCGGCGACCGGAATACCCACCACCTGCACCGGCGAGAGCCACGCCGGGAAGGCGCCCGCGTAGTGCTCGGTGAGGACGCCGAAGAACCGTTCGATGGAGCCGAACAGCGCGCGGTGAATCATCACCGGCTGATGCTTGGCGCCGTCATTCCCGGTGTATTCGAGATCGAAGCGAGCCGGCTGGTTGAAGTCGAGCTGGATGGTCGACATCTGCCAGTTGCGCCCGAGCGCATCCTTGACCTGGACCGAGATCTTGGGTCCGTAGAAGGCTGCGCCACCCGGATCGGGCACCAGGTCGAGGCCGGATTCGCGAGCGACCTCGGCGAGGGTGTTGGTGGCGATCTCCCACGACTCGTCGTCGCCGACGTACTTCTTCGGGTCCTTGGTGGACAGCTCGAGGTAGTAGTCGTCGAGTCCGTAGTCCTTGAGCAGATCCAGCACGAAGTTCAGCAGCGAGCGCAGTTCGTCGCGCATCTGCTCGCGCGTGCAGTAGATGTGCGCGTCGTCCTGGGTCATGCCGCGGACACGAGTCAACCCGTGGATGACGCCGGACTTTTCGTAGCGATAGACCGATCCGAACTCGAAGAGCCGCAACGGCAGTTCTCGGTACGAGCGTCCGCGTGAC
Organism: Gordonia sp. CPCC 205515; assembly: GCF_048537925.1. Taxonomy (NCBI): domain Bacteria; kingdom Bacillati; phylum Actinomycetota; class Actinomycetes; order Mycobacteriales; family Gordoniaceae; genus Gordonia; species Gordonia sp. CPCC 205515. The sequence continues at coordinate 13,370 of NZ_JBCLVJ010000008.1, read as the reverse complement.
GCGAAGATCAGGTTGTGCATCGGGCAGTTCATCGGCTTCAGGTAGTAGTCCTGTGCCGGCTTCCGCACCGAGCCGTCCTCGTTGTATTCGGCGTCGAGTTGCATCGGCGGGAACATCCCGTCGGCGTACCACTCCAGATGCCCGGACACCTCGTACAGATGACTCTTGGTGATGTGCGGGGTGTTGACGAACTCGTAGCCCGACTCGCTGTGCCGCTTGCGCGAATAGTCCTCGAGTTCCTTGCGGATGATCCCGCCCTTGGGGTGGAACACCGGCAGACCGGAACCGAGTTCGTCCGGGAAGCTGAACAGGTCGAGTTCGACGCCGAGCTTGCGATGGTCGCGCCGTTCGGCCTCGGCGAGCAGTTCGAGGTACTCGTCCTGGGCCTCGGCCGATTCCCATGCGGTGCCATAGATGCGCTGCAGGTCGGCATTGTCCTGGTCGCCGCGCCAGTAGGCGGCCGAACTGCGGGTGAGCTTGAACGCGGCGATGTACTTCGTCGTCGGGACATGCGGGCCACGGCACAGGTCGCACCAGATCATTTCGCCGGTGCGCGGATTGAGGTTGTCGTAGACGGTCAGTTCGGTGCCGCCGACCTCCATGACCTCTTTGTCGTCGATGGCACCCTTGTCGTCGATCAGCTCGAGCTTGAACGGCTCCGAGCTGAGTTCCACCTTCGCCTCGTCTTTGGACGCGTAGACCCGACGGGAGAACCGCTGCCCCGACTTGATGATCTGCTTCATCTTCTTCTCGAGGTTCTTGAGATCCTCGGGGGTGAAGGGTTCGGTGACGTCGAAGTCGTAGTAGAAGCCGTCCTTGATGGGCGGGCCGATGCCGAGCTTGGCGTCCGGGAACAGGTCCTGCACCGCCTGCGCCAGCACGTGTGCGCACGAGTGACGGATGACGCTGCGGCCGGCCTCGGTGTTGGCGGCGACCACCTCGACCTCGGTCTCGAGGTCGGGCGCCCAGGACAGGTCACGCAACTGCCCGCCCGCGTCACGAACCACGACGACGGCTTCGGGTCCCTTGTTCGGCAGGTCGTGCTCACGCAGCGCGGTGCCCGCGGTGGTCCCGGCCGGCACACGGATCGTGGCGGGTCTGGTCACCGAGACGTCGTCGGGCACGGGTTGCTCCTCAGGGTGTAGGTATGGGTCGTCCTAGATGGTATCCGCGCACGGGTGCTCAGCCGAGAATGGGGCTGGCCAGCCACTGCGCGTCGATGTTGAACCATCCGGCAACCAAGTTCAGCGCGCCGATCAGCCACAGCGTGACGAGGACGATGGCCGCGGTGCCCATCCACACCGCACCCTGCACGCCCTTGTTCTGCCGCTTGATCCAGTCCATCCAGGCGTCGTACTTGCTGCGCGCGAACTTCAGCAGTCGGTGCGCCCACTCGAACTCCGAGGCGAGAATGCCCAGGCCGAGAAAGACGATGAGCCAACCGGGACCCGGGTACGGGATCGCGACGATGCCGGCGGCGAGCACGAGGGTGCCGACGACCCCGACGGCGATGCGATAGATGAGATGCAGTTTCGGGTCGCGGCGGATGAGGTAGCGCCGCTGACGGGCCCAGAGCCGCAGCTTCTTCCACATACCTTCGAGGTTACCCAGATCGGACATCGCTGCGGCGCGCGGCGACGAGCGTCACGATGATGGTCAGCAGCAGGATCAGCGGATAACACCCGGCGGAGACCATCACGACGAGCCGGTCGTACCACTGCGGATCCGGCCAGCGCGGCTGCATGAACAGGCCGAGCGCGATGGCGTGATCGGAGGTGAGGCGCGGCCCACTGTCCCACCAGTGATGCCACCAGGTGAAGGACAGGGTCACTATCGTCGCCGGCGCCAGCCACCGCCACCACTCCCCTCGGCCGAGTGCCAGACCGCGGTAGGCGAAGTCGAAGGCGACCACGAACAGCGGCACGAACCACACCCAGTGGTGGCCCCACGAGAACGGCGAGACCGTCGACGCGGTCATGCCGACGATGGTCACCGCCAGCAATTCCTGACCGCGACGATGCGCGACCACCGCAGCCCAGATGCCGAGCGCCGCGGCGATCAGTGCCACCGGCACCCACATCCATGCCGGCGCCGCGAAGACCGGACCACCGGGCGCCGGGTGCGCGAACCGGCGGACGTCGAAGTACGCCAGCATCTGGCAGATGAAGCCGTGCACCGACTGATTGGCGGGTGAATCGACGCGGCCGATCCGGGCAGCGCGGACGATGTCGTGGGTCCAGTACTGCCACGAGTCGCGCGGCACGATCGCGAAGCCGACGACCACCGTGGCGGCAAAGGCCACGACCGCGGTCGCCGCTGCTCGCCATCGTCGGGTCGCGAGCAGGTAGACCACGAAGAATCCGGGCGTGAGTTTGATACCCGCAGCGAGGCCCACGCCGATGCCGCGGAGTCGGGAGTTCGGGCGAATCATGTCCAGCAGCACCAGATCCGCGAGGATCAGCAACATCAGGAAGATGTTGATCTGACCCAGCCAGATCGTGGTCCGGACCGGTTCAAGGGCCGTCGAGCAGATCGCGAGCAGCACCGAGAAGACGGCGAGGCGACCGTCGAGCCGATACCCGAGGCTGCGAAAGCTGAGCACAATAGTGGCGATGAGCGCGAGAAACGTCGCGCTCCACCAGATCACGTTTGCCACCGCTTGGCTCACCAGCGCAAAGGGGACGAGCACGATCGCCGAGAACGGCGGGTAGGTCCAGTCCAGATCCCACAACACCGGCTTGGCGTACAGCGGGTCCGCGTCGAGGACGGTCTGCGCGCCGGCGCGATACACCCGGAGGTCGGTGTTGTTCTGGAACAGCCCGTAGAGCGGATTGCTGATCGGGAAAGCGGTTATGTGCCAGACGATCACCCCGATTGCGGCAATCGCGGCAACCCCGACGACCCACCCGGAGATTCGGGGCGTGACCGATCGACTCCCCTCGTGAATGGTGGCGTCGGCCAGCACGATGCGAACTTACCCGTCGAGACCGCGTCTGGCCGGGCGGCGCGCGGAGGTGCCCGCGCGTCGATGCCGGCGCACCGCGTTCCGCTGAACGTTTCAGGCGGTGGAGCGACTTCGATGAGTGCTTTCGGCCGTAATTGCGATTGAGGTCCGCGCCCTTGCGGTTGGAGCGCACCTCCCGTAGTGGACGTTCAGCTGAACGCGCTCACACGAACCGCCGCACATCACTGGTTGCCTGATGAGCCGACCACCCCGGATCTCCGGTGGTCGCGAAACTCACCCACGCGCGGTGCATCTCGTCGGCGATGCGTTGGTCGGGCTCGGGCCCGATCAACGCATGGGCGGTGGCGAGGCGGTCGAAGACGAACGGGATCTCCACCGCATGGCCGGCCTGGATGTCGGCCTGCGGGCTGCGGTAGCCGAACTCGTACAGGTGCGTCGAGCCGGCGGGCCGAGATTCGGCGATCGCCGTCGTCGGCGACGAGAACGCCCGTGCGGTGAGCGCTTCGCTGACCGCGTCCCCTGGACTCGCCCCGGCGTCGAGGCGACTGCGGAGATAGTCGAGGCCACCGGGTCCGCGCCCGAGAATGGCCGCCGCGGCCTCCTCGGTGACGGCCTGCGCCCCGCCGGTCCCGGCCATGAAGAACCGGAACTCGTCGGCATTCCAACCGGCCAGCAGCGGGATGCCGGCACCGGCACCGGCGGCTATGGCTTCGTGCGGGCTCGCGGTGAGGACCTCGCGGTCCACGACCGGGAACTGCGACATGATGCCCATACCGACGTCGACCACCGTCGGCCCCCACACCTCGGGGTCCGGATCGAGCATCAACTCCAGCGCCACCGTCGATTGCGCGCGCAGCACCTGGTCGACGCTGAGGCGGCCGAACGCGTCAACGGTCGGATCGACCTCGAGAATCTGCGCCATCCGCGCGGTGACCTTGCGTGCGTCGGCGGGATCTGCGGCGGCGGAACCGTTGCCGCTCTGCATGATCGCGCGTTGAAACAGACCGGTGGCGAGTGGTGACGCCAGCAACGATGCGACGCTCATCGCCCCCGCGGACTCGCCGAAGACGGTCACATTGTCGGGGTCGCCGCCGAACGCCGCGATGTTGTCGCGTACCCACCCCAGCGCGGCGATCTGATCGAGCAGCCCACGGTTGTCCGGCGCGCCCTCGATCGATGCGAATCCCGCGGTGCCGAGCCGATAGTTGATCCCGACGCAGACGACGCCGTCGCGCGCGAACGTGTCCCCGGCGTACATCTCGAGGCGATTGGAGCCCCGGGTGAACGCGCCGCCGTGAATCCACACCATCACCGGCAATCGCCCGCCGGCGCTCGGGTCCGGGGTCCACACGTTGAGATTGAGGTAGTCCTCGCCGAGGACGATCACATTGTCGAGCAGCGCCGCGATCGGGGCCGGATAGTCGACCTGGGGCGCCGTCGGCCCGTACTCGGTGGCCGGCCGAACGCCGTCCCATCCGGCGGGAGGCGCCGGCGCGGCAAAGGCCGACTCACCTACTGGCGGTGCCGCATAAGGGATTCCGAGGTAGGAAGAAATCCCGTCGGTGATCCGTCCGGAGACCTGGCCACTGGAGGTGAGTACCGCGGGCGCTTCCACATCAGCACGAGTCATACCGACCGACGGTACGCGATGGCGGTGGCCACACGTGCGCGGAAATCGGGATCAATCGCGGCGCAGATCCGAGGTGAGGTGATGGGTCAGCGGCACGCCGACCGCTGCCATCGCGAAGTCGGTGCGCAGGGTGTCGCCATCCAGACGGTATCGACGTTCGGTGGCCTCCACCGCTTTGGCCGACGCTGATCCCAAGACGGCTCCCGTCATGGTGAGTTCGAGGACCCCGTCGACGACTTCCAGGACGCCCGCGCACAGTTCGGTGTGCCCGGTCGGCTGCGCGAGGGTGAACTCGATGATCCCCTGCGCCGGCACCCGGAGGAATCCCGATTCGGTGTGGAGCGCGCGGCCGTCCGGCGATCGGGTGCGCTGACGGTAGAAAAGGAAGGGTTTACCGATGTCCTCGATGACGATCGTCTCGGTGTAGTCAAATGAATCGATCGTCGGGTACTCCCCCCGACCGGGGCCGGTCCAGCTACCGATGAGAGGGGCGATCGGGATGAGATTCGGCGCAATACTCACCATGTGAGAGTGCGACTCCGGCGCGGAATCTGCACGCTATTTGTTGAATCACCCGCAACAGAAGTCGACGACGTCGCGGCCGAGCGGCAGTTGGTCGGTCCGCGGACCGGTGACGGCAGTATCGAGCGGCACGGACTGGGTCGCCGGGTTGAGCGCGATCAACTCCTCGAGCGCCGGACCGCGACCGGCGAGGGTGAAGGAGTGGAACTCGAAGGGTAGACCGTCTGCGACGAGTGCCGACGGTTGGTCCATGAGCTGAAAGTGCAGATGGGTTCCCGCGAGCTACCGGAATTTCCGGTGTGCGCGATGACCTGGCCCGTACTGACCTGTTCACCGGCCTTGACGGTGACCGACCCCGGCTTCAGGTGGGCATAGAACGCGTACCTACCGTCGCCGAGTTTCAGAATGACGTAGTTGCCATCGGCGTCGTCGATGGTGACCGGGGCAGGTTTGTCGGGGATCTGATCGGGGAGTGTGTTCTCGACCGCCACCACCTCCGAGTCGGTGACGGCCAGCACGGGCTGGTCGTAGGTGTACCAATTCTCGTTGCGGCCGGGATCGCCGGAGGCCAGCAGTCCGGTCGGGTTGATCTTGTTGAAGTCGATGGCAAATCGCTGGGCGAGCCACAGCGCGTTGTTGATGGGCTGGGCTGCCCGGCGGTGCGGTCCGTCGCAGCAGCTGCCGACAGCCATCCAGCCGGTGCCGCCCAGTGGCGGTCCGATAACGGTTGGCGGCGTACTCACAACGTCACCCGGCGCCCCGGTGTACGTGGTGGTCTCGGACACCGGTAGCCCCGGCGGCACCGCGACGGTGAGTGAGTGATCGAGTCGCCGGGGGATCTTTGCCGAGCTGTCGAATTCGACGTCGAGCCACAGCATTCCGACGGTCGACGGGGGTAGCTCAACGGTGGGGGTCGTCGGCGTGGACTGCAGCGACATCGCGGCCCGAAGCCGTTCGCCCGAAAGAGTTGTCACCTCCGTTCCCGTTGCTGCGTTCCGCACGGCAACCTTCTTCACGGTGGCAGGTACCGGGAAGCCGTTGGAGAGCTGCAACTCGTAGACGACGTGGATGCGACCGTCGGTTCCGGTGAACCACCGCGGGCTCGACAGCACTTTCATCACGATCGGCGTGAACTGCACGGGAGTGGCCACGGCGGACGAGTTGGCCGACGAGGGGCCGGATGAGGGCGTCGACGAGCATCCGCACAGAATCGCCAGCGCGACGAACAGCCACGCACCATGCCGAGTATGGGTCCATTGTCCGCGCATCTCGTGACCTCCGTCACGAAAAGCATGGCACCAATCGGTCGTCGACATGCCGAGCACGCTTGAATGCAAAATCAGGACCGGCGAACGCCAGGTCCTGATTTCGGGAGGTAGTGCGCGATACTGTGGTCCCGGCTGGGATCGAACCAGCGACCTTCCCGGTGTGAACGGGACGCTCTTCCACTGAGCCACGGGACCGCGCGAGGCGCCGAGCGCCTGTGCACGAGGTAGAAGATTACACACTGGGTAGCCGGTTCCCCAAATCGCCTCCTATGCACGTCCCCGACAGCTCGCTCTCAGCCCACTCAGGTCGCTGACCAGGCGATTTGGCATCCGGTGTTGAGTCGGATAATGTTCCTCATCGCGTCGAGAGCAACAAAAGATCCACAAGATCAGCTCCCGACCACGCGGATGTAGCGCAGCTGGTAGCGCATCACCTTGCCAAGGTGAGGGTCGCGGGTTCGAATCCCGTCATCCGCTCGGTGCGAGTCCTCTCGCAAGTGGCGGTGTGGCCGAGTGGTGAGGCAACGGCCTGCAAAGCCGTGCACACGGGTTCGATTCCCGTCGCCGCCTCCATAAGCACCAACTTAATAAGCCCGCGCGATTAGCTCAGCGGGAGAGCGCTTCCCTGACACGGAAGAGGTCACAGGTTCAATCCCTGTATCGCGCACCGATTTCAGGCCCGCTGCTCGCAGTCGGGTCTGAAATGCTGTCCAGCCCAACCCCCCGGTACCCCAGGACTCTGTCATGACTGCTGATCGCGCTGCCCTCCAGTTCACCCTCGAATGGGTCAAGGCCCACGGCTTCTCGGTCAGTGGCACCGACGTCGTCACCGAACTGCTGCCGATCACCCGGCACGTCGACGATGTCGCCGACCGCGAAGCTCAACTGCTCGCCGCGGTCTCACGCGTCGAGTCGCGTCGTCTCGTCCTCGCCTGAGAATAACCGTCCGTCGTTCACGCGGCCGACAGGCGTCGTGAGCTCCGATGACGTCTCCGTACACTTCTCGATCATGAAGACCCGCTTCGGTACTGCCATCGCCGCCGTTGCCGCGGCCGGCGCATTCCTCACCATCGCGCCCGCCGCCGCCCACGCCAGCACCCCGGTCATCGGCAAGCATTGCAGCCCCGCCGAATCCGGGAATCTCCGCTACACCTCGGGTCACCAATCGACGCTCTGCGTCTATGTCGGACACAGCGGCGGCTACAAGTGGGTGCGCACCGTCAAGGTCGACCCGAAGGTGCGCCACGCCGGAACCCCCTGTTCGGGGAAGACCTTCCGGCTCGCCCGCAGTCCCCAGGGCAAGGGCCTCATGTGCGATCGTGGTCGCTGGGTGTCTGCCCGCTCGATGTGACCGCAGCACCGTCGGCGGCAGTCATCCCGCAGGCGGCGGCTTCGCCTTCGAAAACTTCCGCATCGATTCCGGCACCGCCTGATCGTCATAGACGACCTCACAGTAGGTCACCGGCGGTTGTGACAGAACGAGTCCGGTGGCCGGCGCACACCGATTGATGTCGGAGACGCCGTCGATCCGGCGGGTCACCTGCCAGGTCAACAGGTGGCACTCGTCGACCGACGACACCAGGCCTCCACGATCCTCGCCCGGCGAATAGCAGCGACCCACATGCAGGTTCGGCGCCAGACACATCGCACCGTGGAAGGTGGACGACGTGGATCGCCGACCGTCGAAGTGCTTCATGACATATCGGCCGTTGGCGGTCTTGTCCTTGTCGCCGTCGGGGCAGGTGATGTGCGTGTCGAAGTTTTGCGAGATCACCACGTAATTGGCCTTGGGTGACGAACAGTCCAGGGCGGTGTTCGACGAATAGCCACCGCCCATCATCTGCCGCACGACGGGGCTCTCGAATCCGCTGACGCATTGGCCGACGTCGACGTCGTCCCAGTGGTTGCCATCGTCGCGGGTCTTGAGCCAGAACGAGCCGCCGACGACAGCGGCGATCGCGGCCAACGCCCCGATCCGCCGCCAGACCGCACCGGGCGATGTCTCGGGACGTGGCACAGCCACGACGCTACTCGTGCGCGACACCGGCTGTCGGTCATCTGGACTACATGAAATGACCTGCGCCGCATGGCCGATATACTTCGGCGGATGAAGACCAGAATCGCTGCCGGACTGTCCGCTCTCGCGGCCGCCGGCACCCTCGTCGCGCTGGCCCCGGCCACCGCTCACGCCTCCACACCCGCCATCGGCCGCAGTTGCAGCGGCAACGAGATCGGCAACCTGCGCTACACCACGGCCAAGCAGCCCACCGTCTGCGCCAACACCGGCCGCGCCCTCAGTTGGGTGCGCACCGGGCGTGTCGATCCGGTCACCCGCCGCGCCGGCGCCGGATGCTCGGGCGCCTACTCGGTCGCCAGCTCACCCACCGGCAAGGCCCTGCTCTGCGCCAGCGGTCGGTGGGTGCGTAACCCGTAGACCACCGATCCACACCTCGTCGACCACCGCGTTGTTCAACGCTTCATCGCCCTGGAACACGTCCCGGTCGAAAACTGCCACGTCCGCCACGAACCCCCGGGCGATCCGGCCCGTCGTATCGGCCCGCCCGTTGACGAAGGCAGAACCTACTGTGTAAGCACCGAATACGGCTTGCAGATCCAGCCGATCGAGTTCGTCGACGCTCTTGGATTCTCCGCGGCTGGGTCGACGGACCGAGGATCGAGCCGCCGCCAGGGGGTCTGCCGTCGTCACCGGCCAATCACTGCCTGCGGCCAAGCGGGCCCCGGCTGCTTGCAGGCGGGCGAAGGCGTACTCCCGCCGATGCGGGTCCTCCGTCATGGTCGCGTGAGCGATCATCACGGGATGAACCGGGATGTCACCCCAGAACACCTGCACATTCGCCGTGACACCCAGGCGGGCGAACCGCGCGAAGTCGTCTTCGGCAATGACCATCAGATGGGCGATCTGATGGCGGCGTTTGCGCGGTGGGTTCCCCGCGATCGCGGTCTCGACGGCATTGAGCACCCGGTGCGTGGTGGCGTCACCGTAGGAGTGGTAATGCACGTTGAACCCAGCCGCGTCGAGCGCCACCGTGGCGTCGCGGAGTTCGTCCTCGCCCAGGAAGACGACACCGGTCGCGTCCACCATGATCTTGACCATGTCTGCGATGACCCGCTCGGGGCCGGCCACCGACTCGAGCACCCGGCGACGCTCGACCAGGTCAGCGATCTGTTCCACGCCCCGGCCGGGATCCCACCAGAGCGCCGCAGTGAGTCGAAGTCGAAAGTCATCGTCCACCAACAGCTTCCGATAGGCAGGGAGCATATCGTCCATGCCCAGCCCGGTGCCGACGATCGCATCCTGCACCGAGGTCACCCCGAACCCGAGGAGGTGGTCCTGGGCAGCGAGCGCGGCGGCCACGAGCTCCGCGTCGGAACGTCTCGGTATGGCCGCCTTGACGACCGACAGCGCACCCTCCTCGATCATCCCCGTCAGGACGCCCCGCCCGTCACGAGTGAAGGACCCGGCATCCGGGTCCGGTGTGGAGTCGGAGACTCCAGCGGCCGCCATCGCCGCCGAGTTGACCCAAGCACCGTGTCGATCGGCCGGACTCAGAAACGCAGGCCGGTCGCCGACGAGGGTGTCGAGCGTGAATCGCGAAGGTCCGGCCACACCGAAGACGTCTCGGTTCCACCCACCCCCGGTGATCGCCGGCTGATCCGGGTGACTGGCGGCGTAGTCGCGGATCGCCGCGTACACCTCGTCGGGTGTCTGGAGTCCGGACAGATCGCACGACAACAGGTCAAGGCCACCGGTCGCCGGGTGGATGTGCGCGTCCTGGAAGCCCGGCGTGAGGAGCTTGCCGGAGATGTCATGAACTTCCGCGCCACCCGTGTCCAGTTCGCCGCGACGCGCCACGTCGAGGATCTGCCCTCCGCCGATGAGGACATCGAGGGCGCGTGAACTGCTGAATCCGTCGGTCCACACCTGACCTCCGACGAACGCGACCCGGGGTGTCCGCTCTGCGGTCATCGTCGGTCCATCCCTTCTCCGGCGTGGGGGTCGCGGTCTGCCGTCTTGCCATTGTCCCTGTTGACATCATCCAGTGCCCCAGGTCACAATCATTCCGCAAACATGACATGACTGTCACGTCACAGAAAGCGACCCGCGTGAGCACCCTTGATTTTGATGTTGTCACCACCGGCCTCCTGTTCCCCGAAGGACCGGTCGCCCTGCCCAACGGCGACGCACTGGTGGTGGAGATCCACCGCAAGACCTTGACCCGTGTCACCGCGGACGGCACCCGATCGGTGGTCGCCGATCTCGGCGGCGGCCCGAACGGTGCGGCCATCGGGCCGGACGGACGCGTGTACATCGCGAACAGCGGCGGCCTCAACCGCTTCGAGGTCGGCCCGTATGCCTTCGCCGGTGGCACCCCGGAGGACTACACGACGGGCAGCCTGCAGGCCGTCGACCTCGAGACCGGCGCGGTCGAGACGGTCTACACCCATTGCGATGGCAGCTCGCTGCGGGGACCCAACGACATCGTGTTCGACGCCCACGGGGGTTGCTACATCACCGATCACGGCAAGTCCAACGCCGACGTCGCCGATCGCGGCCGGATCTTCCACTGCGCCGCCGACGGCTCCTCGATCACTCAGGTGGCCGGAGACATGAACGCCCCCAACGGCATCGGCCTCTCCCCTGATGGCACCCGGCTCTACGTCAGCGAAACCTACACCGCGCGGGTGTGGTGGTGGGAGGTCGTCGCGCCGGGCGAGATCGTCGGCGGTCGCACCCTCGCCGGTTCCGGCGACGCCAACTTCCTGTGGGGCTCCGGCGATTTCCGCTACTTCGACTCCCTCGGCGTGGAGGCGAACGGCAACGTCTGCGTCGCTTCGCTGGCCACACCGGGCATCTGTGTCATCAGCCCCGAGGGCGAGTTGGTGGAGTTCGTCGAGATCGACACCGACGGCGACCCCGGCATCACCAACATCTGCTGGGGCGGCGAGGACATGCGTACCGCCTACGTGACGGCGTCGAGCACCGGCAAGCTTCTGCGGTTCGAGTGGCCGCGACCGGGACTGGTCCTCAACAACCAGACCCGGGCGGCGGTGGTCTGAATGTTGGTCAGCGACATCGTCGACTACGGCGCACGGAAACATCCTGACCGAATCGCGGTGCGGTTCGAGGACGAGACCGTCACCTACGGCCAATTGCGCGACCGCAGCCGGCGCCTGGCCAACGCGCTGCTCGGTGTCGCCGCACCAGGCGATCGGGTGGCCGTGCTCTCGACCAATTGCACCGAGTACTTCGACTGCTACTACGGCATCCCGATGGCCGGAATGGCATTGACGATCCTCAACTTTCGGCTGCATCCCGACCAGATCGCCGAGCTCGTGGAGGATTCCGGCGCATCGGTGCTCATCGTGTCGAAGGAGCTGTCGACTGTTCTCGACGACATCCGCGACCGCCTGACCACCGTCCACGAGATCGTCGTGATCGACGGCGACGACCCGGCGACCGCGTGGTCGTCGTTCGTCGGCGGCGCCGCCGCGGACGAACCGGCCATCCGCCCCGATCCCGACGATCTGGCGTGGCTGGTCTACACGAGCGGAACCACCGGAAAACCCAAGGGTGTCATGCTGTCTCACCGCAATCTCGTTGCAGGTGTGACGTCGTCGGCGATGCAGTGGAACATCCCCGAGGACACGGTCTTCCTCTTCTGTTTCCCGCTGTGCCACGTGGGTGGCTACGTGAACCTCATCAATCATCTGCTGGGTACCACGGTCGGCATTCTGCGGGCCTACGACAACGCCACCTTCTTCCGACTCGTCGGCGAATGGCAAGTCACCCAAACCGGCCTCGCGCCGACGATGATCAATTTCCTGCTCAAGGATCCCACCCTCGACGACCACGACCTGAGCACGCTTCAGGCAATCGGCTACGGGTCGTCGGCCATTCCGGCGGCAGTGCTCCGCGAGGGACTCGAGCGCCTCGGCGTCGACTTCTATCAGGGCATGGGCATGACCGAAACCGGAGGCAACGTCCTGCACTTCGACGAGGAGACGCATCGCCGCGCCGCTGCCGGCGAAACACACCTGCTTGCCGCGGCCGGAAAACCCATGCGGCTCGCCGATGTTCGCATCGTCGACGACGAGCTGCGCGATGTGGCCCGCGGTGAGATAGGCGAGATGATCCTGCGCGGCGATCAGATCATGTCCGGCTACTGGCGCAATCGGGAGGCAACCGCCGCCACATTCACCGACGGCTGGCTGCGCACCGGCGACCTCGCCCGACAGGATGAGGAGGGCTTCGTCTACATCGTCGACCGCAAGAAAGACATGATCATCAGCGGCGGTGAGAACGTCGCGTCCCTGGCCGTCGAACAGGCGCTCTACCGGGACCCGTCGGTCGCCGAGGCCGCAGCCGTCGGCATCCCCGACGAGACGTGGGGCGAGGTCGTCTGCGCCGTGGTCGTCCTCCGTCCCGAGATCACTGGCGACCTCGACGCGGTGGCCGCAGGCATCATCGCGACCTGCCGCGCGCATCTCGGCGGATACCAGGTGCCCCGGCGAGTGGAGTTCGTCGACGCCCTACCCAAGAACGTCACCGGTAAGATCCTGAAAAAGGACCTGCGACAGCAACTCACGCAGCCTGTCTGAGTTCCGCCTGTTCCAACCCTGGATCGACCTTGCAGCGTTACGTTGCTATCGGCCCCCGCCGGCCCGCCTCGCCGTCTGGGCGCATCGCCCGGCGCGCTGCTTCCGGGACCCGGCTGCCGACCCGACCGCCACTGGTCGGGCCGGCAACCCCGACACCTTTCTGTCACACTATTCAGTTCTCAAAGAGCATGCGCAGTCCCGACTTTCATCGGGTACGCGTCAAATGTGCTGCGCTGAACTGCCTCTCCGTCAGGCCTTCCTCCTTGACCCGATACAAACCATAACGCTCGCCACCGACAATTCCGATCGCCCACAGGTGCCCGATCGGAGCCATCCGAACTTGTCGGAGGCCCGCGATACACTG